>PMAE01000065.1:0-98097 GCA_003152485.1 Gemmatimonadota bacterium | reverse complement strand
AGCACCCGACCGAGCACCCGACGAGGGGGCGCCCGCGCAGTCCGGCGGCGGTGGACAGGGCGGTGGCCCCTCAGACAGCATGCCTGCTCCACGCCACAGCAATCAGTCCGGCGGCCAGAACCACGGCGGGCAAAACGGGCCGGGACCGCAGGGCGGCCACAATAGCAACAGCAACAGCAACAGCAACGGTCGTCGCCAACACGGAACCCATGGCCGCAACAGTCGGCGCCACCGGGGCCGCGGTGGCCCGACGCGGGAGCCGCAGCCGACGCCGACGCACCACGGCCCCCCAATCCCAGTGGTGGCCGACGGAGAAACCACCGGGTGGTTCGACTCGGCACGAGATGGCGGATACGTGCGCCTCGCGTCGGCGAGCTATCTGGCCGAAGCCGGTGACGCCTACGTGCCGACCCACGTCGCTCGTCAATACGCGCTCCGCCGCGGCGATGCCATCAATGCCACCGTCGGCCGGGATCAACGCGGCCGCGTGACGGTCGTCGAAGTCTCGCAGATCAACGGCGGCGACCCGGCGCTCGCCGCACGACGCCCCGATTTCAGTTCACTGATCGCGTCGTATCCCGAACGCAAGCTCACCCTCGAGACCGGCCGGCCAGCGAAAACGGGACCCGAGCTCACCCGGCGGGCCATCGATCTGATCGCACCGATCGGCTACGGCCAGCGCGCGCTCATCGTCGCCCCCGCTCGCGCTGGGAAAACGATGCTCCTGCAGGCCATCACCGAGGGCGTCGCCGTCAACCACCCCAATGCTGTGCTCCTCGTGCTGCTCGTTGACGAGCGGCCCGAAGAAGTCAGCGAGATGATCACCTGGGGCTATGGCGAGGTCGTCGCCTCGAGCTTTGACCAGCCTGCGGAACGCCACACCGATGTCGCGGAGATGGTGCTCGAACGTGCCCGCCGACTCGTCGAGATGGGACGCGACGTCGTGATCGTGCTCGATTCGATCACCCGACTCGCGCGCGCCCACAACACCGTCGAGCGCGGCACGGGCCGCACCCTGTCGGGCGGACTCGACGCCACAGCCATGGCCAAACCGAAGGCGTTCTTCGGATCGGCACGGTCCGTTGCCCCGAACGTCGGTGGGGGCTCGATCACTATCATCGCCACCGCGCTCGTCGAGACGGGCTCGCGCATGGATGACGTGATCTTCGAGGAGTTCAAGGGCACCGGCAACTGCGAGATCAAGCTCGATCGTAGTCTCGCCGAGAAACGCATTTTTCCGGCGATCGATATCGCCACCAGCGGCACGCGTCGCGAGGACAAGCTCTTCCGACCGGACCAGTTGGACGGCGTCTACACGCTCCGCCGCGGTCTCCAGCAGATGCCCCCCCAGTCGGCGATGGAATGGCTCATCAAACGCATCGCCGCGACGACCAACAACGACGCGCTGCTGACGGGGTTGTAGAGGGGCCGTTCCGGCCCGCACCTTGCTCTCCTCGGCGGAGCCATGCATTGTGCCCGTCGTCGTGCCAATCGAATTGGGCGTCGCGTGTTGACTCGGCCCGCCGCCCAGGCGTGGGCCCTCTCGGTCATTCTCTCGGCGCTCGCGGCCAACATCGCGCGTCCCGCCTGGGCCGCCGCCCAGGACTCGGCACACGACGCATCAGCGGATAGCGCGCCGAGGCGGCGCAAGGCTGCGCTGGCCCGCGACGCACTCATCGGACGGCGCGCTCGGCCCGAGATCAAAGACGTCACCATCCGCGGGACACACGCGATCTCGGTCGGGGATCTCGAGACCAGCATCTCGACGACAGAATCCCATTGCCGCGGCATCTTTTACATCCCCTTCTGCCTCGTCTCCAAGTCGCCGTATTTCTATGAACGGCACTACCTCGACCGCGACGAGCTCCGACGCGATGTCCTCCGGATTCGGATCCTGTACTGGAAACTCGGCTACCGCCTGACGTCCGTCGACACGACGGTGACGCCGCCGGGGGGCACGATCGCGCGGGTGACGTTCACGATCCACGAGGGTCCGCCCACTCGAATCACCACGATCACGCTGTCCCCGGATACGCTTTTCACTCGAAAGGATCGCCGGCGGCTCGTCCTGCTGCGCACCAACCAGCCGCTCGATCTCAACGCGCTCGACACGACGGCGTTGCTGATGCGCAATTGGATGTGGGCCCGCGGCTACGCCGATGCCACGATCGACACGGTGGTCGCGCTGACCGGGCAGCCTCGGTCCGACTCCGCCACGCGCGCCGCCGCCGCAGCCGGGACGGTCCAGGCGGGGACCGCCGCGGTCCGGATCGCCGTGGACCCGCATGCGCGCGCTACCATCGACACGATCATCGTCGCCGGTAACACGACGGTTAGTTCGCAGACGATTCGTCACGCGCTAGTCCTGCGACCGCGATCCCTCTTCATACGAAATGACGTCCAGCGCAGTCAGCGAGCCCTCTATCAAACGGGCCTCTTTCGCCGAGCCGCGGTCACCGTGGATTCGATGCCCGGACGACCCGACAGCGCCAAGACGGTCACCGTCAACGTGGATGAAGCCCCGCCCAGGGCAACGGAAGTCGGCGTCGGCTTCACCACGGTCGATTTCGTCCAGCTGTCGGGTCAATTCACCGACAACAACTGGGTGGGGGGCGCCCGCCGACTCGTGATCCAGGCGGGCGTGGGCAACCTCTTCGCGCACGGACTCTCCACGACATTCAACAACGGCTTCAAAGAGATCCCTGCCGGGGTCGATCCGAATCCCTACCTCTCCCCGACCTGGCACATCAGCGCCAAGGTTACACAGCCCTGGTTCCTCGCGCCAGAGAATACGCTGGCTGCGGGCGTGTTCGCCCACCGCAGCGTCGCACCTGGCGTGTTCGTCGACAACGCCTATGGCGTGTCTCCGACGTTCACACACGATCTCGCCGATCGCGCCCCACTCACGATTGGCTATCAGTTCGCCGTCACGCACGTGGACGCGGCGGATGTCTACTTCTGCGTGGACTATGGCGTGTGCGACGCCGCGACGCGCGATGCACTGCGCTCCCGCGCGCGGCTCTCCCCCTTTGCCGCGACGGCGCAGATCGACCGGAGCAACGACCCCCTCAACCCCACAACCGGATACGTCGCTCGCGCCGAGTTGCAATACGCGTCGCAGTTCACGCTCTCCGATTTCCGGTACGACCGCGCGTACGTCACCGCGTCGTTCTACCATCCCGTCGGCCGCTCCGTCCTGGCCTTCAACGGTCGGGTCGGCGTCGTCGGCGCGCTCGGCGGCACCGGCGCCGCGATCGGCGATACATCCTCGAATATCCTGCACCCCACGGCCCGCTTCTACGCCGGCGGATCGCAATCCGTGCGCGGCTTTGGAGAGAACCAGCTCGGCCCGCGCGTTCTGACGATCGACCCCAATATTCTGCGCGGGCCCAACAATCAATGCCCGCAGACGACGCCGATTCAGCAGTGTCCCGTCAACGGCGTATCCTACCTCTCGGACGCGAATTTCATCCCGCAGGCTCTCGGCGGGCGCACGCTGCTTGAAGGTAGTGTCGAGTACCGCTTTCCGCTGTTTCAACAATTCGGCGGCGCGGTGTTCGTCGATGGCGGAGTCGTCGGACAAGGCAACATCCAAAGCGCGACCAGCGGCACGAGTGCGATCACGCCCGGATTCGGGTTCCGATACCTGTCGCTCGTCGGACCCATCCGCGTCGATATCGGCATCAATCCGCTCACCACCTACCGGCTCGTGGTTCTCACCGAGGATGCCACGGGCCACATCGTGGCCGTATCCGGGCCGCCGGGCACCCCCGCCGCGGCGAGCGAACGGATCTACGCCCCGGCGCGGACCGAAGGCGGTCTCCAGGCGATATTGAATCGGGTGAGCCTCCACCTATCGATTGGGCAGGCGTTTTAAAGTGACGAGGCACGCCGGACACATGGTCCGCCGAGTCCTGGTCGGAGGCATCATCGTGGTGGCGGCGCTCGTCGCGCTCGTCGCAGCGGCCGTGTTCGTGCTCACGACCACGCCGTGGGGACACGAGCGCGTGCGCCGCATTGCCCTTCACGCACTGCGCGGGCCCGTGCACGGCGACGTGCACATCGGCGGTGTCGGCGGGAGCCTCCTGCATCATGTGGTGCTCAGCGACGTGTCCATCACCGACGCCGACGGCGCCCCCTTCGTCAGTGCCCGGCGACTGGAATTGGAGTACCACCTCGCCGACGTCCTGCACAAACGACTCGACTTCCACGATGTCCTGCTCGACCACCCAGTGGTCGTGCTCGTCCAGGCGCAGGACGGCGAATGGAATTACACGCGCATCTTTCGCGGCTCAGACTCGCCGTCGGACACGACCCAGCGCGGGTTTGGGAGTTGGATCGCGATGACCGGTGTCCGGGTCGTCGACGGTGACCTGACCGTGCGCTCGCCCTGGCACCCGGACAGCGGGCTGACTGGCCTCGCGCGCGACAGCGCGATCCAGACGGCGCTTGGCGCTAACGCTCGCGTCGCGGTGGCCGCCGTCCCTGGCGGATTTGAGAAGACGATCGCCGTCCACGCGCTGACGACGACCATCGCCGCCCTCCGCCTCGCGGATCCGGCGCACCCCGTGAGAGTCGCGCGTGTGACATCGCTCAGCGCGGATCTCGCGGTCTTTCGGCCGCCAGATGCGATCGTGCGCGACTTGGCCGGCACGCTGTACTTCACAGGCGATTCGCTCTGGATGCCTCAGGCCGCGGTGGTGCTGCCGTCGTCCCGCATCGATGGGCGCGCGTCGTACGCCATTGCCAGCGGGGATCTCGATCTACGATTGCGCGCCGGGCCCGTCACGGTCGGTGACATGCGCTTCATCGAGCCGCGCCTGCCACTCGATGGCACCGTCACCGCCGATGTCACCACGAGATGGCGCGGCCGTTCGCAGCAGTACGTGGCTCGCGACCTGGTCGCTCGCATCGGCACCGCGCGCATCACCGGGCAGCTTGGCATTACCGTCGGCGACTCGCTCTCGATGCACGACACCGACCTCCGATTCTCCGGCATCGACACCCGCCTCATCGAGCGACTCCGGCCCGGGCTCGCTCTCCCGCGGCAAGGCGTCGCCTCGGGACACGCCGTGGTCGCGGGGGGCGCCAGCGGCCTCAGACTCGACGCCGAGTTGACGTTCGACGACCGGGCAGATGGGCAGAGCCACCTGACCGCGGTTGGCGAGATCGGGATGGATGGCCGCGGGTACCGGGCCCGTCACCTCGCCCTCACTTTGGCGCCGCTGCAGGTCGCGCTCGGCCAGATCGCGATGCCGTCGCTCCCGATTGGCGGCACGGTCACGGGGACCGCGACCATCGACGGCTCGACATCCGATTCGATGATCGCGCACGCGGATCTCGAACACCATATGGGCGACGCCTACTCGCATCTCGTCGCCGACGGCGATGTCACATTCGCACCCAAGCCAGCGGCCCCGCCGGCCGATCTCCCCCGGACACGTCCGATAGCCGGGCCCGACCGCTCCGGGGTTCGCGGCGCGGCGCCACGCGGCGCGTCAGCGCACGAGACGGCTGCAGCGACCCGGTTTCGCCCGGACCGGATGAACGTGACCGCGACGCTCACTCCCATCGACCTCGCCGTGCTGGGGCGGTTCATGCCATCCGCCAAGCTGGCGGGCCACGCTGCGGGCGACGTGCGAATCACTGGTGAGATGCGGGATCTCGTCGTCCATGCACGTCTTGGCGTCGTCGGCGCGCCCGATTCAGCCGGGCTGACGGTCGACGGACATGTCGATCTCGCGTCGTCGACCATCGGGTACGACCTCGCCGCCACGACCCACCTGTTCGACGCGCACAGCGTGTCGCTCGTCGCACCCCATACGGCACTCACCGCGACGGCGAGCGCCCGCGGCCACGGGACCACAGCTGAGACCATGAGCGCGGAGTTCGCGGCGGACATCCACGCATCGGTGTTCGACAGCGTGGACGTAGACTCGGCGCACCTACGCGCGACAATCGGTGACGGCCAGGTGCACGTGGACTCGGCGCATGTCCGCGCCCTCGCCACGACCGCCGACGTCGCCGGTGCATTCGGATTGACCGCGGGCCAGAGTGGCGCCCTGACATATCGGGTCACGGCTGACTCACTGGCCGCCTTCCGCCGGTTTCTACCAACCGACAGCGTCGCCGTCGCGCCGCGTCCCGGAGTCGTTGCCGAGGCCGTGGCGCGCGCCCGCGCAGATTCGGCGCACGACGCAGACACGACCGAGATTCAGCGGGCCATCGCGGGGGGCGTCCCCCCCGCGCTCGCCGTGGACACGCCGAGGGCGCTCCGCCGGGACTCGCTCGCCGGCCACGCGGTGGCGACCGGTACGGTGACAGGCAACATCAAGCGGTTCGATCTCACCGGTGACCTCATCGCGGACTCGGTGATCGCCTGGGGCAACGCGGCGCGCCGGGCGTTCGCGACGTATCAGTGGACCGATGCCCCCGCGCTGACCGCACCGGCCGCCGCCACTGTGCGCATCGATACGGCGACGATCGCCGGATTTGCACTCGACGGTCTCGACGCACAGGTGACATACCGCAAACCCGACGGCACCTTGCGGCTTGCCGTGCGGCAGTCGCCGAGCCGTGATTTCGCGGCGAATTCCCGCTTTCGCTACACACCAACCGTCGCCGAAGTGGAATACGACTCGCTCAACCTTCGGATCGACACGACCATATGGCGGGCGCCGCATCCCGCCTCGGTCAGCTGGGGGAGCAATGGCATCACCGCGCACTCGGTGGAGTTGACGGGCGGTCACGCGGCCCATATCACGGTGGACGGCTTCCTCCCGACACATGCGGGACCCGATGTCGGCCTCCACGCGGTCGTGCAGAACCTCGAGCTCGCCGACCTCGCCGCACTCGCGCAGCAAGATCTGCCGATCCGGGGACTGCTCTCGCTGCACGCGGATCTCCTGGGCGACACACACCACCCGCGGCTTCGCGGGAGGCTGTCGGTGTCGAGTGGTACCATCCACGAATTCCCGCTTCCCAACATCTACGTCAGCTATCAATACGACACCACGCTGCTACAGCTGCGCGCGGAGCTCGCGCCCAAGGGCGCGCCCTCGGCGCCCTTCGCGGTGGCCACGGCGGATGTGCCGATTGATCTCGCGCTCGGCGTGACGGGATCGAGGCTGCCGGATCGCCCCCTGCGGGCCGACGTGCATCTCGACAGTCTGCCGCTCGACATCATCCCGCAATTCACGCCGGCGGTCCGCGACGTCGGCGGCCGGCTCACCGGACAGATCTCGGTCGGGGGCACGGTCCGTAAGCCCGAGCCCCGTGGGACGCTAACGCTCGATGGGGGCTCGACAACCATAGTCTCCACCGGCACGCTGCTGCGTGATGCGACGGCCCGCATTCGGATGACCCGCGATTCGGTGGTGATCGATTCGCTCGTCGCGACGACGCCGTCCACGGGGGGACATCTCCAGGTCACGGGATCGCTCGACCTGAGCGACCCCGACGTCCCGGTGCTCAATGTCACGACCTCCGCGCGGAATGCGCGCGTCCTCAGTACCCGTGAGCGCGGGCGCATCGACCTGGATGCCGCGGTGACCGTCGCCGGGCCGGCCACCGCGCTGTACATCTCGGGGTCCACCACGATTCGCAACGCGGTGATCTATATCCCGGAATCGAATGGGAAACGGATCGTGGACGTCAGCGACGCGATCGTCTATTACATCGCGGATACGTCGAAGTCGGATGTGCGCAAGCTCATCCCCACGAAGAACGTGTTGCTCTCGAGCGCGCGCATGGACGTGGATGTCTCGGTGCATCGCGGCAGTTGGGTGCGCACTAAAGACGCGAACGTCGAGGTGTACTCGCCGCGCCCGATCACCGTGCACATCGACCAGAAGCAGGAGGCCATAGTCGTCGATGGCACAGTCTCGACGGACCGTGGCGAATACTCGGTGTTGGGGAAACGGTTCGTCATCAACAAGGGCGAGGCTGTATTCATCGGCACGCCCGAGCTCAATCCCACGCTGCAGGCACAAGGCGAATATGACGTGCCCGTGCCCGGCCGTGAAGCCATCGCCATCCAGATCAACATCGGAGGGTCGCTCGACTCGCTGCGATTGACCCTCGCCAGCGATGCACAGCCACCGATCTCCCAGAGCGATCTCTTGAGCTATCTGGCGTTCAGCGTCCCAACGAGCGGACTGACGCAGCAAGGTCAGAGCTCACCACTGTCGAGCACGCAAGGCGGCGGCGTGGTCGGCGCCGCGGGCACGTTCGTGCAGAACCAGCTCGCCGGCGAGGCTGTGGGTGTGGTGACCGACCAGGTGAAGGGCGACCTGGCGCGTGCGCTCGGTGCAGACGTGCTCACGATCAACACCGCGAACAACTATACGGACATCGCGCAGACCCGAAGCAGCGCCGCGTTCTTCCAGAACACGCAGCTGGAGTTCGGTAAGTATTTCACGCCGCAGACCTTCGTCGCCATCCAGGCCAGCGTGGCGCCCGGCGCGGTCGTCATCCAGCGGATAGGAGAAAACCTCAGTCTCCAACTCAGCGGCCAACCCCTCTACCTCCTTGGCCAGCCGACCCTGTCGACGACCCAGAGCACCCCGCTCACAGGGATCTTCGGACTGACGTTGACGCGCACCTGGCGGTTCTAAGACCGTCCCCCACCCCACCGCCGCGCCGCCATACGCTGTGCAACACCGAGCCCGGTATCGACCGCCAGCGCCAGCGCTGCCGCCGGGATCGCGCCCGACAGAATCATTCGTGTGTCCGAGAGCGCGAGCCCAGTCACGATCGGATCACCGAGGCCGCCGGCGCCGATGAACGCCGCTAACGTTGCGGTCCCGACATCGATGACGGCCGCGGTGCGGATGCCGGCCATGATCACGGGCGTGGCAAGCGGGAGCCGGACGTAGAGCATCACCTGGCGCGGCGTCATGCCGAGCGCCTCGCCCGCGTCGACGGCCCCGGAGTCGGTACCGCGGACGCCCTCGTACGTATTCCGGAGGATCGGGTACAACGAATAGAGAAAGAGCGCCACGAGCGCCGGCACGACACCGATCCCCAGCAATGGGATCATGAACGCCAACAACGCGATCCCGGGTAGCGTCTGGATCGCACCGACCGTACGAATCACCCCTTCGGCCTGGCGCGGTACCGTCGTGAGACCGACGCCGAGCGGCAATGCGATCACGATCGCGGCCAGGAGCGACACCGCGACCAGCAACAGATGGCGGGCCGTCATCGACGCCAGGGGCCCCCGCTCAGCGCGGAGATACTCGGCCAGCGATCCGCGGCCCTGGGCGCCTCCGGTGCGAGACGAGCGCTCGCCCAGCGCGGTGGCGCTGTCCGCGGCCGGCGAGTCGCCCGGACGGGAGGGCGTCAGCCCGAGCGCTCGCAGCCCGTCGGCCGCGACGACCGCCACCGGCACACCGTCGACTTCGAGCCGGCGGTTGAGCGCCCGCATCCGCGTCTCATCTATGCGATCGCTAAGCTCCGTGAGCACCGCCACGGCGGCCGGATTGACCCGCTGCAACGCACGGCCAACGACCGCCGCCGCTTCGTACGGCGGATAGAAGTGCCGATCGTCGCGCAGGACGACGAGATCGTACCGTGCGATCAAGCCGTCGGTAGAGAACCCGTCGATGACGTCCACGCCGCCCGCCGCCAGCGCGGTGTATTTCACGGCCGGCAACAACGCGCGGACGTCGCGTAACTGCACGCCGTACGTTCGGACGAGACCCGGCAATCCGTCGGGCCGGCCAATGAAGTCCGCGGTAAATCCGCCCCGAAGCCCGTGACCGGCCCGCGCCAAGTCAGTGAGCGTCGCCAGATGAAGCGAGTCGGCTGTTCCGCGCCGCACCGCGATCGCGTATGTGTTTTCGAATCCCAGCGGTGGCAACCAGCGGACGCTGTCTCGTCTCGCCGACGCGGCGGCCACGCGTGCAAACACCGCCCGCGCATCCGGTTCCGGCGCGAGCCCGAGAATGGCGATCAACCCCGTGCCCGTGTATTCCGGATAGACATCGATATCCCCGCTGCGCAGCGCCCCGTATGCGATCTGCGTCGCGCCCAACCCCAACCGGCGATCGACCGCGATGCCGTGCGACTCGAGCAGCTGCGCGAACATCTCGGCCAGGATGTACGACTCGCCGAACGGCTTGGACGCGACCACCACGGGGCGCGCCGTGGGTTGCGTGCCCAGCCCGACGGCGCTCAGCACCAGCGCGACGACCCCCGCGAACGACCGGCGCATCTACCGGAGTCCGGCCCGCAAGAGCAGCTCGGCCACATAGGGCGTCGCGGGCGCCGCGAGGAGGGCGTCGGGCGCCGCGACCTGCTCGATTCGCCCGTGGCGGAGTACCGCGATGCGGTCGGCGAGTGCGCTTGCTTCGCGGAGGTCGTGGGTGACGAGCACCGCGGTGATTCGCAGACTGCGACGCAGTGCCCGAAACGACTCCTGCAGATCGGCGCGCGTGATTGCGTCGAGCGCGCCGAAGGGTTCATCGAGTAGTAGCACGTGTGGCCGAGCCGCGAGCGCGCGGGCAATGGCCACGCGTTGGCGCTGACCGCCCGAGAGTTGACGCGGCCACCGATCGCCAAAGACCCTGGGATCGAGTCCGACAAGCTGGAGCGCCGCGTCGGCCTGCGCGTCAGCGTCGGCGGCGCCCAGGAGCCAGGGCACGAGCGCCGCATTGCGTCGGACTCGCCAGTGTGGGAGGAGGCCGCCGTCCTGCGGCACGTAGCCGATCCGGCGGCGCAGGGCCACCGGATCGAGATCCGACGTTCGCGCTCCATCGACGGAGATGGTACCGGAATCCGGAGTGACCATGCAATTGAACGAACGCAGCAGCGTGGTCTTGCCCGATCCGCTTTCTCCGATCAGCGCGAGGCACTCACCCGCGTACGCCGCTAGCGTGACCCGGTCGAGCGCGACGACCGATCCGTACCGTTTCGAGATGTCGCGCGCGTGAAGCGCCGCGACCTGCTCAGCCGAAGGTGGCGGCGTGCGGTCCGCCAGCGTACCGCGCCGTGGTGCCTGTGGTCACCGTCTCGGAGATCTCCACGTCATCGGCGGGCGAGCGCCCGCGCTCGACATATCGGGCCGCGTAGTCCCGCGCGACATCGAGCGCCGCACCGCCGACCACGTCGTCGCCCAGGCGCGCCGCGCCATGCAACGCAATCGCGTAGAGGTCCTGTGCGACGCGGGCGATTGCAGGATCGCGCATCCCCGCATGGCCGGCCCGATCCAGCAACCCGGGGTCGGCCGGGCCGAGGAGGTCGGCGGCGTCGCGTCGGGTGGGAGGATCGAACGCGAGGCCGGCGACGAGTACCAGCGGCGCCGCGAACCAGTCGATCGGGAGCATGTCCGCCGACCGCAGTTCGAACGTGGTGGTGTCGCCGATCCGTCGCGGTCGCACTTCGGGGAAGAGCGTCGTCAGATGCGGACCCCAATCGGCGAACGTCGCATCACCCGCCGCCAGGAGGTCCGTGAACGGGCGGTACCGGCCGTCCGCACTTCGCCGCAAGATCGAGGGCGCCACGAGCGCGAACGCCGCATACCCGGCGGCTGGAGCGGCGGCCGCCGCCGCGGGCAGGCCGGTCCTCGACGGGTCCAATACCCGCCACGTCTGCGCTCGCGTACTGCGGTCGCCCGTGGCCGCCCCGGCATAGCGGCTGGAGTTCGCAAACATGGCCGTGACGTACGGCGCGGCTGCGCTCAGCACATGCCACAACCCCACGGGGTCATCATCCGCGTCGATCGTCATCTGGAACGCCGCGGTCTGCCGCATCATGCGGGGGCCCGCCGGTCCCCGCGCACCGAGGTACGCGTCCATGGCCGCATAGCGATCGCCGCACAGCTGGAGCGGCACGCGATCGATCCCGTTGAACGGATCCACGCCCACGGTCAGCAATTCGATCCCGAACGCCGACGCTTCGCCGCGCAGTGCACGCGCCGTCTCACGCAGTCCGGTGAGCAGTGTCGTGATCGACGCGCTCGGGGGCGCGCTGTATTCGATCTGTCCCCCCGGCTCGTAACTGAGACCGCCGCCGTCGGGCGTCGTAAACACCGGCGCACCCGACGATGACGGATCCTCGCGCCAGCCTTCCCTGACCGCGACGCGCCGGAGGATGGGCAACGTCGGCGTCGCCATTTGGGGCGTCGGCACAATGGGACACCGACGGCGCGTATCGGCATCGACGGGAATGAACTCGATCTCGGCGCCGATCCGGGGCCGGCCACGCTGCGACGCCGGCCGCGGCGTGAACGCGTCCCGCTGAAGCTGCTCGACCAATCGGGCCACCGGTAGGATGCTCATCGCGCTACACGCTCGGCGCCGCCAGGAGGAGCGCGTAACCACCCGCGTCGTCGGTCTCCCACGTCACGGCGCGGAGTCCCGCCGCGGCGAGGATCCGGGTGAGCCGGCGAGGCGTGTACTTGTTGCTGATCTCAGTGCGAATGGAGTCACCGGCTGGCACAGTGAGGCGGCCCACCCCCGGAATCGTCACCGTCTGATCTTCGATCGCCACGAGATGCATCTCGATGCGACCCGCCCGGTCGCTGAAGAACGCGCGATGCGCGAACGCGGTCGAATCGAAGTTGGCACCCAGCTCGTGGTTGAGCACACGCAGCATGTTGCGGTTGAATTCCGCCGTCACGCCGTTGGCGTCGTTGTACGCGGCTTCGATGACGGCCACGTCCTTCACCAGATCCGCGCCGAGCAGTAGCCTGTCGGCAGGCGCCATCCCCCGCCGAAGCCGGGTGAGGAGCTCCGTTGCCTCGGCGTCCTCCAGGTTACCGATCGTGCTCCCGAGAAACGCGTAGAGGATCGGACGGGGAAGGGAGCGCGGAAGCCGGAGCCCGGTGGCGAAGTCGGCGACGACCGGCTCGACCGTCAGATCCGGATACTCCCGCCGAAGGGATTCAGCGGTTTCGTCCAGAAAGGCGGCGCTGACGTCGACCGGCACGTACACGACGTCCGCCCGCGCGGCCCGCATCGCGTCGAGGATCGTCCGCGTCTTGTCCGCGTTGCCCGCTCCCAGCTCCACGAGCGCGCCAGGGCGAAGCACCGCCATCCACTTCGGCATCCGAGTCGACAGCAGGAGGCGTTCGGTGCGCGTGAGATAGTACTCCGGCAGCCGCGTGATCGCCTCGAACAGTCGCGAGCCGTGGTGGTCGTAGAAATATTTCGGCGGCAGCTCGCGCTGCGCGCCCGGCTCACGGTCCACGAGGCCAGCCCGCACGTCGGCGAGCATCGCGACATCGCCACGACGGGTTACGACATTCGGCTCACTATGCATTGCGCGCGCACCGGAAGCCGCTGAATATCTGGCGGCGGATGGGCAGATCCCAATTGCGGAAGGTGTTGCGGATGGCGATCGACCGGCTCGCCCACGAACCGCCCCGCAACACTTTATGCTCCGGCCCGAAGAACACTTCCGAATACTCGCGGTACGGAAAGCTCTCGTAGCCCGGATAGGGTCCAAAGTCCGTGGCTGTCCACTCCCACACGTCGCCGATCATCCCAAGACACCCGATTGGTGAGCGGTTGCGCGGATATGCGCCGACCGGCGCCGTGCCGAACGACAGTTGGTCTACGTTGGCGAGATCCGCTGTCAGCGGCGCCTCGCCCCAGGGAAAGCGACGCGAGGTGCTGGTCTGCGGATCCCACGTCGCTGCAGCCTCCCACTCGTATTCCGTCGGCAGCCGCTTACCCGCCCAGCGCGCGAACGCCTCGGCTTCGTAGTAGCACACGTGGACGACGGGATGCGTGAGCTCCACCGGCGCGACCCGGTCCATCGTGCGGGTCCACCACTCGCTCCCGACACGATGCCAGTATTTCGGCGCATCGACCCCGGACGACGCCAGCCACGCGCGCCCAGCGTCCGACCACCAACTCGCGTTCCGGTATCCGCCGTCCTCCATGAACTCCAGATATGCCGCGTTCGTCACCGGGGTTTCATCGATCTCGAACGGCGGAAGGTGCACGCGCTGGATCGGGCGCTCATTGTCGTATGCGGCGCTGCGGTCGTTCGTGCCGATCTCGGCCGCGCCCCCTGGGAACCGCACCATGACGCCCGTGAGGTGATGCAGTCTCGGTCCGGTCGGCGGGGCGATGCGCTCCGCGGGACGGTATGGCTCCCCACCCTTGAGCTGCATGGTCTGAAGAATCGTCTCACCGTGCTGCGCTTCGTGCTGCGCGACCATGCGGTACACGAACCCGTCGCGCGTCAAGGGAGAATCGGCGTCGAAGTCGATCCGCGACAATCGGGCGAGCGCACGCTCCCGAACCTCCGCGAGCACGGTCCGACATTCTGCGGCCGAGGGCAGCACGAGCTTCCCGCGCTCGCGCCTCGGATGCTCGAAGGGATTGAACAGTCCCGGCATCTCGCCGAGCGCCGCGAGCCCAGTGAAGGGCCGTTCGAGATGCCGTAACAGCCAAAGCTCCTCAAATCCCGCGATGTGCCCGAGGTCCCACACGATCGGGCTCATCAGAGGGTCGTGCTGTACGTGGAGGTCCGCTTCGCTGAGCGGCGCGATGAGTAACTCCGTGCGCGCCCTGACGTCCGCCAGCAACTCGGAGATCTCGTCGGCGATCCCGGGATCGGTGCCGTGACCGGTAATACGCCCCGGATGGCGTGCGGCAAGGGTGGACACGACGGACCTCCGGGGGGAGCACTGGGGAGTAGTCCAGAACACTTATGCTCGGAAAGCCAGTCGCCATGCAATCGGCGGACCGAGCCGGTCCGACTCGTATAGTAATGGGGTCCGCCACGCGTCCACCACACTCGTGGCCGCCACGGCCGCAAACCTGGGCGGCGGCCGCGGTCGCGCCCCCGAGGATCGCCCTAGAGCAGGTCCCAGAGCGTGGCGACGGCCCGCATTCCCAATTCGAAGTTTTCGACGCTCATCCACTCATCCGGGGCATGGGCATTCTCGCCAGGTAACCCAAAGCCCATCAGTAAGATCGGCGCTCCGAGCGCCTTCGCGAAATCGTCCACCACCGGGATCGACCCCCCCTCGCCGACTATCACCGGCGCCCGATGGAATGCGGCCTCCAACGCCTGGGCGGCCGCGTCGTACAGCGGACCGGTTAGATCGGCCCGCCAGGCCCGTCCACCATGCAAATGGGTGACGCGAGCCCGAACGCCGGGAGGCGTGACCCGGTCCACGTGGGCCTGCATCAGCCGCTCGATCGCAGCCGGCTCCTGATCCGGCACCAGCCGACAGCTGACCTTGGCCATCGCGCGCGACGGGAGCACGGTCTTGGCACCCTCCCCGGTGTACCCACTCAGCAGTCCGTTGATCTCACACGTCGGACGCGCCCACACGCGTTCCAACGTCGTGTAGCCGGACTCACCGTTCAACGCGGGCGCGCCGACCTCGGCGAGGAAGTGCGCGTCATCGAACGGCAACGCCCGCATCCGGGCGCGAATCGCGGGGTCCCAGTCGCGGACGGTGTCATAAAATCCCGGCACGGCCACGCGGCCATTCGCGTCATGGAATGTGGCGATGATGCGCGCGAGTGCGGTCGCCGGATTGACCACCGCTCCGCCGTAGATTCCGGAATGGAGGTCGCTCGACGGCCCCTCCACGTCGAGCTGCAGGTACGTGAGCCCTCGCAACGACGAGAGAATCGACGGCTGGCCAGGCGCGAACATCGACGAGTCCGAGATGACGACTGCGTCACAGCGCAACCGATCGCGGTGCGCGCGGACGAAGTCACCGAGGTTGTCGCTCCCGACCTCCTCTTCGCCTTCAGCCAGCACCACGATGTTCACCGGGAGTCGACCGCGAACCCGCAAATGCGCCTCGATGGCTTTGACGTGCAGGTAGAGCTGTCCCTTGTCATCGACCGACCCGCGCGCGTAAATCCGCCCGTCACGCACCGTCGGCTCGAACGCCGGTGACGTCCACAGGTCGAGCGGCTCCGCCGGTTGCACGTCGTAGTGACCGTACACGAGGACCGTTGGCCGATCCGGACCTGCGCCTCGCCACTCGCCGAGTACGACCGGGTGTCCCGGCGTCGGAATGATTTCGGCCTTCAGCCCCGCGGTCCCGAACGCCCCGGCAAGCCACTGTGCGGCCCGCGCGGTGTCGGCGTTGTGCTCGGAACGCGCGCTCACGCTCGGGATGCGCAGGAATTCGAACAGTTCCTGCTCGATTCGAGCGCGGTTGGCAACGAAGAAGGTGTCGAGGTCGCTGGGGATGCTGGCAGTCATGACGGGGTCAGAAGTGAGAGGCGAAGGTCGCAGAATCGGTGATTGGACTACAACGGCACCGTGAGGCCGAAAAAATGCCAGAGTCGGCGCCGGGCGACAACGTGGCTGCCCCGATGCAGCTCGACCACAGCCCCCCGTTCCACCCGAGAGAAATGTGGCCTGAGCCGCGCGACAGGCGCCGGCGGGTCCGGCACGTCATCGAACACGGCGGTGAGTGTGTCGCCGGGTCGAAGCGAATCGCGCGCGGTCGGCCAGAGATCGTACTGATTCGGGCGCCCCGCAAGGTTGAGGGAAAACACCAAGGGTTGCCGCGGCATGTTGAACGCGAGCTCCGCCGCGTCCTGATAGCGGTCCGCGGCCAGCCACGTATGGCCGCCGAACGCCACCGGTGCGGACGTCACGGTGTCGCGCGTTCGGTCGGCAACGACGGCCCTGGCCAACTCGTTCCACCCGTAGGCCCGCGCAACGGGATCAGCTCGGAGCGGTAGCCATGGTATCGGGACGAGCGCGACCACGTAAGCGCCCACCACCATCGCGCCACCAATCGCCACTCCGAACTGTTCCCACCGCTCCCACTTCGGCGACGGGATCCACGTCGCGAGCAACACCAACGCCGGCAGCACGGCGAGCGCCGGCCAATTGGGCTCGACGGGACGCCGTACCGCACTCGCGGCGAAGAAGACCCATCCGAACACGGCGACGACCGCCAGCACGAAATGGCGCGGCCGATGCCGGTCAGTCAGCGCACGCCCCACCGCCACCACGGCCAGCACGAACAGCACCGGCGAGACGAGCCCCGCTTGCCCGCCGATCAGTGTGAGCTCGCGTCCGACCGCTGATCCGCTCACGGCGCCGAGGCCGTGGTGCAGCTGAAAACGGAACGATACCCAATCGTGTTCTGCGTTCCACCGCGCGACAGGTAGAAACACGATCGCCGCGACACCAGACGCGAGATATGGACCGGGGCGGCGAAATTCCACCCGCAATACCGGCGACACGAGGCACGCAACTACGACGGCAGCCGGGATCAGCACGACGGTGTATTTCGAGCACATGCCGAGTCCGAGCGCCGCACCGGCCGCCAACCACCATCCAAGTCCCGCACCACCGCGCTGGCCCGCTGTCGTTGGCGACGCATATGGAATAGTCGCCGAGGCGGTAGGAGCCGCTCGCGCCTCGCTCGTGCTGCGTCCAGCGGTCCCGGCGGACGAAGTTTCCGTGAGCGCATGGTCCACCGCCCACAGCAGCAGCGCGGCACTTGCCAGGAGCGGCGCGTCGGGGGTGGCGAGGACGAGTCCGACGCCTGCGAGCGGTACCACCGCGAGCAACACGGCCATGCGCCACGCTCCACGTGCCCCGCCCAATCGGTGCGCCAGCGAGATTGCGGCGCAGCCACCCGCGAAGCCCGCCACGATCGGCCCCAACCGAACACCGAGTGGCGTCGGTCCAGCGATGACCGTGCCGACGCGCACCAGCCACGCGATGGCTGGCGGATGATCGAAGTACCCGGCTGCCAGATGGCGCGACCACTCCCAGTAGTACGCCTCGTCGGGCACGAGCGGCACGATCGCGGCGATCACCAGCCGGACGGCCACCGCCGCCGCGAGTACCGCGATGGCGGATCTCATCGGGTACGACCTATGGTGCGAGTCCGGGTACGGCGCATCGCGGGCGGCGGCGTACGATTCACTGCGCTGGGCGTGCGGGATTCGGCCGCACGCGCCACGCCACCAGTAGCGCGACACACCAGATCCAGGTGAGCCAGGCGGCGCGCTCCGGCCACGACCGAGTGGCCGTCAGCTGCCAGACGAATTGGCCCAGAAAGCCTGGTGCGCCGGCCACGCTCGACACCCATCCACCCGGACGTCCGGCCGTCGCCCGCGTCGGCCATTCGGGCCGCGTGCGCTCGATCACGCGGCCTGCGTTGCGTCCCCCCGTTCGGATCCCGTCTTCCACACGCTGCTCGAGCTCATCCGGCGTGAGCGTGCGCCATCCCGGGACGTGCATCACGCTCCACGCAGCCGCAGTGCGCCCCCACCCATGGTTGTCAGACCCGGCAACGAGCGCCAGCCCGAGGCTGTCCGCGAGCTCCAATATCCTCGTCCGGTCGCGGTCGCTGTCGCTCAGCCCGCGGGGGGCAGCGTCAGAGATCTCGATCGCGGCCACCGGGACCACCGCGGACATGCCGGCTTTGGGGAGTCGGCTGAGGTCGCCGGGAATCGTCTGGACGATGAGGGGCCGCGGGCGGCCGGCAGCGATGGACGCTTCGACCGCGGCCGCCGCGATGTAGCGACCGTGGAACAGCGCATAGTCCGCCGCGGTGACGCCGAGCACGTTGACATGCTCGCCCCCCTCGAGGCATTCGATGGCGCTGAACAGCACGGTGCCCGCGCTCGCCCGCGCGGGATTGTCGCGTGTTCCGACTTCCGCTCCCGCGAATGTGAAGTGGTCCGAGATATAGGCCACGTCGAACCCGGCGGCCGCGTGCCACGCCCGGTTGCGCGCCGGTGTAAAGCCTGGGCGACCGTCGTGCGATGCGTTCGTATGGCTGTGGAAGTCGATCGTGACCTGATCGGAGTCCTGTGGCGGCAGCTCGAGCGCGGCCATCGGGCGTTCCACGAGCGCGCCAGTCGCGTAGAGCGCCACGAGACCCGCGAGCGCGATGACGACGAGTCGGACCTCGCGCAGCCACCCACCCGGCAGCGCGGGGAGACGACGACGGCGCCAGACCCGCCATACCACGTAGACGACGACCAGCACGAACAACACGGCCGCGTGCTCGCGCACCGAGAGCAGCGACAGCGCGTCCAGCGTATTATTGAGCGGGGCAAGCACGAGAAACGCCGGTGAGAGCCGGAGGTGCGCGTCGGATGCGGTCCCGGTCGCCGCGTCTCGCAGCGGCGCGACGGGCCACGCCGCCCCCGCGAGCAGGAGGGCGGTCAGACCGCCGGCCCACGCCAGGGGCGTGCGGCGCAACGGAGGGCGGTCGCCGGCGTACATGGCGTCCACAATGTATCACGACGGCCAACGCCAATGCGTCGCGGCCGGGAGTTGCTGAGAGTCGATGCCGAACCGCCTGGCCACCGAAACGAGTCCGTACCTGCGGCAACATGCCGAGAATCCCGTCGACTGGTACCCGTGGGGGCCGGAGGCGCTGGACCGCGCGCGCCGCGAAGACCGGCCGATCCTCCTGAGTGTCGGGTACGCCGCGTGCCACTGGTGCCACGTCATGGCGCACGAGTCGTTCGAGGACCCGGAGACGGCGCGGTTGATGAACGAGCATTTCGTGAACATCAAAGTGGACCGCGAAGAGCGGCCCGACGTCGACAGCGTGTACATGCAGGCGCTGCAGTCGATGATCGGTCACGGTGGCTGGCCAATGACGATTTTTCTTACGCCGGCTGGGGAACCCTTCTACGCCGGCACGTACTTCCCGCCGGTGGACGGCCACGGGCTGCCGTCGTTCGCGCGCATCCTGCGCTCCGTCGCGGACGCGTACCACACGAAGCGCGACCGCGTGACCCAGACCGCGACCGCCATGCGCGACATCTACGCCGCCGCGACCGCGCGGATGGGGCCCTCGGGTGCGCTCGACGCGACAACCCTGGACCGGGCGTTCCATGGCTTGGCGGAACGCTTCGATCCCGCGCACGGTGGCTTCGAAGGGGCGCCCAAGTTCCCGCAGGCCATGAGCCTCGATTTCCTACTGCGGTACGCCAAGCGGATGGATGCGAGCCACGCGCTGGCGATCGTCGAGACGAGCTTTCGCAACATGGCGCGCGGCGGCATCTACGACCAGGTCGGCGGCGGGTTTCACCGCTATGCGGTCGACGCGATCTGGCTCGTACCGCATTTCGAGAAGATGTTGTACGACAACGCGCTCCTCGCACGGCTCGGGGTGCATCTCTGGCAAGCCGCCAAGGACCCCGAGGTCCGGCGCGTCACCGAAGAGACGATCGGCTGGGTCGCCCGCGAGATGACGTCGCCCGACGGCGGATTCTACGCCAGCCTCGACGCGGACAGTGAAGGGGTCGAAGGAAAATTCTACGTGTGGAGTGAGCGCGAGATCGACGCGGCGCTCGGCCCGGAGTCGGCGGATTTCAAGACTCGCTACGGCGTCACGCCGGCCGGAAATTTCGAGGGCGCCAACATCCTGCACGTGGCCGACGGCGGGGCGCTCCCCGCCGGACGTGCCGGCCCCACCGAGGCCGCGCTCATCGCGGCCCGCGCCCGGGCGCGGGACACCCTCGCGGGGATCCGTGACCGGCGGATCCGGCCGGGGCGCGATGAGAAGATGCTCGCCGCGTGGAACGGCCTCATGCTGCGCGCGGTCGCGGCGGCCGCACGTGCGTTCGGGCGGGACGACTATGCGGCGCTGGCGCTGGCCAACGCGGAGTTTCTCCGGCGCAACCTGGTCCGCCCCGGTGGACGCGTGATGCGGACGCATACCGACGGTGTGACCAAGATCGCCGGCTACCTCGAGGACCACGCCGCGGTAGCGCTGGGATTTCTCGCCACGTACGAGCTGTCCGCCGATCGGACGTGGCTCGACCTGGCGATCGAGATCGCGCGTGCCATCGAGACGTGGTTTTGGGACGAGGCAGCCGAGGCCTTTTTCGATACGGCACGCGACGCGGATCCGCTCATCACACGGCCCCGAGATGTGACCGACAACGCGGTGCCCTCAGGCACGTCGCTCACAGTCGACCTATTTCTCCACCTGGCGGAGCTGCTCGACGACGCGGGCCTGCGCCGACGGGCGCTCGCGGTCCTCGAGGTGCTGGCCGAGCCGATGGCGCGACACCCCGCGGCATTTGGCCACGCGTTGGGCGCCGCCGACATGGCCGTCAACGGCGCGGTCGCCGTGGCGCTCGTGGGCGAGTCCCGCGATCCACGCTACCGCGCGCTCGATGCCGTGGTGGCCGCGCACTACCTGCCGTCGCTCGTGCTCGCCGGCGGAATCCCGGGCGCGTCCACGGGGATCGCGCTGCTCGACGGGCGACCAGAGGTCGGCGGTGCACCAACGGCGTATGTCTGCCGACAGTATGTCTGCGACGCACCACAGACCGATGCCGCGCTGCTGGCCCCGCAGCTCGACCACGCCGCGGAGCGGCCGCGCCCGGCGTCGCATGTCTGATCCGCAACCCGCGTTCGTCCGCGGCTTATTCGCCGGCGCGATCTATGGCGATGTCCTGTTCCCCTATCCTGAGCCGCTCGATGTTCGCGACCCCGACGAAGCGCGCGTGGTCTCCCGTCTCATCCGTGACCTCCGGCGTATCCAGGGTGACCTGATTGACTCGGCGGCCTTCGACGCCGCCGAGACGATCCCCGAGCCGGTGATCCGCGCGTTCGCCGATGCCGGCCTCCTCGCCCTCACCATCCCCCGCGAGTATGGCGGATTGGGACTGTCGTCCACCGCCTACGCGCGCGTGTTCAGCGCGATCTCGGCGACCGATGCATCGCTCGCCGTTCTGGTCGGCGTCCACTGCGGCCTCGGGTCGAAAGCCACCAACATGGCGATCGAGCTCTACGCCACGGCGGCAGTCATCGGGCGCACTCAGCGACTCATCGATGACCGCGGAGTCGGCGGCAGCGAACGAGAGCGTGCGTTGTGCGATCTCTTTTGCGTCACCGCCGGCCGCCGTTTCCGCGCGCAGCGCCAAGCGCTGGCGGGCCGCGAAGATCCGGTCGATGACACGCGGCGCACAATCGCCGCCGCGGTCCGCACCGCCGCCGGCTACTTCGTGGACGATCCGGTGTTGGAAGAAGCCCCCGGTCGGCCTTAGAGATCCGCGCAGGTCTTGAGAATGGTATGGCAGTTCAAGCAGATCACCTTGCATTTCCGCTCCACCACTGCCGCCACCCCACACACGTCACAGGTCGCGATGGCATCCGCCGATTCGACCGTCGGGCGAGCCGCCTCGGTGGCCTGACCAATCGCGCGCGAATCTCGTTCCGGCATCACCGCTCCCACCGAACCGCTACTCAAAATCCAACGCTAGATCCAGCGCGGGCGGCGAATGCGTCAGCGAACCGGCCGAGATCCAATCCACCCCTGTCTCCGCGATCTGCCGGACGTTTTCGAGCCGGACGCGTCCCGACGCTTCGACGATCGCCCGTTTGTTGACGAGCGTCACGCACTCGGCCATCTGTGCGGGGGTCATGTTGTCGAGCAGCACGATGTCGGCATGATGGGCGATGGCCGCCTCCACTTGCTCGATGGCGTCGCACTCGATCTCGATCCGCGCGTGGGCCGGCGCCACGGTACGCGCCCGCGTGATCGCACGGCCCACATCGCCGTCCACCGCCGCCAGATGGTTGTCCTTGATCAACACGGCGCTGGCCAAGTCCATCCGGTGGTTCTGACCGCCGCCGCACCGGACCGCGTACTTCTCGAGGGCACGCCACCCCGGAAGCGTTTTCCGGGTATCGAGGATCTTCGCGCCGGTACCTCGGACCGCGGCCACGAACTGCGCCGTGAGCGTCGCGATCCCCGAGAGGTGCTGCATGAAATTCAGCGCTACCCGTTCGGCCGAGAGCATCCCACGAGCGTGGCCGCGGATGAAGATGACCGGCGCCCCCGCTTCGACGGCCTCGCCATCGCTCTCGATCGTCCGCGTGATCGCCTTCGCATCCAGCTGCTGGAACGACTCCAGCGCCAGCATCACGCCGCAGACCGTGCCTGCCCGGCGCGCGACGATGGCGCCACGCGCACGCCGCGCGGTGACCACGGTCGCGATCGTCGTGATGTCGTTGAACGCCCCATCCTCCTCCAATGCCATCCGAACGAGCGCCGACAGCTCGTCCGGGGATAGCGGAAAGCGGACTGCGCTACCCGGACGGTCCATCGCCGGGATCGACAGGGGGCTCGGTCGGTGCCACGGCTGCATCCCGTATCCCATTCCGCCGGGTCGGGGATGCCCGTTGTGACGGTCGCTCGGCGCCCCCTCACCCGTGTCGTCCGGCGGTACGATCGGTGGCTCACGCGGCTCGGGCGGTTCGGATCCCGGGTCAGACGGTTGATCGGGAACAGGCTCTATCATGGGTCTCTCGGCTAGGCGACGATCACTCGCCGGGATCGGCGGCGACGCCGGTGGGTGACAGCCCGTGGTGGGGGTGCCGCGCGGGCGCCGCGCCGATGGCGACCATTCGTTCGATCGCTCGACGCGCACGCGCCGCCACGTCCGGCGCCACGGTGATCTCGTGCTGCAACAGCTCGAGCGCCATCGCCACCTTCGGCAGTGTCGTCACCTTCATGTAGGCGCAGACGGCCCGCTCGTTTGCTGCATAGAACGTCTTCGTCGGGTTCTCCCGGCGCAAGCGATGCAGGATTCCGACCTCGGTGGCCACGATGAACGCATCCGCCGGCGACGTGGCGGGACGCCGGATCATCCCCTCGGTGGACAGGATCTGTACGTCCGTGGGATCGATCGCGCCCGCCGACACCGCATCGACCATGCTCGTAGCGCATCCGCATTCAGGATGGATGAGGAGTTCCGCCCCCGGATGCGCCGCTCGCTGGCGATCGAGATCCTCGGTGTCGATCCCGGCGTGCACGTGGCACTCCCCCATCCAGACGTGCATGTTCTTTCGTCCCGTCAGACGCCGCACGTGCGCCCCCAGGAACACGTCCGGCAAGAAGAGGACCTCCTGGTCCGCCGGCACCGCATTGACCACGTCCACCGCGTTGCCCGACGTGCAGCAGTAGTCGCTCTCCGCTTTGACCGCGGCGGACGTGTTCACGTAGGACACCACGGCCGCGCCCGGATGCTCGGCCTTCCACGCGCGGAGCTGGTCCGCATCGATCGTCGCCGCCAGCGAGCATCCGGCCGCCAAGTCAGGCAGCAGCACGCGTTTCTGGGGCGAGAGGATCGCCGCCGTCTCCGCCATGAAATGCACGCCGCAGAACACGATCACGTCGGCCGGCGTGCTCGCGGCTTCCCGCGACAGCCCCAGCGAATCGCCCACGAAGTCGGCCACGTCCTGCACCTCCGGCCGCTCGTAGTTGTGCGCGAGAATCACGGCGTTGCGCTCCCGCACCAGCTCCCGGATCCGCGTGTGCAGCTCTGACGGGGCCATCAGCCGGTCACCATTCGATATGCCGGCGCTGCCACTTCCGCTTCGCCTTGGGGAAGTCCGCGCGATGATGGCCGCCGCGTGATTCCTTGCGCAGCAGCGCCGCCTCGGCGATCAGCAGCGACGTGTCCACCATGTTCGTCTCCTCGGTCGCGCCATTGGGCAGGCGATGCGCGATGTCATCGAGCTGTTCGATACATCCCCGCAATCCCGCGGCGGTCCGCACGATGCCCGCGTCCTCCCACATCACGCGTCGAATCGCATCCGCGGCCACCTGCGCCGCTCCGCGATCCACCAGCAACGGCACTCGCCACGCCTCCGGAGCTGGTAGCGCGGCCCGCAGGGGCGAGGCGGATACCAGATCACGGGCCACCCGCTCGGCAAAGACCAAACCCTCCAGCAACGAATTGGAGGCCAGCCGGTTCGCGCCATGCACGCCCGTACGCGAGACCTCGCCGCAGGCGTACAGGCGCGCGAGGCTCGATCGTCCGGCGAGGTCAGTCACCACGCCACCCATGATGTAGTGCGCAGCGGGCGTCACTGGGATGAGGTCCGACCGCGGGTCGATGCCTCGCGCCCGACACAGCGCGAAGATCCCCGGGAACCGGTGCTCGAACGTGGCCCCCAGCCGATGGGCATCGAGATACACCGGGCCGCCTGACTCCTGCTCTCGAAAAATCTCCCGCGCGACGACATCGCGGGGCGCCAACTCGGCCAATCGGTGACGCTCCGGCATGAATCGGACGCCCGCGGAGTTGAGGAGGATCGCCCCCTCCCCTCGTACCGCCTCGGAGATGAGGGCGAGCGGATTCTCCGGCGTCGCCAGCGCGGTGGGATGAAACTGAACGAACTCCATGTCGGCGAGCCGCACCCCGGCGCGCAGCGCGATCGCGAATCCGTCACCGGTTGCAACCTGCGGGTTCGTGGTGTACCGATACACCTGTCCGCAGCCGCCGGTCGCCAGCACCGTCGCGTCGGCGAGGATTTCCACCGCCCGCCCCGACACACTGGCTCGCACCCCGACACACTCGCCGTCCTCGACGATCAGATCGAGGACGCGGGTCGTCTCCATGACCTCGACACCCTCGCTCTCCGTGACTCGGCGGATCAACGTGCGGGCCACCTCGGCCCCCGTTTGGTCGCCATGCGCGTGCACGATCCGCTTCCTGGAGTGCGCTGCCTCGCGGCCCAGGATGAACTTGCCGTTCGGTGCGAGGTCGAAATCGGCGCCGGCGGCGGACAGCTCCCGCACGCGGGCCGGCCCCTCTTCGACCAAGACCTTCACGGCGGCTGCGTCGCACAAGGCGGCCCCAGCGGCCAGCGTGTCCCGGCGATGCAACTCCGGCGAATCGCCCGCGCCCAGCGCGGCCGCGATCCCCCCCTGCGCGTACGCGGTAGCCGAATCGAACAACGACCGCTTCGTCAGCACGATCACCGGACCATGCTCGGCGGCTCGCCACGCCGTGTGGAGCCCGGCCACGCCACTACCCACCACGAGGAAGCGCGTACGAATGCGATCAGGCATCGGCGATGGGCAACGGGCGTTGGGGTCCCACTCGTGCTAAATATAAGCAGCGTCGAGACGTAGTCGGCGTCGGCGGGTCCCCGAGGCAACGGTGGCGAACGCCACCGCGCTGCGTCGCGGCAACCAAACTCACTCGGCTGGTGTCCGTTAGATTCAGTTCCACCGGGCGCGGCAGCGCTCCCGGGTCATCTGCCGCGCCCACCACAGGTATGCCCTGATCCAGTATCAGAAGGTCGACTCCAAGCTCCTGGTCCTCCTCGTCACGGCCTGCGTGGACATGATGGGGACGCTGATGGTGGTCCCGCTGCTCCCGTTCTATGCGACGCGCTTGGGAGCGAACGGGTTCACCTACACGATGTTGGTGTCGGCGTTCTCCCTTGCCACGCTGTTGTCCGCTCCGTTGTGGGGGCGGTTCTCCGATCGATACGGCCGGCGTCCCGCGCTTCTCATTGCCCTCGGCGCATCCGCGGTCTCGTACGTCATTTTCGCGTACGCGAACTCGCTCACGATGCTCTTCGTGTCGCGCATCGTTCAGGGTGCGGGCGGCGGCACCGTCGGTGTCGTGCAAGCCTACGTCGCCGACTCGACGGAGCCAAAGAACCGCGCCCGCGCGCTGGGCTGGGTCTCCGCGGCCACGAATCTTGGCGTCGCCATCGGCCCGTTGCTTGGCTCTGGTGCGCTCGTGCTGGGGCTGCGACACTTGTGGGTCAACGGCCATGATCTCTCGTTGGGACACGCCGCACCGGGAGTACTCGCGGCCGTGATCTGCGTCGCGAACATGTTTTTCGCGTGGAGGTATCTGCGCGAATCGCACGTGATCGCCCGGGCCGCACGCAGCCGCATTGAGCCGCGCGGCCGGTCGCGGACCGTGATCTGGGGGGTGATTCGGCACTCGGATGCGCCCGCATCGCGACTGATCTGGATCTACGCGGTCGGGATCGGTGCGTTCATGGCCGCGATGTCGATCCTCGCGCTCTTCCTGGCCAAGCGGTTCGGTGTCACCGCCGCCTCGATCGGATGGGTCTTCACCTACTTGGGCGTGATGAGTATGGTCACCCGGGCCTTCATCCTCGGCCCGGCCATCGACAAGTTCGGCGAGCCGCGGCTGTCCAGGATAGGGATCGTCCTCCTCGCCGCGGGGCTCATCCTGATCCCCCTTGCGCCGACCCTTCCGATACTCGCCGCCGTCGTCGTCCTCCTCCCGCTCGGAACGGCATTCACCTTCCCGTGCGTCACCGCCATGCTGTCGCGCGTCATTTCCGCAGATGAGCGGGGACTGTTCATGGGTACGCAGCAGACCTTTGGCGGCATTACGCGCGTGATCTTTCCCCTCGGCGCCGGCCTCCTTTACGATCATTTAAATCCCGGCGCGCCCTTCTGGGCGGGCGCGGTATTGGTTGCCGCGACGCTGCTCCTGGGCACGAATCTCGAGGCGTACATGACGCCCGACACCGCCGGCGTGGCGACCATACCCACCCCATCCGGCCCGATCCCCGCCACCGCCGAAGTCGCGTCCGTAACCCCTGCCGGCACCGGCGCGCGCAGTTAGCCGTGCGGCCGCGATCACCCAATCGCGTTCGTTAGAAATGGCCTGGGTGACGCTTGGTAGGTAGCGCTACCGACTCCCCACCGCTTCCCTCTGCTTCGCCACCGCCAGCTCGGCGTCCGCGCTCAAATACTTCCCGCCGACTGCCACCGTCCCGTCCCATTGCCGGGC
Organism: Gemmatimonadota bacterium; assembly: GCA_003152485.1. Lineage (GTDB taxonomy): Bacteria > Gemmatimonadota > Gemmatimonadetes > Gemmatimonadales > Gemmatimonadaceae > Palsa-1248. The sequence continues at coordinate 70,594 of PMAE01000065.1, read as the reverse complement.
GTAGTTCGTGATCAACCGCATGCCGCGCTGAAAGGTGAAATAGGCGTACGCCCATTGGAGGAGCACGCTGACGCGGTTTCGGAACCCGACGAGATAGAGGACGTGGATGAACAGCCACATCAGCCACGCCGCGTAACCCGTGACTTGAAGGAAGCCGAAGTTCGCGATCGCCCGGTGCCGGCCGATGGATGCCAGGTCACCCTTGTTGAAATAGGTGAACAGCTGCGTGGGGCGGCCCGCGAGACGGGCGATCACGTTGTCGGCCGCGACCCGACCCTCCTGAATCGCACCCTGGGCCACGCCCGGCACGAACGTCCCACCGTCGCGCGGCACCGTCGCCAGATCACCGACGACGAATACCTCGGGGTGGCCCGGAAGCGAGAGATCCGGCGTCACTTTGACGCGACCCACCTCATCGAGTGGTGCGCCGAGTGTCTTGGCGAGCTTGGACGCGGCGTTCCCCGCGGCCCAGAACACCGTGCGGGCACGGATATGCTCGCCCCCCACGTGTACACCATCCGGTTCGACGTGCGTGACGCGGGCGTTCGTACGGACCTCTACTCCCAATTTCTCCAGGTCCCGCTTCGCGTGATCCGACAGCGCCTGCGGAAAGGCCGGCAGGATGCGCGGGCCACCCTCCAGCAGAAGCACCCGGGTCTGACGGGTATCGATGCGCCGGTAGTCGCGACGCATCGGTTTGGCGACTTCGGGCAGCATCCCAGCGAGCTCGACACCGGTCGGGCCGCCGCCGATGACGACGAAGGTCTGGTACGCCCGGCGCTCCGCGTCATCATCGGTACGCTCCGCCTCTTCGAACGCGAGCAGGAACCGATTGCGCACATCGAGCGCGTCTTCGATGCTCTTGAGGCCGGGGGCCAACGCCTCCCACTCCGGGTGCCCGAAATACGAGTGTCGAGCGCCGGTGGCGATGATGGCGTAGTCGTATGGCAATTCAGCCCGACCGCCATCGAGCACCACCACGCGCCGGGCCACGTCCACCGCTGTCGCCTCGCCCAGAATCACGTTGGCGTTCTTCTGCCGACGGAGTCCCCAGCGAATGGGGACCATGATATCCGTCGGCGAGAGGGTGGCCGTCGCGACCTGGTAGAGCAGCGGCTGGAAGAGATGGTGGTTCGTCCGATCGACGAGCGTGATATCGACCGCCGCCCGACTGAGCCGCCGGGCCGCCGTAAACCCCCCGAACCCGCCGCCGACTATTACTACCCGAGCCCGAGCCATGGTGCCCTCGCTGCGTGCACGGGCGCGAGTCGCGCCGCGTTACCCAGGAAAGCTAACTCCTTAACGCCATGACCCCACGGCGCCCTTCCGCCGCGCGCGCGAGCAGCGTGATCAGCAACACGATGCCGATGAGCACAACGCTGTACGCGGCCGCGGTGCCGAACGCAAACGCGCGGACCTGAGCCAGGATCTCGACCGAGATCGGACGGCTGGTGTGGGTGTACAACACTTCGCTCGCCACGAATTCGCCGATCGCCGTGATCGCGGCCAGCGTTGCGCCCGCCACCAGGCCGGGACGTGCTGCGGGGTAGATCACGTGTCGCAGCGTCTGCCACCAGCCGGCCCCCAAGCCCCGGGCCGCTTCCTCGAGTGAAGGATCGAGCTGCCGGAGTGAGCCCTCTACCGCGGACGCGACCAACGGCACTCCCCGGATGAAGTATGCGAGCGGCAAGATCCAGAAGGTGCCGACGAGCAGGATGCGCGCGGTCGAGAGATCCGTACGATTGAACGTTGACGCGAGCCCGATCGCGATCGCGGTCGGCGGGATCGCCCACGGCAATGCGACCAACACGCCGAGCAGACGGCGGCCGGGAAAACGGCGGAAGACGAGCAGGTACGCGGCCACCGAGCACACGATGACGTTTCCGGCGGTTGCGAGCAGTGTCATGATCACGCTGTTGCGGATGGGGCGCAGCAGCGATGCGTCGGTCGCCAGTCGTCGGAAGTTGTCCCACGTGTATTCGGGCGGCAGGACCTGGGTCGTCCACGCGCCGTCTCGGGCGAACGACACGAGAATGATCATGAGGTGGGGAAGCACCAACACGAGCACCACGATCACGGCTACCGGCAGCGTGAGTGCGCGAGCCAGGGGCGACCGAAACGGGACCCGCAACGCACGCCCTTTCCCGCTCGCCGCATATCGCCGACGCCCCTCGAACCACCGTAGCAGCGCCAGCGCCGCCACCGCACTCACCGCGAGCACCGTCGTCTCCACGTAAGCGACACCCATCGCGCCATTCAGCCGCGAGGTGACGATCTGCGTTGCCAGCACCCGGAGTCCCCCGCCGAAGACGTACGGGGCCGAAAAGGAGCCGAGGGAACTCATGAACACCAGGAGGCACGCGCCCGCGAGTGCGGGGGTCAGCATCGGCAGCGTCACCCGGCGCAATCGCCGGAACGCCCCGGCCCCGAGTCCCGACGCCGCTTCGTCGAGCGCACTGTCGTAGCGCTCGAGCCCCGCCGACACGAACAGGTACACGTAGACGTACATCGTGTATGCGTGGACGAACACGATGGCCCACGCCCCGGAGAACGTCCACGGCGGTGCATCGCGACGCAGGATTAGTTGGACGACGCGGGTGACGACGCCGCTCTCACCGTAGAGGAAGAGAAAGGCGATGACTCCCACCAATGGTGGCAGCGCCCCGGGCAACGTGGCGGCCGCCTGCAGGACCCGCCGGCCACGAAACTCCGTCCGCGTCATCAGGAATGCCAACGGGAGGCCAACGGCGACCGACGCGACGACCGAGACGACGGAGATCCAGAGGCTCGTCCACAGCGCTTCGCGATCGGAGGGACTGGACGCGAACGCGCGCCAGTAGCCGAGTCCCCGGCCAAAGCTTCCCGCCACCACCGCGACATTGGGATAGACGACCACTAATACCAGCAGAACCAACAGCGGGATCGCGATCCACAACGCGGATCGCTTACGCACGGCTGACACCCGGTCGGATCGACCCCGATGCCGGCGACGCCAATGCCGGCGACGCCGATGCTCGCAGTGTGCTGACCGTATCAGACGACGCGACCGGCTCCGCGCCGAGCGCCGCGGGGGGCGCCGTCGGCGGACCCTCATCGCACACGAGCGCGACCGGTTGTCGCAAGATGCGCACGGCGACCCGATCGCCTTCCTCTGCCAGCTTGTCGGGTGCCAGCACTTCGAATACCAGGTTGTCCGCGACCGCGACCCGATAGGCGTAGACCGCGCCCACGAACCGCCGCGTCCGCACGATGCCCGGCCACGCGCCGGGCCAATCCGGCGGGGCGAGGCCAAGCCCCTCGGGTCGCAGCACGGCGAGCGAGCCGGGCCCCGGTGACCCGGACGAGCACACAGCGCGCACCCGGCACGAGACGCTCCCGATCGTGATCACCGCGTGGTCCCCTTCCCCATGCGCCGGGACGAGCGTGGACCGCCCCACGAACTGCGCTACGGCACGCGTCGCGGGTGCGTCATAGAGCATTTCCGGCGTGCCGACTTGGATCACGCGCCCTCGATCCATGAGCGCCACGCGATCCGCGATCGCGAACGCGTCTTCCTGATCGTGGGTAACGAAGAGCGCGGTGACCCGCTGGCGACGCAGAATCGAGCGCAACTCGTCGCGCATCGCCTGGCGTAACGTCGGGTCGAGATTCGAGAGGGGTTCGTCGAGTAGCAACACCCGGGGCTCGATCACCAACGCCCGGGCCACGGCGACCCGCTGCTGCTCGCCACCCGAGAGTGATTGGATCGGACGGCGTCCCGCGCCGGAGAGTCCCACGCCGGCCAAGGCGCCCCGCGCCCGAGTGATCCGATCGCTGCGTCCGACTCCACGCGCTTCGAGCCCGAACGCGACGTTGTCCTCGACCGAGAGGTGCGGGAACAGCGCGTAGTGTTGGAATACCATGCCGAAGTCGCGCTTTTGCGGCGGAAGCCGCGTGATGTCGCGGCCATCTAGCTCGACCCGTCCTTCATCGGCCGGCTCGTAGCCGGCGGCGATGCGGAGCGTCGTCGTCTTTCCAGACCCCGACGCGCCCACGAGCGCGAGCAGCTCGCCCTCGGCGACGCTGAGCGTGACGTGGTCCACCGCCGGCGCGACAGTCGGCTCCCCGAACCGTCGGGTGATGTCCGTGAGGGCAAGCGATCCGGCGCCGGACATGGTGCGCTAGCCTCGGTGCCGGATGTGAGAGTCCCAGTACGTCATCCACTCGTCGAGACTGTCCGCCAGCATGGCGCGATTCATGGGCATCGGCTTCATCTGTTGGCGCGCGGTGCGGATCCACGCCGGTAACGAATCATCGTCGATGTCGATGCGGGCTGGGATCCGGAGATGATCCCGCGCCGCGACGAGCAGCATGGGCTGGGTGGTGACGAACTCGTAAAACGCGCGGGCTTCATTGGGATGACGCGTCCCTTTCACGATCGCGATCCCGTCCACGAGCAGTGGCGTCCCACTCTCCGGAAAAACGTAGCTCACGGGGATATGCGCGCGCTGCTGCAGCGTCGCCAAGTCCGGCATGTTGAACAGCGTGACGACCCCCTCGCGACGGGCGAGTTTCTGGTACAGAATCGTCGGATTGAGCGTGTACTCCTTGGTGTTGGCATCGAGCCGACGGAGCCAATTCCACCCTGCGGCCGTCGAGCCGGTCGCCGCGATCGACCGCTCGAGGATGGCGCCGAAGATGGCCCGCATGCCGCCCGAAGCCACCGGGTCGCGGAGGACGAGCTTCCCTTTCCAGCGCGGCTCGAGCACATCGTCCCAATCCTTCGGCGCCTCGGCGGCGGTGACCACCTCGGTGTTGTATCCGATCACCTCGGGGGTGAGATAGGTGCCGAACCAGAAATTGGCCGTGTCGTGCGCTTCGGACGGCACCTCCGATGCCCACGTCGGCGTGTAGGCTTCGAGCAACCCCTCGCGCGTCGCCCGTTCGAACAACTCGGAGGGCGAGCCAAACCAGACGTCGGCCTGCGGGTTGTCGCGTTCCGCGCGCACCCGGTCCAGCACCTCGGTCGATCCCATATCGTCCCACTGGAGATCGATATCGGGATGGACCCGCATGAATCGGTTGGCGTAATCCTCCAACAGCTCCTTGCCGTGTGGCGAGTACACCAGCACGATAGTCCGGTGGTCGTGGGAACAGCTGGAGGCGGCGACGAGGAGGAGCGCGATCATGCACCCTCGCGCACCCGTCACATGGCGTCGCAGCACCGACGCCCCGCTCCCAACAAATTCACGAACAGTCGCGCCGCGCCCGGCAGGCCCGCGGGAAGCTGCCGGAAAAACGAGAGCGTCGTATACACGTAGGTCCCCTTGCCCAGGGATGCCACGAGGATCGCGCCATCGTTGCTCGCCTCATCAGGGTCGTTCATCGCCAACACCGCATGGTAGTGCGGATCGAACGTATGCGGCATGTAGAGCGATCGTTCCTGCACCCACCCGGCGAAATCCGAATCCGTCACCCTGTTCGGCGCGGAGAGCAGCGGCGACGCCGGATCGAGAACCCGGACCGGTGCGTTCTCGTCCGTCACGCGGGCAGCCGGTCGGTCGAGGGTGATCGGATACGGCATGATCGCCGACCCCGTCATCTCGTATTGACCGTATTGCACCACCAGTGTTCCGCCGTTCCGGGCGAAATCGAGCAATCGTCCGTTGTTCGTCACGAGGTCTGCGCTCGCCTCGTAGGCCCGAGGCCCCACGACGACCGTCGTGTATCGAGACAGATCCGCCGTCGGGAGGGATGCCGGGTCGAGCACGGTCACGTGCAAGCCTAGCTGTTCAAGCATGGGCTCCACGTTGTCGCCGACGCCCGCGATATAGGCGACCGTCAGGCCCGGTGGAACCTTGATGTCGGCGACGCTGAGGGCCATCACGGCCGGCCGGTACATCTTCTGCGGTCGGATATGGTCGTACTCGATCGGGATGTAGCCCATGGTGAACGTGGCCCCGTTACTCTCGGCCGTCGCGCTCAATGTGACCTGGCCAGGCGACAATGCGCCCGTGATTCGGAAATCAACGCGTCGCGTCCCGTGCGCCGGGACCATGACGTGGCGGCTGACCGTATCCGGGACGAGGCCCCGTGGCAATTGCAGCGACACCGTCACCTCGCGCGCCGAGTCGACACCGGATCGCACGAGCACTTGGATGGGCCGGTCGATGGGCGCGCCAGCAGGCACGTATTCTACCGTGCGATCGAGCGTGAGGGAGATGGCGGGAACGAAGGCCAGCGGCCGGTCGACTTCACCGCGCGTCGGGTCGGCAATGCGCTCGATGGCCAACGACTGAAAATCCATGCTCCGTGATGCAGTGGTGCCAGCGGATGTCTCCACCCCCACGAGTACGCCCACGAGTACGCTCGCGCCGTCCACTCGCTGGTCTTCGGCGATGCGCGAGACCGGTGTCGCGAACAGGTCGCCCTTGCGGGGAGTGACCAACCACCAGGGCTGCGTCACGGCCGTCGAATTGACCGCCACGGTGTCGCGCCAGGTGCTATCGCGGCCGATGGAATGGGGCGCCGTGATGGGCGGGCTCGCACCCGCGGTCGGCGTCATCCAGCCCACCGCCCGAAGCCGCAGGGGCACCGCACCGTGATTGACCACGGTGGCCGCTACTCGTGCGCCAGGCGAGCCGAGCGCCGCCACATCGTGCGCGGTCGTCGCGTACAGGTCCGCGCCTGACGCCAAATTCATGGCGCGCTCGAGGCGGGCGATACATGCCGAGACCGTCGTCTCGGCGTCATTGAGGTTCATGGTGCGCGATCGCCGTGCGACGGATGTACCCGCCGCCCTGCTGGCCCGTACCGAGCCGGGCACCAGAGCGGCTTGCTCCCGCCCTGCGGCGAGGGTGTAGAGCACGAGCTCTTTCTCCCACAGTCGCGACAGCTCGTCGACCACCGCGCCCGGGGCGTCCGCTCTGAAGCGTGCCCTGATCCGTCCAATCAGCAGCGGGATGGAATCGATCGCGCCTCGCGTAGCCGCGTCCGGCGCGACTGCGGCAAAGCGAGCCCACGTGGTGTCGATCCCGTCGAACATCGATCGCTCGTGCCCCGGCGCGACGCCGTCCCTCACCCGGGTCGCGTCGCGGTAGAGATAGGCGGTCGCCGGTCCCGAGGATCCGATGTTGCCGAATCCCTGCGATTTGTGTTGGCTGCGACTCGCGGCCGCAATGTCGGAATAGGTCACGCCCAACAACGGATCGTAGGCGCCGACGTTGATCGCCAGCGAGTTCTCGCCGGCACCAAAATACGATCGGTCCCGATAGAATTTGGTCGCCGTCCACGGGGCTCCGTACTGCGTCACGGGGAACCGCACCGTGTCGCCTGACGCATCGTACGCCTCGCGGGCCAGCAGCCCGGAGACCTGGTGTTGGCCATGCCCGTCGCGCGGCGTACCGGAGAACACCGCGATGATGACGTGCGGCCGAAATGCCCGTACGACCGTCACCACATCGTTGAGCAGCGAGTCGTGCGGCCAGTGGGAATACGATTCGGCGGCCGTCTTCGAAAATCCGAAGTCGTAGGCACGTGTGAAATATTGATGCGCGCCGTCGATCCGGCGGGCCGCCAACAGCTCCTCCGTGCGGATCACACCCAGCGCGTCACCCAATTCGTTGCCGATCAGGTTCTGCCCGCCGTCGCCACGCGTGAGCGAGAGATACGCCGCCTCCACGTGCTGCCCCCGCGCCAGCCACGCGAGAAGCCGCGTGTCCTCGTCGTCCGGATGCGCGCCGATCATCAGGACACGCGACGTGGTCCCGAGTCCGGCGACGAGTTCCGCCACCGCGATTCCGCCGCGCCCGTAGGCCGGGGCAAGCGGCACCGCGGCCGGGCTCTGGGCGGTCGCCGGGCGCGGCGCCACCGCGATCTGGGCGGCGAACCCGACGAGGAACGCCGTCCGTGCCCACCCCCCGCGTCGCACTATGAGCTCTTGGTCCCGCTCGCCGACCCAGCGGGCGCCGACGAACCCACCGCCTCGCTTGTCACACCCCGACCATCGGTCGGTGCCGCCAGGCCCTGGGCGGCCGCCGTCCCACCGGGCTTCACCGGCGGCCGGCCGAGCACCTCCGCCACGATCCGCGATTGCTCGCGCTGGTGCGACGCCTGATACCCTTCCGCCGGACTCGCTCGCTCGGGACGCCCGATGTACGTCACCGGAATCGCGTGGCCCGCCGCGGCCCGAAGACGCGGCGCGACGAACGTCCACGCGCCCATGTTCTTGGGCTCTTCTTGCGCCCATACCACCTCGTCGGCCGACGGATACCGATCGAGCGCCCACGCCACGCCCTCGTGCGGCCACGGGTAGAGTTGCTCGATCCGAATCAGCGCCACGTGCTGGGGCTGGTCCACCGCGCTGAGATCGTAGTACAACTTGCCAGCACAGAACACGACACGAGTCACTTCTTCCTGCCGCTCCGGCTCCGCTCGCCGCGGATCACCCAGGACCGATTGGAAATGTCCGGCCGAGAGGTCCGCCAGCCGCGACGCCGCACGGTCGAGCCGCAACAAGCTCTTGGGCGTCATGAGCACCAACGGTCGGCGCGACGGCGTCTTGATGTGGCGCCGCAGGATGTGGAAGTACTGCGCGGCCGTCGTGGGATAGGCGACGACCATGTTCTCCTCGGCGCACATCTGCAGAAACCGCTCGAGCCGGGCGCTCGAGTGCTCCGGCCCCCCGCCCTCGTATCCGTGAGGGAGGAGCAACACTACGTCCGAATCCTGCCCCCACTTCGTCCGGTCGGTCGTGAGGAATTGGTCGATGATCGGCTGCGCGACGTTGACGAAATCGCCGTATTGCGCTTCCCACAACACCAGCGACTCCGGCGCCACGGCGCTGTAGCCATACTCGAACCCGAGCACCGCCGTCTCGGAGAGCGGACTGTTGAAGATGTCGAACGCCGCGCCGTCGAGGTGCTGGAGCGGGATGTATCGCGCGCCCGTGTTCGTGTCGTGCAGCACGGCATGCCGATGCGAAAACGTGCCGCGCTCCGCGTCCTGCCCGGACAACCGTACGGGCGTCCCCTCGGTGAGCACGGAGGCGAATGCCAACGTCTCGGCGTGTCCCCAATCGATCGCGCCTTTCGGGCCAAGCGCGTCCCGCCGACGAGCCAGCGTCCGCGCCAGACGGCTGTGAATCGTGAACCCCGACGGCCACGCCAGCAGTCGTTCGTTCAAGGCGATCAGCCGCTCCGCCGCCACGGCCGTTTCCAACGGTCGCGTCGGCAACTTGACCGGCGGATGCGGCGGATCATACGCCGGCGCCTTCGCCGCGCCCGCGGTCGCCTCCGCATGCACCGCTGTCAATCGGTCCATCATCTCGCGCTCGGCCGTCGCGACCGCGGCCGCAGTCAGAATCCCCTCGCGCACCAATCGCTCTCCCCAAATCACCCGGGCCGTGGGATGGGTCTTGATCAATTGCGAGGCCAGCGGCTGTGTGAAGCCAGGTTCGTCGCCCTCGTTATGGCCGTGCCGACGGTAGCCCACGAGGTCGATCAGGAAATCCTTGTGGAAGCGCGTCCGGTACGCCACGCCGATGCGGACCGCGATGATGCAGGCCTCGGCGTTATCGGCATTGACATGGATGATCGGAACGTCGAATCCCTTGGCGATGTCGCTGGCGTAGTGCGTCGATCGCCCTTCCGAGGGGTCGGTCGTGAACCCGATTTGGTTGTTGACGATGATGTGCACCGTGCCACCGACACCGTAGCCGGCCAGCCGCGAGAGATTGAACGTCTCCGAGACCACGCCTTCACCGGGAAACGCCGCGTCCCCATGTACGCACAGCGGAATGACGCGCTCGTGATGGAGCTCGGCTCCATCTCGCTGCATCGCCCGCGCCATACCTTCGAGGACCGGGTTGACCATTTCCAGGTGGCTGGGATTCGGCACCAACGTGATCCCAACCGTTTCGCCCCCGGGCAGCACGCGAGTCCCCTGCGCGCCGAGGTGGTATTTGACGTCGCCGGTGCCACTGTCCTCGTGCTTCCCTTCGAACTCGTCGAAGATCGAGGCGTAGGGTTTGCCCAGAATGTGGGCGAGCACGTTGAGTCGCCCGCGATGCGCCATCGCGATCGCCACCGTCCGCGCCCCGGCGGCCGCCCCTTCGACAATCGTCGCGTCGAGCATTGGGACGAGCGCGTCCGTGCCCTCGATCGAAAACCGCTTGGCGTTGGGATAGGCCCGGCCGATGAATCGCTCGAGCCCATCGACCTCCGTCAATCGAACCAAAACGGCCTGCTTCTCCTCGGATGTGAGCGGGCGCGTGAGGGTCTCGGCCGTCAACAGTTGGCGGAACCATTTCCGCTCGTCTTCTTCCGCCAGGTGCGTGACCTCGATGCCCAGCGTGGTCGAGTACCGGAACCGCAGCCGTCGGATGACATCTGCGGCCGTGGCCATGTGGGGGAAGCCCAGTGCACTCCCCGGCACCAGATCGAGGTCGCCCTCGGTGATCCCGTGAAACTCGGGGGTCAGCTCCGGCGCGCCGAGGGGCGGAGTCCCGAGCGGGTCGAGCGGCACGGCGAAATGGCCGTAGGAGCGGGTCGCCTGCATGAGGGCGGCCGCGCCCGCCGCCTTCTTGAGCAGGACGGGGTCCGCCGGGCCGCCCTCGGCCACGGGGGATGACCCGCCCGCGAACCGCTGCGCGACCTCGAAGAACTGCCGCCACGAATCATCGACCGATGCCGGATCGCGGCGAAATGCCTCGTAGAGCTCCGCGATGTAGGCGTCGTTGAACGAGGTCGTGATGGGACCAGAATCCATATGTGCCAAATCTAAAGGATCGCGTTCCGCGCGGCGGCACTCATGAGACACCATTTTGGGCTGCCGCGTTACCCTCCCGAGAATGGATCGACCGCTGGCTACAACTCGGCCCGCACCAGTTCCACCGGCAACCCACCATTGGTGGTCCGCAACTGCGCGATAAACGGCAAGCGAGTATGCCGCGTGAGCGCGCGATCCCCCGATACCATGCCCACAGTCCACCCGGCGCATTTGGCGCGAGCGACCCGTCCGAGTTGGGCGTAGAGATCTCGCAGCTGATCCCGATCCCCGACGCGGACACCGTACGGCGGGTTCGTCACGAGCCAGCCCGGTCCCGGCGGTGGGTCGATGGCGGAGACCGCGCGGGTCGCAACGTCGATGTCATCGACCACGCCGGCACGCATGGCGTTACGCATCGTCGCCGCCGTCGCGCCGGCGTCGCGGTCCGACCCCTGGATCGGCACCAGCGCCGTCGCGCGCTCCTGGGCGCGGGCATCGGACACCAGCGTCTGCCACACCGGCGCCTCGAATTCCGGCCAGCGCATGAAGGCGAAATCCCGACTGATGCCCGGCGCGCGACGACGGGCGATGAGCGCTCCCTCGATCACCACCGTCCCCGAGCCGCACAGCGGGTCGAGCAGCGGGCCACGGGCCTCCCATCCGCTCGTCATGAGCACAGCGGCGGCCAACGTCTCCCGAAGTGGCGCCTTCGCCGTCTCCAGGCGGTACCCGCGACGGTGCAGCAGCGCACCCGACGCGTCCACACTGATCGCGCACTCATCGCGATAGAAACGCACCAGAACGAGTTGATCGGGCTCACCCACGTCTGCCGGAGACCCGATGTCAAGGTCGGCGTCGAGCCCCTCGTCGGCACCGGTCCTGGACTCGGTATCCACCGGCGCCGCGGGCGACGGGACGGGCGATTCTCGTGGACCGAGGATTGGGATGCCACCGGCTCGCTCGATGGCACGCGCGACCCGCTCGGCTACGGCGTCCGAGTGGTAGAGTCGCGATTTCCGGCAGGTCACACGCAGCCTGACGAGAGTCCCGGCAGCGATATAGCGTTCCCAGTCCACCCGCGCCGCACGACGTTCGAGCTCGGCAAATGATTCGGCCGGGAACGACCCCGCGCGTACGACGACTCGAGTCGCCGTGCGCAGCCACAGGTTGGCGGCGTACAGTTGGGCCAGCGATGCGCTGAAGCTCACCCCTTCGGCGCCCACGGCTTCGGGCACGACGCCGATGGCACGGAGCTCACGGTCCGTGAGGACCGCCATCCCAGGCGCCGTGACCGCCAGGCAGGCGAGCGCTTTAGCCATCGACGGCACGTGCACGGACCGTCGCCCCACGATGCCACTCGCGGTGTAAGCGGCCGGGCCACGCGCGAGATGCCAGCATGTCGTGGGCGCAATATAGGCGCCGGCGCATCGTTCACTGGGCGCGCCCAGTAGCGGCCGGCACCATCGCCCCTGCACTTTGTCCAGCGAAACCCGACACCTGGCTGAATCGATGCGCCCACTCAACGTGCTCGACTGGGAGTACTACCACAACACGGTTCGCGACTGGCTCATTGCCCTCGCGATTCTCGGGTGTGTGTTCGTGCTGCTGTCGATCGCTCGACAGGTGGCGCATCGCCGATTGAGACGGAAGGGAGCGGCCGATCTGCCCGGCGCGCCGGGCGCCGACTCCGTGGTCGCCACGCTCGTCCGCCGCACGCGGTACTTCTTCCTGTTCGCGGTCGGGTTGGTGATCGCCTCGTTGGACCTCGTGCTGACCCCGCATTGGGAACACGGCGTCCGGGACGTCGCGATCGTCGCCTTCCTCCTCCAGATCGCCATCTGGGGAGACGGCATCATTGGAGCGGTACTACACCATTACATCGCCGGCCGTTCGACGCCCAGCGGCGACGACGGAGGGGATGGCGGCGCGGCCAGCCGCACGACGGTCGCGGCGCTTGGCGTCGTGGCCCGCATCGTCCTCTGGCTGATGATCGCCCTCATTGCGCTCGACAGCCTAGGCGTCCACATCACGACGCTCATCGCAGGACTGGGCGTCACCGGAATCGCGCTCGCGCTCGCCGTCCAGAACATCCTCGGCGACCTGTTCGCCGCGCTCTCGATCGTCCTCGACAAACCGTTCGTCGTCGGCGATCCGATCACCGTCGATGGACTCGGCGGAACAGTCGAGCGGATCGGACTCAAGACGACGCGGGTCCGGTCGAACTCGGGCGAGCAGATCATTTTCTCCAATGGCGACCTGCTCAAGAGCCGGATCCGCAACTTTCGTCGCCTGCGCGAGCGCACGATCACACTCACGGTGACGCTCGATCAGACCGGCGCCCCCGACGCGATCGCGCAGGTGCCGCACCTCCTGCGCGAGATCATCGAGGCGCGGCCCGGCGTGCGCTTCGCGCGTTCGCACGTGACCGTTCCCACCAATCAGGGGATCGCCGTCGAGACGGTGTACGTCGTGCTGTCTCCCGACTACCTCGTGTTCATGGACGCCCAAGAAGCCATTACCGTAGCGTTACTCTCTCGACTCGGTGATGTCGGGGCTGCGCTCACGGCGCCGGGCGGCGTCACGGTCATCCGCGACTCAATGACCGCCCAGGGCCGCTCGACGATCGGTGTCGGCCAGGATCAGCCGTCGAGTCCCCGCCAGTCGTGAGCGGCAATCCACCGGACTCCTCAGCCGGCGGCACGCGCTCCATGCTCTGCGTGATCGCGACTCCCGGGCCGATGCGGTCGTCCTGGAGTAGACTCCGGTTCGCCCGACTTCTCCTCCCGAGCATCAACTACTGATGGCCCCGTCCGTCGTCTCTCGAATCCTGCGGTTCAATGATGGCCGCGAGCCCGAGCGGCTCGCCCTGAAGTACGCGGCGATGCGCCGCAGCCCTTTTGGATTTTTTCGGGGGACCGCGCACCTCTTTTATCGCGACTGGCCTGCCGGATCACCGCTCGACGCCTCACCGCTCACGTGGGCCTGCGGTGATCTCCACCTCGAGAACTTCGGCAGCTTCAAGGGTGTCAACGGGCTCGCGTATTTCGACATGAACGATTTCGACGAAGCCGCGCTCGCCCCCGCGGGGCGCGACTTAGCGCGGTTCGCCACCAGCACGGCGCTCGCCATCGCCAATCTCGGACTCCCGGCGGCCGACGGTCGCGCCTTTGCGCACCAGGCGCATTTGGCGTACACGCACGCCCTCCGCGTGGGGAAGCCACTCTGGGTGGAGCGCTCGACCGCGCGCGGGTTGGTCAAGCAGTTGCTGCGCCGCGTCAAACGCCGCACGCGGCGTCACCTGCTCGAGGAACGCACCACGGTCACCCGCGGGCGCCGCCGACTGCGCATCGACGGGCGCCACGCACTCACCATCTCGCGCGAGTCGCGGGACCAGGTCGTGCGCGCGCTCGCGCTATCTCGGGTGGCGCGCGAGGACCCGACCTTCTTCCGTGTGATCGATGTGGCCCGCCGCATTGCCGGCACCGGCAGTCTCGGCCTGCAGCGCGCAGTGATCCTGATCAACGGTCATGGGGGCCCGGACGGGAACGTGCTGCTGGATCTCAAACAAGCCGCTCCGTCGGCGCTGGCCCCCACCGTCCGAGTTCGCCAACCGCGATGGACGTCCGAAGCCGAGCGCGTGGTGACGATCCAACGCCGCGTGCAAGCCGTCTCCCCAGACCTGCTCCGCCCCCTCCGGCTCGGGCGGAAGTCCTACATCTTGCGCGAGCTGCAGCCGACGGAAGATCGCCTCGCCCTCACCCATGCCTCAGATGAGCCGGATCGGCTTCAGGACGCTCTTCGGGTCATGGCCAACGTCGTCGCCTGGGGCCAGCTGCGCAGTGGCGGCCATCAAGGCTCTGCCACCGCGGACGAATGGATCGAGTTTGGCCACGATCGCTCGTGGGCCCGCCCCCTGTTCGACTTTGCGCGGTCGTACACCGACGTCGTGCGTGGGTACTGGAAGGAGTATTGCGCGGCCTATGACAGCGGCGCGTTCGACGAGCAGCAACACGGCCCCCGACGCGGCGCGCGGCCACGAACATCGGCGCAGCGACAGATGACCGCCTAGCCCCACTTCAATCGCTGCCGCCGCACCGCGCTTAGGATCAACGCGACGACCAGCGCGATCGTGGTCGCGACGCCGACGCACACGACGAGGTTGCGCCGGCCGCTCGGCGAGAAGTAGTCGGCGACGGACGCGGCGTGTGCGTAATACGTGGTCAGATCCGAGATCACGCCACACCAGAGACCGGCGGTCAGCGCGTTGCGCGCACTGTCGAAGGGATGCGTGAGCCACGGGCGCGGCGGCGAGGTTCGACTCACCGATTGGCTCCGCGCCGCGCGATCGCCTCGATCTCCGCGACCGCCACGTCGACGCCACGCTCGGCGCGCAGCGCGAGGCCCAGGCGTGCGGCGCGTGAGCGCATCGCGTCGTCGCGCACCGCCTGCCGGATGGCCTCCGCCAACCGTTCGGCGGTGAGCCGCCGTCGGGAGATCGGACGAGGACCGACTCCCAACGCATGGACCCGTCCAGCCCAGAACGGCTGATCGAAGCCCACCGGCACGACGATAGATGGCACCCCGCCACGGAGCGCCGCCCCCGTCGTTCCCGCGCCACCGTGGTGCACGATTGCCCGCATGCGCGGGAACAACCACTCGTGCGGGACATCGCGCACCGCGATCACGCTGGCCGGCAGTGCACCCTCCCCCAATGCACCCCACCCGCCGAGCAGTACGCCGCGTTCCCCGGTTGCCGCGAGCGCCTCGAGCGCAATCGCGGTCAGGCGGCCGGCATTCGACGGAGTCATGCTGCCAAAACCGATCGAGATCGGCGGCGAGCCGGCGCCGAGGAACGCCTCGAGCGCCGTGGGCGGGCGCCAGTCCTGGCTGGGACCGAGGACCCAATAACCCGTCAGTTGGATCGCGGGTCCCCAATCCGGCGGCTTCGGTACGACAAGGGGACTGTACGCGTACAAGGTCGGCAGCGCGGCGCCGGTCGGTCGATCACGCGCGAAGGGGCCGTATCCGACCGCCGGCGGCAGCGAGAGCGAATCGCGTCGCCATGTGTTGACCTGGCGCCGTATCGGCCGCCACGCGAACTGCTGCGTGAGGATGTGCGTCGCCAGATTGAAAGCGCCGCCCAACCGCACTGAGCCCGGCACACCCACGGCGGGGAAATGGCGCGTCCGATGGAGCGGCTGCAAGTACGCCGCGACGCCGGGAATCCCGAGGCGCTCCGCGACACTCCAGGCCGGGGTCGCGACCGGCGAGTAGATGAGCAGCTCGCTCCCCTGCGACACGCGCCAGAAATCCGCCAACAGCGCCGCCAGCATCGGTCGCAGCGCGCGAAACATCTCGCGCGCGATGGGAAGCGCGTGTCGGTTCCGGCCCGTGGCGAGCCAGCGGTCCGCCAGGGCCAGGACCGCGCGTGGATCGCCCGCCATCGGGGCGAAATGCAACCCGTGACTGGTCACGAAGTCGCGAAAGGTCTCGTGCGTCGCCAGCGTGACCGCATGGCCGGCCGCAACCAGTCCGAGCCCGAGCGCGACGTACGGTTGTACGTCGCCCCGCGATCCCACCGCGATGATCGTCACCCGCATTGGTACACGCGCCATCTCGTGGTCATATTCCGGTATGGCTGACGAGACACCTCCCGCCCCGGTCCCACCGTCCGTTGCCCGCGTCTTGCAGTATTTCCGTGCGCTTTCGCGTGAAGACAAGATGCAGGCGCTCGTTCAGTACTCCAAGAAACTCGAGCCGCTGCCCGAGCGATTCCGCATGCTCGACCGCGGCGCGTTCACCATTCCGGAGTGTCAGACGCAGGTCGATCTCTTCCCCGACCTGCGTCCCGACGGCACCCTCCATTTCTACGCGGACGTGGATGCCCGGCGATCGCCGACGATCGCCGCGTTTCTCGCGATCTTGCTTGGCGCGGTCAACGACCAGCCGCCGTCCACCGCACTCGGTATCCCGCTGGATTTCGCGCGCCAGATGATGGACAGCATCGGCCTCGGTGCTCGCGAGGTGGGACTCAACGCGATGCTCGCGCGCGTCAAGCGGTACGCCGCGCAGGCCGCGGCCGAATCCGCCGGCCGCATCCCACCGCCAGTGCCCGCGCAGTCAACCTAGTCCTGATCCGATTTCCCCACTACCAGACCCCCACGCATGCCGATTACGATCACCGTCAAAGTGAATGGCCCGTATTTGATCGCGGGCGATGATGTCGCCCAGGTGCGGATCGTCGATCCCACTGGCCACCCGCTGGTTTCCGCCAAAGGTTCGGGCAAGACGATCGCGCTGTGTCGGTGCGGGGCGTCGGTGACCAAGCCGTTCTGTGACGGCACACACAGCCGGATCGGATTCCAGGGCGCGGAAGAGGCGCAGCGGGCGGCCGACACGTCGGCGCCGAGCTGACGCTGCAGGCCGAGGGCGATCCAACGCCGCTTCGAGTCGCCGTCACTGGCGCCTCTGGGCTCATTGGCTCCGCCCTCGTCCCCGCGCTGCGCACGCGGGGACATCGGGTCGTCCGACTGACGCGGGAGCACGCCGCGCCAAGCGACGATACCGTGTTCTGGGACCCGGCCCATGGCGTCCTCGATCCTGCCGCGTTGTCCGGCATCGATGCCGTGGTGCATCTGGCCGGCGCGCCGGTCGATCAACGATGGACCGTGGCGCGGAAGCGCGACATCCTGCAGAGCCGCGTCGAAGGCACGTTGTTGTTGGCGCGGGTCCTGTCCACGCTCGAGCCGGCACCTCGGGTGCTCGTCTCGGCGTCCGCCATCGGCTACTACGGCGACCGCGGCGACGACGTCGTCGATGAGCGGGACCCAGCGGGAAACGGATTCCTGGCGCAGGTGGCGCGGGCGTGGGAAGAGGCCGCGGCCCCCGCCCGAGACGCCGGCATCCGCACCGTTCACCCGCGATTCGGGATCGTCCTCAGTCGCGCGGGTGGGGCGCTAGGCAAGTTGCTTCCTGCATTTGAGCTCGGCGCCGGCGGCAAGATCGCGCACGGCACGCAGTGGATGAGCTGGATCGCCCGTGATGACCTCGTCCGCGCGCTCTGCTTCGTGCTCGCCACCGAGGCCATGCGCGGTCCGATCAACATGACCGCACCAACCCCCGTGAGGAACGCCGATTTCGCGAAAGCACTCGGCCATGTCTTGCACCGACCCGCGGTGGCTACCATCCCCGCGTTCGCGCTCCGGCTGATGTACGGTGAGCTGGCCGATGAAGCGCTCCTCGCAGGTCAGCGAGTGCTCCCACGCGCACTCGAAGGCGCCGGGTTCTCGTTTCTGTATCCCACCGTCGACGCCGCGTTTCGCCATGAGCTGGGGCGGGAGTAGCGGCTGAGGGTTACGTTTCCCTCCATGCCCGTCGTCCCCTTCGACTCACTTCCCGACTCGGCTCGCGTGTGGATTTTCGCCGGAGATCGGCCGATCGTCGGCGCCCCGGCCACGCAGCTCTTGGCCCACGTCGATGACTACCTTGGGCAATGGAAGGCGCACGGACACCCGCTCAGCTGTGCCCGCGACTGGCGCCACGACCGTTTTCTCGCCGTCGCTGTGGATCAGACCGACGCGTTCGCGTCGGGATGCTCCATCGATGGACTCTTCCGCACGCTGCAGTCGCTGCAACAGACGCTAGGCACGACCCTGATCGGCGGCGGGCGCGTGCACTACCGTGACGCCACCGGCGCGATTCACTCCGCCACTCGCGAGCAGTTCGCCAAACTCGGCGAGACCGGCGCCGTTGATGACCGCACGACGGTGTTCGATGCCACGGTCTCGACCGTCGGTGCATGGCGCGAGCGATTCGAGACCCAGCTCGCCCGCGCATGGCACAAGGACCTGGTGGCGAAGCGGTGACGGGCGATCTGAGACAGACCCAACGGCCTACCAGCGCGCTGACAACCTAGGCTGGCTGCGAGATTCTGCAGCCGGCTTTTTTGCGCGTTAGCCGCGAGCCGCTGTCTCCTCGATCCCCGCGATCAACGACGCCGCGTCATACCCGCCCTGGTACTGCTCGCCGTTGATGAAGAACATCGGCGTCCCGTTCACGCCGCTCCGGACGCCACTCATGAAGTCGGCCCGCACGCGTGCGGCGTAGGTCTGCGCGGTGAGCGCATCCTCGATCACACCCGGCTCGAGCCCAACCTGCTCGCCGTACCGCGCGAGATCGCGGTCGGTGATCGCGGTCTGATGTTCGAAGATCGCGTCGTGCATGTCCCAATATTTCCCCGCCGGATCAGCGGCTTCCGCGGCTTCGGCGGCGTGGTCGGCGTGGGGATGGACTTGCGTCAGGGGAAAGTTGCGGAAGACAAACCGCAGACGGTGGCCGAAATGGCGCTGGACCGCCTTCACGATCGGATGCACGACCGCGCAGTGCGGACATTCGTAGTCGCCGTACTCGACCAGAGTGACGGACGCCGTGTCCGAGCCTTTCGCGTGATCGTGGGCACCGACCGGAGGCTTGAGTCCGCTCATCGCGCCTCGCGCCGCGAGGTCTGGGCCGCAGGTCGAGCCGGTCGTGCGGTGCGCTCCGGACCGCGTGCGGGTGCATCCGCCGCCGTCGGGCGCCGCGCCGCCTGCGTTTCTCCGGCCAAGCCCTCGAGCGCCGCCAGAATCCCATCCGCGCCCGGGTTGACGCCCATGGGTGAGAGATAGCTCCAGCGGATCGTCCCCTTGGCATCGAGGACGAAGAGCGCCCGACCGCTCATGCCAGCGGTCGGGGTGTACGCCCCGTAGGCTTTCGCGACTGCGCCTTTGGGTTCGAAGTCGGCAAGGAGCGGAAAGTGGAAGTTGCGGGCCTTAGCGTACGCCGCATGGCACCACGCGCCATCGACGGAGATTCCGATCAACTCCGCGTTGAACCGCTGGAACTCGGGGAGCACCTCGTTGTAGAGTGCCAATTGGTCGCCGCAGGTGGGGCTCCAATCCGCCGGATAGAACGCGAGGATCACCGGCCGCCCCAGAAAGTCGCTCAGCGAGACGGATTGATCGGGGGTACTCCGCAAGGTGAACGCTGGCGCCTTCATCCCCGCGGGGAGCAATCGCGGCGAGTCGTCGGTTACGCGTGGTGCGCTCGCTGCGCGCGCTGCACTCGGGGCGCTCGATCGCCGAGAACCACCGGACTTGGTGGCGGGACGTGGGGATTTCTTGGCGGGCATTGCGCTCTCCTCTTATCCGTGAGTGCGTGGCGTTGGGGCGCGGCTGGAAGCCGTAGCAACGGTGCGTGGACCGGTGCGTGGAGGTGATGTCGTCGTCGCGAGTGCGACCATCACGTCGCTACCTACTGCATGGCGCCGGCCATCGTATCAGGCGAGGGCGCCACCGCGATCACCTCAGCTCGCTTACGGGCTGGTCGTGGTCCGCCTACGCCGAATCGCATCGAGCCCGTAGGCGCCGCCGCCGGCGAAGGCAAGGTACAGGAAAATGAAGCAGAAGAGCACCACCACCTCTCCCCGATTGATGATCGGAAACATCGAGCGGGGGTTGTGCACCTTGAAGTACGCGACGGCCATCTCACCCGACGCGATGAACGCCGCGATCTGCGTGAACAATCCCATGCAGATCAACGCTCCCCCGAAGGTCTCGATCACACCGGCAACTCCGAACAGCGACGCCAGGTGCACCGGCCCCCCCCCAGGCCCTATCCCGCTATTGGGCACGG
The DNA here is from genome assembly GCA_003152485.1 of Gemmatimonadota bacterium. Lineage (GTDB taxonomy): Bacteria > Gemmatimonadota > Gemmatimonadetes > Gemmatimonadales > Gemmatimonadaceae > Palsa-1248. The sequence continues at coordinate 50,179 of PMAE01000065.1, read as the reverse complement.
CAAACAACTTCTGCGTGCCGTGCATGAAGAACAGAAGCCCCGCAACGGCGCGTAGCAGAGACAGAAATGTCCCCTGCGATTTGGTGTCGGCGGGGTGCAACAGTGAGAACGAGGGTGCAGTCATGGGTCGGGGTATCTCCCGGTGGAGGTCGGTCGGTCGAAAATGCGGCAACTACCCGCGCGCGTCATCGGCCAGCCATGCTCGGCGGCCCCGTCATGACCCGACTCACAAATATCGCACGGACACACCGACATCGTCGACGTAGGGGCGATCTGCCACGGGCATGCGTCGGAAGACAGGCGCTGAGCCCGACACCCCCTCGGGTGTAGATTATCCGCGTGATCGAGGTCAGCAGTCTCACCAAGCTCTATGGCGACGTGGTCGCGGTGGACGACCTGTCGTTTCGCGTGGCACCCGGCGAGGTCATGGGGCTGGTGGGGCCCAACGGCGCGGGCAAGACTACCACGCTTCGCTGCCTCTCGGGAATTATCATTCCCACGCGCGGGTCGATTCGCATTGCGGACGCCGATCTCGCCACCGCGCCTCGCCAGGCCAAAGCCGCGCTCGCGTTCATCCCCGACGAGCCCCAGTTGTTCGAGTACCTCACGGTCGACGAACATCTGCAATTCATCGCCCGGCTCTACCAGGTGGCCGACGCGGCGGCGCGCGCCGGCCCGCTGCTTGGCGAGCTCGAGCTCCTCGACAAACGCAACGCGCTCCCCGCGGAGCTGTCGCGTGGGATGCGCCAGAAGCTGGCCATCGCGTGCGGGCTCCTGCACTCGCCTTCCGCGCTCATCCTCGACGAGCCTCTCACGGGACTGGACCCGGCGGGCATCCGGAAGATGAAGGCCACGATCGCGCAGCGCGCGCGCGACGGCGCGTCGGTCGTCTTGAGCTCGCACTTGCTGCACCTCGTCGAGGAACTGTGCACGCATATCCTCGTGCTCGTGCGCGGCCATCGAGTCGCGTACGGCTCGATGGCGTCCATCATGGCCGAACGACCCGAGCTGGCCGGTCGCGGGCTCGAGGAAGTGTTCCTGGCACTGACCGGAGATACCCCGCCCACGTGACAGGTGGGGATGCGCGCGAGGGAGGGCCATCGGCCGCGCTCGCGTTTCTCGCGTCGCGGACGCTCCGCAACCGGTTCGCCGCGCAAGCGCGCCGCCTGCGGTCGCCGCGCTATCTGGTCGCCGTCGCGGTCGCGATCACGTACCTGGTCTTCTTGCTCTACCGGCCGACGGCCGGCGTCGGTTCCGTGCTGCCCGGATCGTCCGGACCCGGGAGCCTCAAGGCGATCGAAGCGCTGACCGCCTGTGGATTCGCCCTCCTGGTCGCCAAGTGGTGGCTGATCGGAAGCACGAACTCCGCACTCGCGTTCTCCGGCGCCGAGCTCCAGTTCCTGTTTCCCGCGCCGATGTCGCGCCGCCAACTCATCTTCTACAAGATCTGGCGATTGCAGATCGGATTGCTGGCGAGCGCGTTCTTCGTCGCGGTCATCGTCCACGGGGCGGGGGCGCGGCTCGCTTCCCCGCTGCGCATGATCTCGCTCTGGGTGTTCTTCTCGGTGTTGTCACTCCACCAGATGGCGGCCGGGCTCGTGCGGGCCGGCGCGCTCCAGCGGGGCCGCGGACTTCGTCGCAACGCGCCCCCGATCCTCATCGTCGGGACGGGCGTCGCCATCCTGCTCGCGACCGTGTTGCGCGCATGGCCGGGCACCCGATCCATCGAAGAGCTACCCGCGGCTCTGATCCACGTGGGGACCGCGCTCCGCGCGCCACTCCCGAGCGCAGTGCTGTGGCCCTTTCGTGCGGTGCTGGCGGCATCGTACGCGGCCACGCCGCGCATGTGGCTCGCCGCGATCTGGCCCGCGGTACTGCTGCTCGTGATGCACATGCTGTGGGTGTTGCGCGCGGATGCCGTGTTCGAAGACGCAGCGGTCGAGGCATCCGCGCGCCGGGCACTCCGCCTCGCCGCGCTCCGCGCCCGAGGAGCCGGCGCCGCGCTCCCCACCGCGAGCGTCGTCGACAGCGTCAGCGGCTCCATCGCCAAGGTGAGCGGGTCATTCACCGCCGTCAGCGGTACGCGGCGCCCCGCTCCACCGGCGACCCACGTGCGCCGCATCATGCTCCCTCTGGCGCCGACCGGCGATCCCGCGGTGGCGGTGCTGTGGAAGAACACGCTGGCACTGATTCGCGGGATCCGCTTCCGGACCATCTTCATCGTCCTCATCGCCCTCGGCGTCATCATCAGCATCTTCTGGCAAGCCGGCCTGCTCGGCGAGACCGCACTCCGCGGGAGCACCGCGATGCTCGCGACGCTGGCGCTCACCGCCACCGCGTTCATGGTCGTGATGGGACCCCTCACGGTCCGAAACGATTTGCGACAAGACCTCCTTCACCTCGATGTGCTCCGCACGCTGCCGCTGAGTGGGACCTCACTGGTGTTCGCCGAGATCGCGTCGTCGGCGTTGGCGCTCACGGTCGCCCAGTGGCTGCTAATGATCGGCGCGTATGGTTTGCTCACGTGGACCACCGTGCCCGCCGCGGTGGCGCCAGGCCGGCTCCCCTACTACGCGTCCATCCTGAGCCGCGACGCGGAGTTCCTGATCGGATTCGCGGCGCTGCCGTTCGTCAACTGCGCGAGCCTCTTCGTCCAGAACACCGCGGCCCTGTTGTTCCCGGCGTGGATCCGGCTCGGCGGCACGGGCACCGGTGGGCTCGAAGTGTTTGGCCAACGTATCCTCACGGTCGGCGCGTCGCTGTTGGGCCTCACCATTCTGCTCATACCGCCGACCTTCGCAGCGTTTGCGGTCATCATCCCGATGACCGGGGAGGGACCACCCAGCGCACTGGCCCTGGTGGCCGGCGTCGTCGCGGGCGCCGCCGTCGCGGTGCTCGAGCTAACGGTCGGCATTCAGTGGCTGGGCCGCTGGTTCGACTCCACGGATGCGTCGGCCATCTTGCCGCAACCGTAACCCGCGATCTCGACGGCGATCGTTACACCGGTCGTTACAGCGATGGTTACAGCGATCGTTACAGCGATCGTTACAGCGATCGTTACAGCGATCGTTACAGCGATCGTTACAGCGATCGTTACGGCGTGACGCAGGCCACGCGCACGGTGATCACGTGCGATGCATCTGTTTTGCCCGCTGGCGTCGCATCGACACTGGGTACGATCGTGCTGTCGTGGGGGGCAGTCATCGAGACAAGCGCTGAATCCCCATTGATCGGAAGCCAGGCCGCCCCCGCAATCGCGCCGTCGTCGAGCGCCGATGTCACGACAAACCCGCCGCGCGCAGCGCCACTTCGTGTCGAGTCCAATCGGACCGCGGTCGCTACCGACCCCGCGCCCGCGCTCGACACGCCCACGGGGACCGACACGACGCGACCGGCACACGTCCGGTATGCATGCGTGCGACCCGGATTTGACCCGCTGGCGCCATCCGTCGCGCTGGCCGTATCGGCGTAGCCCCTCCGGGCCACCGGCGGCGCCACCGCCTGTGCCGACGTGCGCGCGGCGTATGCCTCCCGTTGGAATGATCGGACCGTGCCCATACTGTCGCGCGCCACGCTGTCGGCCGCCGCCGGCAGCGGCGGCGCCGGCGCGGCGGCCATCTGCGCGGCGTTCTTCCGCTCAGCACGCTTCAATTGGTCGCCCACTGCCGAAGCGCCTCCGACGGCACTCGACAACGCCACCACGCCCCCGTCCGCGCCCCCTGCGGGGCTGCGTACCGCGGCTCGCGATGCGACGTCCTGCTTGGCTCGCGCCTCCAAATTGTCATCATGACGCGGCCCGACCATCGTCTTCTTCATCGACGGACTCGACTGCGACGGCACTTGCGCCAGGGGTGCCGGAGGGGGAGATGGCACCGCTGGAGCCGCCGCCGCGTCAGTCGCGCGCCGCGCTGTGTCCACTCCCGCGCGGTCGCGCGTCACAGGCGCTGAATCCAGCTTCACCCCCAGACCCGCCACGCGCCGCAACTCGCTCACTCGACTGGGATCACTCAACACCGCGGCCGCGCCCAACGCCACGACGACCACCGCCGCCGCGGCCCGCACCTGCCAGATCCGTACGCGCGGCCTCGCTCGCGCCACGACCTGCCCCGGCACGTCATCCAAACCCGTGAGAATCCGCGATGACGCGGCAACGAACCCGCGGGCCTCCGCGACACGCGCCGCGCACGCACCGCACCCCGCGATATGCGCCTCGACGCGCGCCGCGTCATCGGCCGACAGTTGGCCGTCGAGCCACGCGTGCGCCATCCCTTCGTCGATGTGGTCGCGCGCCCCGGCTCCGTGGCCGTTCTCAGGGTGTGCCATATGTCCCTCGCCGTGCCTGCCGCGCATCGGCCTCGCGCTGCATGGCCTCGTACGTCTCCGCTAATCGCCGGCGCGCTCGCGCCAGTGTCGTGCCCACCGACCCGACGGAAAGCCCGAGGGCTTCCGCGATCTCCGGATAGTCCAACCCCTCTTCGCGCATCAGGAGCGCCAATCGGTCTCGCTCCGCCAGCGCTTCCACCGCACGGCGGGCGAGTGCCGCCTCCTGCGCCCGCTCCGCGGACGTCTCCGGCTGCTCGCTGACGGTGTCGCGCTCCGCTTCGGCCAACAACGCGAGGTGGCGCCGGCGCCGGGCGTCTTTGCGCGCCTCGTCTCGCACCAGGTTGGTGGCCACCGCGAACAGCCATGCCCGCTCGTTCACGATCGTCTCCTGGCGCAAGGCCCTGAGAAAGGTCTCCTGTGCCACCTCATCCGCCCAGTCGCGATCCCCGAGCCGCCGCGTCAAATATCGGACGAGCGGAGCGTGGTACGCGCGGAACAGCCGGTCGACGTCCCCCATGCGGCGACTCTACCACCCTGTCCGCACAGCCGCTACGTCCGCGTCCGAGAGCCGAGTCACACCGGCGGGGGTCACCTCGACGGCGACGGCCCTGCCCGCCACCAGCACACGGTCGCCGATCGCGAAGGCATCCCGGAGGTCGGGCACGAGCTGCGCGAGCGCGAAATAGGCATCCGAAAACGCCTGCACGCGGACCACGCGCAGTCCCGCCGTTTCCTGATATCGCGTGTCGGCCCACACGCTGTCCCGTCTCACGAACGTCCGCTCGCCGATATGGCGGACGCTCGCGGTCGTGACGACTGTCCCACCCGCCTGACCGACGCCGGCCACGCCGGATGCCATTCCCGACGACGGTGCCGCGCTGTCGGCGCTCAGAGTAATCGTCGCGCGCTGGACCGACGCTTGCTTTGCGTCGAGATATGCTTCTCGGCGGCCCCCGCTCAGTCGATCGCGAGCGATTTGGTCGACCGGTCCGCCGAGCTGCGCGGCGACCGTCGGCGCCCCAACCATGGTCGGCGCCGCTGCACCACTGCTCTTCCGCGCGAGGCGCTGACCGTCTTGTGACATCGCCTGCCCAAACTGCATCGGCGGCGCCGGCACCGGTTGCCCATTGGCCGTCGTGGCGGGCTCACGCACGAGATAGGACGTCAATTCCGTCGGGATGCCATAGCGCTCGCCCAGGCTCGCCAGCTCCGCGTCCAACTCGGGCGACGCGCCCACGCGGTGCCGCTCCGCTTCGAGATACCCGATCTGCTGTGTCGCCCACAATCTCGCCACGAAGGGGTTCGCGCGCTCACGCTCAGGAAATGTCACGGCCGACGACCACGACACGGGACCGTTCGCCGTGTGCCCCGTGAAGTGGAGCTGCGACGGACCGCTGCCCTGGTACCGTGCCAGCAGGACGAGATCCTGTCCGGCGAACAGATCCACCGGCAGTCCCGGGAGGATCCGCGTCAGTCGTACGCCGTCGGCAGTGACCGAAACGTCGGTGATCACCGGGTTGGTCAGCCGGCTCGCGACGAGCGATACCGCACGCTCGACGGACTCGTCGGGACGGACGAACTGCGCGGTACCGTGCCCCTGCAGCGCGAGCTGTTCGAGCAGCGAGCTGTTGACATCGCCCCCCAACCCGAAGGTGAACAGACGCGTGCGACCCAGCACCGCGACCGCTTGGGACACCAGCGCCGGCGCACTGCGCTGGCCGATCGTGGGCTCGCCATCGGTGATGAACAGCGTGAGCGGCAATCGCGTCCCATCCGGAGGCGTGGTGCCATCCTCCGGCGGCACGGTGAGCGCCGCGAGCAACGCCGCTTCGATGTTCGTGGACCCTTCGGCCTCGAGTTGGTCCAGATACCGTTCCGCGTCCCGCAAGTGTTCCGGAGTGGCGGTCTCGAACTGATCGCGAAAGGTCCGCACGTCAGTCGAGAAGTCGATCAGTCGGAAGCGGTCGCGCGGCGTCAGCGTGGCGAGCATTTGCCGCCCCGCGGCGCGCGCTTGCTCGAGCTTGCGCCCGCTCATGGACCCCGACACATCGAGCACAAACGTGAGATCGCGCGCCGTCGGCGCTACGTGCACGGCCGGCGGCGCCACGGTGATGAGCGCGAAGCCGGGCCCATCACCGGTCGCGTAGGGCAGCATCGTGACCGCCGCGGCCGACGAGTGGGTGATCGGCAGGAGGATCGTGACGTCGCGCGTGGACCCGTCGATCCGAACGGACCGGCGATCGCCGTCGCGGGCCGCAGTCAGCGCATGCGTCGGCGAGTACGGGGTGCCGAACCCATCCGCCGCGCGATAGGTCAGCGTGAAGAACGACGCCGGAGTCCCGTCCGGCCCCGTGTCGGCGCCCTCGTCGGTCCCCCCGGTCCCGTTCCGCCGAGTCGCGCGCGGGTCGATCAGATACCCGACCGGTATCCCGCCGGCTGATCGTGGATCGGGCGCCCCCGCGCCGACATAGTCGATCCGAATCGCATCGCCTTCGCGCTGGGCAACGGTCTGAAAGCGCACGACGACTTTCTTCACTTCACCGGGCGCGAGTGGGAAGATGCGGGCCCGTAGCATGCCGGTGCCCATCCATTCCACCAGTGCCGGATCGCGCAACCGCCGGACGATTTCCTCGTAGACGCCGCGCGCATCGTGTGCGTTCAGCGCCTCGCCAGCGACAAGTTCCCCGTTGATCGAGAGCTGGAGATCTTGGAATGCTGCCCCCCCCGGCAGTGGAAACACGTAGTCCGCCTCGGCGAGTCGCGGCCCCCGATTGACGAACGTCTCCGTCACTTCGTAGTGGACCACCCGGTCGGCGAGCATCGCCTCGACCTGGCTGCTCGTCCTCGTGACCGCCGGTCCCATCATCGGAGCGCAGTTTGGCACGGGACAGACGGTCGAGCAGACCATTGGTGGCATACACACGCCACTCCGGGCGATCACCATGCCCTGGGCCCCCGCCGTGGATGCGGGCACCCCAGAGAGGGACACGGTGAGGCAGGCAGTGGCCAATGTCATGGATCGCATCGCGCGGGACAGCATGGTGTTCTCCCCAAGGTGTCGGCCGGCCACGACGACAGCGCCGCGCGCAGCGGACGTCCGTCGTCGGGCCTCGAGTGTCGTACCTGATTGGGGGACGTCGCGTGGCCGCGTGCTTGCACACCAACTGTGCACTGTCCGGCTGGACTCCGCCGTGGGAGGGTCGGACTCGGGGAAAACGGTCATCACGATCGCTGCCCGGGAGCGGGCCGGGCTGCCGCACGGCGAGGGCGCCCCTTGCCGGGCGCGCTTTCGCAGCTTATCTACGCAATTCACCATCCGTGCCGGCGCCTGCCGCGCCGGCTGTGGCCCCTACCAGCTTGGATGCGATGCCCTCTCCCGACACGGACCTCCGGCAAGTCAATGAACGGATCGCCGCGCTGCAACGCGCGGTTTACTATTTGATCTGGAAACGCACGGGCTTTGGCGAGCAGTGCATTCATTGCAACCACGCCTATCCGACCCACGAAAACACCTGCAAAGCAGCCGAAGTCGAAGTGCTCGTGCGTTAGCTTGAGGTGATGTTGGTATCGCAGGGATCGCGCGGCGGCGTGCGCTCCCTGCTTGGTCCGTTCGTGTAAGGCTCACTCGGGACCGCCGTCGGCGGTCCCGAGGCCTTGCATCTACAGGGTGGTTGACCTCCCGGGCGCGGGAGGAGGTAGCGCCGCCCCCACCTGTATGGAGGAACCGCGCTCATGCCCGGTCGCAATTTCCTGTTCGTGCCCGGCCCGTCCAATGTCCCGGACCGCATTCTCCGGGCGATGCATCGGCCGATGGAGGACCACCGGTCCTCGGCCTTCCCCGGACTCATCCGCCCGATTCTCGAGGATCTGAATCGGGTCTTCGCCACCACCTCAGGGCAGGCGTTCGTCTTCCCGGCTACTGGCACGGGGATGTGGGAGACGGCGCTCGTGAATACGCTGTCGCCCGGCGACCGCGTACTCGCGCCCCGCTATGGACAGTTCAGCCATCTGTTCATCGATTGCGCGCAGCGACTCGGCCTCACCGTCGATGTGCTGCAGACGCCGTGGGGCGAGGGTGCTCCCCTCGAGCAGATCGAGGCCGCGCTCACGGCCGATCAGCAACACGCGATCAAGGGCGTCCTCGTAGTCCACAACGAGACCTCGACCGGCGTGACCAGTGACATCGCGGGCGTCCGCAAGGCGATCGATGCCGCGGGACACCCCGCGCTCCTGTATGTCGACAGCGTCAGCGGACTGGCGAGCCTGCCCTTCGAGATGGACGCGTGGGGCGTGGACGCGGCGATCACCGGCTCCCAAAAGGGATTCATGCTCCCGCCCGGACTCGGGATCCTGGGCATGAGCCAACGCGCCCTCGCCAAACGCGACCAAGCCAAATGCGCCCGCGTGTTTTTCGACCTGGGCGACATGCGTAAAGCCAACGCGACCGGCTATTTCCCATACACGCCATCGATCCCGCTCCTCTACGGATTGCGGGAGTCGCTCGACATGCTCTTCGAAGAGGGACTGCCGCAGGTGTACGCGCGGCATCACCGGCTCGCCGAAGGATGCCGACGGGCGGTCGCGGCGTGGGGACTCACGCTGTGCGCCAAGCAGCCCAAATGGAATTCCGACACCGTGAGCGCGATCATGGTGCCGACCGGGATCAATGGCGCCGATGTCATCGACGTCGCGTTCCGACGCTACAACCTGGCACTCGGAGCGGGACTCAGCGAGATGGCGGGAAAGCTCCTCCGCATCGGCCACCTCGGCGATCTCAATGAGCTCATGCTACTCGGCGCGCTCGCGGGCGCGGAGATGGCGATGCGGGATGCCGGCGTGAAGGTGGCGCTCGGTGCCGGCGTAGCGGCCGCACAGGAGTACTTCCGCTCCACTGCGGCGCCGTTGCCCGCTCGAGATGCTGCGGCACCGCCAGAAACGCGGGCGCGGCCGGGCTCGGCGACCGGGAGCGGGGGTCGATCTGGAGGGGGGGATACGCCAGCGGCTCGAAAGACCGCGATCGGCGCATGAGCACTCTCTAGATCGCAACCGGAGCATCTCATGAGCTTCCTCCGAATTGAGGCTGCTCGCCAACGGCTGCAACGCAGCGAGTTGGCGGTGCCGGCCTCGCGGCCCGAACTGTTCGGCAAAGCGCTCCACGGCGACGCCGATTACATCTTCCTCGATCTCGAAGATTCCGTCGCCCCATCGGAGAAGGAGGGCGCGCGCGCACACGCCGTCAAAGCGCTGCGAGACTACGATTGGCGCGGGCGCGGCAAGACGGTCTCGCTCCGCATCAACGGACTCGATACTCACTTCATGTACCGCGACGTCATCGATGTCGTGGAGCAGGCCGGCGATCGGCTGGATACGGTCCTCATCCCCAAGGTCGGGACCCCAGCCGATGTGTACATGGTCGATGCCCTCCTCACGCAGATCGAGGAGGCCCGATCGCTGCCCCACCGCATCGGGATCGAAGTGCTCATCGAGACTGCGCTCGGCATGTCGAACGTCGAGGCCATCGCCCAGTCGAGCCGACGGGTCGAAGCCATGCACTTCGGCGTCGCCGACTACGCGGCGAGCGTCCGCGCCCGCACGACGAGCATCGGCGGTCTCAATCCCGACTACCCGGGCGATCAGTGGCATTTCGCCATTTCGAGAATGGTCGTGGCGTGCCGAGCTTACGGGCTTCGGCCCATCGACGGACCGTTCGGCGATTTCAAAGACCCGGAGGCCTACCTCTCGGCCGCGCGCCGAGCCGCCGCGCTGGGCGTCGAAGGAAAGTGGGCGATCCACCCGACGCAGATCCCAATGGCCAACGAGGTATTCACACCCGGCACCGCCGAAGTGGACCGCGCTCGCCGGATCCTCTCCGCGGTCGAGGAAGCGGCCGCCGGCGGACGGGGCGCGGCACAACTCGACGGCAAGATGATCGATGCCGCGTCGGCCCGCCTCGCACAGAACATCGTGAACACCGCCGACTCGATCCAGGCACGCCGCGCGCCGTCACTCACGCTCGTCCCCGCGGGAAGCTGAGTCGCGCATGGATATTCACGAGTACCAGGCGAAAGAGCTGCTGTCGAATTTCGGGGTGCCGATCCCACGCGGCATCGTGGCGTATACGCCTGACCAGGCCGTCTATTGCGCCCGCGAGATCGGCGGCACGCGGTGGGTTATCAAAGCGCAGATCCACTCCGGCGGCCGCGGCCAGGCCGGCGGCGTACGCATCGCCACGAGCGAACACGAGGTGCACGCCGCGGCCGCGGATCTCCTCGGCCGCCGGCTCGTGACGAAGCAGACCGGCCCCCAGGGCAAACTCGTGCAGCGCCTGTATATCGAGGCCGCGGTCCCGATCGCCAAGGAGCTCTACATCGGGTTCGTGCTCGACCGTCGCGCGGAACGGATCTGCGTGGTCGCGACGCCCGAAGGCGGCATGGAGATCGAGGAGATCGCCGCCCAGTCGCCGGATACCCTTCTCCGCGTCGTGATCGAGCCCGCCGTGGGCATGCAGGCGTTCCAAGCGCGGGAACTCTGTTTCGGCCTGGGACTCGATGCGGCCCAGATCCCTGACGCCACGCGTGCGGTCATCGGGGCGTATCGCGCCTTCCGCGATCTCGACGCGACGATGGTGGAGATCAATCCACTCGCCGTGACCGCCGATGGGCGGGTCCTCGCGCTCGACGCGAAGATGACCTTCGACGACAACGCGCTCTTCCGCCGCCCGAATGTTCGGGAGCTCCGCGACTACACGGAAGAAGATCCGCGGGAAGCCGATGCGTCGAAGTTCGGGCTCAACTACGTCGGACTCGATGGACAGATCGGATGCATCGTCAACGGCGCCGGCCTTGCCATGGCGACGATGGACATGATCAAGCTCGCGGGCGCCGAGCCCGCGAATTTTCTCGACGTGGGCGGTGGTGCGTCGCCGGAGCGCGTCGCCGCGGCGTTCCGACTCGTACTGTCCGATCCCCGGGTCAAGGTCGTCCTCGTCAACATCTTCGCCGGCATCAACCGGTGCGATTGGATCGCGCAGGGCGTCGTTCAGGCCGCGCGCGACCAGCGCATCAGTGTCCCCATCATCGCGCGGCTCGCGGGCACGAACGTGGATGAAGGGCGACGCATCCTCAGCGAGAGCGGCCTGAAGATCACCACCGCGGATTCCCTCGCCGACGCGGCGCGAAAAGCCGTGGACGCGCTCGACGCGGCGCCCCGACACGCGGCCGGCACCGCCGGCGCCGACGCGTCGATGGAGGCCACGCGATGAGCATCCTCGTCGATCAGCAGACCAAGATCATCCTCCAGGGATTCACGGGCGACAAGGCCACGTTTCACGCCAAGGAGATGATCGCGTACGGCACCGCGATCGTCGGGGGCGTCACCCCGGGCAAGGGCGGCACGACGCACTTGGGGCTCCCCGTCTTCAACACAGTCAAGGATGCGGTGCGCGCCACTGGTGCGACGGCGAGCGGAATCTTTGTCCCCGGACCCTTCACCGCCGACGCGATCATGGAGGCGGCGGACGGCGGGATTCGACTCGCAGTCGCTATCACGGACGGCATCCCCGCGCAGGACATGATGCGCGTCAAGCGGTACCTGCGACGCTACCCGCGCGAGAAGCGCACGACGCTCATCGGACCCAACTGCGCGGGGATCATCAGCCCCGGGAAGGCCATGATCGGCATCATGCCCGGTCAGATCTACCGCCGCGGGCGGGTGGGTGTGGTCACGCGGTCGGGGACGTTGGGCTACGAGGCCGCGGCTCAGATGGCGGCACTCGGCATCGGGATCACCACAAGCGTCGGAATCGGTGGCGACCCGATCAACGGCTCGTCCTTTCTCGACATCCTACAACTGTTCGAACAGGACCAGGAGACGGATGCCGTGCTCATGATCGGTGAGATCGGCGGCCCGCAGGAGGCGGAGGCCGCGGCGTGGGTCAAATCCCACATGTCGAAACCCGTCGTCGGCTACGTCGCCGGACTGTCGGCTCCCACTGGCCGCCGCATGGGTCATGCGGGCGCGATCATCTCCGCGTTCGGCGACAGCGCCGCCGAGAAGGCGGAGATCATGCGGGACTCCGGACTCGCGGTTGCGACGAGCCCGTCAGAATTGGGAGCGACCATGCAGCGTGTCCTGGCTGACACCGCGGCCGCGGCGGGGACCGCGCGGCCGGGCACGACACAATGAGTGACACTCGTCCCATCGTCGTCGTGACTCGGCAGCTTCCCGCTCCCGTCGAACGGCACGCCGCCGGACTGTTCGACGTGCGGCTCAACGCGACGGATACGCCCCTCACGGCCGAGCAACTCGGTGAGGCGATGCGGACCGCGGACGCGCTCCTGCCGACGGTCACCGACGCGATCACGGCCGCGATCCTCGGGATCTCGCCTCGCCGAGTTCGCATCGTCGCCAATTTCGGCGTCGGGTACAACAACATCGATGTCGCGACCGCGCGATCCCTCGGCATCGTCGTCACGAATACCCCCGACGTGCTCACCGACGATACCGCGGATCTCGCGATGACCCTGATGTTGATGGCCGCGCGCCGCGCCGGCGAAGGTGAACGCCTCGTCCGCGCAGGCGCATGGACCGGATGGCGACCCACCCACATGCTGGGCACTCGGGTCTCCGGGAAGACGCTCGGCATTCTGGGCCTGGGCCGGATCGGTCGCGCGGTCGCGAAACGGGCGAGTGATGGATTCGGCATGCGCGTGATCTACTTCGATCCGCCGGTCCCCATCGGCGAGGCCCGAGCCTGCGGCGCGTCACCGCGTGAATCCATCGAGGACGTACTGCGGGAAAGCGATTTCGTCTCGTTGCACATGCCCGCGAGTCCCGAGAACCGGCATCTCATGAACGCCGATCGACTCGCGATCATGCCGCGCCACGCCATTCTGATCAACACCGCGCGCGGCGACGTGATCGACGAGGCGGCGCTCACCGTCGCACTCGAGCGTGGCACGATCACGGCGGCGGCGTTGGATGTCTTCGAGCGGGAGCCTGCGGTCAATCCCGCGCTGACGAAGCTGGAGAACGTCGTGCTACTTCCCCACCTCGGGAGTGCCACGACCGAGGCCCGAGTCGCGATGGGGGAGCGAGCGTTGACGAACCTCGAGACGTTCTTCTCCGGCACCCCGCCCAGAGACCGAGTCGCGTAACGACACCCGCCGCCACGCAGGGCCGCGCGCATACGGTCTCTGCGTGGCGACGGTCGTGTTCCGGTGACGAACCAAATCGAATTGGTGGATCCGCAGACGTCGCATGCATCCAACTCGCCCTCCGACGCTCCCGTCCCGTGCGGTGTGCTGCCCGCGATCGACCGACGGCACAGGTGCGCTCGCCAAACCCCGAGCCGACGGTCGCACTCACGGGCCCTATTCATGCGACACGCACGCCCACGAGGTCACAACACCGGCCCCCCAACGGCCGGCAACCGGAACCCCGCACCTAACAGCCGATCAGTTGGGGAGTTACCGATCAGAGACAACGAGTAGACTCGACCGAATACAAACATTTGATTCTCCAAATCCTCCCTTCTGCCGGTTACCAGGAGCACACAAAAACGATCTCTACTATATGAGATCACTTCTTGCCCCTGGAGCGCGTGCCATGGCTGCCCGATCGATCGCCGCCGCTGTCGCGATCATCATCCCCGGCCTCCTTGGCGGAGCGTCTGTCGCCGCCGCGCAAGCGAGACCCATCGTGCAGAAGACTGCAGGGGCCCGGCAGCCAACGATCGTGCAAGCGGCGGTCGAAGATGCGGGGACGCACCAGGAAGTATTCTCGATGCGGGCCGATCTGCGACGGCTGGTCGTCGCCCAAGAGACGTTTTGGCGAGCCCGAAAGGCCTATGCGACCGATCTGTCGGGACTGCCGACCTACCAGGAGACACCCGGCGTCGCGATCCAGATCGTTCATGCACACGCCGACAGCTGGGCGGCTCGCGCGACCTACGGTGACGCTACAGGACCCGGACAGAGCTGCGTCGTGTGGGTGGGCGACATACCCGCCAGCGAGCGGCCTGCGACCGACATCGAGCGCAAGACCTATCCCGAAGCCGAAGCATCATGCGACGGCGACGGGTTCTCCGTGAAAGGCGAATGGGCGTCGGCGGGACGGAGTTACATGACCTATGCGTTGGAGAAGCTCGTGCGCAGCGAGGCACGGTTCTTCGCGTTCCACCGCCGATTCACGAACGACCCCGCCTCACTCGACCCGTTCATCTGGGATCGCGATGTCAATGTGACGATCACGGCTGCGACCCACACCGGATGGGCCGCGCACGCGAGCTTCGTCGCCAGTCCCGGGAGAAGCTGCGTCGTATGGCACGGCACGCTCGACGCCCCTGATATGCCGGCCACGACCAGTCACCTCGCCGCCACCGTGGACAGCCACGTGACATGCGACGGCGATCAGTAACGAGTTAGCGGTTGGCGATTGGGGAAGACACTTGGGGCCGGCAGCGAGCTACCGCAGCCGGCCCCAAGTGTTTTTGCTCACCACTCGCCGCTCACCGCTAGCCGCTGCCACTCGATATCTTCCGCGCATGGAACCCGCGACCGCTCAACGCGCTGTGCCACCGGCGATCCCCGCGCCTGGCGACCTCGATCTCCTCTGCATCAATGCGCTCCGCATCCTGGCGATGGATGCGGTACAAAAAGCGGATTCCGGCCACCCGGGCACGCCCATGGCGCTCGCGCCCATCGCGTACGTGCTCTATACCCGCCACCTCAGGCACGACCCGGCCGACCCCGCGTGGCCGGGCCGCGACCGATTCGTGCTGTCCTGCGGTCACGCGAGCATGTTGTTGTACGGCGCGCTCTACCTGAGCGGCTACGATCTGTCGCTCGACGATCTGAAGAACTTTCGGCAGTGGGGGAGCCGCACACCGGGCCACCCGGAATACGGACACACCCCGGGCGTCGAGACGACCACCGGCCCGCTGGGACAGGGCGTCGGCAACGCAGTCGGCATGGCGCTCGCCGAGTCACACCTCGCCGCGATCTTCAACCGACCGGATCACGCCATCATCGATCACCGCACGTATTTCATCTGCAGCGATGGCGATTTGATGGAAGGGGTCTCGCAAGAGGCCGCATCATTCGCCGGGCATTTCCAGCTCGGCAAGTTGATCGGCTTCTACGACGACAACCATATCACGATCGACGGTTCGACCGATCTGACGTTCTCCGACGATGTGGAACGCCGATTCGAGAGTTACGGATGGCACGTCCTCCGCGTCCCCGACGTCAATGACCTCGACGCGCTCGACGCGGCGATCGCCGCCGCACAAGCCGAGACCGCACGGCCCTCGCTCATCATCTGTCGGACGCACATCGGCTACGGCAGCCCCCACAAGATGGACTCGGCCAAAGCGCACGGTGAGCCGCTCGGCGTCGCCGAGGTCGAGCTGTCGCGCAAGACGCTGGGCTGGCCGTGGGACGAGGCGTTCTACGTGCCACCGGAAGCGATCGCCAATTGGCGCCGCGCTCGCGATGTGGGCCGTGATGCCCACGCGGCGTGGCAGATGCAATATGCCTCCTATCAGCAGGAGCACCCGCAGCCGGCCGCGGAATTGGACCGGCGGCTCCGCGGCGTACTGCCCGCGGGGTGGGACGCCGACATCCCGGTCTTCAACGCCGAAAACGGCAACGTCGCCAGTCGCGCGGCATCAGGCACGGTCCTCAACGCCCTCGCCGCCCGCGTTCCGGAGTTGATCGGCGGGTCGGCCGATCTGACGCCGTCCAACGACACCGCGCTCGCCGGGATTCGAAACTACGATCCCACCGACCGCGCGGGCCGCTATCTCCACTTCGGCATCCGCGAGCATGCGATGGGCGCCATCCTCAACGGCGCATCGCTGCACGGTGGGCTGATCCCGTTCGGCGGCACCTTCCTCATTTTTTCCGACTACATGCGGCCGCCGATCCGCCTCGCGGCCCTGATGCGCCGGCGGGCGATCTACGTATATACCCACGATTCGATCGGACTTGGGGAAGACGGCCCGACCCATCAACCCATCGAGCAACTGTCCGCGCTCCGCTGCATCCCGAACAACACGGTCATGCGTCCAGCCGACGCGAACGAAACCGCCGAAGCGTGGCGATTCGCGATGACCCATCCGGATGGTCCCGTGGCACTCGTCCTGAGCCGGCAGAAGCTGCCGTTCATCGACCGGATACGGTACGCGAGTGCCCGCGGGGTCGCGCGGGGCGCGTACGTTCTCGCCGACGCGCCGGGCGGCGCTCCGCAGATTGTGCTGCTCGCCAGCGGCTCCGAGGTCTCGATCATCCTCGACGCGCAGACTCAGCTCGCGGCCGCCGGCATCCGCGCGCGCGCCGTGAGCGCTCCGAGCCTCGAGGTCTTCGCCCGCCAGTCCGCCGAGTACCGCGCGACCGTGCTCACGGACGGCATCCCGCGAGTCGCGATCGAGGCCGCGCATCCCATGTCGTGGTATCAATGGGTCGGCGGCAACGGGACGGTCATCGGGCTCGATCACTTCGGCGCGTCCGCGCCGGCCCGCCGGATCTACCAGGAGTTCGGGCTCACCGCCGCCCATGTCATCGAAGCCGCCCGCGCGCTCTTAGCCGGCCGCTGAGATCGATTGTCGACGTTCGACTCTCGACTCTCGACTCTCGACTCTCGAGTTCTTACTTCTTCCTCTCGCCATTCTCGTTAATCACACCCATCTCGACGATCACTTCGTGTTCCTGTCCGTCGTCGGCTAGGTGCACGGTGCCGTCCCGCATCGACACGCCATCGACCGATACCGCGCGCACGCCGTATGGGATGTGCGTTGGGTTGCGAATCTTGATGCGGTAGGTGGAGAGCGCATAGCGGTATACGATCTCGGCCTCGTCCCAGCCACTCGGGATGCACGGGTCGATGCGAAGCGTCGTCCCCACCTTCGTGAATCCGAGGATCGCTTCCACGCCGACCCGATACATCCAGCTCGCCGAGCCAGTGTACCAGGTCCAGCCACCACGCCCCAGATGGCCGCTCGCCGTATACACGTCGGCCGCGACCACGAACGGTTCGACCTTGTAGCGCGCCACATCGTCCGGCGTCCGCGTGTGAGTCAGCGGATTGAGCATCTGGAAGAGCTCGAGCGCGCGGTCGCCGTCACGCTGTAATGCGGTCGCCAACACCGCCCAGAGTGCGCCGTGCGTGTACTGCGCGCCGTTCTCCCGCACCCCCGGCAAATAGCCCTTGATGTAGCCGGGGTCGTGCTTCGTATGATCGAAGGGCGGTGTCAGGAGGGCGATGAGGCGCGCATCTCCGCGCACGAGGTAGCGATTGAGCGACGCCATCGCGCGCGCCGCGTGGTCCGGCGGCGCCGCCTCGGAGATGACGGCCCAGCTCTGCGCGATGGAGTCGATCGTACACTCGTCGCTGGAGGTGCTGCCGAGCGGCGTCCCATCGTCGAAATACGCCCGGCGGTACCACTCGCCATCCCACGCGTGTTGCTCGATCGCCGCCGCGTAGGCGTCAGCCCGTCCCCGGAAATCCGTCGCCGTGGCGGCGTCGCCGCGCGCGTCACACCGCACCGCAAACGCGCGGAGCCCAGTGATCAGAAACCAGGCGAGCCACACGCTCTCGCCACGACCGTCCACGCCGACGCGGTTGAAGCCGTCGTTCCAATCGCCGCTCCCGATGAGCGGCAGCCCATGGTCGCCGACCGTGGTCGCCTTGTGCAGGGCCCGCACGCAATGGTCGTAGACCGTCCCCTCTTCCTGCGACACGTCGGGACGATCGTACATCTCCTGCTCGTGTTCCTCGAGCAGTCGCGATATCAGATATGGTGCACGCTCGTCGAGCACGCCCACGTCGCCGGTGACGGTGACGTAGCGATCGACGATGTAGGGAAGCCACGCGAGGTCGTCGGAGAATCGCGTGCGCACGCCTCGTCCCGACCGCGGATGCCACCAGTGCTGCACGTCGCCTTCTTTGAACTGGCGCCCCGCGGCCCGCACGAGATGGGCGCGCGAGACCGCGGGCGCCGCGTAGAGAAAGGCCGCCGAATCCTGCAGCTGGTCGCGGAACCCGAACGCGCCACTCGACTGGTACAGCGCCGTGCGTCCCCACATCCGGCACGCCAACGCTTGATAGAGCAGCCACCCGTTCAGCATGGCGTCGAACTCCGGCTCCGGCGTCCGCACCGTGACCGTCGACAGTCGCTGGCGCCAGGCGGCGCGTGAGCCGTCCAGCGCCCCACGAGCCGCACCGACATCCTTGTACGCGTGCACGAGCCGCCGCGCCTCGACTTGATCCTCGGCCCCCCCGAGCACGGTCGCGATCGTTCGCGTTTCACCCGGGCCGAGTGTTATCTCGCACTGCAGAGCCGCGCAGGGATCGAGTCCCGCGCCCGTCGCTTCGGCCAAGAGGGCGCGGCGGAGCGCGGCGGGGTTCGCATACTCGCCGTTCCGGCCGAGGAACTCGCAGCGGTCCGCGGTATACCCGCTCACCGGCTCGCTGAGCGACGCGAACGCGACCGACCCCGCGTACAGCGCGTCGAACCCGTTGCGCGCGAATACGGCGTCGGACTCCCGGTCGAACGTCGTGACGACGTTGTCGCGCGTCAACTCCCGCGTCACGCCCAGCACCCACTCGGCGTAACTCGTGATCGTCAGCCGCCGCGCGTGGTTCGTCTCGTTGGTCATCGTCAGCAACCCGATCTTGACCGGGTCATCGCCCGCCATGCCCAGCATCAGCGTCGTGGCGACGCCGGCGTGCGTGTGCTGGAACTCCGTGCTCCCCGCGCTGTGCCGCACCGTGTAGGGAGAGCTGTGCCGAATCGGCTGTGGCGTCGCCGACCACACTTCTCCGGTCTCATCGTCGCGGATGTACAGCACCTCCGTGCATTGGTCCGTCACCGGGTCGTTGCGCCACGGAGTGAGGCGGTAGAAGAAGCTGTTGTCCATCCACGTGTACCCGCCGCCGCCATCGGACACCACGAAGCCCGCACGCTCGTTGGCCACGACGTTGCTCCACGGCGCGGGTGTCGTGAGTCCGTCACGCAAGACGATCTCGTAGGCCCCGTCGGAGGCCAGCGCGCCGATCCCATTGGCGGGCGGCGGAGCCGTCGGCACTCGGGGTGCGACCGATACCGCGGCCGAGGCCGCGACCGGACCGACCACGCCCACGCCCACGGGCATCGATGTCCGCGGGACGCCGTCCGCGGCCGATCGCGCGGCCGCGGCGGCCAATGTGCTCGGCGTGACGATCGCGTTCGCGGTCCGTACCTGCGGGACGAACGGCGCCGGGTACGCGGGCGGCGAGTCGGGCACCTCGAGAATCTCGGAGAGTCGGAGATCGCTGTCGCACCGCAGCTCGACCCGCGCCACCGCCCGCAAGGTGGCGAGATCGTCGGCCTGCATGAGGTCCTGGCGGCGGATGAAAACCCCGCCCGGCCGATCGAGCATCGTCCCTTCGGTCGAGGCCATTACTGCCGTTTGCAGCGCGTCCTGCAGTTCCTGCAAATAGGTCGGTGGATAGGTGTTGAAGAGGACGAGATCGATGACGAGTCCTTTCAACCGCCAGTAGTGATGGGCCGCGAGCAGCTCCCTGACCGTCGGCAGTCCCGCGGGCGAATCCACGAACGCCAGCAGGATCGGATTGTCACCTGAGATGCCGTGCGCCCAGAGCGCGTCCTGGCCACGCCGCGCCTGTTGCAGGTCCTTCTGGGGCGCGCGGACGGCGGGCGTCGCGGCAAGCAGGTACCCGGCGACGTCCTGGTACAACGCGGCATCCGCCGGTGTGATGCCCAACTCGCGCATCTCGACCTGGGCCTGCATCCACGACAGGTCGAGCGCCCGCTGTGCGCTATACGGGTCGTGGTAGCGGTCCGCGAGCTCGAGGGCGCGATCGCGGTCCGGCGCGACCAGTGTAGTGAACGCGACTTTCGCGGATTGCCCGGCTTCGATGCGCACCCGTGCGCGGAGGGCAAACACCGGATCGAGCACCGCGCCGGTGGTCCCCGGCAATGGCCCGTCGGCCGCATCGTCGAGGAGCGCCGGCCGGCGCACGCCTCGCGCACGGCCGAGAAATCGTGCGCGGTCGGTTTCGCACGTCACCGGGCCCACGAGCTCCCACGCGTCGGTCCCCGGCCCTCCGCCCACGGCGGCCACGTGCACGCCCCACACCGTCCGCTCCTGCGCCGACCGCGGCCGACGCGTCGCCACGACCGCGGCACTGCCGGGGAGCCACTCGGTCTGCACGAACAGATTGGCGAACGCCGGATGCTGTCGATCGGCGTCATGCGCCGCGAGCACGATCTCCGCGTAGCTCGTGACTTCGATTTCGCGGGCCGTCGAGCCGCGATTGGTCACCGTCACCCGCCGCACTTCGGCCGAATCGTCGGGCACCACCGTCACCTCGAGCCGCGTCTCGAGATCGCCGTCGCGCCGGTGGAAGGTGGCGCGATCCGTCGAGAAGGTGACGCGGTACCAGTCCGCGGGCGCGCACACGGGCTGGTGCGATGCGGACCACAGCCGAGTGCGCCACGCGGGCGGCGGATCGCCCGCCGCGGACGCGGTCACGTCTTTGATATAGCACCACTGGCCCGCGTCATCGAGTGTCGGGTCCGCGCGCCACCGCGTGACGTCCAAGCGATCGTACTGGCTGTAGCCGCCGCCACCGTTGGTGATCATCACCGTATACGGCGCGTACCCGAGCAGGGTCAGGCGAGGTTGAGGCGTGTCCGCGGTATCCAACGACCGCGCGGCCGGCTTCTCCAACGCGGCCCCTCCGCGACGCGGTCGCTCCTCCAACTCGCCGGTTTGCGCGTCCTGCAACACGAATCGCCGGGGGATCTGCTCGAACAGCACGAGTTCCGCGGAGCGCACGAGTGCATCGTTGTGAAAGCGGCGTGGCCATTCGTCGCGTGTCATGGCATTGGTCAAGGCGACCAGCCCCATCCCGATATGATGCGCCATGTAGGCACCGACCAGCGCCCGCCGAGCGCCAAGGAGCGGACGCGTGTAGTCCACCGCATCGCGAAATCCGTACGGGCCGAGCGCGCCCTCGGCTTCCAGCGCCGCGAGATTGCGCATCGCTTGATGGGGATCGATGGGCAGCGCCAGGAGCGTCGCGTACGGCGCCACCACGAGGTCGCGGGAGAGTCCCCGTTTGAGCGCGAGGTCGGGGACCCCGAAGGCCCGGTACTGATAGACCTGGTGGCGATCCCGCAAGTTGTACGCCGACTCGGAAACACCCCACGGGACGCCCCGTTCCCGTCCGTACGCGATCTGCCGCGATACCGCGCCACTGTACGTCTGATCGAGCAGGGTGAACGGAAACGATTTCATGACCAGCGCTGGCATGAGATACTCGAACATGCTGCCGGACCACGAGATCAACGCGGTGTTGCCAGCCGTCATCGTCAGCGCGCGGCCGAGCCGGAACCAGTGTTCGACCGGCACGTCGTTCTTGGCAATCCCGATGAAGCTCGCCAATCGCGCTTCCGACGCGAGCAGATCGTAGCACGACGGATCGAGTGCCGAGCTGCCCACCTGGTAGCCGATCGCGAAGAGCTTCCGCCGCTGGTCGAAGAGAAACTTGAAATCCATCTCCAACGCGTAGGCCTCGGCGCGAGTGGCTAGGACCTCCAGCCGCGCGATCTGCTCCGCCGCGTAGACCGACGACGACGCGGCATCACGCAACGTCGGCGCGCGAGCCGCCGACACATCGACGGCGGACGCCGGACCGGTCGCCGTACTCTCCGGTCCACTGATCAACGCGAGCTCCGCGAGATGTCGCTCGAGCAGCGCCCGACCCCATCCGAGCCAGATCGTCGGCGGGTCCGCGGGAGCGACGGCCGGCTGCGATCCATCGGCACCGTCGGGCGCGAGCGCGGGCGTGGGTGTGGATGCGGGTGTGGATGGGGGTGTGGATGCGGGTGTGGATGCGGGTGTGGATGCGGGTGTAGATGCGGTTGCAGGCACGGCGGCAGGCGCCGTGGCAGGCAGCGGCGGTCCCGCCGCCACACCGCCGCCACGCTCGGCGAGCACCCGCTCCGCCGCTCGCAGGCGATCGACCAGCGTTTGCATCCCGGGCACCGCGGCCGGGCCGCGCCCGATCGCCAGCCTCGCCGTGGCCGGCGTGGCGGCCCGAATGCCGCGTCCCTTCGACGCGCTCGACCACGAGGTCCCGACGAACGGCGGACTCGCACTCGGCCACCCGGCGACCTGGGGGAGCGACGCGAGCACCGCCCGCACCCGTTCCGCGGCCTCCAATACCGCCTGCCACTGCCGGGGACTGTCCACCGCGCCGGAGGACGCGAGACTGCGCAGCTCCTCGGCCGCCATCGTCAGCGCGGTGTAGAGCGCCTCCCAGATGCGACCGTCGTCGAGTGGGTCGTCCGCGGCCGCGAGACACGCCTGCTTGAGCGCCAGCAGATGGCCGGCGAGGTTGCCACTGTCGACAGTGGAGATGTATGGCGGATCGAGGACCCGGAGCTTAGTGAGGTCATACCAGTTGTAGAGATGCCCCCGGAAACGCTCCATCCCCTCCAGCGCGCGGAACACCAACTCGAGCCGCTCGATCATCGACCCGCACGAGAGGAAGCCGAGATCGTACGCGCTCACGATGCCGAGCAACTGCAGGCCGATGTTCGTGGGTGAGGTTCGCTGCGCCACGACGGGCGCGGGGTCCTCCTGAAAATTGTCCGGCGCCAGCCACTGCGTCTCGGCGCTCACGAAGCGATCGAAATACCGCCAGTGCAGCAGCGCGTACCGGAGCGCCGTCCACCGTTCGGTCGCCGTGAGCTGCCGCTCCCGACGGAACGCCGGCGCGCTGAGTCCGATGGCGATGGTCGGGCTCACCAGCCAGAGCGCGACAAGCGGCAGCGTGACGGCGAGATAGAGCGCCGGGTGCGCGCCGGTCCACGACAGCTGCGACGCCGGTCCCCCACCCCACCGCGCCGCCACCACGCGTCCAACCGCCCCGAGACCGATGGCCCCCGCTAGCGCGACCGCCGGCCACATGCGCCGCCATACCTCGCGCGGAGAACCGGTGCCCATGACGCGCTCGACCTGCGACGCAGTCTGCCACTCGAGGAGGTGGCGACGGGTGACGAACAACCGCCAGAGCGTCCGCACGATCGCGTCCGCCGACACGGCCGCCTGGTGCGGGAGGAACACGATACTGAGCGCGAATTGCTGCGCGCTCGTCACCGCGTCGCGTCCGATCGACCAGTAGTAGGCCCGCCATGACTTGTCACCGGGCAGCCGGACCAGGCCCAACGCGATCGAGAACCCCCACTGCGACGCGATGCCCGCCAATACCAATGCCGTCCACACGAGCGGCGTCCCGGGCAGAAACATCCAGCCCGCGACGAGTAGCGTGAGCTGCGCAATCTCGACGAGGCTTCGCCGCAGATTGTCGAGGATCTTCCACCGGGAGATCGCGGACAGGCGATTGGGCTCCGCGCCGTCCGGCCCGGGTACGCGACCGCCCAACCATCGCAGGAGCTGCCAGTCGCCGCGAATCCAACGGTGCTTGCGCCGCGTGAACGTCAGGTACCGCGTCGGATAGTCGTCGTACAGCTCGATGTCGGTGGCCAGCGCGGCCCGGGAATACGCGCCCTCGATGAGGTCGTGACTGAGCAGCGTGTTCTCGGGGAAGCGACCGTGCGTGGCGAGCTCGAACGCGTCGACGTCGTAGATCCCCTTGCCGGTGTAGCTCCCCTCGCCGTAGAGATCCTGGTAGACGTCCGACACCGCCGTCGTATAGGGATCGACGCCCGGGTGCCCCGAGTACATGGCCGCGAATCTCGACCGGCTCGCGCTCGTGAGCGTGATGCCGATCCGCGGCTGGAGAATCCCGTATCCCCGAACCACCCGCCCGCTGGACGGGTCGTAGATCGCCCGGTTGAGGGGATGCGCCATCGCCCCCACGAGCGTGGCAGCCGCGGCGCGCGGCAGCACGGTGTCGGAATCCAGCGTGATGACGTACCGCACCTCGCCCAGTGTCCGCACGTCGCCGGCCACGATCGAGAACGCGTCCCGGGCCCCGCCCCGCAGATACCGGTTGAACTGCGCCAACTTGCCACGCTTGCGCTCCCATCCCATCCACGCGCCTTGCGTCGGGTTCCAGAGCCGGGGCCGGTGGAACAGCAGGAACGCGTCTCCTTCGCCCACCTCTGCGGGATACCGCGCGTTCAGCGAGTGGATCCCGCGCACGGCGGTGTCGAGGATCGCGCCATCACCCTCGCGGGTCGGCGCCGGCGCGTCGGTAAAGTCGCTGAGTAGCGCGAAGTGCAGATGAGCGTCGCGATTGGCCAGGAACTGCACTTCGAGGTGTTCCAACGCTTCTCTGACGGCATCCACGCTACCCAGCAGCGTCGGCACGACGACTGCCGTCCGCGCGGCAGCCGGGATGCCGACCTCCTCGAGATCGAGCTTGGCCAGGATCCGCGGCGGGAGGAACAGCGTGATCAACTGATGAATGATGTTGATCGCGATGTCGTTGGCCGGGATGACCGCGAACGCCAGGACGATCCACTGCGCGGTCAGTCCCAGGGGTCCGAGCAGCAGGAACGTGACGGCGAGCAGCAGGATCGTCACGACCGTGATGCCGCCGAAATAAACGGCATCGGCGTGGGCCAGTGTCCACCGGTGCAGCGCGAGCGGCCACGGCGGACGAAACCGCGCCGCGGCTTCGAGTAGCGCCCGCCCGTCGCCAATGAGGTAGTGTCCGATGTGCGCCGCGCGGCCGTCCGCCATACCATCGAGCACGCCATCGGCCACGCCTGCCGCCGCCGGCGCGACCGATGCGCGTTGCGCGAGGTCCAGCGCGCGTTGCGCGACCTCCCGCTCTTCCAGCCCCGTCCCCTTGGCGATGTCCTCCACCACGTGCCGGTACAGGTCGCGGGTGCCAAAGGTCATCCGCCCGTAATCGCTCGTCGGGTCCCGTCGCAGCACCGCCTCGACGGCACTCGAGACTTCGACGAACTCCGACCAGTCGAGCCGAGCGATCGTCCGCAGACTGGTGATGCTGTTGGCCATCATCACCTGCGTCAGCGCCTGTCGTTGATTCGACCGCGCGATCGCGTCCTCCGCGCTCAGACTGTCTTCGGCGATCCACTGTTCCAGCCACACAAGCGGCGTGAAATTCGTCTGGTAGGTCCGGAGCTGTTGCAGAAACCGCGCGACGAACGTCGGGGACAGCGGAGGGTGGCCGCTGACGAATCCCGCGAGCACAGTCGCCAACGGCGCCGGGCCCTCGTCACTCGCGTCGCGCAGCCGCTGTGCCCACCGGTCGGCGGCTTCGACTTCTTCGAGCCGCTGCACCGTCCGCAACGCCATCCGCCGGATGTTCTCCATCAACCCGAGCCGGAGCATGGTCGGCACCGCCCACAATTCCCCCGTCGTGAGCGTCGCGCCCCGCTGGAACTCGCGTACGAAGAGCTGGACGTTGTCCATGTCCACGTGCCCTTCGGAGTGCCCGATCAATCCGATGGCGACTTCGTAGACGCGTGGGTATCCGGCCAACGTCCCCGCCGCGAGCTTGGGTAGCTCCTGGTAGTATCCGCGGGGCATGCTCGCCCGGATCTCGCGAAGGTGCTCCTGAACGACGTAGAAGTTGTCGAGCAGCCATTCACCCGACGCGCTGACGTCGCCACCTTGATCGACTGCCGCCGCGAGCGACGCGCGGGCGGATTCCAGGATGCGCCGCGTCTGCTCGAGCCGTTGTAGCAGCGGTCGTTGTCCCCGCGCCAACGAGCCGGCGCGCGACGTCGACGGCACCACCCGCTGCCGCCGCGCCAGTGCGCGCGCTTGCTCGGCGAGGCCTTCGGCTCCGAGGAGCTCGCCACGAATGGGGCCCGCGAATCGCTCCGCGTCCGCCCCGCTCCCGACACGCCACCGCCCGTCACCCGGACGCGCGAAGAGACGTGACACCAGACCGCGCGGTTTCTCCGGGGGAAGACCAGTTGCCACGCGAGAAAAGTAGTGGGAGATTCGGATCAGGCGAGCTTCTTGACGCGAGCGAGAAGCGTGCGGTCCGCCAAGGGATACCGGGGCGCCATCCGCTCGAGCGCGGCGACCAGGACACCGGCGACCATGTAGTTACGCGCGTGCCGGTCGTCAGCCGGGACCACGTGCCAGGGCGCCCATCGGGTGCTGCATTTGGAGAGCATGTCCCGGTAAGCAATCGTGTAGTCGTGCCACCGCGCCCGATCGTCCAGGTCGCTGTCGGAGACCTTCCAATTCTTGTGCGGGTTCTTCAGCCGCTCCAACAACCGCCGGCGCTGCTCTTTCTTCGAAACGTGAAGACAGATCTTGACGATCGCCGTGCCGCTCTCGGTGAGCGTCCGCTCGAATTCGTTGATCTGCCGGTAGCGCGCCTGCCAGACCGACCGCGGCACCAACCGATGGACGCGGGCAGCGAGCACGTCCTCATAGTGTGCCCGATTGAAGATGCCGATCATCCGCGACGGTGGCATCACGGCATGCACACGCCACAGATAGTCGTGTGTCAGCTCGGTCGGAGTCGGGACGCCGAAGCTTCGGACGTCACAGCCCTGTGGATTGAACGCACTACACACCGCTTTGATCGTCGCGTCCTTCCCGGATGCGTCGCGCCCCTGGATCACGACCAGCAGCGCCCGCTTCGCCTCGGCGTAGATCGCCGCTTGCAGCTCGCCCAGCCGTTGCAGCAACGGGTCGGTCGCTGCGGCGAGGTCACGTGGCAATCCTGGCGGGGCGCCGGCGTCGCGAGCCTGGAGTGAAACTCGACTGCCGGAGACGACGGGAGATGGCCGCATGCGCAGTACAGTACACGGCGGTGCCACTGCCGGGAATCCTCAGCTCTCCGCGCACGCTGCTGGCTTCCGCCAGTCGGGCAAGACATCTTCATAGTGGCGAACGGTTGCGGGTGGCGACGAGCGGTCTCCTCGAGGTACCCATGTCCAGATCGACGCGGCGCGGAACGGCGCATCTCTCGGCGCATCTCTCACGGGTGATCACGACCGCTGCGCTCGCTGGACTGCTCGTGGCGCCGGTCGCCTGTCACAATGGCCCGCAACCACAGAACGACGACGACCAAGCCGAGGTCCAGGAGCCCACGACTCTGGATGTCATGAATCAGGGCTTCCCGGACATGACCATATACGTCGTGCAAAGCGGGCAGCGCATCCGTCTGGGGCTCGCCACCGGCAACGCCACCGTCCAGTTCGTGATCCCCCGCGCGGTCGTCAATACGCCCGCCACTCAGCTCCGCTTCATCGCGGATCCGATCGGCGGCTCCCGCGCGCCAGTCAGCGATGAGATCACGGTGAGCCCAGGCGATCACGTCCAGCTCACCATCCCGGCGGCGTAGGGCGCCGGTTGGTCGTCCAGTAGCCGACCTACTGCCCGCTGCCGGACCTCGCGACGACGCGCATGGTGTCGGCGTGACCCGCTGAGTCGATCACGAGGTCGCGGACATGCACCACCAGGCGATCGGGGTGCGCGAGTATGGTCGCCACCGCGGAATGCGCGGCGGACAACTCATCGAATTGCCATACCTCGCTCGACGTCGCCCCTCCCGCGATCGGATGCTGGACTTCGAGCTCCATCGCCTGTGGGCCACCCGTCGTCCGGGTGCCGAGTCCCAGCATGACGCCGATCACCGTATCGGAGGAGCGATTCGTGAGGGGGACCTGCAAGAGGTAGGTGGTGCGTTTCCAACCATGGGCCTTCCGCACGACCGAGGGAGTGCCGACCTCCACCGTCGCGGCGATCCGTTGGCTGATCGATCGATTGTCGATGGCCAGCCGCTCGACCTGGGCCCGGTTCACGACGTCGAGCGCCTCCGTGAGCCCATTCAGCGCCACGACCCGCCACCGCCGACCCTGGCGCTGCATGACGATCCCCATCGGAATGTCGACTTGCAGCTCCCGATACTGGAGCGTGACGGCAAGCTCCGCGATCTCGCCATGCACCACGGGCTGGCTAACCGCCCTGACGTCGAAATGGTCGTCGCCCGCAATTTTCGCCACCGGCGGCAGTGCGCTGAGCGCCAATACGACCTGCTGGGCGATACCAATGGTGTCGCGTTGGTGACTGATCAACGCCGTCCCAATCTCACGGTTGAGCTTGTCAGTCATGGCCACTTTTGCCGCCTGCACCTTCTCCCGCTTCCCGCGCGCCTCGGCCACGCCGTCGAGTCCCAAGATAGCGCCCATCCCTCGGTGCGCGACGAGCCAATCTGTTGTCTCATCGACCACTTGTGCAACAATTCCGACTCCATCGGCATAATATGCCAGCTTGGTGCCGTTATGCTGTCGTATTGCTAGCTCTACTTGGTTGATCGCGTATCCGGGGGTTCCGATGACCAGCTTCCCCAAGTACACGACGCCGACCAGCACCATCAGGGTGGCCGCGGCCGCCAGCCAGACAAACGACGGGTGCCGGAGCGCCTGCCAGACCCGAGGCCAGACGACCGACGGTGTCCTCTTCTTGGCTTTGGCCGACTTCGCCGCCTTCTTGGAGAGGAACTCCGGCATCGTCGCGTGCCGCGGCGGGGCCACCAGTTCCTGAGGGGGCCCGAAGGCAGGTGCGGAACCGGACTCGGGCTCCGGCGCTGGTTTCTTCATTGGTGCTGTCGCCACGAAAACGATTGCCCCGTCGGTGTTGCTTGGGATACGATCCACAGCCGGGGCCCGTCACCCTGGATCTCCGGGCGGCCGGATTCCGCCTTCGGCCACGGCCTAGCGCCACTCCGCGCCAAACGTTTCCGGCGTCCGAAACCTTCGGTACCGATTCGCTGTAGTGCCTATCGACCGACCGTCGCGTCGCCGCCACCGCTTTAGCGACCACCGCCTGTCTGCCCGACTCGCGAGCGGCTAGACTATTGTGGTTAACTCCGATCGCTTGAGCTTGAGATGTCGCCCCTCGCCTGTCCGCCGAGTGCCTGAGTCCGTCCTGACGCGCCCATTGCCGCCTATTACTCCCGCGCGATTCGATGTCTGACGTCGCCGGTGCTTCGGACGCTGATGCGGCGCTGACCCCCGAGGCCGCCCTCACCGCTCGCGTCACACGCGTGCTGGCGCCGACCTATGACCTCGATCGTGAGATCGGTCGCGGCGGCATGGGGATCGTGTATCGGGCGATAGACCGGCGCCTCAAGCGACCGGTTGCGGTCAAGCTGTTGCCTCCGGATCTCGCGTTCCGGTCTGATATCCGGAGGCGGTTCCTGCAAGAGGCCGAGACCGCGGCGCAACTGTCGCATCCGAACATCGTCCCGATCTACACCGTAGACGAACGCGACGGGTTGGTGTTCTTCGTGATGGCCTATATCGAAGGCCAGACGTTGGCCCAGCGGCTCAAGGCCACTGGGGGACCGATGCCGGTGCCGATCGCGATGGGCATCCTGCGTGACGTCGGCGCCGCCCTGGCCTATGCGCATTCGCACGGGGTGATCCACCGCGATATCAAGCCCGATAACATCCTGCTCTCGATCGACGGCACCCGCGCGCTCGTCACGGATTTCGGCATCGCGCGCGCCGTCACATCGAGCGGCGATTCACGGCTGACCGCAACCGGCGTCGCAATTGGCACGCCGGCATACATGAGCCCCGAGCAATGCGCGGGTGATCGCGAAGTGGATGGCCGGAGCGATCTCTATTCGCTCGGCGTCGTCGCCTATCAGATGCTGTGCGGCTCCCTGCCGTTTTCCGGTGGCAATACCGCGTCGCTGCTCGTGAAGCAGCTCTCGGAGGCCCCGGTCCCGCTGCGCCAGCGATGCCCGTCGGTACCGGAGGGTGTCGCCGCGGCGGTGATGCGACTGCTGGCAAAGGATGCGTCGGCGCGGTTCAGCGACGCGAATGCCTTCCTGGCGGCGCTGGATAGCGGTGCCAACAGCACGGCGTCGAACTCCGGGCCCTCCCCCTATCCCGACTCGGTCTCGGGATCCGCATCGCCAGGATTCGCATCGCCAGGACTCGCGACGCCGCTCTCGCCCCAGCCGATCGGTCCGCCGTCGTGGCCGTCGCCCCCAGATCCGCGGCTCGCCCCGCGCCCGCTGCCGCCCCCCACATACGTGTCGTTGCCGCCACTCGCGCCTCCGATCGACGTCCGAGGCAGCAAGCAGACAGTGCGCGACCTGTATGACCCCATTGACCAGGCGGTCGCGAGCGGCCGCACTCTGACGAAACGTGAGCGCAAGGAGCTGAAAAACCGCCAGCGCCACGATCACGACGACGGGTTTCTCGACAGCGACCCGCGCATCGTAAAGATCCGGAAGTTTCGCGGCATGGTGATGTCCTATGCGGGTACCGCGACGTTCCTCGTGGCCATCAATCTGGTGACGTCACCGCATTTCATCTGGGCCATATTCCCGGTGCTCGGGATGGGACTCAAGGTCCATAAGTCCGCGGGCAGGCTCTGGGCGGAAGGCATCTCCATGGGAGATGTCTTCGGCAAACGGGCTCGCGAAGCGCTCGCCAGTGGTGTGATGCCCGCAACCGCCAGCATGTACGCCGGCGGTGCCACACCGGGCGTCGTGTACCCCCCCAACGGCTACAACCCGATCGATGCGTCCGCCGCTCGACTCGCGCCCGCGGCCGTGCTGGCAGGACCATTCGGTGCCCAAGTCCGACGCGCCGCGCTGGACCGGGATCGCGTGTACGAACTCGTCAAGCAGCTCGACGGGCAGAACCTCGAGGCGGTCCCAAACGCGCCGGCCGCTGCCGATGGCCTCGCCGAGCAGGTCGGCGGTCTCGCCGCCGCACTCCATCGGATCGATATCGATACGCCGGTCGAGCAGCGTCCGGCGCTCGCGGAACGCCGCGCCGCGATGGCCGCCCAGCTCGACCGCGCCGCGCTCCTGCTTCAGACGCTCTATCTCGACCTGCTCCGGCTTCGCATGTCGGACGCCGGCGCCGACGGATTCTCGAGTGCCACCGAGCAGGCGTCCGCCCTCTCACGCGACATCGGGTATGTTCTCGGCGCCGCAGACGAGCTGCGGGCCATCGACGGCGACGCCCGGAAGCGATAGGTACGCCTCAGGGGCGGCACCCCAGCCGATCCGCTGCGGAGCCCCTCGGCTACCCGGCCCGAGGGCACTGCCCTTGCCGTTGAACACTCCCACTCAAGCACTATCCCTGCTTCGTGCGTAACCCTCTTGTGCATATAGCTGACTTCCCTCCCCCGCCGGGCGCTCCGTGGGCCCGGCGACGGATCGCCGCGTTCATCCGATGCGCTGCGGCCAGCCTCGTGCTGGCCGTCCCAGCCGCATGCATCCACAATCCGCCGAATGTGGACGGCAAGCCAAGCGCCCCGACCTCGCCCAGCACATTCTGGCAGCCGCCGCGCAGCGCGATTACGCGGGACTCGATTCCGCGAGTGGACATCCCGGCGGACGTCGCCCAGCGAGTCGCTCATCTCACGCTTCCGGACGTCGTGGATATCGCGCTCACCAATAACCCGCAAACCCGGCAGTCCTATGCACAGGCCCGGGCCGCCGGGGCCACGATCGGCGCCGCGTACGGCCACTATCTCCCCCAGGTGACGTTGTCAGGGACCGCCGCGCGCGAGGGCTCGTCCTCGTCCGGCTCCGCGCCCCTCACCGGCGGGACGAGCACGGGGACCGGCGGCTCGACCGGTTCGACGGGCGGGAGTAGCGGGGGCACCGGCACGGTGATCAAAGGCGGCGGCTACCACTCGCTCTTCGAGCCGAGTGCGTCTGTCTCGTGGTTGCTGTTCGATTTCGAGGAGAGCTCATCCATCGAGGTGGCGCGCCAGACCGCGTTCTCGGCGTCCTTCACCCACAACTCCACCATCCAGGGCGTCGTGCTTGCCGTTGAGCAAGCCTACTTCAGCTACAATTCCGCCAAGGCGGTCCGTGACGGGGACCTGCAATCGGTGCGGGAAGACAGCACCAACCTGGCGGCCGCCCAAGCGCGACACGACGCGGGCGTGGCCACGATCTCGGACGTCCTCATCGCGAAGACGACGCTGTCGCAGGCCGAGCTCACGTACGAAACCGACGAGGGCACGGTGCAGACGACTCGTGGCGGGTTGGCGGTCGCCATGGGATTTCCTGCCACGGTGCCGTACGACATCGCGCCGGAACCGCCGAACGTCCCGGTCCAAGGGATCACCGAATCGGTGGACAGTCTCGTGGAGATGGCCGTCCAGTCGCGGCCCGATCTCGCGTCGTTTCGTGCCCAGGCCCGTGAAGCAGCCGCCAACGTCGGCGTGGTCAAAGGGCAGGGGCTCCCCAGCTTGTTCGCGAGTGGAAGCGCGAGCCGCGCGATCTTCGATACGCCGTCGCTCGATGGCAATTCGTATTCGGCGCAGGTCGGGGTCTCGATCCCGCTCTTTCAGGGATTCACGAATGCGTATAACGTCCTGCAGGCGCGGGAACTCGCAAACGCCAGCGCGGCGAACGTCGAATTCCAGCGCGATGCCGTGGTGTATCAGGTGTTCACGTCGTACTACAACCTGAAGACCGCGACCTCGCGTGTCCGATCGGCCGACGACTTGCTCTCGAGCGCGCAGGAATCGCACGACGTCGAGATCGGCAAATACAAGCAAGGCGTCGGCAGCATCCTCGATCTTCTCACCGCTGAAGCGGCGCTCGCCAGCGCCCGCTCACAGCAAGCTTCGGCGCGCTGGACATGGTACTCGAGCCTCGCCCAACTGTCGCACGACGTGGGCATACTCGGTCTCCACGGCGAAACGCGCATTCATCTGGCGGGCGATTCGACGACGACCCAACCATCACGATGACCATGCGACATGCACATTCGGGGCGGCACGCCGTCCCATTCCTGCTCGCATCCGCGGTCGTCGCGACCGCGGCCTGCACCGGCGCGAAAGCACCGCCCCCCAAACCGGTGATCCCGGTCGCCACGACCACCGTGCGTCGGGCGCCCGTGCCGATCACGCTCACGGCCAATGGATCGGTGTCGCCGATGCAGACGGCGAACGTCTCGTCGCAAGTCGATGGGATCATTACTCGCGTCAATTTCCAGGAAGGGCAGGACGTGGAGAAGGGCCAGGTGTTGTTCCAGATCGACGCCCGGCCGTATGAGGCGGCCTACAACCAGGCCAAGGCGAACGTGTCGCGCGATAGTGCCTCGGCCGCGTACGCCACCATCGAGGCCAGTCGGTACGATTCGCTCGTCGTCAAAGACTACGTCACCAAGGAACAGGCCGACCAGGAACGCATGACCGCCGCGGCCGCCGCCGCGACCGTGCTGTCCGACGCCGCCCAGCTCGCCAGCGCGAAGTTCAATCTCGATAACACCACCGTGCGTGCACCGATCGCGGGTCGCACGGGCAACCTCCTCGTGCGGACGGGCAACCTCGTACACGGTGCGGCAGCCACACCGCTCGTGGTGATCAATCAGATCCATCCGATTCTCGTGCAGTTCGCGGTGCCGGCGATCAGCCTCTCGGATATCCAGAAGTATTCCGCCGGCGGTGCGTTGACCGTAACCGTGTATCAGGTGGCGTCGCAGCAAAGCACACCGACGCCGCCCGCGGCCGGCGCGCAGCCGACGACGGGCGCCGATCCCAGTGGCGACAACCCGGCCGGTACCGCCGTCGCTCCCGCGAATGGGGCACAGCCAGGCAAGAGTGGCCGGCGACATGGCGGAGGCGCCCCGGGCGCCGCGGCGAACGGACCACCCAACGTGTCGTCAGGAGCCGGCGCCAGTCCGAGCGCCGGTGGCGGATCGGGCGCCGGCGGCGCACCGGGCGCGGCGACCGATAGTGGGGCCGTCGCGGCGGGGACCACCGACGACGCGTCCGGCGGCGGACCGCCCGGCGGCGGCGTCTATGGAGCCGCCACCGACGTCCAGGCCGCAGGCCCGGGCATCACGGGCTCGCTGTCGTTCGTCAACAATGCGATCGACACCGCGACGGGAACCGTCCTGTTGAAGGCCACGTTTGCCAACGCCAAGGGCGAGTTGTGGCCCGGCGAATACGTGGCCACGGTGTTGCGCCTGTTCGTCCAACAGGGCGCGCTTGTCGTGCCGCCTCAAGCCGTGATGACGGGACAGCAGGGGACGTATGTGTTCGTCATCGACACGAAGACCAACATCGCGCAGCAGCGGCCGGTCGTCATTCAGCGCTCGACCGACACGCTGGACGTGATCAGCAGCGGGGTCGCCGAAGGCGAGCACGTCGTGACCGACGGTCAGTCCCGTTTGCAGAACGGCGCCAAGGTGAATGTCCGGGCCGTGACCGGCGGGGGTGGTGCGACGCCATCCACTACCGCCGCGCCGGTCGCCGCGAACCACCCGCGGACCACGAGCTGATCGCACTCGAGGTCCGGGGACGCCGATGAATTTCACCGCGGTCTTCATCCGCCGTCCGGTCATGACGACGCTCGTCATGCTCGGCGTGTTCCTGTTTGGCGCCATCTCCTACACGAAGCTCTCGGTCAGCGACCTTCCCACGGTCGACTTCCCGACGATCTCGGTCAACGCCAGCCTGCCGGGCGCCAGCNNGCGCCAGCCCCGAGACCATGGCCGCGACCGTCGCCACGCCGCTCGAAAAATCGTTCTCCAGCATCGCCGGCATCGACAACATCACGTCCACGAGCGCGCAGAGCTCGAGCTCCATCACGCTCCAATTTTCCCTCGATCGGAACATCGACGCCGCCGCCCAGGACGTCAACGCCGCGATCTCTGGCGCGCTGATCAACCTGCCGTCGAACATCATCCCGCCGTCCTACCGCAAGCAGAACCCGGCCGCGGCGCCCATCCTCTTTTTTGCCCTCACGTCGCACAGCCTCCCGCTCGTGACGCTCGACGAATACGGCGAGACGACGATCGCGCAGCGCCTGTCGATGGTCGATGGCGTCGCCCAAGTCTCCGTGTTCGGGGCCCACAAGTATGCGGTCCGGATCCAGGTCGATCCGAAGCAGCTCGCGGCCCGCGGCATTGGGGTCAATCAGGTCGCGAGCGCGGTCAACAGTCAGAACGTGATGCTGCCGACGGGCGTCATCTACGGACCGCAGAAGACACTGACCGTGATGGCGACCGGCCAACTGGCGAACGCCGCGCAGTTCCGGCAGATGGTCGTGGGATACAAGAACGGCGCGCCGATCCACCTGGGGGATCTCGGCACCGTCCTCGATGACGTCC
Source organism: Gemmatimonadota bacterium (assembly GCA_003152485.1). Lineage (GTDB taxonomy): Bacteria > Gemmatimonadota > Gemmatimonadetes > Gemmatimonadales > Gemmatimonadaceae > Palsa-1248. The sequence continues at coordinate 14,778 of PMAE01000065.1, read as the reverse complement.
AGAACAACAAAGGCGCGGCGTGGTTCTTCGACGGAAAGACGCTCGACCTCTCCGTGATCCTCGCCGTGACACGCCAGCCAGGCACCAACACCGTGGCCGTCACGAACGCCGTCAAAGCCGAGCTCGCGGAAATCGAGCAAGAGCTCCCCAAATCGGTGCACGTCAATACGCTCTATGATCGGTCGGTGTCGATCGATCGCGCGGTCAGCGACACGAAGTTCTCACTCGAGCTGGCGCTGGCGCTCGTCGTCATCGTGATCTTCCTGTTCCTGCGCAACCTGACGGCCACGATCATCCCGAGCTTGGCGCTGCCCATGGCGGTCGTCGGCACGTTCTCGGTGATGTATATGCTCAATTTCAGCATCGACACCCTGTCGCTGATGGCGCTCACGCTCGCCGTCGGCTTCGTCGTCGACGACGCGATCGTCATGCTGGAAAACATTGTCCGCCACATCGAGATGGGCGAGACGCCGATGGACGCCGCGTTCAAGGGCGCGAGCGAAGTCGGCTTCACGATTCTCTCGATGACGCTCTCGCTGGCCGCCGTCTTCATTCCGCTGCTGTTCATGGGCGGCATCATCGGCAAGCTGTTCAACGAGTTCGCCGTCACGATCATGGTGGCGATCCTGGTCTCGGGGTTCGTGTCGTTGACGCTGACGCCCATGCTGTGCAGCCGGTTCCTCAAGCCACAGCACATCTCAGGGCACGGCCGTCTTTACGCGGCGTTCGAGCGAGCCTTCCAGGCCGCGCTCCACGCCTATGAGCGAAGCCTTGGCTGGGTGATGCGCCATCGCCCGCTGACGCTCGTTTTCTCAGTCCTCATCCTGGTGCTGACCGGAGTGCTGTTCCATTTCGTCCCCAAGGGACTCTTCCCACCGGATGACACGGGACAGCTCATGGCGACCACCGAGGCCGCACAGGGGACGTCGTGGGACGAGATGGTCCGGCTGCAGGAGAAGTCCACGACGCTGCTCTCCAAAGACCCCTACGTCCTCAAATACATGTCGGCGCTCGGCGGCAATGGGACCGCCGGCGCGACCAATCAGGGCACACTGTTCATCACGCTGGTGGATCCGTCCAAGCGGCCGGCCGCCGATGTCTGCGTCGCCGAGATCACGAAGCGGCTGTCAGGCATCCCGGGGCTCGCGGTCTACCTCCAGAATCCGCCCAGCATCCGGATTGGCGGGCGCTCGTCCAAAGCCCTCTACCAGTACACACTCCAGGGCAGCGACATCAATGACCTCTATAGCGCCGCCGCGACGCTGGTCGCCGAGCTGCGCAAGATGAAGACGGTCACCGATGTCACCACCGACTTGCTGAATACCAATCCCACCGTGCTCGTACAGATCGATCGCCAGCGCGCCGGATCGCTGGGTATCACGCCTCAGTCGATGGAGAACACGCTCGCCGAAGCCTACAACGAGCAGCAAGCGTCCACCATCTACACGGCGACCAACGAGTACTGGGTGGTGATGGAAGTGCTACCCAACGCGCAGAAGGACATGTCGGATCTCGAGAATCTGTACATCCGGACGAGCTCAGGACAGCTCACGCCGCTCTCGAATATCGCGACGCTCATCCGCACCGTGACACCGACCACCGTCAACCATTCCGGACAGGTTCCCTCGGTGACGGTCTCGTTCAACATCCCCCCGAACGGAAACCTCGGCGCCGTCGTCACGCAGGTCGACGCCGTGGCCCGGCAGACGTTGCCGGCCAGCATCACGTATGGGTTCTCAGGGCAGGCCCAGGCGTTCCAGAGCTCGGAGAGTAATCTCGGCGTCCTGCTCGTGGTCACGATCTTCGTGATCTACATCATCCTCGGCATTCTCTACGAGAGCTTCGTCCACCCGATCACGATTCTCACCGGGCTCCCCTTCGCCACGTTTGGCGCACTCCTCGCACTGTTCGTCACGCGGGTCGAGCTCGATGTGTACGCGTATGTCGGCATCATCATGCTGATCGGCATCGTGAAGAAGAACGCCATCATGATGATCGACTTCGCGATTGCCGCCGAACGGGCGGGGCACACGACCCCTGAACAGGCGATCCTGCAGGCGGCGAGTGTCCGATTTCGTCCCATCATGATGACGACCGTCGCAGCGATCGCCGGCACCCTGCCAATCGCGATCGGTATCGGTGCCACCGGCGCCTCGCGTCGCCCGCTGGGGGTGACGGTCGTCGGCGGCCTCGCCTTCTCGCAGATCGTGACGCTGTACGTGACGCCGGTCTTCTATACGTACCTGGACGAGCTGCAAGCATGGATGGTCCGCAAATTCTCCACACGTCGGAGTGCCGCGCCCGAGCTGGACGCCCCGGTCGGCGTCCCCGTCCCGGTGCCGGCGATGGGCGACTGATATGCACACCCCCTCGTATCGCGCCCGGCGCAACCGGCGGCGCTCGAGCACTGTCGGCGTGTCTGACACCGGCGACCGCTTCCTGACTACTGCCCCATGAATTTCACCACACTCTTCATCAAGCGTCCGGTGATGACCACGCTCGTCATGGTGGGCATCTTGTTCTTCGGCATCGTCGCCTACCGACAGCTCCCCGTCAGCGACCTGCCCAACGTCGACTATCCGACGATCACGGTGACGGCTCAGTTGCCCGGCGCCAGCCCCGCGACGATGGCGGCCACCGTCGCCACCCCGCTCGAAAAGCAGTTCTCGACGATCGCCGGCATCGACAACATGACATCGACGTCGAGCCTCGGCGAAACGCAGATCGTCGTGCAGTTCTCTCTCGACCGGAACATCGATGCCGCCGCCCAGGACGTGCAGGCGGCCATTACCCAGACCGAGCGGACCCTCCCCCAGGGGATCCTGCCGCCCTCGTATCAGAAGACGAATCCGGCGGACGCGCCCATCCTCACTCTTGCGCTGACATCGGATGTGGTCCCCCTCTCCACACTCGACGAGTTCGGCGAGGTCACGCTCGCTCAACGGCTGTCGATGGTCGGCGGTGTCGCCCAGGTGCTGGTCGAAGGAACACAGAAGTACGCGGTGCGCATCCAGCTCGACCCGTCCCAGCTCGCGTCGCGCGGACTGGGTCTCGAAGACATCAACCAGGCCATCAGCGGGCAGAACGTCAATTATGCCACCGGTATCCTCTGGGGCAGCAAGACCGCCCTGACCATCCAGGCCACCGGGCAGTTAGACAACGCAGGTGAGTTCGCGGACATGATCGTCGCGTATCGGAACGGCGCGCCGGTCCATCTGAGCGATGTCGGCCAAGTCACGGACAACGTTCAGAACAACAAGACCGCGAGCTGGCTGGGCAATCAGCGCGCGATCGTCCTCGAAATCCAACGGCAGCCCGGCACCAATACAGTGCTCGTGGCCAACCGTATCAAGGCGGCGCTCATTAAACTGGGGACCGATATCCCGCCGTCGGTGCACGTGACGACCCTGTACGATCGGTCCACCAGCATCCAGGAGTCGGTCAACGACGTGAAGTTCACGCTCCTCCTGACGCTGGTGCTCGTGGTGCTCGTGATCTTTGTGTTCCTCCGAAACATGTCGGCCACCGTGATCCCGAGCTTGGCGCTCCCGATGTCGATTATCGGGACGTTCTCGGTGATGTATCTCCTGAACTACAGCCTGGACAACCTCTCGCTGATGGCGCTCACGCTGGCCGTCGGGTTCGTGGTCGACGACGCCATCGTCATGCTGGAGAACATCGTCCGGCACTTGGAGATGGGAAAGCCGCGGCTCCAGGCGGCGATCGATGGCGCCGCGGAGGTGGGATTCACGATTCTGTCGATGACGCTGTCGCTCTCAGCGGTATTCATCCCCATCCTGTTCATGGGTGGGATCATCGGGAAGTTGTTCCACGAGTTCGCGGTCACCATCGGCGTCTCGATCCTCGTATCCGGATTCGTGTCGCTGACCCTGACACCGATGCTCAGCAGCCTCTTTCTCCGCTCGCACCAGGGCGAGAAGCACGGTCGGCTGTACAATGCCACGGAGCGCGGGTTTGAGTGGTTCCTGCACGGCTACGAGCGCAGTCTCCTCTGGGTGATGCAGCGGCGGGGCGCAACGCTCGTGTTCTCAGCCGGCATCCTCGTCGCCACCGCTGTCCTCTTCTCTGTCATCCCCAAGGGACTGTTCCCAAGCGACGACACCGGCCAGCTGCTTGGAACGACCGAGGCCGCACAGGGGGTGTCGTACGACGGACTCGTCGCCCATCAGCAGGAAGTGGTGGACATCATCCGCCGCGACCCCGATGTCCGTGCGGTGACCTCCTCGGTCGGCACGCTTGCCGCGGCCAATCAGGGACAGCTTACCATCGACCTCACTCCGATCGGGAACCGTCATCGGTCGGCGGACCAGATTGCGCGCGATATATCGAAGAATGTGTTGGGCGTACCTGGCCTGACCGTCTTCATCCAGAATCCACCCGCCATCGAGATCGGCGGGCTCCAGTCGAAGAGCCTCTACCAGTACACGCTGCAGAGTGGGAACATCACTCTGCTCAACCAGTCGGCCGTGAAACTGGAAGCGCAGATGCGGCAGATCCCGACGCTCACCGACGTGACCAGCGATCTGTTGATCGAGAATCCGCAAGTCACGATCGACATCGACCGTGACCACGCGGGCGAGCTTGGCGTCACGGCCGCCGAGATCGAGAACACACTGTACGATGCGTTCGGGCAGCGCCAGGTATCGACCATCTATACCCCGACGAATGAGTACTGGGTCGTCATGGAGGTCCTGCCGCAGTACCAGCAGGACATCGCATCGCTCGGATCGCTCTGGCTGCGGCCGAACACGTCGGGCGCGGGAAGCGGCGCGGCGACCCCCGGCAACGTGGGCACCAGTGTCGCGCCCAGTACCGGCGCGGCCCTCGTCCCTCTCAGTGCCGTCGCGTCGTTTCACAACGACGTCGGTCCGGTAACCGTCAATCACTCCGGCCAGTTGCCGTCGATCACCATCTCGTTCGATCTCGCGCCGGGCGCGTCACTCGGCTCCGCAATCAAGGCGATTCAGCAAGCGGCCGCGAAGACGATGCCGTCGAGCATCGGCGCCGCATTCACCGGCACCGCGGCGGCGTACGAGACGACGCAGCAGAACCTGCTGATCCTGATCGGGCTCGCCGTGTTCGTGATCTACCTCATCCTCGGCGTGCTGTATGAAAGCTTCATCCACCCGCTCACGATTCTGTCGGGACTGCCATTCGCGGCGTTCGGCGCGCTCCTGACGCTCCTGATCTGCGGCCTCGACCTCGATATGTACGGCTTGGTCGGCATCATCATGCTGATCGGTATCGTGAAGAAGAACGCGATCATGATGATCGACTTCGCGATCGAGTCCGAGCGCGCGGGGGGCAAGACGCCCGAGCAGGCGATCCTCGAGGCGAGCAGCGTGCGGTTCCGGCCGATCATGATGACGACGATGGCTGCCCTCATGGGCGCGCTCCCGATCGCACTCGGTTTCGGCGCCGGCTCGGCGACCCGACGCCCACTCGGCGTCGCCGTCGTGGGCGGACTCGCCTTCTCGCAAGCCGTGACCCTCTACGTTACGCCCGTATTCTACACGTACCTCGACGAGCTCCAGACGTGGTTCGAATCCCGCGCCGAGCGCCGCCGCGCTCGCAACGCCGCCCGCGCTGGCGCACCAACCGCGCCTGCCCGATCACCGACCCCCGCGCCCGCCGGAGACTAGCGGACAGCCGCACGCAACTAGCAGCTAGCAGTTAGCAGTTAGCAGCTAATAAGCGTGGGGCCGGCTGCAGTACACTGCACCGGCCCCGCATCGTAGTTGTCGACTTTCGACTTTCGACTTTCGACTCTCGTTCTTTTTACGGTTGTCGACTCTCGACTCTCGTTCTCTATTACAGCCCTCCCCCCACATTGCTGGTCGTCGCTACGCGCGCCCGACCATTCCCGGATGCGCCGTTGGACGCCCGCTGCGTGTCTCCGAAGAGCAGCGCTTCGAGCTCCGCCGACGGAACCGGGCGGGAGAAGTGGAAGCCCTGGCCGAGGTCGCATCCCAACTCCTGGAGCCGCGCGAGCTGCTGCGGCATCTCGATGCCCTCCGCGATCGTGCGGACGGCGAGCGTCGTGCCCAACGTGATTACCGCTTGCGCGAGAGCCCGCCCATTCGTGCCATTGGTCCCCTCTGTCACCTCGTCCACAAACGGCTTCGCGATCTTGAGGATGTCGATCGGGAACCGCTCGAGATAGCTGAGTGACGAGTAGCCGGTGCCGAAATCGTCGATCGCCAGCCGGATGCCGACGGCCTTCAGCGCGCGCAGCGTGGCCAGGACCGTTTCGGTCTGGTCGGTGAGCACGCTCTCCGTCAGCTCCAGAATGAGCGCGTGTGGCTCGAGCCCGGAATCGGCCAGCGCGCTCCGCACTTCGTCGATGAACTGTGGGCTCTGGAGCTGACGCCCCGACACGTTGACCGTGATCGCCAGCGGCGCCGCGGCACCGCGCCGCTTGCGCCACTGCTCGGCCTGATGGCACGCCGTGCGCAACACCCACGCGCCCAGCGGGAGGATCAGTCCCGTCTCTTCGGCCAGGCCGATGAACTGCGCTGGCGGCAACAGTCCACGACTCGGGTGCTGCCACCGGACCAGCGCTTCGAGGCCCGTGATGTCACCCGTCTCGAGGATCACGATCGGCTGGTAGTGCAGCACGAGCTGCTGGTGCTCGATCGCGTGACGGAGGTCGGTTTCGAGCTCGATGCGCTCCAACGCCATGGCGTGCATCTCAGGCGCGAACCGCTCGTAGCGGCCCTTGCCCCGCGTCTTCGCCATGTACATCGCGACGTCGGCGTTGCGGAGCAGGTCGTCGGCCCCATCACCGTCGAGGGCCGTGGCGATCCCCAGGCTCGCGCCGATGAACACTTCCCGGCCCGCGATCGTGAACGGCCGTGCGAGAGACGTGACGATGCGTTCCGCGACCAGCGTGCATCCGCCGTCGTCGGCGGGATCCTCGACGAAGACCGCGAACTCGTCGCCGCCCAGTCGCGCCACCGTGTCGGATGCGCGGACGCAGGCGAGCAACCGCCGCGCGGCCTCCTCGAGCAGCGCGTCGCCCGCGCTGTGGCCGAGGCTGTCGTTGACGGTCTTGAAGTTGTCGAGATCGAGAAACAGGAGCGCGAGCGGAGGCTGGCCCCGTCGAGTCGCACGCGTGAGCGCGTGATCGGCGCGGTCGCGGAGTAGCGCACGGTTGGCCAGTCCAGTCAACGGGTCGTGGAACGCCTGGTGCGTGAGCTGAGCCTCGAGTGCCGTCCGCTCGCTCACGTCGCGCGTGTTGAGTACCACGCCACGCACGGATGAATCGTGCAGCAAGCTCATGCCGATGCTCTCGACGGCCCGCCACGTCCCGTCGCGATGCCACATTCGCCACTGGAGCGGCACGAGCGCACCGGCGCCGGCGACCGTACGCTGGAGGAAGACCTGGATTGCGGCGACGTCATCCGGATGGGCGAGTTCCGCGAGGGGAACGCCCTCCAATTCCGATGGCTGGTGGCCGAACAACCGCGCCACCGACGAACTCTGGAACACGACGTGGTGCGTGGCGTCCACGACGGTCACCAAGTCGGACGCGTTTTGCACCAACGACCGGAACCGCGCGTCCTGACGCACGCGCTCCGTCACCAGGCGGGCGTTGTCGCGCGCGGCGACGATTTGACGGCCGACCACGAGGGCGGTGAGCCCGAGCGTGCCAAGGATGACCTGACCGAGTTCCTGCCCCCAGACGGGATGCGATACGAACAACAACAGTCCAACACCGGCGGCGACCGATGCGTAGGGGAGAATCCGCACGCGTGGGACTTTGCCCGTGTCGACATCTTTGACGACGTGGGGACGTGAGGCCACGACCCACTGGACCCGAGCCGCCAAGGCGAACAACGCGCCGCTCGCGAGCCAGACGGCATCGATCGAATCGCCGGCCCGATAGCTCCCGGCCAAGCGCATGTGACCGTACGCCAGGTCGGCCACGAATTGCAGCACCGCGGCGCCGATGAGGAGATGCAGCGCCCGACGTGAACTCTCAGCCGGTGACCGCGCAAGAATGGTCGCCGCGCCCAGCAGCAGCACGAGATCGCCGACGGGATAGGCCAGCGATAGTAGGAGTGTCGCCAGGTCCGTCCGGGCGCCGGCCGCGGTCGGCCGCATGACGATGTACCAGGACAGCATCGCGCCGCCCAGGAGCACGGTGGCGACATCGAGCCAGAACTTCGCGCGTTCACTGCGTTCGCGCGGCGCCGCGGGGAACGCCATGAAGCCCCACACCCACAGCGGGTAGGCCATGAGCGAGATCCCATCGACCCAGACGCCCATCTGCTCCGTGCCAATCACGACCTCGTAGTAGATCTGGCACGCGTCGCTGACGAAGATGCACATCGAGGCGCCGGCGAGCAGCATCCAGGCACGCCGAGTCCGCTGACCCAGCGCCGGATGCCGCGACGCCCGCCAGGAGAGGATCGCCGCAGCGAGATACACCGGCAGGTAGTAGAGCGAGGCGGCGGCGCCCTCTGCGGTGGGCCCACCCCGCCAGCACAGCCGGAGGGCCACGTACCCCAGAAGGAAGACGCACGTAATCGCGATACTCGGCGCCGCGTCGTCCGCGCGCCACCACACACTGACGGACGGAGGGTACCGGTACTGCGGTCCGGTGGCAGATTCGGGGGTCTTGATTGGACCGGAGGGTTGGGAGTGACTGGTACCATGGGCGAATAGGCCCAGGACTCACGCCCCGCAGCCCTCGCCGTCCCCACGGCTACATGACGATCCGGGGCGGTTTGAGTCAGCCCGATGTTGCCCCAGCGGTGACCAGCCCGCCGGATGCCTCCTCGACTGTCTACTGTCTATTTTTTACGATCTCCGCCTTCTTCTTTCCTCACTGCCCTATCCCCATCCTCCGGCTCCATTCCGCGTACACGGAGGGTGCGATCTCGGAGGGCTTGATCTCGCTCCGCCCACCCCAGAACACGTTGGTGTACCCGACCGGAATCCCGGCGTCCGCGAGATGGCCGTCGATCGCCGCCTTGTGGGCGAGCACCGTCGGCTTGTCCGTGCCGTGGGCGACCGCCATCACGTTCACGTTCTGGAACTCAGGGCCGCCTTCCCGCCAATAGGCGTGGGTGATGATGTGGTGGCGGCCGACCTCGCGCCCCGCATCGATCTCCCGCCCTTCGGGCACTCGCCAGTGGAAGAGCGCGTTGTATCGCGTCACTCGCGTTCCGGCGAGGGACGGCTTGACGTGCTCCAAGAACGTCGAGAATCGGCCGATCACGCCCCGTTTGGCTAACCCCGCGGCCACCCGGCAGAACTCGTCCACCGTGACCGCTGCGTCGTCGGCTCGACTTCGCCACGGATCCTCCCGCACCTCCGCCGCCGTGAATTCCCGCTTCAGCGGCTCCAGCACACGCCACTCCAATGGCGACAACTCGACGAGTTGGGTGTCGATCACCTGGCCCAGCTCATCGGCGCGACTCCCGGGCTCGATCGTTTTCCGGCGCACGTGCCCGACGCCCAACGCGAATAAGCATTTGGCCGGCATCATGCGAAACGCCGTGGCTCCCACTCGGCGCCGCAGAAACTCGCAGTGCCGATCCATCGCGAACCCCTGCGGCACCTTCAGCGTCGTCCACAATCGGTATGCCGATCCCGGAGTGTCGGCGTCGGTCGATCTGATGACCACGTGGCCGGAGAACGGGTCGTCGTGGACCATTGCCTCGAACGCCGCGTCGAGACGTTCGGCCGGCACCTGCCACGCGATCAGTGCCCCGGGCGCCAGATTCGTCGCCATGAGCGTCTGCCGGATCCTCCGAATCGTCCCCGCGGTCAGCATGGCCTGGAGCCGCTCCCGGACCTGGGCCACCGGTACCCCGGATTCCGCCGCGATCTCAGCAAATGGGTCGCGGAGGAACCCGGCGATCCGATCCTCGGAAACGGCCAGGATCTGCGCGTTGACGGGGTCGGTGATCTCGACTGGGGTGTTGGGCGACTGGGTCTCTAGCACAGAGGCGGGGAACGGGTGACCTTATCTAAAGATCGCTGACCGCCAGAGCAAAGGGGAGACACTGCATGCGCCCGTCGCAACGAACCGCCACGTTTTCCGAGTCCGTTATCCGCGAGATGACGCGGGTCGCCCAAGCGCACGGCGCCATCAATCTGGCGCAGGGCTTCCCAGATTTCCCGATGCCGGAGCCCATGAAGGAAGCGGCCTGCGCCGCAATCCGGGGAGACATCAACCAGTACGCGATCACCTGGGGCAGTCCCGTCCTGCGCCTCGCGATCGCCGAAAAGTACCGGCGGATGTACGACCTCGAGATCGATCCCGAGCGCGAGGTGACCGTGACCTGCGGCGCCACGGAGGCCATGGCGGCGACGTTCCTCGCACTCCTGGATCCGGGCGACGAAGTGATCATCCCGGAGCCGTTTTACGAGAACTACGGACCTGACGGCATCCTCGCCGGCGCGCGCCCCGTGTTCGTCCCGCTGGAGCCCCCGTCGTGGACCCTGGATCCCGATCGACTCCGTCGCGCATTCACCCCGAAGACGCGCGCCTTCGTCCTCAACTCGCCACACAATCCGACGGGCCGCGTCTTCACCCGCGATGAGATCACCCTCATCGCCTCGCTGTGCATTGAGCACAACGTGATGGTATTGACCGACGATCCGTATGAGTACATCACCTATGCCGGGCACCACCACCCGATCGCGACGTGGCCCGGCATGCGCGAGCGCACCGTTACGATCTCCAGCCTGTCCAAGACGTTTAGTTGCACGGGGTGGCGCCTCGGCTACGCGGTCGCCCCACCCGAGACCACGAACGCCATCCGCAAGGTGCACGACTTCCTCACGGTGGGAGCGCCGGCGCCACTCCAGGCCGCCGCCGCCGTCGGCTACGCGTTCGACGCCGAATACTTCAACCATCTCGCGCGCGACTACCGCGTGCGTCGTGACCTGCTCGCGCGTGCTTTGACCGCGGCGGGGTTCCAGTTCACACTTCCCGAAGGTGCGTACTACATCCTCGCCGACTTCTCGGAGCTGAGCGACATGAACGATGTCGAGTTCGCGACCTGGCTCACATCCGAAGGAGGCGTGGCGACCGTGCCGGGCTCCAGCTTCTATCACGATCGCACCAGCGGCAGCCGCTACGTGCGCTTCGCCTTCTGCAAGAAACTCGAAACCCTCGAAGCCGCGGCGGACCGGCTCGCCAACCTCCGCGCGCTCGTATGACGATGCGCAGCGAGTGGTCGGTCGGCATCTAACCGACTTTCTACCCTCTACTTTTCTACTTTCTCCGCCCCACCGCCCGTCAGTCCCACAATTCCCGCCTCCAGCCACATGTGCTCGCCGTCCAACACCTGGCGCGCGAGACGCGAGAGCGCGACGTCGTCCGGGCCGAAGAGTTGCTCGAATGTCCGTCCGATTCGGCCCCGCGCCTCACGGCAGAAGACATCCGCAAGCGTGACCGCCTCCGCGCGGCCGTCCCCCGCCAACATTTGGGCTCGCACGCAGGCCGCCGACATGGCGAAGAGCTCAGCGCCGATGTCCACCGCCCGGAATAACACCATTTGCCGCCGTTCGAGCTTCGGACCGAATCGCACCAGCGCGTGCAGGATCGCGCGACCGAGCCGGCGTGTCGTGCGCTCCGCGTACCGCAGGTGCGGCGCCAGCCGGCCGAACTCGCCGTAACTCGGCAACTGACCACGGCCGACAAGCCGGCCCGCATACCAGGCCGGGTAGAACCGCGCCACACGCCCGAGCGCGCGCATCCGATCGCCCATCGAGGCATCGGGATCGACCAACGAAAACGCGGTGCGCATGTGATGGTCCACCGCCTCGCGGGCAATGAACAATCGCATGATCTCCGATGATCCCTCGAAGATCAGATTGATCCGGAAATCACGCATCACGCGCTCCATCGGGATCGGACGCTCCCCGCGCCGTGCCAGCGATTCCGCCATCTCGTAGCCCCGCCCGCCGCGGATCTGCAACGTGTCGTCCACGATCCGCCAGCCCGCCTCGCTGTTGTACAGCTTCGCGATCGCGGCCTCGAGCCGGATGTCGTATCCGCCGCGCTGGTACAGCAGCGTCGAGAGTTCCGCCACCGCCTCCATGGCGAACGTGGTCGAGGCCATGCGCGCGATCTTGTGTGCGACCGCCTCGTGCCGGCCAATGGGCTGTCCCCACTGCACGCGTTCGCGCGACCAGGTGCGGGCAACTTCGAGCATGACTTTCCCAACACCGGCGCAGCTCGCGGGTAGCGTCAACCGCCCCGTATTGAGCGTCGTCAGCGCGAGCTTCAGTCCCTTCCCTTCCCCCCACAGGATGTTCTCCCGAGGGACCCGCACATTGGTGAATCGGATGACACCGTTCTCGATCGCCTTGAGTCCCATGAATCGCAGGCGGTGCACGACCTCCACGCCCGGCATGTCCCGCTCGACGATGAACGCCGTGATCTGCTTGCGCGGAGCACCTCGCACCACTTTGTCGGGCGTCCGCGCCATGACCACGAAGAGCTCCGCCACGGTCCCATTGGTGCACCACAGCTTTTCGCCGTTGATCACGTAGTGCGATCCGCCATCCACGGGGACGGCCGCGGTCGTCATGTTCGCCGGATCCGAACCCGCATCGACCTCCGTCAACGCGAACGCCGAGATCGCGCCCTTCGCCAGACGGGGAAAGAAGCGGCGCTTCTGCTCGGCGGTGCCGAACAGCGCCAGCGGCTGCGGCACGCCGATCGATTGCGACGCCGAGAGCAGCGCGGTGAGGGACCCATCTTTCGAGGTCACCATGGCCATCGCACGCACATAGGCGAGCGGCGAGAGACCCAGGCCCCCGTATTCCGTCGGGATCTTGATCCCGAACGCTCCCATCGCGCGTAGCGCGTTGACTACGTCTTCAGGGATCTGCCCCGTGCGATCGATCTCGTCGGAATCGATCCCCTCCAACAGCGCACGCAGCTTATCGAAAAACGGCTGCGCTCGCGCCATCTCCTCGGCGTCGGGCCGCGGGTGAGGATGGATGAGGTCGAGACGGTACCGCCCGAGGAACAGCTCGCGGACGAAACTCGGATGTGTCCATTCCGTCTCACGCGCGGCCTCCGCGACGTCCCGGGCCTCGCGCTCCGACGCCGGCGCGGTGCCCGCCGGCGGGGCGATGGTCGTAGCCATTGAACCTCCTCGAGCCTGGCGGCCTGCAGCGAGCGGGTGACGGTTAGCGGGTCGCGATTGCCGAATGAACGCTTGGTACGGCACGCCCGACGCCACCGTCGGTGTCGGCCGTATTCATTCAACAAATTGACGACCAACACCCGTCCGCCGCCATTCGCCAACCGCCGCCCGCGATCCAGCTCTGCCGACCGCTCGCTGGCGACCTCGTAAGCTACCGAAACGTCCCCGGGCTCACTTCATACTGCAATTGATAGGCGCCGGTTTCCTCTTCGGGCCGCCAGAAGCCGAGTTGCTCGGCCCATCGAACGCTCTGCAACCGTCGTCCGCCGAGGGTTAGGAATCCGGCGGCCCGGGTCGTCACCGCGCCGAGTTTCCGAAGATCGGCGAGGCCCCGAAGCGTCGCCGTTCGGCGCTCTGCGACGATGCGACGGGCGGTACCCGGTCCGATGCCCGGGACGCGAACCAGTTCCTCATAGGAGGCGGTCCGGATCTCGACCGGAAAGCGCTCCGGATTGGCGAGCGCCCACGCGCACTTGGGGTCGACCGAGAGGGGAAGATTGCCGTTGTCGTCGTACGCGATCTCGCCGGCCGCGAACCCGTATTGGCGTAGCAGATGATCCGCCTGATACAGGCGATGTTCGCGCAGCGCTGGTGTGGCTTTCATTCCTTCCATCGGCGTCTCTCGGATTGGCCGGAACGCGCTGAACTGTGAGTGGTGGATCCCGCCTCCGGCGTAGAGGTCGCTCACGGTCCCAAGGATGGTGCGGTCGGTGTCGCTCGTGGCGCCCACGACGAACTGCATCGTCATCCCGGCCGAGCCCCCGGGAAGTAGTCGGTCGGGCGGCCGTCCGGCCCGTGCCTCGGCCCAGCCCGCAAGGACCTGCGCGCGTGTGCGCTCGAGGGCGGCGACCGTCGTCGCCAAATTCTTCTCCGGCGCGATCTGCGTCAGATGCTCGCCACACGGCGCTTCGAGGTTGAGTGACACGCGACTCGCGAGTGCGGTGAGCCGCTCGATCTGCGCGTCCTCGGCGCCCGGGACCATCTTGACATGGATGTAGCCGCGGAACCCGTGTCGCTCCCGAAGGAGCGCCAGGACCTGGATGAGATCATCCATCACCTTGACCGGGCGTCCTGGGATCCCCGTGGTAATGAATAGCCCCTGACACCACCCGCGGGCGTGCGCCGCGAGGAAGATGCGGACCAGCTCGTCGGGCTTGAGCAAGGTGCGCGGCAAGTTGCGGTCGCGGCGCATCGGGCAGTAGTGGCAGTTGAAGCTGCACGCGTTGGTCATCAGTATCCGCAGCAGCGTCGTCCGCGTGCCACCCGCCGTCCGCACGTTTCGAATGTTGAGCGGCCGGAGCGCCCCGACATCCTTGGTGTGTCTGAGCCGCGGCGGCAACCCGCGCGCCGATGGCGCCTGCTCGTCGGCCGCGGGTTCTGTCCCGTCTCTCCAGCCGCCCGCGCGTTGGTGGTGGCTGCTCGTCGCGCGCGGCCCCGGTGGCACTCCCTCCTGGTCGTCCAGCGCCATCGACATTAACAGGTCGATCTTCTGCTCCAATCCCATGCTCTGCATCGTGTCCGCTCCCGTTGTCTGGGCTTACACGGTACCCGAACAAACACCGTAAGTCAAGAATCGGGG
>PMAE01000078.1 GCA_003152485.1 Gemmatimonadota bacterium | reverse complement strand
GGTCGAGGCCGCTGAAGGGCTCATCCAGCATCACCAGCTCGGGGTCGTGCAGGAGCGTGCCAATGAACTGCACTTTCTGCTGCATGCCCCGCGAGAGCTCATCGACCTTCGCGTCGCCCCAATCGCGGGCCTCGGTATCCAGCCCAAACCGTTCGAGCCACTCGTCGATCCGCTTGTCCGCCACCCGGCCAGGCACTCCTTTGAGCTCGGCCAGGAATCGAAGCACGCGCCGCACCTGCATCTTCTTGTAGAGGCCGCGCNNCCGGCGCCGTTGGGACCCAGCAGCCCATAGACCACGCCCGTGGGCACTGTGAGGGACAGATCCCGGACCGCCACGTGGCCATCGAATCGCTTCGTGACGTGCGAGAGCTCGAGTGCGGCGGGCATGGGTCCTAGGCGGGGGGAAGGGCTGCGTCGTATGCAGCCCACGGTGTCATCGCTAGGATGCCGCCCGCGCCTGCTCCGTACTCCAGAAATGTATGCGATCGAGCGGGCCCATGGGATGCCGCGGCCGTACCACAGCGGGCCAGCCACATCTTGCGTCGTCCCCGCTGCGTGGGCGCAGTAGCCCGCGCCTCCAGCGCGTCTCGAGACACGACAACCGGACTGGCAGTGGCCGACGACGGCTCCAACCCCGTGCTCGCGGCGGCGGGCCACGCGGCGATAATATGCGCCATGCCCGCGCACCGCCGGCCGAGCAACATCCGAGCGAACACCCGAGCGAACACCCGAGCGAACACCCGAGGGCGCGACCGCCTCCAGCCCTGTGGCGAGTCTCGCAGGGCGCCCCCATGTGTCGTCGCGACATTCCGCGCGCCGACGTACCGAGCCGCGTCGACGGCCGCCCATCATGGCTGACCGAGGCTTGTACCGCGTCGCGAGCGTCGTCACGGCGCTCGCCGCCTCCTGCCTCCTGCTGTTCCTTACCGCGCCGGTCGCCGAGCTCGTGGCGACCGCCGGGCTGCGGGGGATCGCGCAGCTTGGCCACGACGTCGAGCTGCGCGATGCGTTGGTCCTGACCGCGATAACCGCCTCCGCCGCGACCGCACTCGGAATCGCGGGTGGCACTCCGCTCGCCTACCTCCTCGCTCGGCGCGCCTTCCGGGGCCGCGCCGCCGTCGCCGCGGCGCTCGACCTGCCGATCCTCATCCCCCACCCAGTGGCCGGTATCGCGCTGCTGCTGGCCCTCGGTCGCCAGAGCCCGGTCGGCGCTGCGTTGCTCGCGGTGGGGGTCCGGATCACGGGGTCGGCCACGGGGATCATCTGCGCCATGCTCTTCGTCGCCGCGCCGCTCTATCTGAGTGCGGCCCGGGAGGCCTTCGCGCGCGTCGATCCGCGGTACGAGGCTGTCGCCCGGACGCTCGGCGACCCGGCGTGGCGCGCCTTCCGGCGGGTGACGCTCCCCCTTGCTCGTCGCGGTCTGGTCGCCGCGGCGGTGGTCATGTGGGCGCGCGCGATCAGTGAGTTCGGCGCGATCGTGATTCTCACCTACAACCCCAAAGTCGCGAGCGTCCTCAGTTACGACCGGTTCACCAGTTACGGACTTGGCGAAGCGCTGCCCGTCGCGGCAGTGCTCGTCATTCTGGCGTTGATTCCGCTGATACTCCTTCGTGCGCTGCGGCACGACCGAGGCCCGGCCGACCTGTGATCGCCGCCGCTTGCCTGTCCGCACAGGCGGGCTCGTTCCGCCTGACGGACGTGACGTTCGAGGTGCCGGACTCCGGCTACGGCGTCGTGATCGGCCCCGCCGGCGCCGGCAAGACGACGCTGCTCGAGGCGATCGGTGGAATCGTACCGATCACCAGCGGCGCGCTTCGGCTCCACGGCCGCGACGCGACTCGACTTCCGCCCGACGGACGGGGCGTGGGATTGGTCTATCAACACGGATACCTGTTTCCTCACTTGTCGGTCGAAGCGAATGTCGCCTACGGTGCCACCGATGTCGCGTTTGCTCGCGAGATCGGTCGCCGCATTGGGGCCGACGACCTGTGGTCGCGCGACGTCCGGTCCCTGAGCGGCGGAGAGCGGCAGCTCGTCGCGCTCGCCCGTGCACTGGCCCGCCGACCATCGGTGCTGTTGCTCGACGAGCCGTTCAGCGCACTCGACCCCCGCCGCCGCTCGAGCGTTCGGCGGGAGCTACGCGCGCTGCATCGCGAGGCGGGTTTTACCGTGCTCCAGGTCACGCACGATTTTGCGGAAGCGGGATTGCTCGGCGACGTCGCGATCCTGCTCGATGGGGGCCGCGTCCTGCAGGCGGGGCCGCCCGAGGAGGTGTTTCGCAAGCCAGCGTCTCCCTACATCGCAGAGTTCTTGGAAGCGGAAAACGTCTTCGCCGGAGTCCTCACTCGCGCGGACCCGGCGACGCTCGACCCGGACGAGCGCCGTGCCCCGAGCGTGTCGTACCAAACGTTCGAGTTCCGGACCTCCCTGGGCGGACTGTCGATGGTCGCCGTTGGCGAGGCCGAGCCGGGGCCGGCGCACGCGGTGATTCGCGCCGAGGAGGTGGTGCTTTCGTCCACCGCGACCGCGTCGTCGGCCCGCAACTCGTACCAAGGCCGGATCGTGGAACTGGCGACGACGGGGGCGCTGACTCGGGTCACGGTGGACATTGGCGGCACGCCGCTCGTCGCCGCGCTCACCACCCGATCGGCCCGCGACCTCGCGCTCGCTCCGGGCGCGTCGGTCTACGCCTCGTTCAAGGCGATGGCGGTGCACCTCTGCTGACCGCGCGGCGCCATCCGCGGGCCGTGGTCGCGCCGGGTCGCAGAATCTACGGCAGAATGTTTTTCGCCAGCCGGCGGCTGTAATACATCCCGACGCCGGTTCCGACGATGCTGATAAAGAATGCCGTCATGAACCCGACGCCGCTTCCCATCCACCACCCGACGCTACCGCCAATGGTGGCGCCAATGGTGACAATGACCTTTTCCACGTTGCCTCCCGCGCTATCCGGAGGACGACTGGCGGCCGCGAGAAGTTAGCGCCCCGCGGGGAAGGGGCCATTCGCGACGACTCCGGGCATATCGGTCGCCCCGACCGCCCGCGGCTAACCGCCGATTGCCTTTCCCAGCCCCTCCCACGCCAGCAGCGCGCACGGGATCCGCGCCGGCACCCGCGACATCGCGGCGAACGCACGCAACGGGCCCAATCGATCGTCCCGTGCCGCGTCGGGATCACCGCGGAGCAGCGCGGTGAATCGATCGGCGAGCGCCGCGATTTCGGCGACGGTCCGACCCCGGACGAGGTCCGTCATCATCGAGGCCGAGGCCTGCGATAACGAGCATCCATCACCCACGAACTGGATGTCGCGCACCCGGGTCTCGGCACCACTGCGATCCACCATCACGGACACCGTCACCTCTTCACCGCAGAACGGGTTCCGCACGGTGGCCGTCGCATCCGGATGTGGGAGAGCCCCTTTGCCGTGGGGATGCCGGTAGTGGTCCAAGATCTGATCCTGGTACACCGCGTCGATCGACGCGGGTGTCGCCGCGCCTCCGGCGGTCACGCGGCGGCCCCGTGGAACAGCGCTTGTGCCGATCGCACTCCGGCGACCAATGCGTCCACATCGGTACGGTCGTTATAGACGAAGAACGACGCGCGTGCCGTCGCGCCGACCCCGAGCCGGCGCAACAACGGCTGCGCGCAATGATGTCCCGCGCGGATACAGACGCCGTCCTGATCGAGGATGGTCGCGAGGTCGTGCGCGTGGATTCCATCTACGGTGAAGCTCACCACGCCGCTGCGGTGGGCGGCGTCGGGGCCGTAGACGTGGACACCCGGGATCGATGCCAGTCGCTCGGTGGCGACCGCGGTCAGCGCCTGCTCGTGGCGCCGGACCTCGGCCATGCCGATCGACGTGAGATAGCCGGCCGCGGCCGCGAGTCCGACTGCGCCCCCGACGTTCGGGGTCCCGGCTTCGAACTTGTGCGGCAGCACGTTCCAGCTCGTGCGATCGTCGCCCACCAGCTCGATCATGTCCCCGCCCATCTGATATGGGGACATGGTCTCCAGGATCGCGCGGCGGCCGATCAATCCTCCGATGCCGGTCGGCGCACCCATCTTGTGCCCGCTGAACGCGTAGAAGTCGATGTCCAGCGTGTCCACATCGACGGCCATGTGCGGCGCACTCTGCGCGCCATCGACGACCACCAACGCTCCGACGGCGCGCGCGACCGACGCGATCTCGGCCAACGGCGTGATCGTGCCTAAGGCGTTGGAGACGTGCGCGACCGCGACCACCTTGGTCCGCGACGTGACCACCCGCCGCAGATGATCGAGGTCCACCTGTCCGTCGGGCGTGAGTTCCACGATCCGGAACGCCGCGCCGCGGGCCAGCGCGAGCTGTTGCCAGGGGACGAAGTTGGCGTGATGCTCGAGCCGGGTGACCACGATCTCGTCACCGCGCTGAATGTTGTGCGTTCCCCAGGCGGTCGCCACGAGATTGAGCGACTCCGTCGTGCCGCGCGTGAAGATCAAACAGGCGGCATCGCGGAGCCCGAAGAATCGTGCGACGCGTGACCGCGCGTCGTGATAGCACTCGGTGGCGCGCCCCGAGAGCGCGTAGGCGCCCCGGTGCGGGTTGGCGTAGCTCGTCTCGTAGAACTCGCGCACGGCGTCCAGGACGATCGCCGGCTTCTGCGCCGTGGCCGCGGAATCGAGGTAGCGGAGCGTCGGTTGACGGACGAGCAACGGGAAGTCGGCTCGGTGGCTCATGGACTCGGGATTCGGGGGCCGAGGAGGATGGCGTCCCCCTCCACACGAACCGTGTATGCGGGGACGCCCTCGACCGCCGGTAGGCCGCGGACGGCGCCCGTACGGCAGTCGAATCGCGCACCATGCCAGACGCATTCGATCGTGCCGTCATCCAGGACCTCGCCCGCGGACAGGGCGTATTCCTGGTGCGAGCACCGGTCCAACAAGGCGCCGATCTCGCCGCCGACATTCGTGAGCACGACCTGCTCCCCGTCTGGCGCCCGCACGCTGAGGAGCCGACCCGGTGGGACTTCAGCCAGGGTCGCCACCGGCACAAATCCAGCCGTTGCCGCCACCGCTACTGTCCCGGTGGCGCGCCGAGCGGTGCGCTCGTCCCCGGTGCGCTCGTCCCCGGTGCGCTCGTCCCCGGCGCCGAGTTGATCGCGGCCCGTAACGCGTGCCAGGCCAACGTCGCGCATTTCACGCGGATCGGGAATTGAGACACGCCCGAGAGGGTGGCCAATCGGCCCAACGTGGGGTCCGTGTGCGCCGGCGCCGCGACCTGCCCGGTCACTACCGCCTGGAAGTGATCGGCCAGCGTGCCCACTTCGGTCGCCGTCTTCCCCTTCACGGCGATCGTCATCAGCGACGCCGATGCTTTCGAGATCGCGCACCCGCCGCCCACGAATCGCACGTCGGCGATCCGTTCGCCGTCCATCTTGACCCACACCGTGACCTCATCGCCGCACAGTGGATTGCGCCCGTCCGCGTGACCGTTCGCGTCCGGCAGCGCACCATAGTTCCGCGGTGCACGGTTGTGGTCCAGGATGATGCTCTGGTACAGCTCACGCAGTTCGCCCATGCGCGCGCCTGTTATCCCACGCCCGCGGGCATGGCGCCCACGAACCGTTCGCGAGCCAGGGTCTCCAATGCATCCCGGACCGCGGGCTCGTCGATCCGCTGGACGACATCGGCGGCGAATGCGTACGTCAGGAGCGTCTTCGCGTCGTCGGCGCCCAGGCCGCGGCTTCTCAGGTAGAAGAGGGCGTTCTCATCGAGCTGCCCGACGGTCGCGCCGTGCGTGCACTTCACATCATCGGCGAAGATCTCGAGCTGCGGCTTGGTGTCGATGTGTGCGTCCGGAGACAGCAGCAGGTTGTTGTTGGTCTGCTTGCCGTCCGTCTTCTGCGCTTCCGGGTGCACGTACACTTTGCCGTTGAACACGCCGTGGGCCGCGTCGTCCAACACGCCCTTATACACCTCGTGACTGGTGCAATTGGGCGCGACATGCTCGATCCGCGTCTGGTGGTCCACGTGCTGCGTCCCGTCCGCCATGTAGAGGCCATTGAGGGTGACTTCCCCGCCGGGCCCCGCGAGCACGGTGTAGATGTTCGTGCGTGACAACGCGGCCCCGGTCGCGAACGAGAACGAGCTGTATTTGCTGTCCCGTCCCTGGTGGGCTTGCGTCGTCCCCACGTGATAGGCGCGCTCGCTCTCCCGCTGCACGCGAAGGTGCGTCACGTGCGCCCCGTCGGCGAGGACGACCTCGGTGACCGGATTCATGAAGTACATCGGATCCCCGACCGCCACGTAACTCTCGACGATCGTGGCCCGGGCATGACGGTCCGCGATGATGAGGGTCCGTGGATGCGCCGCGCCGCTCGCTCCGTCCGCATCGGCCACGAAGAGCAGGTGGATCGGGCGCTCCACGACGACGTTCGCGGGCACGTGTACGAACCCGCCGTCCACGAAGAGCGCGGTGTTGAGTGCGACGAACGCCCCGTGATCGAGGGCCGCGAGCGAAGTCAGTCGCTCCCGGACCGCCGGTACGCCCTCGCGCAGCGCATCCGCGAGACTCGCGACCCGGACGCCCGCGGGCAGCGCACCGACGGCCGACAGCTCGGGCGTGTATCGTCCGTTGACGAACACGAGCTGCGTCCAGTCGGTCGCGCCGAAGGTGAAGGGCTCGAGATCCGCCGCGCGTACGTCGCCACCGCCTGCCGCCAGCGACACGAACTCCGCGTCGGCGATCCGGGCGGCGCTCGTGAAATGCCAGTCTTCATCGCGGGTGGTTGGAAACCCCCGTTCGCCGAACCGCTCGATCGCCGCGCGGCGAACGGGCAGCAACCACTCCGGGTTCCGCCCATGATCCGCCGCAAACTTGCTGAAGTCGTCGAGAAATCCGTGAACCGTCACACCGCCGCCCCGGCGACGCCGGCTGGCGCGGCCTCGACCAGCCAGTCGTAGCCCCTCGCCTCGAGCTCGAGCGCCAGGTCCTTTCCCCCCGACTTCACGATGCGGCCCCCGGCCAACACATGCACGCGATCGGGGACGATGTAGTTGAGCAGTCGCTGATAGTGGGTCACGACGATGGTCGCGTTGTCGGGCCGTCGGAGCGAGTTCACGCCGTGCGCGACCACCCGGAGCGCATCGATGTCGAGTCCGGAGTCGGTCTCATCGAGAATCGCCAGTCGCGGTCCCAGTACCGCCATCTGCAGGATCTCGTTGCGCTTCTTCTCGCCGCCCGAGAACCCGGCATTCACCGCCCGTTGCAGCATCTCCCGATCCATGTCCACGAGCCGGAGCCGCTCTTCCACGAGATCCGCGAAGTCCATCGGGTCGATTTCGTCCAACCCCTTCGACTTGCGGATCTCGTTGTACGCGGCCCGCAGAAAATACGCGTTGGTGACGCCCGGAATCTCGACCGGATACTGAAACGCGAGGAAGATCCCCTTCTGGGCGCGTTCCTCGGGCGGCAGCGCCAAGAGATCCTCACCATCGTAGGTAGCCGAGCCACCGGTCACTTCGTACGCGGGATGGCCAGCGAGCACTTGGGCGAGGGTGCTCTTCCCGGATCCGTTGGGCCCCATGATCGCGTGGACTTCTCCAGCGCGCACAGTGAGCGAGATGCCTTTGAGGATCTCGCGATCGGCGATGCCGGCGTGCAGGTCTATGATTTCGAGCATCAGCCGACGCTGCCTTCCAACGTGATCCCCAGGAGCTGCTGGGCCTCGAGTGCGAACTCCATCGGCAAGTTCTGGAAGACTTCTTTGCAGAACCCGCTCACGATCAAGGAGATGGCGTGCTCGGCGCTGAGCCCGCGTTGCTTGCAGTAGAAAATCTGATCCTCGCCGATCTTGGATGTAGACGCCTCGTGCTCGACGACCGAGGAGTTGTTGTCGACTTCGATGTATGGAAACGTATGGGCGCCACACTGATTGCCGATCAGCATGGAGTCGCACTGCGTGTAGTTCCGGGCGCCCTCGGCCTTGCGCAGGACTTTGACCTGCCCGCGATAGCTGTTGTTGCCGTGGCCCGCGGAGATGCCCTTGGATATGATCGTGGACTTCGTGTCGCGACCGATGTGGATCATCTTCGTGCCGGTGTCCGCCTGCTGGTGGTTGTTGACCACCGCCACGGAGTAGAACTCGCCGGTCGAGTAGTCCCCTTGCAGGATCACGCTCGGGTACTTCCACGTGATCGCCGATCCGGTCTCGACCTGCGTCCAGGAAATCTTCGACCGCACGCCGGCCGCCTTGCCACGCTTGGTCACGAAGTTGTAGATGCCGCCCTTGCCGTTGGCATCGCCCGCGTACCAGTTCTGCACGGTCGAGTACTTGATCGACGCGTGATCCAGCGCCACCAGCTCCACGACCGCCGCATGCAACTGATTCGTATCGCGCCGCGGGGCGGTGCACCCTTCGAGGTAGCTGACCGATGCGCCTTCATCCGCGATGATCAGCGTCCGCTCGAACTGTCCGGTGTCGGCTGAATTGATACGGAAATAGGTGGACAGCTCCATCGGGCACTTCACACCCTTCGGGATGTAGCAGAACGACCCATCGCTGAACACCGCGGCGTTGAGGGCGGCGAAGAAATTGTCGCTGTACGGCACGACCGAGCCCAGATACTTCCGCACCAGCTCGGGGTGCTCCTGCACGGCTTCCCCGAAGGAGCAGAAAATGATACCGAGCTCGCCGAGCTCGGCTTTCATCGTCGTCCCCACCGAGACGCTGTCGAAGATCGCGTCCACCGCGACGCCGGAGATCCGCTTCTGCTCGGTCAACGAGATCCCGAGCTTCTCGTACGTCCGGAGGAGCTCGGGGTCGACGTCGTCGAGGCTGCCGAGCGGCTTGGTGGATTTTGGCGCTGAGTAGTAGCTGATGCTCTGGTAGTCGATCGGCGGGTACGTGACGTTGGACCAGTGCGGCTCTTTCATGGTGAGCCAGCGCCGGTACGCCTTGAGCCGCCACTCGAGGAGAAACGCGGGCTCGCGCTTCTTGGCTGAGATCGCGCGCACCGTCTCCTCATTCAGACCGCGCGGCAATGTGTCGGCCTCGACGTCCGTGACGAACCCGTATTGGTAGTCGCGGTTGACGAGAGTTTCGATCGCTGTACTCATCCCAACTCCAGGTCCGGTCGGCGCGTGTTAAGACGGGCGTGTGGGTGCGTCGCATGGCCGGTGTTGCCTGCCCGCACCCGCGACACGGTCCTTGGCCAACGGCGTCCGCGCCACCGATCACGCGATCGGCCTCTAAGGATTGGAATCCTAAGTGTATTTGTCCCCATTGTCAATCGAAATGGGCAGTCGTCAACGCCGCGCTAAATGGTTGTGACACAAGCGGTTGGCGTTTGGGGCCCGATCCAGCAACCTGCCCGATTGGCAGCATCGCAAGCGTCGTCCAGGGCTTCGCTCTATCCCGCGGGGGGTCGCGATTTCGCTTTGGGCGCCCCGTTTGCGGGTTGCGGCCTCTCCGTGTGCCCAACCCCGACCGGGATCGTCGAACTAGTGCGCAATGGCCTACGTCGAGTTCGAGGGGGACGTGCGCCCGCTGGGACCCGGAGTGCTCACGGTCGGGAGCGCGCCTGAGGCCGGCTGGCGCATCCTGGGGCGCGGGCTCGAGCCCGTGCATGTGTTGCTGTCGGTGGAAACCGGCGGCCGGGCCCTCCTTATTCGGGGTGCCCCCGGGTCCACCGCGCGCATCAACGGCGTCGAGCTGACCACTCCGCGCACACTGCTGTCGTTCGGGGACCGTGTCCAGGTCGGCACCGTCGAGCTCCGCTATCGCCGCCTCCCTGCCGGCCCCGACACGTCGCCGGCCGCGTATCTCCGCGACACCCGTCGCGGCCGACTCTACCGGCTTCGCGAGCGCAGTACGATCGGTCGTGATTCGACCAGCACGGTCACCGTGGAAGAGCCGGATGTGTCGCGAGTCCATGCCCATCTCATCCAGGGAGGCGAGTCCTACGTCATCGTGCCGAACCCGGCGAGCGTCACCTCCGTCAACGGCGCGCGACTCCTCGCGCCCGTCGGACTACAGGAAGGCGATGAGATCGCCGTAGGCCGCACGGTCCTCCGCTTCACGACCGCGGTACCCACCGGCACGAGAGTGGCCACGGAGCCGGCGGGACGGCTCGCCCACCCAGGGCGAGAGTCGCGTGCCGCCACGACATTCATGGGGGCGATCGAGGCCCGCGACCAACGGACCCGTGGGACGCGTCGCCGCGTTACCCGAGTGACAGCGATCGTGTTGGTTGCGCTCACGATGGCCGCGGTCGTCGTCACGCTCTACACTGGTGGGCGAACCTCGACTGGACCGGGTATCCGCTCGATCCGCCCCGGTCGCCGGGCTTCCCGGTCGGTCGGCGCGCCAGGCACCGATATCGCCACACCGGTCGCAGCGGCGCCGATCACCGAATCGACGGCCACCGACCCGAACGCGGTCAGAACTTCCGCTAGTGGTGCAGCGACAGGTGCAGCCCGCCGCGCATCGCCCACACTGCCACCGCCACCGCCGCCGCCAGCACTACCGCAGAAATAGTCGCGATGACCCAGCCGCGGCCCACCCGGCCCGACTGGGTGGGCGGCGGCACGGTGTTGGGCTCGTCCGAACGATAGATCGGCGTCGGTTGATGCTTCCGCGGACCCGGGGCGACTTCACTTCGGGGCACGATGCGGACACCGGCCGGCGGCGCAGCCGTGAATCGCAGCGCGGTTCCCCCGATTCGAATGACGTCGCCTTCGGCCAACGGCCGCGGGGTGCGACCCGCCGGCTCCTCGTTGACGGTCGATCCGTTCGTCCCCATGGATCGGAAGACGTACGCGCCCGTGGGAGCGCGGCGCACATCGGCGTGGAATCGCGACGTCGCGGCATCACGTACCACGACGTGATTGACCGGATCGCGGCCGATCCCCACGACATCGTCCGCCAACGGATAGGCCACCGAGGCGGTGACGTCCACCAGATACAAGCGGGTGAGTCCGAGGTCTCGCGGCGGCCGCTCCGCAGTGCCCGAGGCAGCGGGAACGGTGGCCGGCGCCGCACCCGCCGCGGGAGCGACAATCGATGCGTTCGCGAGCGGCGGCGCTACCGGCACCGCTACCTGCACTGCTACCGGCGGCGCCACCGGCAGCGGGGTGTCGGCCGGCGTCGCGCCGCGCGTCTCCGGAGCGCCCGCGCCCGCGGCGTCGATGCGCGCGAGGTACACGAAGATGCCCACGCCCGCAATGATCTCGTCCCCATGCGCGAGCGGATGCGGCGCGGTCACGGCCTCGCCGTTGATCTCCACCACCTGGGTACCGTATGCGGTCAGCACCGCGCTGCCGCTGCTGTCTGCGCGGACGGTGAAGTGCCGCGGTGCGAGGTTGATGGTCTGCAGCCGCCAGTCAGCCTGGCTCCCGCCGCCGACCATCGTGTCGCCAACCGGCAGCTCGCGCGTGACGCCGTCGTGCTCGAGAAAGGACATATTAGGTGACACCTATGCGAATCTTGGCTACCGCGTGCGGGTCGCTACAGCGCGTGACGCGGGGACACCGTCCCCGCCGCCGCGCGACCACTCATCTCGTTGGCGTCGTCGCGCTTCGCGTTGCCGTGTGCGCCGTCGCTCTCGCCTGTACTGCCCGACGCACGGCATCCACGACGCAAGACGATTCCTCGGCGGCGACCGCCGAATCGGCGGCCGCCGACAGCGCCGGCCGTACGACCAGCGACAGTGTTCTCGCACCGACCGACCGTGCGGTGGTCGCGGCCACCGCACCCGCCGCTCCTGCGCCGCCCCAGCGTGTCCTCTCCCCACTCGCCGATACGATCGCCCAGTACCTGGTCTTCGCGCCGACGGTGCAAACATGGTTTCTCGCGGCGAAGCGGGGCAAGAGACTCCTCGTAGACATCGGGCGGGTGGACACTGATGTCCGCCACGATCACCACCGGGCCGCCGCCTTCGCCGAAGCAGTCGGGGCGCGCTCTCCCTTGCCGGTTGGGGCCACCCTTCGACTCTTTCACTTATGGGGCCAGGACACCGTAGCCGTCTCCGGATTCGGCGACTGGAACGGCCGCATCGTGGCCACGGTGAAACTCTCGCCCCACCTCGATTCCCTCGTACGCGCCGCGCCATCGGCGTTCGCCGCCGTCGAACGCGTGGATTCGGCCCAGCATGCCGCTGGCGGTGCCGACAGCACGGTCGCGAGAGACACGTCCGCGCACGGCGATTCCCTCCGCCACGCCGACAGCCTCCGGCAGGCCGACAGTGCCCGACGCGCCGACTCCATCAAGGTCGCGACACGCGATAGCTGCGCCCATGACACGCTCCCGACGGACGTCCTCGCCCGCGCGGCCGTGGTCCGCGATTCAATCGAGCTCTGGCTCCGGAGCCAGCCGCCACCCCCGTACGATCGCCTGCTGGCGACGGAAAAGACCCAGTCCTCCCAGGTCGCGGGCTGCTTCGGTGGCGGCAACCGGTTGGCGCTCGCCGTCGATCTTCGCGCGGGCGCGAACGAGTGGGTGCGCGAACGCGCCGTTCTCCTCGATACGCTGGGCCGCGTCACCACGCTGCGCATCGACGACTATCGATTCAAGGGACACGACTTCCTCGCCGTTCTCGATCCCAACGGCGCGGGCATTGACGGCATCGTCGCCAAGGGCGTCACCGAAGCCTCTGGCGCCACCGTGATCCTCGCACTTGGCCCGCACAACCGTGCCGCCCGCTGGGTCAGCGGGTTCGCCTGGGAATCCCGGTAGCGCGCTCGGTCGGGTCGCGGTCCGGGGCGATTTGTTCGCACCGCGATTAGTTTTCTCCCCATGGAATCCCGGACGCAGATGGCCGCGGCCCGCCGCGGCGAGATCACCTCCGCCATGGCCACCGTCGCCGCCCACGAGCAGCTCGCGCCGGAGCTCGTGCAAGCCGAAATCGCCCGCGGTCGGCTCATTATTCCGGCCAATATCCATCACCTCGCAGGCGCGCTCGAGCCCATGGCGATCGGCAAAGTCGCCCGCGTCAAGATCAACGCCAACATCGGCACCTCCGCCGTCACCTCGGATCTGGACGAGGAGGTCGGCAAGCTGAAGCTCGCCGTGCGGTACGGTGCTGACACGGTGATGGATCTCTCGACTGGCCACGAGATCGATGCCGTCCGCGAAGCGATCATCGCGGCCTCTACGGTCCCCATTGGCACGGTCCCGATCTACCAGGCCGTGCTGATGGGCAAAGAGCTCGAAGAGCTCACGGCGTTGGACTTCCTCGACGTCATCGAACACCAGGCGCGGCAGGGTGTCGACTACATGACGTTGCACGCCGGCATTCTGCTCGAGCACCTGCCACTCGTGTACGGCCGACTCACCGGCATCGTGAGCCGCGGTGGCTCGTTGCACGCGGTCTGGATGATGCACCACCGGCGCCAGAACCCGCTCTACGAACGGTTCGACGACGTGCTCGAGATCCTGCGCCAGTACGATGTCACCATCTCCCTCGGCGATTCGCTTCGACCAGGCTGCCTTCACGACGCCAGCGACCGCGCGCAGTTCGCGGAACTGGATACGCTCGGCGAGCTCACCCGCCGCGCGTGGGCGCGCGATGTCCAAGTCATGGTCGAGGGGCCTGGACACGTCCCCATGCAGCAGATCGAGATGAACGTGCGCCGGATGAAAGAAGTGTGCGGTGAGGCGCCGTTCTACACGCTGGGCCCGTTAGTCGTCGACGTCGCGCCCGGATACGATCACATCTCGAGCGCCATCGGGGCGGCCATGATCGGATGGTACGGCGCCGACATGCTGTGCTACGTGACGCCCAAGGAACACCTCGGACTACCCAACGCCGAGGACGTGCGACAGGGGGTCATCGCGTACAAGATCGCCGCGCACGCCGCGGATATCGCGCGCGGCCGTCCTGGCGCGCGGGACCGTGACGACGCGCTCTCGCGCGCGCGGTATGGCTTCGACTGGAACGAACAGTTCCGGCTGGCGCTCGATCCGGAACGGGCACGGGAGTACCACGACGAAACGCTCCCCGCGGAGTACTTCAAGAGCGCCGAGTTCTGCGCCATGTGCGGGCCCAAGTTCTGCTCGATGCATCACTCGCGCACGATCGATGAAGGGATCGCCGCCATGGCTCGTGAAGCAGGACTGGCCGGGCCGGATGCCGCCGCTGTGCCCATCGCCACGCCGATCGCGACGCCGATCGCCGAACGAGCGACGGACGAGTTGGCGACCGCGGGGGCCGGCCACACCGGCAGTTGACGCGCCCGAGTGGTCGGTGGCGCGGATCGCGCCGACCACGCAGTTACGATCCGCCGCCGAGTACTGCCTCGCGACGCGATCCCGTGGAGTCGCCGGTGGCCGCCAACATCGCGGCGTAGCTGCGGTGGAGCGCGCGGCTGCGGGGATGGTCGGCGATCGCCAACCGAAACGCGGTCGTCGCGTCGGGCACGTCATCGATCTGCTGCGCGGCCTGCGTCAACACCATCACGGCATCCACGGAGTCGCGCTCCATGAGATACGCCATGCGTGCCCATGCGATGCAGCCGCGATAGTCGCCCGCCGCGTATCGCACCCACGCGCGACGCATCGCGTCGGCGTAGGGCCGGGGATCGATCAGCTGTGCACTGTCCAGCAGCCGGTTGGCCTCGGCGTCTTGCCCGTGCTGTGCCAATAACGCGGCCGGTGCCTGGTACAGGAGTGGGGCGACCGGATACAGCGCCCGCCCGATCGCGTACTCGTGGACGGCGCCCGGGATGTCGCCCTTCCGATACATGACCTCGGCCGCCCGCTCGCGCACGCGATACGATTCGGGCTCGCCGAGCAGCGACGCGACCAGCACGCTCTTATCGTCATGCCACACCGCCGTCCGGGTCCACGTGCGCATCGCGAACGCACACACGATCGTCGCGACCACGGCCGCTCGGAGGCGCCGATCCGACCACCACTGAGCCGCGCGGCCACCCACCGCTCGCGCCGAGTGTACTCCGGTGTGGCGTACGGCCGCCCACTGGTCCCACGCCCAGGCTACGAGGATGGCCAACGCAATGCTGGGCAGATACAAAGTGCGCTCCGCCAACATGACCCCCGAGGGGAAGAGCACGTTGGCCACCGGCGCGATCGTGCAGACGAACACGAGGACCGCGAACGCGATCACGGGCGCGCGCCGCCACGTCCGGATCACAATCGCGACCGCGACGAGGACGATGGCGAGGCCGAACGCCACCGCCACCGTTGGCCCATGCACGACATCGATCACCCGTGGCATGTAGTCCACGTGGAGTCGGACCGGGAACAGGAGCAACCGCGCGTACTCCGGTACGATCCGCGCCATCGTGAGCCAGCGTGCGACGGTGGAGGCGTGCTGCCATGGCTCGGCCACTCGGACCAGCGGCGCGTCGTGAAACAGCCGCACCAGGACCCCGGCATACGCGGCCGTCACGGCCCCATAGGCGGCGTAGAGTCCCCAGAGCCGCCCTCGATTCGATGTCGATGACGTGTGCCCACCGGCCGCGACATCGCGCGATGAGCCGCGGACTGGATTGACGAGCAGCAGGTCGGATGCCGCCGCGAGCGCGAGGAAGGTGACCCCGCTTTCCTTGGCACACAACGCCGCGGCATAGCATGCGACGGCGAGCCACTGGCGCCGACGATGCGCCAGCAGCGCCGCGATCGTGAACGCCGCGCAGATGATGTCACTGCGACCCACGAGACTCGACACGGCCTCGACGTGCACCGGATGCACGGCGAAGACCAAAGCACCCACCAGCGCGCCGGTCCGCGATGTGAGATCGAGCAGCAGACGCCAGAGCAACAGGCACATCGCCACATGCCAGCAGACATTCACGGCATGCAACCACACCGTGTCGCCGCCCGACACGACCCAATCGATCGCGAACGTCGCCATGGTCAGCGGACGATACTGCCCCGCACCCGACGCAGGCGGCCAGTACGAACGCGCAAACGCCTGCCACACGCCCGCAATCTGGTGGACCAATGAGTTGGTCCTGATGACCGCGTTGTCATCAAGCGAGAAGCGGTTGGCCAGCGCGTTGGCGTACGCCAGCGTGGCGACGAGCGTGATGGCGATCGCCGCCCAGCGGTCAGGTGCCGCATTCGGTATGGGCGCGCCGATGGCCTCTGCTGCGCGATCGCGGGCGTTCGGGCTGTCGTCCATCGAGGTGCCACTCATCCGCGCTCGACGCCCCACGAGCCCCATCAGCAACGGCTACGCCGACTGGCCGCCAGACTCGAGGGACAGGAGGAGCTGATCGCCGTCCGGACGTCCACAGCAGATGCCACTGGCGGTGCACAATTGCCGCACCACGCGCTGCAGTCCCTCCCGGTACCGCGAGCCTGCGTCGTGGCTCCCGGCGTACGTCGCGCGATACCGGGCGGCGAGATGCGGAAACTCCGCCTCGATGAACGGGAGGTACCGCTTGCGCGCCTCCGATTGAAGTCGTAGCACGCCGGCATTGACGTGCGTCGCGCCGCCGGCCGCCACCCGCTCGATGAGCGCTCGGAGCCCGGCCGGCGTGTCGGTGATCCCCGGCAACACCGGCATGATGTTGATCCCGACGTCGATGCCGCCATCGCGAAGCCGAGCCAACGCCCGGAGCCGCGCGTCGGGCGTCGGTGCCCGTGGTTCCAGCCGCCGGGCCAGGTCGCGATCGAGCGTGATCAGCGAGAGATGGACCGTGACGCGCGAATGCCGAGCCAAACGAGTCAACACGTCGATGTCCCGTGTGACGAGTGCGCTCTTGGTGATGATCACCACCCGCAGTCCCTCATGCTCGGCGAGCGTCTCGAGGACGCTGCGTGTGAGCCGGAAGTGCCGCTCCGCCGGTTGGTACGGGTCGGTGGCCGTGCCGATGATGAGCGATTCGCCGCGCGCCAAATCCGCGTGCCGCGCGTTGCCGTGCCGGAGCGACGTCCGCAACACATCCGGCAGGTTGCGTTTGACGAAGATCCGCCGTTCGAACGCCAGCCACGGCGGCATCGCCGGTGCGTCATCGGTCGCTGGCACTGTAGCAGGTGCCGTAACAGGGGCCGTAGCAGGAGCCGTAGCAGGGGCCGGAGCAGGGGCCGGAGCAGGTGCCGCGTCGTCGGCGTTGCGCTCACTCAGGTAGCGGTGAGCGTAGCGGGCGTAGCAATACGCGCAGCCGAACGCGCAGCCCACGTATGGGTTGATCGACCAGTACGGCATCCCGGTGCTCTCGGGCCGATTCAGGACCGACCGAGCCGACACACCGATGTACGTGATGTCACCTTGTTGCCCGATCGTCGGGTGCACCCGAGGAAGTCGAGCGAGGGCATCGTCGAACAATGCGGTCTGGCGTACGGGGAGTGAGCGACGCACGTTTACGAGTCGGTGGAGGGCTCATGCATCTACCGAACAAACACCGAATCTAAAAGCTACCATCCGCTGCCCGGCGCGCAACCGTCCCCATCAGCCCGGGGACCGCGCGACGGCGGGCGGTGGATAGTCCTCCTGGAGAGTCTGCGTGATGCGTGTGTTGCGCCTGCTCGCGGTCGGCGGCGCCATCGGACTGTCGGCGCCTATCCTGGCCGCGTGTGCCTCGACCAGCAACGCGTTCCCGGTCGCCGTAGGCGACCCAAACACCTTCGTTCGTCACGCCCAGACGATGATCGACGAGGCCTCCGCCGCCGGCGCCGACACCCTGGCCCATGATGTGATAGCGGCCGCGCGCCAGCATTTCGCCGATGCGCAGATCGAGATGCGTGACAAGCATGTTGGCCGGGCCCAGCTGCGCGCGCGAGAAGCGGTCGCCGACGCGACGTATGCCAAAGCGCTCGCGGACCGCATCATGGCTGAACGCTCGCGCGCCGCGGAAGAGAGCCTGCTCCAGCAACTGCCGTTGACTCCGCCCGCACCCTCGGCCGCCGGCACCGGACCGTCGGGGCAACGGCCATGATGCCCCCACGATTCCCGGCAGTACGCCGCGTCCCGGTGCTCGCCGCCGCCGCGCTAATCCCGGTCGTCGCGGTCGTCGCGGTCGTCGCGGCGTGTGCATCGACCCAGAAGCCCGCCGCGCTCTCGCAGGCGGAGTCGATCTACACGACGCTGCAGGGAGCACACGCGGACCAGCGTGTCGAGGGCGATATGATCCGCACCCGCGCCACGCTCGACACCGCGCAGACGGCCGTCACTCAAGGACAGAGTCAGGATTACACCGACGGGATCGCCGACATCGCGCTCCGCACCGCCCAGATCGCGGAGGCGCACTACGCCCGCGTCTTGGCGCTGCAATCGACCGATAGTCTCCAGAAGCTCCGTCTCTCCCGGCAGTTGGCGCTCTCGCAGGCGCGACAGGCGGCGCTCGAAGCGAGGCAGGCGGCGCTCGAACGCCAGGCGGCGGCAGCCAATGCCCGGGCCGACTCATTGCGTCGGGCAGCGGACGCCGCCAACGCGGCGAGCCAACATGGCGTCACCACCCCGGATGCCGCTGGCGGTGCCGGGACGCCAGTCGCGGACTCGGCGCCGCGGCCGGCCGCCGATTCATCACATCGGCCCTGAGCGCGCGCATACCACTGCCGCGTTCGCGCCGGATCGTCGCCTGACCCGCTCACGACTCGCCGCCGCGTGCCTCGTGGGGGCGCTGGCGTTCGGCATCGTCGTGACGGCGACCGCGTCACCCGGGCCGGGCCTCGATCCCGACGCCATGTCGTACCTCGGCGCGGCGAAATCCCTCGTGCGGTCCGGGGTCTATCGCGTGCCGACGAGCAGTTGGGCCGCGTCCGACAGCTCCGAGCCGCTCTCCCATTTCCCCCCCGGATTTTCGACCGCGATCGCAGTCCCGGTCGTCGCGGGGCTGTCGCCGGTGCAGAGCGCACGGTTGCTCGTGGCGTTGGCGGCGTTCTGCACGTGGACGGGTGTGGTGTTGCTTGTGGCCGGTGCCGCCGGAACCCGAGTCGGCATGATGACCGCGCTCGCCGCGTTGGCGACCCCCGCGCTCCTCAACGTCCACCTGTCGGTGCTCAGCGAGCCGCTCTTTCTCACCGCGCTGGTGGCCGCGCTGGCCGGGATGGTGACCATGGCGGATCCCCGATTGGACGCGCGCGGCCGGCGACGCGGAGCGGGGATCCAGGCCGCCGCGTGGACCGGGCTCGCGGTGGCCGCGGCGGTCATGCTGCGCTACGTCGGCGTCTCGTTGGTGGCGGCGGCCGCGGTCGCCGCGCTCGTGGGACCCGGTATTCGGCGGCGGCGGTGGGGCGCGCGTATCGTGCGATGCGGGCTCGTCGCGATCCCCGCCGCCTGTGTACTGGGCGCGTGGGTCGTTCGGTCGACGCGATTGGCCGGTGCGACGAGCGTTCGTGAATTCGGCGTCTACGGCCACCTCGGCGACACGGTCCGGGAGGGACTGCGCACCGCTACGGATTGGTTGGTGCCGGCGGGCTGCGGAGACTGGCGTGTGCCGGTCGCGATCGCGCTCGCGATCTGTGCCGTCGGCCTCGCCGCGGACGCGTGGCGACAGCGACATCGAGGCTCGGACGCCGCCGCGTGGCTCCGGCAAAATCCCACGATCGACCCGCGCCGGTCGGCCGTGCTGTTGGCCGCGCTCACGCTTGTCGGACTGTCGTATCTCGTGGTCGTGGTGGCGTCCCGCGTACTCGCCGACCCGAACATCCCCTTTGACGACCGGATCCTCGCGCCACTGATCCTGCTCGCCGAGATCGCGGTGGGTGTGGGGCTCGCGCGGTGGTGGCCAGGCCGCACGCGAGCGGCGCATCTGTCGGTTGCCAGCGTGGTGGCCGCGTGGTTCGTGGCGTCGGTGGTGACGAGCTCCGCGCGCGTCGTGTACGCGCTGGAAGACGGCAATGATTTCGCGGGCAGCGACTGGCGCGAATCCCCGACGATGGCGTGGGTGCAGGCGCCGGACGGGGGTGCCACCCGTGTCCTCTACTCCAATTGGCCCTCCGCCCTGTATTTCCGCGCCGGTCGGGCCGCGCACGACCTGCCGGATGTCACCGACGCACTGACCCTCCGCCGATTTCGTGACCGGCTGACGCGCAGCCACGGCGTGCTGGTGGGGTTCAGCTCCCCGAACACCGATCTCGCGTCGCCCGACACCATCGCGCGCATCCTCGCGCTGCGTGTGGTCGCCCGCTTCAGCGACGGAGCGGTGTGGGGGCTGGCATCGGACTCGACGGGCTCGAAATGACGAACGCCGGCCCCGAGAGGCCGGCGTTCGCGATTCGCATTCGACTACAGGCCGGCGCTAGGACCGGCGTCCGCCGCCCACGATCCGCAGGATCGCCAGGAACAGGTTGATCAGCGCCATGTAGATGCTGATCGCCGCGACGACGTATTGGTCCGGTCCGAACACATTTCGGATCTGCCACGTCCGGAAGATCAGGAGGCCGCTGAAGATGAACACCGTCAACGCGGCGAGCCACAGGTCGACGTTCACATTCTGGACGAAGATGTTGATCAGCGACGCGCCGATCAGCACCCAGAGTCCGACCACGAAGAAACCGCCCCAGGCGCTGAAGTCCCGCCGGCTGACGAACGCATATGCCGTCAAGACGCCGAACGTCGAGCCGGTGAGCAACGCCGCTTCGCCGATGACACCGGGCTGAGTCTTGTTGACCAGAAAGAGCAGCGGCGAGAGCCACAGCCCCATGATGAACGTGAAGAGAAACATGAATCCGACGTTCGCCGGAAACGCCGTGTCCATGCGCTGCGCCATCAGCAGCGGCGCGAATACGATGATGAAGCTGATGAACGGGTGTGCTGCCACCGCGTCCATGATCTGGGGCTGCGTGAACCCCACGGCGACACCGCCGATCGTGACCAGGACGCTGGCGAACACCAGCGAGTAGGTCCGGCGGATGAGCGTGAGTCGCTCTTCCCCGGTGCGAACGACGGCACTGGCGGCGTACGAGACGCCCATAGTCCACCCCTCGAGTGAGATGCGGTAGAACCCGAAATATAGCGAGACCCCCGCGGCCCGCCGGCCGTCCGCCGGCCGTCCGCCCGGCCGTCCGCCGGCCTACGAAAGGGGCCAGCCCCGTCCCGCGGAGCTGGCCCCAATCATTGACGACCAACCACGAACCAACGGCCCTGGCTGGCGGCCACGACTGGCGGCCGCTCGTCGCTCACCAGAAGCCGTCGTGGCTACCGCGTGGCCGCCGACAGCTTTCGGAGCTCCACATCCCCACTGAACGTCGTCACCGTGATGTGCGCACCACCCTTGCCCAGCGTGGCGTCCATATGGTGACGCGTGAGGCCGGGCTCGTCACCGCCCGTCTGGACGGTCATCGGAAAATCGGTCCGGAATTCGCCACTGAAGGTATCGAGCGAGATTGTCGCCCCGGCGTCGGCGGGGATCTCGAGCTGCACGTTCCCTGAGTGGGCGTGCAGGTCGTACGTGCCGGTCGGGTCGAACGTGCCGCGGTAGGTGAGATCACCACTCACCGTCTCCATGCGCAGGGAGCGCGATTTCGCGTTTGTCACGGCGCCGTGCCCGCTGACCGATGCGACCGTCACGTCGCCGGCGACTCGATCGGCATCGATATCGCCGCTCACTGTGCGGGCGTGCAGATCGCCCTGAATGTTTCGCGCCATCACATTGCCCGAGACGCTCTCCAGCGTCGCGGTCCGCACGACGTCATCGACCTCGACATCGCCACTCACCGAGCGGGCGTCGATCTCGCCGTGGGTCCCTTGCGATCGCAGCTCGCCCGACATGCTGTGCATGATGACGCGCGTCCCGACGGGCACGGTGAGCACATACTCCACGTCACCCTCGTCGCGCTCCGAATGATGGCCGAAGCGCGTATCGAGTAGGACCCGGTCCGTTCCATGCTCGAAGCGTACCGGGACGTCGTCGCTCGATACATGGATGTGCGCCTCGCCGCGGTTCCAGCCGCTGACGGTGATCTCGCCCGACACCAGCGTGAGATCGACCACGCCGCCAGACGTCGCGAAGGGGATCGTGGTATCGATCTTCACGCCGTTGTCGCCATCCGGCTCGACCACGTCGTCGTCCACGTCGTGCTCACGGCGTTCGTGGCGCTCGCCGCGCTCTGGGGCCTGGACTTGTTGACTGTGTTGCGCCTGCGCGCGTGGCGCGATCGCGACCAGGACCAGTGCCAGGAGGGCGAACATCTTAGGAAGCGGCATCGTGTAGTCCGTCCAGAATAGTGAGCGATCAGGTCCGACTGGGGAGCATGGCGACAGTCCGCAGCAGGTCGAGCTTCGTGCTGAGCGTCGCGTCCAACTGTTGGGCGAGGAATCCATTGGCGGGGTCCTTCGCCAGCGCCGCTTTGCTCTCCGCGATCGCCGCGTCGATCACGCGCAGATTCTTCTCGATGATGGCCACCGTCTTGGGATTCATCTGCCGGCGGCGCGATTCCACGATCCGGTGGAGCGTCGTGATCTGCTGGTCGTAGATGAACTCGGAGGTCGGCGCGGCGGGGCGTGCGGACCGCCCATCGTTCTTGACCGAGGTGACGACCGATCCCGGCTGGCCGATCACCGGCGTCACCAGCGGCGGCTTGGGAGTCGGGACGACGGGCTGGCCGGTCGCCACCCGCACCGGCGCCTGCGTCGGGCCGACGACCGGTACTGCCGTCCACTGGCGTGTCGCCACGATAGTCACGCCCGCGGTCGCGATGACCAGGGCCGCGGCCCTCGCCCACGGCTGCGTGAGCCACCGGCGACCCACCCCCCGCGCGGCCGGCGCGCGCCGGCCCTCCGGGTGTTCCTCCAATCGCAGCGGCGCCTGGATCCGGGCCTCGATCCCCGCCCACAGATCCGTGGACGGCCGCTGCACGGGGAGCGCAGCGGCTCGCACGCGGATGCGCTCCAGATCCCGGACGAGCGTCCGGCACGAGTCGCACGACACGATGTGCGCGCGGGCTGACCCGTCCGCCTCGCCGGTCAACGCGCCGTCGAGGTAGTCGGGCAGTGCGGCCGCGAAGGCCGCGCATCCGTCGGCGGTCTCGGTTCCGGCATCCTCACGACGTGTCGTCATTGACTCAGAGTCTCCCGTATGAGCATCCGCGCCCGGTGCAACTGCGCCTTGCTCCCACCCGATGTGATTCCCAGCATCGTTCCGATCTCCTCGTGCCGATAGCCTTCGACGTCGTGGAGCACGAACACGCGCCTCGCCCCTGGCGGGAGTGCCGCGATCGCCGCCTCGATGTCCAGCCATTCGCCCGCCGCGAAGTGCGTCGGCGCCGCCACGGCCGCCAATCCGCCCCCCGCCTCCTCGTGGTCGCCCTCCGACGTGGTGTCCATCAACCGTCGTCGGCGTCCCTCGCCCTTGTGCGCGTTCAACACCACGTTGACCGCCAGCCGATGGAGCCACGTCGCGAAAGCGCTCTCCCCACGGAAGAGGCTCATCTTTGCCCACGCTCGCACGAACGTGTCCTGTGTCAGCTCCTCTGCCTGCGCCGCATCCGCGGTCATGCGAACGCAGACCGAGTACACCCGATCGCAATGCGCCCGGTACACCCGTTCGAAGGCCGAACGGTCACCGGCGGCCGCGAGCGCGACATCGGCCGCGAGGCCCGCGGCGTCTCCGCCCCCGGTCACGCTGTCCGTCGCCTTCGAGTGCTCAGTGGATCGTGATTCAGCGTCGGGCGGCGCCACGGCCATTGGCAGGAGGGGTCACGGGTCTCATGAGTGAGATGCCCGGACGAGGTGGATCGTTTGAACCGATGTGGCGGACGCCCTCTGGCGGGGTGCCAGAACGGGGGCGCGGCGCGTCCGCGGCCATCCTCGGGGAAGCTACGCGGCGGCCGGCACGGGTAAGCTGTCCAACAGCGCGGGCAACCCGCCGATCCGCTCGAGCAGGCGGGACGGGTGCGCCGCTTCGAGTTGCGCGCGGGAGAAGGGCCCCCACAACGCGCCGATCGTCGTGACCCCGGCGGCGTTGCCGGAGCGCACGTCGTGGGGCGAATCGCCGACAAACACGGCGTCGGAGGGCCGAGCGCCCAGCGACTCGAGCGCGAACTGGACCGGCTCGGGGTCCGGCTTGTGGCGGCTCGTCGATTCGACCCCGACGATCACCGGGAAGTACTGCGCCAGTCCGACATAGGTCACGGTGCGGAGCGCGATGTCGTTGGCCTTCGAGGTGACCACGGCCATGGGGTATCCGCGTTCGTGCAATTGGCGCACGGTGGCGACGACGTCGGGGTAGCAGTACGTGAGCCGATCGTGGTTGGCGCGCTGATACCGTCGATACCGCTCGGTCAGCGATTGGAGGTCTGCTTCGTCGGCCGAGTATGGTCGGAGTTGATCGGCGAGCGGCGTCCCGATCCCCGCGATCCAGTCCGCGGTAGTCGGTGCGCCGTCCGGCCGTCCCTCGAACGCGTGACGCACCGATTCGAGCAGGAGGGCGATCGTATCGACGAGCGTGCCATCGAGGTCGAACAGGATGGCGCGGTGAGGTGTGTCAGACATGGCGCTCACAAACTAACTCGGCCGTCGGCCGCCGCTAGGCAACGCTTCCCAGCGTCCCGCTGAAACAGAATCACTGCGGTCACGGTAGTACCGGTTGTGTCGCTGCGACCTTCTATGGATTCGGTGTCGCGCGCAATCCGCGTTTCCCCTGCGCCCCGCAGCCCATAGCTGTCTCCGAACGCTGCGACGGCGACGAGCCATGCCCGGTCCGCCATCTGCGTGTTCGCCAACTCGCCCAGTA
Source organism: Gemmatimonadota bacterium (assembly GCA_003152485.1). Lineage (GTDB taxonomy): Bacteria > Gemmatimonadota > Gemmatimonadetes > Gemmatimonadales > Gemmatimonadaceae > Palsa-1248. The sequence goes on along the minus strand of PMAE01000078.1, from coordinate 163,487 downwards.
CCCACTCTGCACCCGCGCCACAGCGCGTGACGGCGGCGTATCGGGCGCGCCGGATCAACGTCGCGAGGCGCGGACGGAGATGTGGCGGCGCCTGCCGTGCGATCGCGGCGATGCGAGCGAGTACGCGACGCCGTGCTCCGGTGTCGGCGGCCACGTGCAACCCCGCGTCGTCCGCCGCTCGCCGCCGTCCGCACCACTCGTGGATCGCGATGAGCGCAGCACGGCACCTCGACTCGTCCATGGGTACCGGGCGACCTTCCGCGAGCGAGACCGCACGCGCGACCGCGGCGGGCGTGTCTGTCACCACGCTACCCGAACACGCGAGCAGCATCGATCGCCCGTCACGCACGCACGCTGCCAACCACCCTGACGCGGCCGCGCGGACTGCGGCACAGACGGTACCGGCGGATTCGCGCGCCACGCACACAGACCCAGCGTCACTCGGGCGCCATCGTCGCACCGCGGCCCGCGTGGTGGCGATCTGCTCCGGCGGTCCCGGTCTCGTCTGAGGTGCCGTCATATCCGGTGCGGCCCCGATTGGCAGGATCGAACCCAGTACGCCGATCGCGCGCCCTGCCGCGTCAAGCTTCGCCCGCAACCGGCGCTCGACTCCGAGCAACGTATCGGCCGACACCGGCGGAGCAAGCGCATAGACATGCACGCGTTCGTGCACCGAGCCGAGTCTCGCGACCCGCCCCACCCGCTGCTCCAGTCGCGCCGGCGTCCACGGCAGGTCGAGGTGCACGACCACCGCCGCCTCCTGGAGATTCACCCCCTCACTCAATAGGTCGGTAGTGAGCAACAGATCGATGCGCTCGGCGGCGCTCGCGGTGGGTCCGCCAACCCGCGACCCCGCCGGCGCGAATTGCGCCATCACCGCGGCACGGCTCGTTCGTCCGCTGGCGATCACGGCTCCGCCTGCGCTCAACACGCACACCCGCTCTTGCGCCGCGAGGTGCCGGTAGAGTGTGCGCACGGTGTCCTCGAACGCCGAGAATGCAATGACCTTGACCCCGGGGTGCGTCCGCATGACACCCCGTATCTGGTCAGCGCGTTCGACGTCGGGATCTCGTGCGGCGACGAGCCGGTCGAGAAGCGCACGCACCCCCGCCTCGTGGGTGCGGACCGCCTCGAGCAGTGGGCCCGCCTCGCTCGATGGCGGGACCAACAGCTCCGGAAACGCGAGCTGCACCGCACCCTCGCCGATGCACCACGCTCGTAAGTCTCGATATGATGGATGGCGGCCGCACTCGAGCGCGGACACCATCGCCACCGCGCGGGCGAGACGCCGGCGGAGCGCGGCTCGCAACGCCCCGGCGCTCGACGCCCATTGTCGAACCAACGCGAAGCTGACCAGCGCTCCGGCATTCCCACCGTCTCGTGGTGGGACCGCGTCCGGCAACGCCAGGATCGCGTCCAACGTCTCGCGGTCGTCGGCCAGCGTCAGGCGATGCGGTCCCTCCACGATCGGCACCCGCGACTCGGTCCCCACGGCCGACTCCGTGGTGGTGAGCATGCCCGATTTCCGCCGCACGATGCACCGCGCGCGTTCGGCATCCGACAGCGATTTCACGCGTGAGCCGAGAAACAACTCCAGGATCGCCGCCACGTCGCCCACCTGGTTGTGGATCGGCGTCGCGGAGAGCAGCACGAGTCGGACCCCTCCGGACAGCCGCCCGAGTGCCCGGTACCGGCGGGTCGTGGGATTTCGGAAATGATGCGCCTCATCAACGATGATGAGATCCCAGCCACCATCGGTGGTGGGTGGGGCGTCCCCGCGACTGAGCGCCTCGGTCGAGTACATCGTGACTCGCACGTCCGCGCGACCCGCGGCCTGCTGCCACATCCCGCGTAGTCCCGCGGGCGCCACGACCAACGGTCGCTGTGCCTCACTGGCGAGTGCCAGCGCCACGAACGTCTTGCCTAATCCCATCTCGTCCGCCAGCAATGCGCCGCCGAACTCGTCGAGCAGCGCCCGGATCTCCCGCACAGCGACCATCTGATGCGGCCGAAGCGATACCGACCCCAGTTGCACGCCCGCATCATCCGAGGACTCGAGCCAACATTCCGCGACTGCCGCCCGCGCGGTCGCGGCGTCCACCACCAGCAGCGTCATCCCTCGGGCCACATCAGGAGCGGTCCCAGTGCGTCGACGGAGACTCCGTACGCCTCCGCGACGTACGCCGTCAGTGCATCGTCGGCCGGTGCGTCCCCGGCCGCCGCGCGGGCCCCGACTGGGCCGAGCACCTCGCGTGCGCGCGCCCACTCCTTTGGGAGTGGTAGGAGTCCGACGGTCCAGCCCAGATACCGATGGAATCCCCCGCGCGCGGGCTCGGCCACGATGTTGAGCCACGCTGTCGCGACCGTACTGTTGATGATCGCGCTCAGTGCATGGGCATCGATCTCCGACGGTGCGCGCACCGCATAACAACTGTTGAGCGGTACCGTCCGATCGGCCGGCCCGACCACTGCGGCCCGTGCCGCTCGACCGAAGTCAGACCACACCACTCGCGGCTGCCTCGTGTCCGCGCCGTCGGTACGAAACAACGCCCACCACGGTGCTCGGCCCCGCGTGTCACTCCGCGCGGCCAGCCGATGGCGCCACGGCGCCAACCACCGCGCCGCCGCTGCGGGCAGCACGTCCAATGGCTTTGCGCACCCGGCGTCCGACTCCTCGTGCGTCCAGACCATCCATTCCTGGACGGTCCGACGAGTCCGACGGGGGGCCCCAACGACCTGACCCCGCGCGTCGCTCGCTGGCGATCGCGCGAGTTGCGGCGACCCGCTCTGGCGCGGGAGCGACCACCGTCGCAGCGTCTCTCCCCGCACGATGGGCCGCAACAGTCGCCGCTCCACGACGCCGTGACGTGTCGGCGCGCGTCGGTCCGCGGTTCGCACTGATGCCAGTTCTCCCTCTGCCGAGTCACCGACATCGAGCGTCACGAGGAACGCGTCGTTGCATCCGCATTTCACACCCAGCACGGGGGACCCGAACGCGCTTTCCGCGAGGGGCGCGCCGGCCGCGCAGACGGCGTCGAAGGCCCGCCGTACCACGGGCGGCACTAATACCCATGGACTTCCCGGCGACCCGTCGAGCGGGAGCGCTCCGACCGGCATTGTCCACCGCCTGGCCCCGACGCTCGCGTGCACCGCGGCGGCGATCGTCCCGCGGTCGTCGGGCAGATCGGTCATCCGGACACCGCGCCGCCGCGCGCATCCGACCCGTCGGTGTCGCGGACGGCAGCGCGCCGCCGTGCCACCAGCAGGGATGGGTAGACCGCCGCATCAAATGACGAGGGTGCGGCTGACCAATCCTCGATCGCATGGATTGTCGTCCGCTCCGCGATGAGCCGCCGTACGCCGCCACCGGCCAGGCACTTCCAGAGTTTCGCGGGCAGCAGGAGTGCCACGATGCCGTCATCGCACGTCAGCGAGACCGCTCGCTCGACGAAGAGCGCGGCGAGATCCACCTGTGCACCGAACCCCGGCCCGCCTCGACCGGCGGCAGCACCTGGAAGCCACGCCGCGTGACGGCTAACCGCGAAGTCGCGTCGAAGGCGCTGCCGGTCCGCGATCGGCACCGCATGCGGCCGCACCCACGGCGGATTCCCCAGCACGATGTCGAACCCGCCCGTCGCCTCGACGTCGGCGAACTGCCCGGCGAATACGAACGGCAACGCCGCCCCATCCCGCAGCGCTCGCAACCGTGCGCGCGTCACTCGCGCTCGTACGCGAAGATCTGCTCGGCGCGCACGATCCGCCGCACCGCTCGCCGCCGGCGCACCGAACAAATCGCGCCCCCGCGCCATCATCACTGCGTCCCGCCTGGCCGTGACGATGCGTGCGAGCTCCCGCTCGACCGCCTCGATGGCTCGTGCCCGTTCCGCCCGGTCGAGCGCTCGCAACGCCCCATGCTTGCGCGCACCACATGACCGAGCATATCGCTCGCGCAGGCTCGTCAGCCGGGCGCCGGCCCGACCGGCCGCCCGTGGTCCCGACGGCCCCCCTTGCCCGTCGCCGAATGCCCCGCCGCCCAACGCGTCGCCGACGCGGACGTTGTGGTCCAGGTTGGGCAGGGGGGGCACCGGCCACGGATCGCTCTCCGCGGTCTCGATCACCACCGACAACCACAACCGCAGCTCGCACAGCCACACGGCTGTGGGATTGACATCCACACCGAAGATCGAGCGTGTCAGCACCGTACGGCGTCGGGCACTCACCGACCGCGCGTCACCGACGTGCGCGGCCATCGCGGCCATCATCTCCAGCGTGTACACGAGAAACGCACCTGATCCGCACGCCGGATCCAGCACCCGTATCCGCGCGAGCCGCCCTCGGATCGCGTGTTGCGCCGCCAGGTCGAGTGCCACGTCCGGCGCCCCGTCGGACGCGCCTGCGATGAGCGCTTCGGGGTAGGCGGCCGGCACGTCGGGAGACGTCAGCGCTCGCGTGAGCGCCTCCCGCGCGATCCGCTCAACGAGCGCCTGCGGCGTGTAAAACGCTCCCGTCACTCGGCGCTCGCGCGGCTCCATGAGCGACTCGAACGCCTTGCCAAGCATCTCCGGATCAACCGCCGCTTCCGACCATGTTCGGCAATCTTCCCGCGCCGTGAATCGGTAGCGGCCGAGCACCTCCCCGAACAACGCCCCCAACGCCTCGTCGGAGAACTCCGCGCCGGCGACCTGCCGTTCGAGCGACGTTGGCGCGAACAGCCCGCCGTTCAAGAATGGAATGCGACCAAACGCCTGCGCCCGCGGCGCCCGACGGCGGACCGGCGTGTTCAACGTGCCAAAGAAGAGGGGCCGTAACACGCGCGCATGGTATCGTCCCGGGCCGCCGACACAGTCGGTGAACGTGCGTCCGAGAAACCCGCGGTCTCCGTCCAGCCACCCTTTGGCTTCGAGGAACGAGAGAAACAACAGGCGTGACGCCGACAACAGGGCGAGCGCGCGACGACTCGACCCCGATACTCGTGCCGTCACCCCGGGCACGGCCATGGTCTGCGCCAACCGGTCCACACCCCGGTCGAGCGCGCGATAGAACCGGCGCGTCAACGACTGGCGGCCGAGGACGTCGAGCCATCGGGCGTGCGTGAGCGTGTCATCCGGGCCGGCCGCGGCAGCCAGCGCACACAACGTCTCCGCGTCGCTGTCTACGATGTCGTCGCGGTCCACCGCGAGCGCGACCACGTGCGGCGGCACCCGATCCGCCGACCACGAGACGAGTGCCAGTGGCCGCCCCGCGGCGCGGCTCGCGGCAATGCAGAGCCACGCCAGATGCGGCGTGCGTCGCGCCATGCGCGCCGCCAACCGAGGCAACGCCTCGCGAAAGGGCCCGCACGCCGTCCCCGGCTCGACCTCGAGTAACAGCGCCCGCAAGCTCCCCGGGCCACGGGCGACCCGGACCCCAGGGCTTCCGGCACCGCCTCCCAACACCCCTAGTCCCAACCGCTCGCGATCTGCCGCATCGAGCACGCGCGGCGTCCCCTCGCACCCGCACGCAGCTGCCAGACGCGGCAACGCCTCAGGGTCGTCCGCGGTCAACATCGCGGCGGCGGCACGGAGCGTGAGCACGCCCGAGCATGTCCGTGGCCTGCGAGGCCACCGTCATCGCACGAACGCCCCATCATCGAACGGAACCCGCGCCCTCTGGCCCTAATCCCTGCAGCCAGTGAACATTCGGAGAGACGCCTTCCGGGCTGCCGACGCCTGCCATTCCCCACCACCGATGACCGCCACCATGGCTGACAAGAGCGGAGTAGAACTGGTCCACGACGCCAAGCACCGGATCCGCGAGGTCTCGGTCGCTGACGTGCGCGCCATGCAGGCCCGCGGGGAGCCCGTGGTCTATCTCGATGTCCGCGAGCAGAACGAGTGGAACCTCGGCCGGCTCCCCCGCGCCACGTTCATCCCCCGCGGCGTCCTCGAGACGACCATCGAACAGCGCGTGCCGCGCGACACGAAGGTCGTCGTCTACTGCGCCGGCGGGAACCGATCGGCCCTCGCCGCCGACACGATGCAGCAGATGGGCTATCACGATGTCGCGTCCATGGCCGGCGGGTTTCGCGCCTGGGCCGACGCGGGCGGAGAGATCGAAGGGTGACCTCGCGGCTCACACGACGGCCGTGAGTGCCGGCACGGCCACGCTCGCCGAGCTGTCCGAGCGACTGCGGAGCCGCCCGGCGCCGCCGAACATCGGTGTCCCGCCGCCGCACAGTTCCCCCGAATCGTCCGCGACACCACGAGCGGCCGTCGCCCTCGTCCTCCGAGACGCACCCGCCGGACTCGAACTCCTGCTGATCAAGCGCGCCGACCGGGACGACGATCCGTGGAGTGGACACGTGGCACTCCCCGGAGGCCGCGAGGAGCCCCGTGACGCGTCGCTCGAAGCCACCGCCGTGCGCGAGACCCGAGAGGAGACAGGTGTCGATCTCGTACGCGATGGGCGGATCCTCGGCGCGCTCGACGCCCTGTGCCCACATGCCAGGCCACTCGCCGTGCACGTCCAACCCTTCGTCGCGGCGCTCCGCGAGAGCCGGCCCCTCGTCCTGAGCGACGAGGTCGCGGCCGCGTTCTGGGTGCCGCTGGCGACGTTTGCCGCGCCTGATGCCGCAACGACTTCGGTCGTTCGGGTCCGCGAGAGCGAGATGCGGGTCCCCAGCTTCCGCCACGGCGACTATGTGGTGTGGGGCCTCACCGAGCGTATCATACGGCAGTTGCTGGACGTGGTGGCCCCTTCCGTCGGTCCATAGTTCGGCTCCGTGGTCCCGCGAATGTACTCACGCATCCTCGTTCCACTCGAACACTCGCCGTCGGACGCCCGCGTCCTCGACTACGTCCGCCCGCTCGCCAGGATGTGCGGCTCCACGCTCGTGTTCATCCACGTGGCCGACGGGTGGGCCGCCCGAAACATCACCCAGCTCCAGCTCCGCGAATCGGAGGAGATGCGCGACGACCGCGCCTACCTGGAGCAGATCGCGGCCGAGCTGGCCGCCGAAGGCCTGGCCACCGAAGCGGTGCTCGCCACGGGTGATCCGGGAACGGAGATCGCGGCCGCTGCGACGCGCGAGAACTGCACCCTCATCGCGATGTCCACCCACGGACATCGGTTCTTCGCCGACCTCTGGCGGGGCAGCGTCGCCAACGATGTGCGCCACCGGTCGCTGGTGCCGGTGCTGCTTGTGCGGACGGGATCGGACGCGTCTTCGGTGCGCTAGCGATTAAGAGTTGGTGGCTAGTGATTACGGAAGTCGGTATTGGACCAAGCCACCGTATGAGAGCCGCGCTCGACCTTAGGCGCAGTTCCCGTCTGCCTAGATAACCGCCCACCAAGGTGCGGCGATGATCCCGTCCGTGAGCACCCTGATGTAGGGATCGCAGCTAAGAAGTACGGCTCGCGGCGCGTTTGAATTGTCCGTACGGAACCTACGGAGGTGATGGGCGTCGCTCGAGTCGACGCTCCCGGACGTTTTTATCTCGACTGGCAACAGCAATTTGCCCTGCCCGAGCACAAAGTCCACTTCCGGCCCGTTGGGGACGCGCCAGTGGTGCAACGCGCGTTGCTCGGGCGCCTCATCTCGCCAAACACACAAGTCGCCGGCTACCGCTGTTTCGAGGTAAAAGCCGCCTGTGGGCTCCTGCGCGCGGGAGGCGGCCAGTGCCAGGGCGGTATCGACCATATAGATCTTGGGGGCTTTGATCACGCGCCTGCCTGCGTTCCGGTGGTACGCAGGTATTACCTCTACCAGGTAGCTGCGCACGAGCGCGTCCACCCAGCGTCGAATGGTGGCCACGGGTGTTCCGAGGTCGGATGAGAGGTTAGAGGCATTCAGTTCCTGCGCCGTCCGCGTCGCGATTAGGCGTAGGAATGTCTCGAAGCGATCCACCGATTCGATACCCACCACTTCTCGAATGTCTCGGTGCGCAAAGGTTTGGATGTAGTCGTCCAGAATTCGTAAGCGCTGATTCGGTGGTGCCGCCAGGGCGCGTGGGAAGCCCCCAGTTCTTGCAATCTCGTGCCAATCGAGCTCGCCGCTTGTCGTCGCGCGCTCGATAAGTGAGTCCAATACGATCTTGTCATCCGGACCAAATAGGAATTCCCACCCGCGATGCTTTTCGTCATATCGTTGTTCGCCTAGGGTCAGCGGCCGGAGAGTCCTGTAGCCGGTGCGACCCAGCAGCGAATCAGCGAGCGCATGGGCGACCTTCGGCTGATTTGAGCCACTTAGCAGATAACGCCCGAGTTTTTGCTCGCGATCCACAGTCGACTTTAGCGCCAGCAATAGGTTCGGTGCGCGTTGTACCTCGTCAATGACAGCCCCCTCTTGTCCCAGGTCGTCGAGCAGGCCTTCAGGATCCGCCAGCGCCTGATCGCGGACATCGCGATCGTCGAGAGTGCGGTACGCCATCCCGCGTTGATCTGCTATTTCACGGCAGAGGGTGCTCTTTCCAACCTGTCGAGCTCCCATAACCGCTACGGCCGGATACAACGTTAAGTCTTGCTCTAGCAGCGGTTTAACGAATCGCGGGTATAGCAACATTTGCGATATTGTCTATAAATGTTATATTGATCGCCAGTAGTCAATTTAACGTTCGGAGTAAAAATGGCAAATAAATACTCGGCGGAAGACATTCTAGGGTTCTTGGATCACGCAAGCGAGCATGGACTCATGCCGACGACTACGGCTCAGTCTCTGGCGGTGGCGGCCCGCAACGTATTCGGCATTCTGAGCGATGACGAACGGGCCGACTTAAATCGGCTCGATCTCAACGCCGTGATCAAACGATTCAACAACAGGCGTGCGAAGGACTTTAATCCGTCGTCACTCAAGGAGTACGGTCGACGGGTCCACCGAGCGATCGATCTTTACACGCAGTGGAGTCTGGATCCCGCGAATTTTTCCGCCAAGACGCGAGCAACGAATACAGCGCGCCGGAAGGAACGTGGCGCCAACCTCGAAGGAGATTTGCGCCCGATCGCCGAGGTAGAGCCAAGCGAACCAGCAGGCAGCAATCAACGCGGGAGCTATCAGTCGGCGTTCCCAATTCGTCCGGGCACTGTCGTGACATTGAGTAACGTTCCGAGCGATCTTACGGCTACCGAAGCGGAACGACTGGCTCAGTTCGTGAAAATGCTTGTGATCACGTGATAGAGAGGGCAACACCAGCGCTGATCGATGCGCCAGTGAGCCTGACCGCACGACTCGCCATGCCGCCCGTTCGTCATCTACATAGCGCCTGTGGCTAGTGGATAGTGGTTAGTGATCGGCGGTACTTTACTTCGCATGGTGTCTCACCGTGTCGCGCTGATCGCCGCGACCTGCACGCTGCTGGCGACCGCGGCCGTCATCGCCTCGGCACAAACGACGTCCCGTGTGCCAGCCGCGGTCGCCGCACGCTCGATCGCGATCGACGAGCGGTTCGCGGAGGATGAGCACCTCAAGGTCGGTGACCGGGTAGTCATCTCCGGTGATCCCGGAGCGGCGGCTACAGGATCCGGTGACACCGCCGTCATCGCCGCCATCACGAAACAGGGTACCGATCCATCGGAGATCGCGCGCGACGAATATCGCGTCCGGCTGCACCTCACGGATCTTCAACGGCTCACCGGAGCCGCCGACCGCGTGGATCGCTTCGCGATCCGAACAGCCGGCGGCGCGGCGGCCGACTCCGTCCGCGCGAGCATCAATGCCGCGGCCTTCGGGTTCCACGCCTACCGATCGATCGATGTCGCGGTCGGCACCTCACGCACCTTCCAGGTCGTGAGCCGATTCCACCACGCGATCGCGCTCATCACGATCGTCGCCAGCGGGATCTTCCTCCTCTGCATCCTGCTGCTCCGGGTCGAGGAACGGCGACGCGACATCGCCGCGTTGCGCCTGATCGGCATCTCCCGACGGTCGGTGGTCTGGTCGGTCGTCCTCGAGGCCGCTCTCATATCGGTCGTCGGCAGTGCGCTCGGCACGGGCATCGGCTGGCTCGGATCGCTGCTCATCAACTGGCACTACCGGGGCGTATACCGCACGCCGCTCGCCTTTGCGCTCGTCACGCCCAACATCGTGGTGGCCGCCGTCGTCCTCGCCATCGGGCTCGGCGTGGGCGCCGGATTCGTGGCCGCGATGCGCCTCGTGCGCACCCCGCCGCTCACGCTCTTCGGCCGATGATCCGCACACTCGCGGCGGCGTCGCTGCGGCGCCATCCCGCGCGCACGATCCTCGCCATCCTCGGCGTCGCGGTCGCCGGCGCATTGCTGCTGGACATGGTGATGCTCGGGACGGGGATGCGGGAATCCTTCCGGCGATTTCTGCTCGTCCAGGGCTTTCAACTGCGTATCGCGCCCAAGGGCACGCTGCCAATGGATACCGAGGCGACGATCAACGGCGCGAGCGCCCTCCTCCGCACACTCCGCACCAACCCCGATATCATCGCCATCACACCCGTCCTCGGCGCGCAGATCCATGTGCTCCAAGGCACACGGGCGATCACGAGCTTCGCCGTCGGCATCGACGAATCCACGGAAGCGGACTACCAGCTCGAAGCGGGCACCAATGTCGCCGCCCCCGACCACATCGTCGGCAACGCCGCGTTCCTCACCGCGATGCACGTCCACCGCGGCGACACGGTAGACGTCGTGACCGGGTTCGATCCGCAGCTCCGGACCTATGTCGGACGGCGGCGACTCGTGGTCGTCGGCCGCGGTCGATTCTTCTATACGTCAGCCGAACAGCCGGTGGCCGCCGTGCCATTGGCGACGATGCAGGCCATGGGGGGTCCGGAGCGGGCGGATCGAGTGTCGCTCGTCCTCGCCCGAGTCCGAGATTCCGCGAATGCCGATTCCGCCGCGGCGTGGGTCGATCGCACGATCCCGCGCGTCTCCACGATCTCCACCGATGCCGCGATGCGTCAGGTGGACGAACGCATGGGATACTTCCGGCAGTTGGCGGTCATCCTCGCCGCGGTGAGTCTGATCGTAGGATTTCTCCTCGTGACCACCCTGGTCACGGTCTCCGTGAACGAGCGGCTGGGCGAGATCGCCGTCATGCGGGCGATCGGCGTGCGCCGCGTCCACATCGTCCAGCAGATCGTGCTCGAAGGGGTCACGCTGTCGCTCGTCGGCGCGGTGGCCGGTCTCGGGCTTGGCTTGGTGACCGCGCACTTCCTCAATGCCATCCTATCGGATTTCCCCGGCCTGCCCGCGACGTTCCATTTCTTTCTTTTCCAGCCGAGCGCCGCCGCCCGCTCACTCGGTCTCCTCGTGATCGCCGGCATCCTCGCGGGCGTCTATCCCGCCTGGCGGGCGGCCTCTCTCCCCATCGCCGGAACGCTCCGCCGCGAGGCGATCGCATGACCGCTAGCGACACCCGTGCCGCTCCCCAGGGCGACAGCCTCTCCACCGCGCCCGTCGTCGCGGTGCGCGATGCGCACCGCGACTATCGGATGGGCCAGGAGGTCGTCCGCGCGCTGCGCGGCGTCTCACTCGAGATCGCACCCGGCGATTATGTCGCGATCGTCGGGCCGTCCGGGTGCGGAAAATCCACGCTCCTCAACCTGCTCGGCGTTGTGGACCGACCGACCGAAGGCCAGGTGCTCATTCAGGGCCGCGATGTGGGCGCCATGCGCGACCGCGAGGCGACCTCCTTCCGGCTCCGCAACATCGGGTTTGTGTTTCAGCGGTTCTATCTCATGGCGATGCTGTCGGCGCGCGAGAACGTCGAGCTGCCGATGGCCGAAGCCGGGATGTCGGCCGCCGCCCGCATCGCTCGCGCTCGTGAACTGCTCGACTACGTGGGGCTCGGGGCGCGTGAGCGACACCGCCCCGGCCAACTCTCGGGTGGCGAGCAGCAACGCGTGGCCATCGCGCGCGCCCTCGCCAATCGCCCCGGGCTCCTGCTCGCCGATGAGCCGACGGGAGAGCTCGACGCGCACACCGGCGCCGAGATCATCGGTCTCTTCCGCCGCCTCAACGAGGATGGCACGACGGTCGTCGTCGTGACGCATGATGGCGAGCTGGCCGCCGCCGCCCGCCGCACGATCCACATGCGCGACGGCCAGATCATCCCACCGACCTAGCACCATTCGCGGTTGTTCTCTTGTCACCTTTCCACTTTCTCCTCTCGTCGTTCGCAGTTGCAGTTCGTTAATCCCTGCCCCTCATGCTCTCCCTCCTCGCCCTCCGCAACTTCCTCCACAAGCCGTGGCGATCCGCGCTCCTGTTCCTCGGTTTCGGGATGGGCGTGTCCGTCATGATCGTGCTGCTGTCGATCGGCGAGGCGATGGTGACGCAGGCGAAGGACGAGCGGCTCGTCGGCGGCGGCGATGTCACGGTGCTCCCGGAAGGCATCGACATCGAGGTGATGAAGACCGGCGGACTGGGCGGCCTTTTTTTCTCGATCGCCAACGCGCGGTTCCTCTATCTGCAGCTACTGGCCGCGCCGCGACTCGCGGGCGCCGTGCGTGCGGTCGCGCCGCAGAGCGAAGGCAAATTGCTCTACCTCACGACGGCCGACGGTGTGGAGCATCCGGTGCGGGCCACGGGGGAGATCCCGTCCGCGACGGCGGCGGTCGGCGCGGCGCCCGTGCTGGCGGCTGGTGAGTGGCGCGACGACGACGCGGATCGCCGGTGGACGCGGCCGACGCGGGCCGAGCTCGAGGCCGATATCGATCATTTCCACCTGCCGCCGGCGCATCTCGCGAACCGGCCGAGCTGGGCCGAGTGGCACTACTTCAACGTGGTGTCGTCGGATCGCCGGCGGTGGGCGTTCATCACCTTCATGGTCGCGGGCGAGGTGCCGGACGGCAAGTGGGGCGGACGTGTGTTGATCACGACCCATGAGAGCGGCGCCACCGGGACGCGTGAACGTCGATTCACGGCGACGGTGCCACCCGCCGCGATCGATCTCTCGACGACGAGTCCCGACCTTCGGCTGGGTACCGCGCACGTCGCCGTGCTGCCCGACGGGCGGTATGCGATCACCGCCGCCGCGGCCGAAGATGGGACCGGCCACGGTCGCGTGCGGCTCGACCTGACCGTCGCGCCGGTGCCGGGGGCCTATTTCCCGGGCACGGCGATCGAGACCGGCGATTTCACGTCGGGGTACACCGTGCCGGGCCTCGAAGCCAATGCCACCGGCACACTCTGCGTGGATGCCCGGTGCGAGCGGTTCGACGGCGTGCAGGCGTACCACGATCACAACTGGGGGGTCTGGCGAGGGGTGACCTGGGAGTGGGGATCGGCGCGGGCCGGCAGCTATGCGCTGCTCTATGGCCGGGTGCAGCCTCCCGACTCGCTTGGCGCGTCGGCCCCGCTGTTCGTCTACCTCGTCGACTCCCTCGGCTTCCGCGCCGTGTTCCGGCCGTCGGAGATCGTCTACGACGACGCTCGAGTCATCCGCGTTGATGGCCATGACCTGCGGGTTCCCGCGCGCGCGGTGCTCACGGACACACGGGGTGCCGACTCGCTGCGGGTCGAGCTCACCGTCGAAGACGCCGTCGCGACCGACACCCGCCGCCAATTCATCGAGCGTGGGGAAGGCGACGAGGCCCGGCGATTGACCCGCCCGTATTTCGTGCAGATGAAGGGCCGCGCCCAACTCTCGGGCCGTGTCGGCGGCGCGCCGATATCCGGTGAGGGAACGGGTTTCTTCGAGACCTATCGGTGATCGCTGGGGATTGACACCAGTCTCGCGACGCGTCCCATTCACACTGTGCGCCACACTGCTCTCCCGACCACGCCGTTCCCGCGCCGCCCCGCCCGCGCGCCCGGCGTCGTACGCATTGGCACGCAGGGGTGGAACTACAGCGCGTGGGTTGGGCCGTTCTATCCTGCGGAGACGCGCCCCGCCGACTTCCTCACGGTGTACGCTCGAGCGTTCGATACCGTCGAGATCGACTCCACGTTCTACGCGACGCCGTCGGCGTCCAGCGTCCAGGGCTGGGCGAGTCGCGTGCCGGCCAACTTCGTGTTCTCCCTCAAGTTGCCCCAGGAGATCACGCACCATCGCCGCCTGCGCCACGCCGGGGACGTCACGGCCGAGTTCTTCGACCGGGTGCGTGGACTCGGGGCTCGGCTCGGACCCGTGCTCGCGCAGTTTGCTCCCGACTTCGGACCCGCGGAACTGCCGGCCCTGGCCACGTTTCTCCCGTTACTCCCGCGCGATTGCCGAGTCGCGGTCGAGTTTCGGCACCGCGGCTGGGTCCATGACGGCGTGATGGCGCTGCTGGCCGAACACAATGTCGCGCTCGCGCTCACCGATGCCCGATTCATCCCGCGCAAGACCGCGCTTGCGCTCGCCGAGCGGCCGACCGCGGATTTCGCCTACGTGCGCTGGCTTGGACCGAACCGCGACCTGGTCGACCATTCGCGGATCCAGGTGGACCGGTCGCGCGAGAGCGAGGTGTGGGCCGATGCGATTCGTGGTCTCGCGACCCGGGTGGGGACCATCTTTGGCTATATGGGTAACCATTTCGCGGGCCATGCGCCGGCGTCCGCCCGCGCGCTGCAAACGCTGATCGGACAACAGCCGGTCCCGCCGACGCAGCTAGGCGATCAACTGTCGCTGCTGTGATCTCGGGGTCGCCCGCCGCGTCGCCGGCCCCGGTGCCCGGCGCTCGCGGGCCGCGGCCACGCGAATGGGTGTTCCTCGCCGCGGCGCTGGTGATGGGGGTGATCTTCTGCCGGCTCGGGGTGTGGCAACTCCAGCGGCTCGGTGAGCGGCGTGCACGCAACGCGCAGGTGATGCAGCGGCTTGCGCTACCGGCGGTCCCGCTCGCCGCGTTGCCGCGTGACAGCGCGGAGGCCCACTATCGCCGCGCGCGGGTAAGTGGCACGTACGACTTTGCGCACGAGGTGCTGTTCATCAACCGCATTCGCGACGGTGCGCCCGGCGTGCACCTCGTGACGCCCGTCATCCCCGACTCAAGGACACTGGGCGATACCGCGGTGCTGGTCGATCGCGGGTGGGTCTACTCGCCCGATGCCGCCACCGTGGACGCGACGAAGTGGCGTGAGCCGACGCACGTCGATGGTGCTGGCTACATCCAGGAGTACGTGCGCACGGGGCAGTTCCCGGCCGCCATGGTTGGTCACCCCGACCGATTCCGCTGGTTGGATCCCGCGGTGCTGTCGCTCGCGGTCGGACATCCCGTCGGGCCGTACTATGTGGTACTCGATACCGAGCCGGATCTCGCGATCCGCCACCTGCCGCAGCGCATTCCCACACCGCCGCTCGACGAGGGACCACATTTGAGCTACGCAATCCAATGGTTTGCCTTTGCGGCGATCGCGGTGGTCGGTGCCGTCATTGTCGTATTCGTGCTTCCGCGCCGGCGGCCGGCGTGATGCCCTCCTGCGCCATCGCGACGCCGCGGCGGTCGTGGGAGTGCCGACGACTCGCCGGCAATGATAAGTTGTGACCCATGACGCACGTCGCATTCCTCGGACTCGGTGATATCGGCGCGCTCATGGCGCGTCGCGTGGCGGCTGCGGGACTCGACCTCGCCGTCTGGAATCGGACGCCCGCTCGCGCGGAGCGGTTCATGGCCGCCCTCCCCGACCGCTCGCGGGTGCGCGTGGCGGGTGGACCCGCCGATGCGGTGCGTGGCGCCGACGTGGTCATCAGCTGCGTCTCCACCTCCAGCGACGTGGTGGACATCCTGGGGCCCGAGCACGGCGTAGCGGCTGCGCTCTCGAAGGGCACGGTGTGGGTGGACTGCACCTCCGGCGATCCACCGACCTGCCGGCTCCTGGCGGCTCAGCTCGCGGCCATCGGCGTGTCCTTTGTCGATGCGCCAGTCAGCGGCGGGACCGCGGGCGCCGAGCAGGGCACGCTTACGGTGATGTGCGGCGGCGATGCCGCCGTCCTCGAACGAGTGCGACCGGTGCTGGCGACCTTCGGGTCGAAGATCGTCCACTGCGGTCCCGTGGGCGCGGGCGATGCGGTCAAAGCGGTGAACAACGCTCTGTTGGCCGCCGCACTCTGGGCCGCGGGCGAGGGGCTGGCGGCGCTTCGCAAGGCCGGCGTCGCGCCGGACGTCGCGCTCGATGTCATCAACGCATCCAGCGGTCGCTCCAACGCCACCATGAATCTGATCCCCCAGCGGGTCGTCACGCGTGCGTTCCCCCGCACCTTCCGACTCGCGTTGCTCGACAAGGATGTGGCCATCGCGGCCGCGTTCGCGCGCGAGCAGCACGTGCCGTCGCCCATGCTGCAGCTCGCCGCGGAGATGATGCGCCTCGCGCACGCCACGCTCGGCGACGCCGCCGACCACGTCGAAGCCATCAAGGTCATCGAGCAGTGGTCCCACGTGGAGATTGCGTAAGGCGGACGTCAGCCATCGCGTAAGCCGCGGCAGCGTGGGTGCGAATTCAGCGGTAGCGAGTCTTCTCCCCGGTGGACGGCGCCCGATACCTGCGTGCCTCAGACGGCGGCAGCTTGGTACCGGCGGATGCGAATGGTTCCTTCCCGCTTCCTCGTCTGAGCGATGTCGTAGGCGTTCTGCATCCGCAGCAGCGTGTCCATCTTCACGCCAAAAGCCTTCTCAATGCGCAGGGCCATTTCACCAGACAGATCGGCATGGCCGTTCAAGAGGCTGGACAGGGCCGGGCGCGACACTTTGAGCGCGGCCGCGGCCGCCGTGACCGACAGGCCAAGGGGCTCAATGATCTCAGTACGGATAAAGTCGCCAGGGTGCGGCGGGTTTAGCATCGGCATCGTCAGTTCTCCTTTCAGTGGTAATCCTCGTAGTTCAGGTCACATATCGCCTTTTCGTCGTGATCGATCCAAAATGTCAGCCGCCAATTCTTGGTCACAGCCAGTCCCAATCGCCTTTTCGGTTGCTACCGAGCTGATGCGCCTTCCAGGTCGAAACGGAGTGTAGTTCGCTTTCGTCCGTCATCGAGTCCAGGAACGCCAGCATCTTGCGAATCTTGTCCACGGATTCGGCCGGCAATCCTCTGCCGGTGTCTTCGGTGAGAGACGCTTCAGGCCCTTGTGGACAATGTTCCTGATCTCCATACGTTAAGTGTAGCCTAACAGGCTACAGCGGTCCAGAAAATTGTGATCGCGAATTGTTACAGAGAGCCCGGCCGGCATCGCCGGGAGCGGCAACTCTACCGCGCGGGGGCGGGAGCGGGTGTCGGTACCGCTGTCGGCGCGCTCGTGGGGGCGGGAGTCGTGATGGGGCGCGCCGTCTTCGGCGCCAACGCGGATTCCACGGCCCCGTATTGCGACCCGGGATTCCATAGTACCCAACCCTGATACCCGGCGTCGTAGACTGCGCGCTTCTGGGCGTTCAACTCCGCGGGTCCATACCGGGGTGAACCCAGCGTGAACGCCTGAAGCCATGGACGCACCCGCTCGCCCGTGAGGCCGAGTGCGGCGTCACGTTTGTGGGCCGCGGCCACGGCCGCGAAGACGACTTTGTACGGATCGGCGTTGGGGTGCGCGACGTTGAACGACCCGGCCGGATAGTGCGATGGATACACCATGGGGAGGAGCGCGTCGGTGCAGGGCGCGAGTTGTTCCCACTGTTGTCCCACTTCGAGCGCCCCGGGCACGCTCGTCACCATCCCAAAAATGTCCGCGGTCGTGCGCACGCCGTATTTGGCGAGTCGTGCACGCGCGGTGCGGAGGAACTCTCCCAACACTTCCGGCTTTCTCCGATCACCCGCCCCGGGAAAAACCTGCGTCGGCAGACTCTTGTACGGCTCGGGGAACCGGATGTAGTCGAACTGAACCTCGCCGAACCCCATGCGCGCGGCGTCGTCGGCGACGCGGAAATTATATTCCCACACCGACTGATTGTATGGGTTGACCCAGGCCATACCCTTCTTGTCGCGCCACTGTGTCCCGTCCGCGGTCCGGATCGTCCACTGCGGATTGGCGCGGGCGGTCACCGAGTCCTTGAAGACGACGATGCGCGCGATCGCCAGGATGTGGTGTGCCTTGAGTGTGTCGAGGAGCGCCGGCAGATTCGCGATGACTCCGCCGTGGCCCGCATTACGCCGAACCAACGTGTCGGACGAGGTGTAGTTGATACCGAATTCGTCTTTGATGTCGATGACGAAGGCATTGATCTCCGTCGAATCGGCGAGCGCGATCAGCGCCCGCATCTTCCTCGGACTCTCGGCCGCGAACCGGTTGACGTACAGCCCGCGGACGACGCCTGGAGGCGGGGTGATGTGGAACGTGTCGACCACCGCTGACCGTGGGGTCGCCGGACTGGCGACTTGTTGGGCTGCCTCGTGCACCGCGCCCGCGGGTACGGCATCGGCCCTACGGGTACCACAGGCGACGACCGATGCGGTCATGAGCGCGATCGCCGTCTGGCGAGGGCCCGGACTACGGAGAAATGTCACGCGATCGAGTGCCAGCGGACGGGGGAACGCCGGGCGGCGGCGAAGCCGGGAGACGGTGACGAGCGAGAGTGTGGCGAGCGCGACGACTGCCTGCTCCGCTCTCGGGGCAAGACTATATTCCTCCTCGATGCGTCACGGACCGTCGCGGCATAGCCCACTGCGCGGGCAGCCCTTGCCGGTGCGCGTCCGAATGCGCGCCGTCGTGGCCGCCGGGGTCGCCGTCTGCGCGGTCGTGGCCTGCACCCGTCGCCAGGAACCACGCGCCGCGCCGCCGCCCCCTCGGGCGGATTTCCTGATCGCGGCCGGCGATTCCACCTTCTGGGTCACCACCGGTCCCAAAGGCGTCCGCGTCCGTGGCTCACCCCTCGTGCTGGCCCGATACGACGGGAAATTCTACGAGGTCTACGTCGCCGACGAAGACCATTCGTACTACGACGCGGTGTTCACGAGTCAGCGCATCTACCGCCGAGACCTCATGACCGGCGACTCGGTGGCCGTCTTCCTCGACTCGAGTGTCGTGGCGGCCGCCCGCCNNCCCGCCGGTACGCGGTCGTGCACCCGAATGAGTCGCCGCTGGCCTCGGACGAGGATGCGGCCGAGGATCCGTCCACCTCGGTGACCGGTGAGGTGGACATCGTCGATGTGCACGGACCTTTTCTGTCGTTCGAGTACCGAGGGGCCGAGGCCAGCAAATCGGCCGTCAACGGTGGTGGCGGCGCGAGCGACCGGCAGGTTCTCCGGCGGGGCGTCATCGACTTACGATCCGGCCTGCGGACGACCCCCCGCGCATTGTTCGGCGTGGTTGCCGGCGACAGCGCGGTCGCCCGCGGCCGACGCGCGTTCGCGTCCACGCTCAGCGCCATCCGCGCGGCGCGCGACAACGGTAACGAACGCGCGCGGCTCGCCGCCGCGGCCTCGGGCGCCTTCGTGTTCGACCCCATGAGCTTTGCGGTCATCGACGCGGACCGCGATCCGGGGGCGCAGTTCTTCGCCCCCGCGCGCGGGCCGCGGGCGGGTGGGCTGACGCTCCCCCTGTCCCCGGTTCCGGTCCCCGAGGCGGCGGACCTCGACTGGTGGACCGCGGAACGCGTGGCCCTCCCGATCGGCGGCCCGGACTCGGCGAGTGATGTCTGGACTCGTCCCGGACTGGAGGTCGTCGCGCGATACGACACCGCCGGCGGCCCCGAACAAGGTCAGGGCGTCGTCGTCCTGATCCGTCAGGCCCGCGACGCGCGGGCGGTGGCGTTGGGACAGCCGGCGGGACGACAGGCCGTGGGTCGCGAATGGCGGGTGGGGCGCTTTCCATCACCGACGCGGCGCCTCTACTGGTTGGATCGGCCGCCCCTCGATAGCACGGCGCGCCGCGCGCTCGTCCGGGCCTTCAACGAGTCGGCCCTCTACGGCGACGACGCTCGCACTGTCCGCCGGGTGCTCCCTCCCGGACGGCAGCGGCCGCCGCGCATCGAGTTCGTCGCGCGGCCAGAGCGCGACGAGGGCCGCCGTCCCCGCGGCCGCCCGGCGACCGGCCCCCACCGTCCCTTAAACGACCATCCATGAGCACGACCGGGTCCAACCCTGGTATGCCGCTTCTCGCCCGCCCGGTCCGTGATTCGCAGCACGAGACATCTGAGCTCATGATGCCGCAGGACGCGAGTCTGCTCGGCAATGTGTTCGGCGGCGTCATGCTCTCGATGATGGACAAAGCGGCCGCGATCTCGGCGTTCCGCCACGCGCGATTGATCTGCGTGACGGCGTCGATCGACCGGGTCGACTTTCGCGAGCCGATCCACGTTGGCGATCTCGTGATCATGAAGGCCAGCGTCAATTTCGCCGGCCATACCTCGATGGAGGTCGGCGTGCGCGTCGAAGCCGAAGATCTCATTGCCGGCGTTCGCCGTCACACCAACTCGTGCTATCTCACGTTCGTAGCGGTGGACCGCAATGGACGGCCGGTCGCCGTCCCGCCGCTGCTGCCCGAGACGCCGGACGAGATCCGGCGTCATGCCGCCGCGATCGAACGCCGCCGCGTGCGGTTGGCCGAGCGTACCGCCGAAGGCGACCGGTGACACGAGCGTATTCCGCTGAGCTGGCGAACCGCAGCCTCCCACTCGTCCGCCGGATCGTTGAGGACATCGTCGCACAGTTTGCGCGGTGGCAGACTCGCGTCCGAGAGTTCGAACTCGTGTCGGCGAGCAATTCGATGTCCGCTCCCGATCCGCGCGCCGAGGAGCTCGAGCGTGAGGTGGCGTCGCTCGCCGCGGAGTTGGAGCACTTTCATCAAGAGCTCACTGACCTCGGCGTCGAGTTCAAGGACTACGCCCTGGGATTGGTCGATTTCCCGGCGGAGCTCGACGGTCGTCCGATCCTCCTCTGCTGGCGACTCGGCGAGCCCACGGTCGCGTTCTGGCACGAACTCGAAGCCGGCTACGGCGGCCGCCAGCCACTGATGCCACGGGCTGGAGTGAGCGGCTAGTACCCGGCAGCTGGTAGACTACAGCTAGCAGCGCCGGACAGCGGTTATTTAGGCAGCAGTTACCCGACAGCAGTTACCCGACAGCAGTTACCAGACAACTGAGTCGGGGTGCAGGGCGAGAGGGGCCGTTCGCGAACGGCCCCCGCTGTCGCGCTCACGCCGTGGCGTCGGATGTGCGTTCGGTGGGAGCCATTGCCGCCGGTGCGGATCGCTTCCCGCGGCCCTTAGGTGCAGTCACCAACCGCGAACCGTTAACGGCCAACCGCCAACTGCCATGATTACCGTCGCTCTACTCATCGTGTCGAATGTCTTCATGACGTTCGCTTGGTATGGACACTTGAAATACGGTCACGACTGGCCGCTGTGGAAAGCGATCCTGGTCTCCTGGTCGATCGCGCTAATCGAATACTGCCTCGCGGTGCCGGCAAATCGGCTCGGCTACGTCCGATTCTCAGGCTTTCAGCTCAAGACCATCCAGGAAGTCGTCACCCTGCTCGTCTTCATTGGGTTCGAGGCCACGTTCCTGAAGGAAAAACTCCGATGGAACTATCTCGTCGCGTTCGGCTTTCTGGGCGTGGCCGCCTTCTTCGCTTTCGCATTCAACGTCCCTGCCTCTCCTGCCTGACGGGCAGCGGTTAGCGATTTGCTGTTGGCGGCCTGCGCCTAAGTGGCGACGTGTCTTTCGCTCATCCCTAGCAGCGTGGCGATGCCCTGGTGGGGGAGAGAAAAAGCCGAACATCGAGAGTCGACCAATGGCTAGTCGCTGCTCGCTACTTGCTACTGGCTGTACCCCACGTCGATCTCCATCCCGTCGCGCGCCACGATCGCGCCGGGGAACACGGCTCGCGCATCGCGCTCCAGCTCCGATGCATCGTGCGAATAGCGCGCGGATATGTGGGTGAGGACGAGTTGCCGGACCCCCGCCTGCTGGGCGACTGTCGCGGCTTCACGAGCCGTGGAGTGGCCTGTCTCGATTGCTCGGGGGGCGTCCTCCTCCGCGAATGTGGCTTCGTGTACCAGGAGGTCGGCGCCGCGCGCGGCGTCGATCGTTGCGTCACAGGGGCGCGTGTCGCCGGTGATCACGACGCGCCGTCCCGGGCGGTTGGGGCCCACCAACTCTGCGGGATCGACGGTACGCCCGTCGCCGAGCGTGACACTGCGACCGCGATGGAGAGCGCCCCAGAGTGGGCCCTCGGGGACGCCGCGCTCGCGCGCCAGCTCGGGATGAAACCGTCCGAGCCGGATGTCCTCGATCAGCGCATAGCCGACTGCTGCCGACCCGCGATGGTTTGCCGCGAACGGGAGGATCGAGTAGCCCTGCCGCGCGATGGGCGTTCCGGGCTCGACTTCGGTGACCGTGATCGGGTAGCCGAGTCGTTCGCCGCTGAACACCGATGCCTGTTGGAGGAATCGCGAGACCCCCTTCGGTCCCCAGACGCGGAGCGCATCGATTCGCCCCTGGAGTTGCATCGTACGCATCAGCCCGATCACGCCGAGCACGTGATCGGTGTGAAAGTGCGTGAAGAAGATGTCGCCGGGGACGAAAGAGATACCGTAGCGCATCATTTGGCGCTGGGTTCCCTCGCCGCAATCGAAGAGCAGAGTCTCGCCCTCACGCACCAGCGCGATCGCCGACACGTTGCGTTCGACCGTGGGGCGCGATGCGGCCGTGCCGAGGAATCTCAGGGTCAACGGCATGGCACGGCAATATAGCGGCGGCCAGGGCGGTGGCTGCGGCCGTTTGGGCCCGGCACTTGCCCAACAGCCGCTGTGGGCGAGGAACTCACCGATGCCTGTGGGTTTCTCGCATCCGGCCGGGATTCCGGTTATATCAAACGGAGGCTTGTAATGCCCGTCCCGGAGTACCCCGATCGTCGCCGGATGCCGGTGCGCTCGGGTGGCTTTCCGAGACGTTGATCGCCCGACCGTGTGGCTGGTTCGGGACCGGTTCTGTTGAGTCTCACCGGCCGGTTGTCATCCTTGGTGGTCCCTCTTTTGCGGGTTGAGGCAGTCACCTACACCAATTCTGGAGCATTGAGACGGAGGAAAGCATGCCAGATCGCACTGACGTAGAAAGCGGACGCGACGCCGAGCACCATGACGGCCGTCCTGGGTCCGCCCGGAGCGGAACGAGTAACCGCGGGTTCGCCTCGATGGATCGGTCGCGGCAACGCGAGATCGCGAGCAAGGGTGGACGAGCGGCCCATCAGAAGGGGACGGCCCACGAGTGGACTGCCGATGAGGCGCGGGTCGCTGGCCGGAAGGGCGGTGAGACGGTCAGCCGCGACCGGGAACATATGGCGGCGATCGGCCGCGAGGGTGGTGGTGCGCGGAGCGCGAGTGCGCGCCGGCGCGCAGTGACCCAGCGGAACGAGTCGGTGGTCGAGGACCGGAGCCGGATCGCCCGCGCGCAGCGCGGTGACGAGGCGGAGCCGGGTGGGATGGCGGGTTAACCTCATCACATCTCGATGTGCCGCGTCGCGTCGAAGTTGGCGCACGCGCGGTCGAGCGACAGTCGGTCGGATCTGGCCCCATTTCGGTCGCTCGGCGAATGGACGGTCGAATTTCCCGAAGCACCGCAGGATGTTGAGGAGACTGTTCGGGTCGCGGCCGTCCAACCCGTACCGGTTGTTGAGGACGCGCAGGCTCGGGAGAGCCGCGCGATAGCTCGTCGTCGTCCACGGCAGGACAGATTTGTGTGCGCGCGATGGGCAGCAGGCCCGATCGGGCGTTCGTCTCGGTCCACTACCGCGGGCATTGGTTCTACATCGACGACGCCGACCTCGACTCGAAGACGACGTTCGACCTGTTGACCCACCTGGTCTCGCTGCAATCCGTGACGCTGGTGGCGGGAATCCGCCCCTCGTCGGACGCGACGCTCGCGGCGCGCCACCGCCTGTCGGAATCCGCGGCCCGCGCAGCGTTACGTCCGTCCGTCATTCGCGCGGCGGATCATCTCTCGGATGACCGTGGCATCCTGACGATCCCGTGGTCGATCGGCGGCTTCTTTCGAGCGGAGAATGTCCTCGAGACTTGCGGCGCGGAGGGTTGAACCGAAGACGTGAAACAGGGCCGCGCCTTCGGCCAGATCGGCGTAACCCGTCGTGCCGGCTGGCGTGAATACGAGGTCGAGTCGTCCTGCCGAGGTCACCAGGTTCCAGATCTCCGCTCGATCCAGTGACTTCGCGCTGACGTCGAACGAGATCCCCTCGGGAAATGCCTCAGTGTAGATGCGCGCGTCGAGCACTCTGAGTGCCGAGGCCAGCCGCTCCAGGTTGGCATGACTGCGGGCGGGAGTAATATCGGCATCCGCTGTAATTCTTGGAAAACCATGAAGGCGCGCAGCCATGGCGCCGATGAGGACAAACTCGACATCGTGCCCGATCAGAACGGTTAGGAGCCGTTCGGGATCAAATGGTTGCACCGTCAATTGCGTGTCGCGGCCGCGAAGAAGCGCGCGGCGTTGCGTAACTCGACCAATCGTTGCTCGGGCGTGAGGCGCAGGATGCGAGCGACATCGTCGAGCATGTGCGGCTGCGCCGCCGGGTCCAGCCGCGCCGTCAACTCGAACCCAGCGGCGTTGAGCAACCCGACGAGTGTGTCCCAACTCGGGCTGGTTTGACCGCGCTCAATGCGGGCGATTACAGACTGTGCGGTGCCCGCTCGTCTAGCCAACGCGCGCTGACTCATCCCCGCCCCGCGACGTGCGGCGCGCAGCAGATCCTTGGGGGATTCTTGCATGGCTGAATGATAGCCAATAAGCTATCAATGCGCAATCAATGCCCGAATGGGGGTATTAACGCCCTCTTCAAAGCTGCGCGTAGCCTCCCAGACAGGGGCGATCCGGCTGTCGTCGACCTTGCCGCCCGACGACCGCCAACCTCGCCATTTCTCTACATGCCGTTGCCCCCAACGGTGCGGAAGGATCTCGCCGCATTGCCGGAAGCACGGCCGCGAGACTCGCGGTCGTTCGGATCGCGATGTATCCCCATCATACTTCGGTCTGTGCGCAACGCCGTGTGTGGTCTTCTGGCAGGCCTGCTGGCCACCCAGATGGCTCGTGCCCAGGTGTGCGATCGCCGTGACAGCTCCGGGGTCAGGAGCGACGCCAGCCGCGATCTCTATTGCCTGACGCTGATCGCGGTGCCGGGTGAATCCGCGGCGGTTGCGGGGCACGTCGATCTGAGCCGCGTGCCGGGGCCGTTCACCCTCGCGGTGACCGCGGACGGACGCGCCATCTACGACCCTGTCGTGACCGTCGCGGGACTACCGGCGCCCGGGTCGCTCGGCAACTTCACCGTCTTCGTCGCGTGGGCCACGCCGCGAACGATGTATCCGGCGATCAAACTCGGCGTGATCTCCAATGGCACCACGACCGTGCACCGGTTCGCGCTCGATCCGTTCGTCATTCTGATCACCGCGGAGCTGAATGCCAACGTGACCGAGCCGGGGACTCGCGTGGTGCTGCGAGCGGGGTCCCCGAGCACGCGGCTGCTTCCGCCAGACATGATGCAGTTCGCGGCCGGTGCGTTGCGGGAAACCGACATGAGCGGAGCCTCGATGGTGATGCCCGGCATGACGCCGGGCGGCACGCGGATGTCCGATGCGGACAGCTCCGTCCGATGGACCGGCGTGCCGATGCCGGCGGGACTCGCCATGGTGCCGGGCGAAATGGCACTTCGCCCAGGTACGCCTCCGCTCCTTCCCGATACGAGACTCGACGCGCCCGATGCGCGGCCGAACGAGGTGGTCCGGGTCGCCGACGGTGATACCCTGCATCTCACGGCGGGGCTCGTGTCGCGCGTCATCGATGGCCGGCGCGTCCGGATGTACGCGTACAACGGGCAATACCCCGGTCCCGTGATCTCCGTGCGGCGTGGAGCGACGATCGTGGTGGACCTTACGAATCACCTCGATCAGGCCACCACGATCCACTGGCATGGCGTCCGGGTCGACGCGGCATTCGACGGCGTGCCGGACACGGCGCATCCTGCGGTGCCGCCGGGCGGGCGATTCGAGTACCGGGTGCATTTCCCGGATGCGGGAGTCTACTGGTACCACCCGCATGTCCGGGAGGACATGCAGCAGAATTTGGGACTCGCGGGCGCGATCGTGGTGGCAGACACCGTGGCCGGGGGCACGGGCGCCGCCGGACCGCCTGGCGGACCAGCGGGCGGACGCACGGAGACCGTCGTGCTGAGCGACCTGCTGATGGGAGACGCGGGCTTGGTGCCGTTCGGCCGGACGGCGACCACGCATGCGCTCATGGGGCGATTCGGAAACGTGTTCCTGGTGAACGGCGAAGTGCGGCCCGGATTTGCGGCCCGGCGCGGGGATGTGGTGCGCTTTCGCTTCATCAATGCCGCCAACGCACGCACCTTCAACCTGTCGTTCCCCGGGGCGCGGATGAAACTGATCGGAAGCGACGCCGGACCTTTCGAGCACGAGGAGCGGGTCGAGAGTGTCGTGATCGCTCCGGCGGAGCGGTACATCGTGGACGTGCAATTCGGCCGGCCGGGCAGATTCGTGCTGGCCAACCGCGTGCGGGCGCTCGACCACTTCTTCAACCGTTTTTTCTTCGAGACGGACACGCTGGCGACCGTCGAGGTGCCCGCCGCGCCGCGCGGGGTTGGCGAGGCCGAGCAGGCGGCGCGATTCGCGGTGGCCCGCACCGACGCCGCGGCTACCTCGGACATCGAGCGGTACCGCCGCTACTTCAGCGGGCCGCCCGATCACACGCTGGAGCTGACGATGGAGTCCCATGGGCTGCCGTTCGTGACGCGGATGCTCATGCAGCTCGATTCGTCGTATTTCGCGCCGGCGGAATGGAGCGGGACGATGCCTGGCATGAACTGGGCGGCGACGACCGGCGAGGTACGGTGGGTACTACGCGACCCGGACACCGGGCGTGAGAACATGGACATCGGCTGGAGTTTCGCACGCGGCTCCGTCGTCAAACTGCGGCTGGTCAACCAGCGGCACGCATTCCACGCCATGCAGCACCCGATCCACGTCCACGGGCAGCGGTTCCTGGTGGTCGCCGTGAACGGCGTTCCCGTCCGGAACCGCGCCTGGAAGGACACGGTCCTCGTGCCGGCCGGGGGCACGGTGGACATCCTGCTGGACCTGTCCAACGCGGGGCGATGGATGCTACACTGTCACATCGCAGAGCACCTCGCGGCGCAGATGATGACCGAGTTCACGGTGCAATGACGTCGATTCCCGGAGGATCATTCAGTGCGTTGCCCCGCTCGTAGGCTTCACCGCGCCGCCGTGTCCGTGCACGCGCTCACAGTCCTGGCATTCGTTTCGGCATCTCCGGCAGCGGGGACGCTCGGCGCCCAGTCCGCCGCGACGCTGTCGTCCGGCGCGCGGGACTTCGTGTCGGTCAGCGATCCCGTCGTCGTGCTGTCGCACGTCACGGTGATCGACGGAACGGGCGCGCCGCCGCGGCAGGACCAGACGATCGTGATTCGCGATGGCCGGATCGCCGAAGTCGGCGCCGCGCCGAGCGTGGCGGCACCGGCGGGAGCGCCGGTCATGGATCTGACGGGCAAGACCGTGATCCCCGGCATCGTCGGGATGCACGACCACCTGTTCTACCAGGCGGCGGGCGGCCGCGAAGCGGGACTCGCGTTCTCCGGACCCCGCCTTTACCTCGGCTCGGGCGTCACAACGATCCGGACGACGGGTACGGTAGCGCCGTACGCGGACATCAACACCAAGCACGCCGTCGACGCAGGCAAGATCCCGGGACCGCGGATCCACATCACCGCACCGTACATCACCGGTCCAGCGGGCGGCGAGGACATGGCCGTGCTGGCGTCACCCGAGGCGGCGCGCCGCTTCGTCGCGTACTGGGTGGCCGAGGGTGCGACGTGGATCAAGGCGTACACGGACATCCGGCGTGCCGAACTCGGGGCCGCGATCACGGAAGCGCACCGCCTCGGTATCAAAGTGACCGGCCATCTGTGCTCCGTCTCGTACCGGGACGCGGTCGACCTCGGGATCGACAACCTGGAGCACGGCTTCATCACGTCCGAGGATTTCGATCCGCAGCACAAGCCCGACATCTGTCCAGCGGGGAGCTTTTTCCGCGTCGGCGTAGCGAATGCGACGGGCGACACGGCGCATGCGGTGATCAAGAAAATGGTCGATCACAAGGTGCCGATGACCTCGACCCTCGCGGTCCTGGAGCCGTTCTTCCCGCATCGGCCGGTGACGGATGCTCGCACGCTCGAGACGATGGCGCCGGAGGTGCGCGACGCGTACCTGGCGATGCGCGCCCACATCGATTCCGGCGGGTCGTGGCCGTTCACGAGCGAGATGCTCAAGAACGCGATGGCGTTCGAGAAGGCGTTCGTCGATGCGGGCGGGATGCTGGCGGCGGGTGTGGACCCGACGGGGATCGGCGGTGCGCTGCCGGGGTTCGGGGATCAGCGGAACTACGAGCTGCTCACGGAGGCGGGCTTCACGCCCTCGCAAACCGTCCAGATCATGACCGCGAATGGCGCCAAGATCCTCGGCGTGTACGACAAGCTGGGGTCAGTGGAGCGAGGCAAATTGGCCGATCTGGTGGTGCTGGATGGAAATTTGGCAGCGGATCCGGCGGTCATTCACAAAGTGACGATCGTATTCAAGGACGGTGTGGGGTACGATTCGCCGAAGCTGATCGCGGCCGCCAAGGGGCACGTCGGGATCGATTGACCGAACGGGCGGGCGCGGTGCGCAGCACGAGCGGCCGGTCCGAAGGGCGAACTGCTCGGTGACGAACCCCGATTCAAGCGAATGGAACAAAAGCCGGCGACCCGGGATTGGTGTGGCGTGACGGGTATGTCGGTGGCACGTCTCTCCGAAGACTAGATGTGGCGCTGGCCGCGGTGGAGCAACGCCCGAATTCCTGACCGGCGACCGTTTTCCGCTAACCCCGTTACCTTGACTTCCACCCATCCGTCTCTACGTTGATTGCAGCGCCCGGGGCTGTAGCTCAGTTGGGAGAGCGCTGCAATCGCACTGCAGAGGTCAGGGGTTCGACTCCCCTCAGCTCCATCGAACGAAACCGTCGGGACATTCGACGGGTTGGTATAGAAATCGCATAAGGGAAAAATTGCCCGCCGCCGCTCGGTAGGACGGAGAGTTCCAATGACGGCGCGCGTGGCAAACCCTGAACTTCGCCGCAGTAGTCCAGCGGCGTTTTTCTTTTTTAGTGGCCTGGGGCTGGGGCCAACCGCGGTGCCGGCGCGCCGTTCGCCCCATGCTCGCGTGGCCGATCGACGGTCGTCTGCTCGGCCGCGTATGTAGCCTGGCGAGTGACACCGGGGGTCAGGGATCTCCCATGTCGGCGCGCAGGCGAGGGGCTCCCGCACTGTCACGGTCCAGTCCGGCTTTCCGGACATCAGCGGCTCTGCAATCGTCGGACTGATCTCGGACTCACAAGTCGACTCACTCAAGTCAATCGGCGAGCGATAGGACGACTGTGCACGTCTAGTGCACACTGTCCGCCGCCGTCGCCAATGCTGGCGCGGCCCGAAGATCGGCTCGCAGCGCGGCTAGGATCTCCACGAAGTACGCGCTTTCCTGGGCATCGGATGGTCCCGAGAAGTCACCCATCGCGGTCGCGCCCAGGCCGCCCATCCATCGCATGATCGTGCTTTCCTGCACCACGATGCGGGCGGCGCGAGTGAACACCATCGGGCCTGCGGTCGCATCGCGCACGCCGATGCGGTACCACGCGCCGGAGTCGGCGAATGGCCGGCGGAGCGGCGTCTTCACGAAATGATCGGCGAAGAGTGGGAGATGCCACCGGGGATCGTGGTGGAATCGCAAGTTCCATCCGCGTTCGTGCGGGCTGTGCAGCACCGTGAAATCGGCCAGCAGGTTCGTCATCCCCACCGAGAAGATCCACACCTTGCCGTGGACGTCGGTCAGGAGCGTCAGCGAATCCGGCATCGGGCGGAGGGGCCCGGTGAGCGGCGCGAAGTGCCCGTCGCGTGTCGCGCGGAGATCGATCGTGATCTCGTCCTGGTCGAGCTGGAGCTCGAACCATTCCCCCGCGCCCGCGTCGCTGAGCGTGAATCGGACGCGTGCCGGCGACACGTACTTTCGGAGATACGCCGCGTAGGCGGGATAGGTTGCCTCGAGTCGGTCGGCGTGGATCCCGAAGCAGAGCCGGACGCTTGCCGTCCCATCCCCTCGGGGGATGGTATGGACCGAGTCGAGCGAGAACATCCGCCCGAGCGTGGCGGTGGCGTGGGGGAAGACCGCATGAGTCGCTGAGGCGAGTGCGGCATCGGGAATAGTCGCGGCGTCGGTGAGCATCGACCCGACGATGCGGTCGATGTCGTCCGCCGTGGTCGAGCCCATTGCTTGCTCGACGGACGTCGTCCATTCGAATTGGTTGTGGCCGAGCGATGCGAGACTGATCTCGTGCCGTGCGTCGGCGAGATGCTCCGGGCGCATCGACGCGGGCACGACCGCGAAGACGTAGTGGTCGCCGCTGTAATGGCCGCCGATCGTGAGACTGTGTGTGCCGTCGGGCGCGGCGGCGGTCCAGACCGAGGAATCGTTGTACACGCGGTCGGGGGTCAGCGCGGCGCGTCCGAGTTTCGCTCGTGCGTCGGAGAAGGAGGCACTGCGCTGGACGTTGGTGAACCGTTCCTGCATCCCTTCGAGCAGCTCATCCCCGCGGTCGCGGGCAGCGGCCGCGGTCGGGCCGAAGGCGATCGGTGTGTCGCGGCATCCCACGAGGGCGAGGGCCAGCCCGATCGTGAGGATCGCGTGTCGTCGTGGTTGTGGGGACGGGCGTCGGACCATCGGCGCGGATCGGCGGACCCCGGGGCGGACACGACCGTGGCCTCGGGAGGGGTTGGAGGGCCGGTTGTGCGACAATAACTACTCGGTCTGCGCATTCCGGCGGGACGCGAAGTATACTCGGCGTGCCACATATTGAAGGACCGCCCCGCGTCCGTCTCGGCGCTGTGGAGGGTCCGGGACCACGATTCTCCGGCTGGCCGCGGCGCACCTGGTGTGCGGCGCATCTCGAGTGGCGACCGCCCTACAGCGCTTGTCGCAACGTGTAAATCGCCCAGGGAGGGACCCTGGTCTCGTTCACCCACGAATACGATTCGTCACCGGTGGCTAGCGGCCTGTGGATCTGGATGGTCTTCAGACCCGTTTCTCGATATACCGCCTGATACGATTCGTCGGTACAGAAGATGTCTTCGACCGGCCTCCGATCTCGTTGGTCGGTAATGATGGTGCGCACGACCTCACCGCTTCGAGCGGCGGCGTTTGCCGGAAAATCTTTGGTCGAAAACGAAGCCCATTCGTGCGTATAGATCTCGGGTGTCGACACCACACTGACGATGGTTCCACTCGGCGCCAGCAGTGCTCGAAGGGCTCGAAAGATGGTGGCCTTCGGTGCCCCCGGAATGTTGTCGAACGTGAAGACCGACAGCACGAGGTCGAACGCTCCGGCGTCCAATCCCTCGAAATTATCACCTGGAGTGAAGCGGTAATCGCCGACGGTATCCCTGGCGCGTGCGACTCGCAGCATGTCCTCCGAGATATCGACTCCGGTCACGGTGAACCCGAGTTGTCGCAGGAACCGGGTTGACCTGCCGGTGCCGCACCCGAAGTCGAGCGCCCTCGTGCCAGTTACGTGCTGTGCCAGAATCGCGGGGATATCACGGTATGCGAGGTAATAAGTATTGGCAAACGCCAATGCGTCGTACGCATCGGCACGGCTCGCATCTCCGTAGCTATTGACGAAGTCCACGCCGTTCTCTCATCGCCTCAGTTCCCCTGCGTGCGGGGCAGCGGGGCGCCGTCCCTGGCGCACCCACACCGAATTGTAGTGACCGCGACCCGCGCCGCACGAATACAGGCAATATGCTCGACTCAAATGCCCGCACGGCTATGGGCCGATAGCAGGGTTACCGCTGTCAGCCCATAGCCCGCGATACCGATAGCTTAGCGCGCGACGACCAGCTCGTCCTTCACGAACCGCACGCCTGGGGCATTCCACGCCGCGTGAGTCGCATCAACGCGCTCGGCCCAGGAGCGCACCGTTCCAGTCAGCGTCACCGTGCCATCGTGAGCCGCGACATTGATCGTCTTGGCGTCCAATTCGACGTTTCGCACGAATGCCGCTTCGATATTCGCCTTGACATCGACTGCCTTGACCGGCACCTGCTGCTCGACCGTGATCGCGTTCGTGACACCGGTCACACCTGCCAGATAGCGAACGGTCCGTTCCGCAGCCGCCTTTTGAAAGAACCACTGTGCCTTTCCCGCGAGCTTGACCCAGCCTTGGGACACGACCACAGTGATTCCCTCCGGCACCTCGACATCCCACGCAAGTGCGTTGACCGCCGCGCGCGCTATGTCGGAGTCCGTCCGCTCGTACACTCCGAGAAGCGCAACGGTGAGGTCATCCGCGATGGCACGGACCCCGGTGACACGCTCGACCGCACGTTCCGCAGCGAACTTCTGCGCGTAGGTATCGACCTTTCCCGTCAGTGTCACGACGCCACCTCTGGCCGCGACGCCGATTTCGGCCGCCTTCACGCTCGGCTCCCAGCGAAGCTCGGCCATGGTATTCTGTTGTAATTGCATGTCGGTCAACATACTGCCTCCTTCGGTTGGTGCTTGAGATGAGGGACTTGGAATCATCGATTCCGGTTGTACCGTGTAGCCTAAGGTTGCGCAGTGATCGCCGGTGTCGGGGCGGTGCGAAGGTTGTGTGAGGCTTCGGAGGTCGGGGAAACCCTCACACCACCGGACACGCCTCCCGATAGCGTCCCTCACCGCGTCTCGGCAGATTCTCGACCACTGCCGGTGACGGCGGGCGCGCGGCGCTGGATGGATCGGCGATGTCGCGTGTAACGACGACCGTGATCGACTGAGGTGCCGAGCCGAAGATTCGGCGCGCTGTTGAGACCGCGACAGCCGCGACCGGCGCGACAATAGTCGTCAACCGGAGGGAATGTGATGAAAGGAATTCTTCTGGCGATGCACGGCGGCGTGAGCGCGGACGGCGCGGTACAGGTCGCGTCGCTTCTGGCGGCACGCGTTCACGTCGCGCTGATGCCGCTCGTCGTCTTTGCACCAATTCCAATCCTAGACTACGGGTTTGGCGCCACCTACGTCCCCACGCCGGAAGATGAGGCCGCGGTGCGCGCGGCCCTGATGACGAGTGCGAGGGAACAGTTCCGCCGATGCGGAGTCACCGATGCGATCCCCGAGCTGCGCACCGGAGTCGTCTCCTCGGAGATTGCGGCCACGGCGCGTGCGCACGGCGCGGGTCTCATCGTGACCGGCCTCGGGGCGCACGGCATACTGGATCGCACCCTGGGTGGAGAGACGGCGTTGCACCTCGCGCAAGACGCCAGCACACCTGTCCTGGCCGTACCCGCGTCCGTGACCGCGATCCCTCGTCGGGTGATCGCCGCGATCGATTTCAGTCCGACGAGTGTGCGCGCGGCTCACACCGCCGCGGGGTGGCTGCGCGATGGCGACGAGCTACACATCGTTTCCGTCGTTCCCAAACGATCCCAGACCGCGCGCGCGACGTCCACCATTGACCGGTCTGTCGGCGACCGGCTGACGCAGGTGGGGCGTGAGCTTGGCGTTGCAGCTGGTGTTCGCGTGGACGTAACGGAGCGCGCTGGCGATGCCGCCCGAACGCTTCTCGATCACGCACGACAGATCGATGCGGACCTCATCACATTGGGGAGCCACGGGTACGGTGCGGTCAAGCGCCTCGTGCTGGGCAGCGTGGCGTCGAAAATCATTCGAGTGGCGACATGTGCAATTCTCGTCGCGCCCATCGGGTGCCTTGACGGTTGAGCC
Source organism: Gemmatimonadota bacterium (assembly GCA_003152485.1). Lineage (GTDB taxonomy): Bacteria > Gemmatimonadota > Gemmatimonadetes > Gemmatimonadales > Gemmatimonadaceae > Palsa-1248. The sequence goes on along the minus strand of PMAE01000078.1, from coordinate 129,808 downwards.
CTGGGATAATTTCCCTGCGCCCTGGGCCGATTTCCCAGACCGGCCACGCGCGGTGTCACGCGCTGACCGCCGCGGCCTGTTGAGCTGTTGCCCGAGCGATCAACTGGCGCAGTTGTTCTCGTGATCCTACGACGATCAACGTGTCTCCGGGCGTCAGGCGTACGTCCGGCGACGGATTGGTGATCAGGCGGCCGTCGCCCCCGCGCCGGATCGCGATGAGATTGGGCAGTCCGACGGACCGCGGGACTGCCTCGCCAACACCACGTCCCGCCATCGAACTCCCGGCGGCGATGGTGGCTTCCTCGATCCAGAGGTCCACCCGATCCCCGTCGCGGATCGCGTCGAGGAATGATACGACGCCGGGCGAGACGAGCTGCGTCGCGATGCGATGCGCGCCCATGGCGTAGGGTGAGACGACGCGGGAGGCGCCGGCGCGCAGCAGCTTCGCTTCCGCGTCGGGCTGGTTGGCGCGCGCGACCACCAGCAGGCTCGAGTTGAGCGCGCGGGCGGAAAGAACGATCGCAAGATTCGTTGCGTCGCTTCCCGTCGCCACGACCAGCCCGTGCGCTCTGGCAATGCCGGCGGCGACAAGCACGGCGTCGTCGGTCGCATCCCCCGAGACGGTGTGGAGCCCTTCCGTGCCACTGAATACTGCCGGCGTCTGGTCGATGGCGACAACCCACCGTTTCCGTTGGCGCAAGCCGGCCCCAACTTCGCGGCCTACGCGTCCGTACCCACAGACGATGTAGAGTTCGGAGAGATCGCTGGGTGGGTGGGGCATGGGTTGCCGGGCTCAGCGAAGCTTGGCCGGCTTCCGCGCCGCCGCGCCGGCTATCGTCCGCGCGGTGCTGGCCGTCGTGCCTGTCGTGCCTGTCGCCCGGATGCCAAACTGCTGGACGGCCGCTTGGGGGCCAAGCGCGATGAGCGTGTCACCAGGTGCGAGACGGACATCGGTCCGTGGATTGGTGACGTACGTGGGATCGGACGCCTGGCGCAACGCCACGAGATTCACGGCCCGATTCGACGGTCGCAATGCATGGTCCAGCGTCTGACCCACCAATACACTCGTCGGACCCACCGTTGCGACTTCGAGCCAGAGGTCCAACTGCTCGGCGTGCACGACGGTATCGAGAAAGGTGGTGACTCCCGGCGACAACAGTTCGGACACAATCCGGTGCCCGCCGATCGCGTATGGTGATACGACGTGCGTCGCGCCGGCGCGCGTCAAATTCTGCTCGGCCGCCGCGTGGCTGGCCCGAGCAACGACGACGAGGTGGGAATTGAGCGCGTGCGCGGACAGGGTGATGACCACGTTGGTCGCATCGTTTCCGGTGGCGGCCACCAACCCCCGGGCGCGACCAAGTCCCGCACTGCTCAATACGTCGTCGTTGGTGGCGTCACCCGTGATGGTGGGCAACACATCGGAGCCCTCGGCAACTGCGGCATCTTGTTCGACGATCACCACGGAACTACCACGCCGGCGCAGGTCGGCGACAACCTGCTTGCCCACACGGCCGTATCCGCACACAATGTAGTGATCGGATAAGTGAGCGATCTCCCGCTGCAAACGCCGATGGCGAAATACTCCGGTGAGCACGCCCCCCATTACGTATTCGCCGAGCGTGGACACCAGATACGCGGCGACGGAGACCCCGGTGACGATCAGTCCAATCGTGAAGGCGCGCCCGGTGGCCGACAGCGGGTGCGGCGACTCGAGTCCGACGGTCGACAGAATCACGACAGCCATGAATAGCGCGTCCGTGAATGACCACCGCTCGATGACCATGTATCCCACCGTCCCCAGGACAGCGAGCGTCGTGAGGAGCGCCATGGCCCGCGGGACCCGGTGTGACCACCAATGGCTCATCGTGTGCCCAAGTGCCGTGTCGGGGTGGAGGACGAGACCCATCGGGTGCGAGACACCACACGACCGCATGATCGCCCCGTTTCAGGATCCGCCGGTGCGAAGCTGACGCCGCTCGTCGTGCTCTCACTCGAAGTGCAGGGCCTCGATCGGATCGAGGTGGGACGCTTTACGAGCGGGATAGTAGCCAAAGAACACGCCAACCGCGACCGAAAAGACGAACCCGCCGACAATCGACATAGGCAGCACCACGGTGGGCCAGTCAGCGAAGACCGAGATGATCTTGGACGCCGCGACGCCGGCAATGATCCCGCCCGCTCCGCCCGCCACGCTCAAGAACACGGCCTCGGCGAGGAACTGTAGGAGGACGTGCACCCGCCGCGCGCCTATGGCCATTCGCAACCCGATCTCCCGCGTTCGCTCGGTGACTGAAACGAGGAGGATGTTCATGATGCCGATCCCACCGACCAGCAGCGAGATGGACGCCACGACCGCCAGGAGTACGGACATTACGTGGCTGCTTCCCTCGGCCGCACTGGCGATCTGACTCAGGTTGCGGACGGCAAAATCCAGCGGGTCTCCCGGTCGGATGGTGTGGCGGCGACTGAGCGTTCGCGTCACTTGGTCGATCGCGGGTTGGACCGAGGCTGGTGTGACGGCTTGCACGTAGATGGAGTTGACGAAGCCGGTCATCCGGGGCGGCATGCCGAACGGATTCGCCGGCGCCGGATAGTTGGTGCTGAGAGCCGTTTGCGGTTGCATTGGCGCGGCCACGCCCAGGATCTTGGTCTCAGCCGTGGTGAACGGCACCATTACCAGATCGTCTTGGTCCTGGCCGAATGCGGTCTGGCCCTTGGCGGCAAGGATGCCGACCACCCGAACCGGGACGCCTTTCACGAGCATGGTGGCGCCGACCGGACTCTCGAACGGCGCAAAGAGTTGTCGGTACACCGTCTGGCCGATGAGCGCGACGAGCGCGGCCCGCGATTCGTCGTCGTCCGACAGGCTGCGGCCGGCGGCTATCCTCCAGTTGGTGATCGGCGGATAGTTGACGGAGACGCCTTGCACGACCGTCGTCCAGTTCTGATCGCTGTATTGCACCTGTGCGGTCTGACGAACGAGGTAACTCACCTGAGCGACGGCGAGGTCCTCGCGACGGACGGCATCGGCGTCGCTCACGGTCAGTGTCGATGCACTGCCGAATCCGGCGCGAACCCCGGTCGTGGTGGTCGCTCCCGGCACGACGACCAGCAGGTTCGAGCCCAGACTCGCGATTTGCTTCTCGACGGCCTGGTTTGCCCCCTGCCCGACGGCAACCATCGCGATGAGCGCCGCCACGCCGATGAAGACACCAAGCATCGTGAGGAGCGATCGCAGCATGTTTCGCCGGATCGCTTGGACGGCCGCGCTCCCGATCATCAGGCCGAATCCCCAGCCAGCTGGCGCGGAAGTGGGAAGTGCCGATTCCCTGGGACCGAACAGCGATGGCGTATGGCCAGCAGCGAGCGTCGCCGCCGGCAATTGCCCGCCCGGCGCCGTTGGCGCGTCGGACACGATGTGACCATCCCGCATCGTGATGACCCGTCCGGCGTACGCGGCGATATCTGCCTCGTGAGTCACAACGATAACGGTCACGCCGCGCTCACGATTGAGCGCCACCAGCGTGTCCATGATGTCGTGCGATGTGCGTGTGTCGAGATTGCCGGTCGGCTCATCGGCGAGCAGGAGACTCGGTGAATTGATCAGCGCCCGCGCGATGGCCACCCGTTGCTGCTGTCCTCCAGAGAGCTGCGCCGGGGTACTGTTCTCGCGCTCGCCGAGGCCGAGAATCTCCAGCGCGTGCTGCGCCCGCTCGAGCCGAGTCCGGCGATCGACGGACCCCGAGGCGGCGTAGAACAGCGGCAGTGCGACGTTCTCGATCGCACTGGTCCGCGGCAACAGATTGAAGCTCTGAAACACGAACCCGATCCGAGTGCTTCGGATGGCTGCGAGGTCCGGTTCATCGAGGGAGGCGACGTCGACGCCCTCGAGTAAGTAGCGGCCGCTCGTGGGTCGGTCCAGGCAGCCGAGGATCGCCATGAGCGTCGACTTGCCGGAGCCCGAGGGACCGACGATCGCGACGAACTCGCCGCGTTCGAGCGTGAAGCTGGCGTCGCGAAGTGCCTGTACGGCGAAATCACCGGATCGGTAGACCCGCGTCACATTTCGCACCTCGATCATGACGTCTGGCATGCGAACCCCGGCCGGCGGATCAGAAGTGGGGCGCGCGCGGCGCGGCGTGATCGCCCGTGACGGGTTGTTCGGAGGTGACGACGAGGTCGCCTTCCTTGACGTCTCCGTGCACGATCTCGGAATAGTTGTCGTCGTCGAGGCCCAGCTGCACCGGCACTTTTACCGGCTGGTTCCCGCGCATGAGCCAGACATCCCTGTGATCCCCTCCTCCGGCAGCTGGTCCATTGGTCAATCCGCCAGGAGCGTACCGCAGCGCTTGGTTCGGTACGCGCATTACCCCGTTACGGCGCGCCGTGATGATCTGGCAGGTCGCCGTCATGCCGGGTTTGAGCAACAACTTGGTATTGGCGACATCGATCACGACGTCATAGGTGATCACGTTTTGCACGGACTGCGGCGCCTGACGCACCTGAACGACGTCACCGGTAAAGAGATAGTCGGGATACGCCTCGACGGTAAACGAGGCGGTGTCGCCAGCATGGATCCCACCGATGTCGCTCTCACTGACATTGGCATCGACCTCCATCTTTGTGAGATCGGTAGCAATGATGAACAGCGTCGGCGTCTGGAAGCTGGCCGCGACGGTCTGCCCCATGGTCACGTTTCGCGATACGACGGTGCCGTTGACCGGCGACACGATGTCGGTGTACCCGAGATTCACCTCGGCCGCGTCGAGAGCCGCCCGATGCTGCTCGATTCCGGCCTGGTCGAGCTGGATCTGGGCGACCGCCTGGTCATAGGCGTTCTTTGTTCGGTCGGCACTGTCCTGCGTGACATAGTCTTGCTTTTGGAGGGCTACCGAGCGGTCGTATGAGAGCTTGTCATACGTGAGGTTGGCCTGATCTTTCGTGAGCTGCGCCTTCGCCGTCGCGAGGTTCGCCTGTTCCTGATCAACGACCGTCTGGTAGGGTCGCGGATCGATCTTGGCGCAGATCTGGCCTGTTTTTACCGCCGTGTTGAAGTCGCAGTACAGGGCGGTGATCACGCCGGAGACATACGTACCGACCTGCACATTGAGCACTGGGTTGACTGTGCCGCTCGCGCTCACGACACGCGCGATCGGGCCACGACTTACCGGAGCCGTCACGTAGTGTGGCGCGACATGCCGTCCCGCGTTCCACCAGAGCAACCCGGAAACGACCACACTCAGCAGGACGACGGTCGCGATGAGGATCCTGCGCGGACGGCGTTGCCGCCGGGAAGCCAATATCGGTGGACTCGGCGTAGTGGGGGTCAGGATGACGTGACCGGTCTCCCCGCTGGTTGCCAAAGACGGGGTGGTCACGGTGCGCCCCCGCTCGGTGCGCCCCCGCTCGGTGCGGCGGGTCGCGGACATACAGCGACGCCGCTACTCACAGCGGCAATTGGGTCGCGTGATAGCCTTGTAGTCCCCGGCGGACGAGTTCACGCCGGAGTGCGGATGCCGCCGGTCGATCGGCCACGGCCACGAGTTGCAGCGTGCGATCCACAGCCCGGGCGAGAGTCCTCGAAATGTCATCCGGACGGATACCCATCTCACGATAGTGTCCACCGACCGCCCACGCGTCATCGCGCAACTGGACCCCGCACTCCTGCAAACGCTTGTGGAGATGATCTCCATCGACGCGCCCTTCGCACGCTGCCACGGCTAGCCGCTGACGCTCAAAGCGAGCCAGGCGACTGGCGAGGCGCAACAGTGGCGGCGCGTCATTCGCGCATCGGTTCCCGGCCACGTCCGTGTAGCCGGCGCCACCGGATATCGCGATCGCGTCATCGTCCTGGCGCCGGCCGAGCAGGAGCGCGATCCACCCGCGCAACTGAGCGACGTGTATCGAATGGCCGGGGCTGTCGGCGACCGTTGCGATCGGACGGGGGGCCCATTGGGCGGCGACGGTCGAGCCACCGGCCGTGTCCATTGCGGAGCCGTGCGACGCATACATGACCGGCCTCCGGGATAAGTGGTACGCGTAGTCTGGCGCTTCCGCGACCGCCGGTCTGTCAGGCGCTTCGCCGGATCGTGTCCGTGTTTCGCCGACCCGGTTCCACGTATTGGAGCTTTGTCAGGGATTACCTGGCACGGTGCGCGGGTCCCCCCGATCTCCGCAGCGGTCCCGACTCCCCATGCTTCCCGCAGATTCGAGAGTCCCGGCGAATTGCAAGAAACGACGTCATTGAGAATCGGATGCCGCCTCCCACAACCGACCCGCCGATGGTTGACACGACCATCCCGCCGCGGCTTTCGCCAGTGGCCGAGCCGCCGCCGCCAACGGACAACCGGATGGCCCCGGCGGCGCCTGCCATGCCGCCCCCTGACCAACCGGCACGCCCGCGCGCGAGCCGTATGCGGCGGTGGCTGCCCTTGGTCGTCGGCGCCCTCGCCGCGGTGCTCGTCGTGCGCGGCGGGTTCCGTTGGTATCAACTGCGCCAGTCCCAGCTTCCGGCGGGCATCGTATCGGGAAACGGGAGACTCGAGGCTGACGAGATCGACATCGACACCAAGTTTGCCGGCCGCCTCGCAGACCTCTACGTGAACGAAGGTGATTTCGTCCATCGCGGCCAAGCGCTGGCGCGCATGGATACGCGCGACTTGGAGGCCGGGCGAGGAGGTGCCCAAGCCACGGTGCTTCAGGGCGAACGCACGTTCGACGAGGCCCGCGCCAATGTCGCGCAACAACGCACCCAGGTCGATCTCGCGGGGAAGGAGCTGGCCCGATACCGGATGCTCGTCCAGCGGGACTACGTGACGCACGAGGACTTCGACGAGCGGCAGCAGACGTATGACGCAGCCGTCGCCTCACTCACCGCCGCTCGGGCCAGGGTGGGCGAGGCCCAGCACGCGCTCGATGCTGCGCGCCATGTCGTCGAGCTCGACGACGTCAACATTCGCGATAACCTGCTCGTTGCCCCCCGCGACGGGCGCATTCTATATCGGATCGCGAACCTGGGTGAGGTGCTGCCGGCCGGCGGCAAGGTGTTCACCACTCTCGACGCGACCTCGGTCTACATGGACATCTATCTGCCGACAGCTGACGCCGGGCGGGTATGGCTTGGGGCCGACGGTCGCATCGTCCTCGATGCCTATCCGCAGCGTCCGATACGGGCATCGGTCTCGTACCTCGGTACGCAGGCGCAGTTCACGCCGAAAGCTGTCGAGACCAAGAGCGATCGCGATAAGCTGATGTTTCGGGTGAAGGTGCGAATCGACTCCACGCTTCTACGCGAGTACGAGGACGCCGTCCGGTCCGGCCTTCCGGGCGTCGCCTATGTGCGTGTCGACACCGCGATCGCGTGGCCACCGCAGCTCCGCGGACGTATTGCCATAAAAGCTACGTCGTGACGCCTATGCCGGACGCGATTGTCCGAGCGGCTCGAGTGACGCATCGCTATGGACCCAGCGTGGCGCTCGAGAATGTGACCATCGACATCCCCGCCGGATGCATGGCCGGCTTGATCGGGCCCGATGGTGTCGGAAAGTCCACGCTTCTCGGCCTCGTGGCGGGAGCCACGCAGCTCCAGAGTGGTCGCATGTGGGTCCTGGGCGGCGACATGGGGGACAGCCGCCATCGCCGTGCCGCGTGCCCGCGCATCGCGTACATGCCCCAGGGGCTCGGCCGGAATCTCTACGACGACTTGAGCGTGACGGAGAACATCGACTTCTTCGGCCGTCTCTTTGGGCACGCACGCGCCGAACGGCGTCGCCGCATCGCCGAACTGCTCGATAGCACCGGACTTGCTGCATTCCCGGACCGCCTCGTGAAGCAGCTTTCCGGCGGCATGCGCCAGAAACTCGGCCTCTGCTGCGCCCTCATCCACGATCCCACCCTTCTCGTTCTCGACGAACCGACGACAGGCGTCGATCCGTTGTCGCGCCGCCAGTTCTGGGAGCTCATCGCCCGCATGCGGACCCGGCGGCCTGGGATGAGCGTCATCGTGGCCACAGCGTACATGGAGGAGGCTGACCAGTTCGATTGGCTCGCCGCGCTCGATGACGGCCGGATTCTCGCCACTGGCACCCCCGCAGAACTGAAAGCAAGCACTGGCACGGCCGTCCTGGAGGACACCTTCATTGCGCTGTTGCCAGAGCGGCGGCGCGCCGGGCATCGGACGCTGTCCATCCCGCCGCGTCTCTCGACCGGCGGACCGCCCGTCATCGTGGCTCGGGACCTCACTCGCCGCTTCGGTGACTTCACAGCCGTCGATCACGCCAGCTTCACCATCGAGCGGGGGGAGATATTCGGATTCGTGGGCTCCAACGGGTCCGGGAAGACCACGACCATGAAGATGCTGACCGGTCTCCTGCCGCCGACCAGCGGCGAGGCCATGCTGTTCGGTCAGCCGGTCGCGGCCGGTGATCTGCACGCCCGCGAGCGGGTCGGCTACATGTCGCAATCCTTCTCGCTCTATACCGAGCTGACCGTCCGGCAAAACCTCACGTTGCACGCGCGACTGTTCCACCTGCCGGCCAGCACGATTCCTGGTCGGGTCGGCGAGCTTCTGGTGCGATTCGGACTCGATGCCTACGCCGACCAGAACGCGGGTGAGCTTCCGCTCGGCATCCGCCAGCGGCTTTCGCTCGCCGTCGCCGTGGTGCATGGCCCCGAGATACTCATCCTCGACGAGCCGACATCTGGCGTGGATCCGCTGGCGCGCGATCGCTTCTGGGAACTGCTGGCCGACCTCTCGCGTCGGCAGGACGTGACGATCTTCGTCTCGACGCATTTCATGAACGAAGCGGCGCGATGCGACCGGGTAGCGCTCATGTCGGCGGGGCGCGTGCTGGCCATCGACACGCCCGCGGCGCTGGCCCGCTCGCGCAACGCGGTGACGCTCGAGGCCGCGTTCATTAGCTATCTCGAAGAAGCGACGCGATCCACGACGAGTATCGTTCCGGGATCGCCGGGCAGAACCGTCGCGGATGATCCCGGGGCGCGACGACGCCTGGCGGTGTTTAGTCCACGACGTGTGTTCGCCTATACCCGTCGTGAGCGCCTCGAGTTGATGCGCGACCCGATCCGGCTGGGGTTTGCGATATTCGGTACCGCGCTTCTAATGCTGATCTTTGGCGCCGGGATTTCCACCGACGTCAACAACCTGTCGTTTGGCGTGCTCGACTACGATCGGTCGCCGGAGAGTGTCGCCTATCTCGAGGCACTTCGCGGCTCCACGTACTTCGTCGAGAAGCCGAGGCTCGTCGACGACGCGGACCTCGAACGGCGGCTCGCGATGAGCACGATCAAGGCCGCGATCGAAATTCCGCCCGACTTCGGCCGCGATCTGCAACGAGGCAGATCGACCGAAGTTGGCGTGTGGATCGACGGTGCCATGCCCTTTCGCGCGGAAACGATCCGCGGGTATATCCAGGCCGCGCACGCGCAGTTCTTGTCAGACTGGCAGCAACGGGTGACAGGGGACTCGGCGACTGCGCCCGCCAGTCTCGAGGCCCGGTTTCGCTACAACCAAGATTTCGACAGCATCTACGCCATGGTGCCGGGGACGATCGCCATGCTCCTCGCGCTGATCCCGGCGATCCTGATGGCGCTGGCCGTGGTCCGAGAGAAAGAATTGGGCTCGATCACGAACCTGTACGTGACGCCCGTCACGCGGCTTGAATTCCTGATCGGAAAACAGCTGCCCTACATCATCCTGTCGCTCGCGAATTTCGCGGTGCTCATGATCATCGCGGAAGTCGTGTTCAAGGTGCCCCTGAAGGGCAGCTTTCCCACGCTCCTCCTGGGCGTCGTGCTATACGTCACGGCCACGACGGGGTACGGGATGTTCATCTCCTCGTTCACCCGGACACAGATCGCCGCCCTATTCGGCACGGCGATCCTGACCGTGTTGCCGGCGACCCAGTTCTCGGGGATGTTGACTCCCGTGTCATCGCTCACCGGATTTCCGGCGATCATGGGCAAGGCGTTCCCGATGACCTATTTCCTCCGGATAAGCGTCGGGACGTTTACGAAGGCCTTAGGATTTCACGATCTCTATGGGTATCTCCTTGGAGTCGCCGCCTTCGTGCCGATCTTCACGCTGTTGAGCGTCGCGCTTCTGCGCAAACAGCAGCGGTAGGGAAGCCGTGCGCACGGTGTCGACGATCTTCTGGCTCGGGGTGAAGGAGTTACGCAGCTTCTTTCACGACGCCGTGCTGCTGGCGTTCGTCATCTACTCCTTTTCCTTGGCCGTGTATTCCCAGGCCCAGAGCAACTCGCAGGAACTCCACAATGCCTCCGTCGGCATCGTGGACGAAGATCACTCGGCGCTGGCGCGCCAGATGGCGGCCGCGTTGCTGCCGCCATATTTCAAACCACCGCAGCCCGTTCGTGCGAGCGACATCGATCGCTTGATGAACGTCGGCACGTACACGTTCATCATTGATATTCCGCCGAACTTCGAGCGTGACGTGCTGGGCGGGCGGAGTCCCGCCGTGCAGGTGAACATCGACGCCACCGCGATGGTCCAAGCGGGGCTCGGAGCGGGCTACATCCAGCAGATTCTGACCACTGAGGTCAGCGACTTCGTCACCCGGTCGGAGGGCACCTTTCAATCGCGTGCGCAGGGCATTCCGGTGAGCCCCGTCACGCTTGCCGTCCGGATTGCCTACAATCCCAACGTCACCACGGCCTGGTTTACGAGCGTCATGGGGATCATTGGCAACGTGACCATGCTGGCCATCATACTCGCGGGCGCGGCGGTCATCCGGGAGCGCGAGCATGGCACCATGGATCATCTGCTCGTCATGCCGGTGACGCCGTTCGAGATCGCGATGGCGAAGGTCTGGGCCAATGGCCTGGTCATCACCATCGCGGTCGGACTCTCGCTGACGATCGTCGTGCGCATGTTGCTGGGGATTCCGGTCGCCGGATCGGTTCCCCTCTTCATGGGGGGTGTCGCGCTCTATCTCTTCTTCGCGACGGCGATCGGGATCGTCCTCGCCACCATCGCCCGGTCGATGCCTCAGCTCGGGCTGCTCTACATGCTGGTGGCGATGCCGATGAACATGCTGTCCGGCAGCAATACACCCCTCGAAAGCATGCCGCCGGCCCTTCAGGCGATTATGCAAATCTCGCCGTCGACCCACTTCGTGTCGTTCGCGCAGGCCATCCTCTATCGTGGGGCGGGATTCAGCGTCGTCTGGCCCGACTTTGTCGCGGTCGCGGCCATCGGTGGCGGCTTGTTCGCGTTGGCGCTGGCTCGCTTCCGTTCCGTGGCCGCGTCTACGTGACCACGGGGTGCGGAATCCCGACAATACGTCAGGGAAAGCCTCACTGACGCGGATGCGTCGGGTGAGTATGATGTGAGTGGAAGCCCTGATATCACCGATGGAGGTGTTCGCAATGCCGGAATTTGTGATTGAACGTTCGTTGCCGGGCGCAGGGAAGATGTCGGACAAGGAGATGCAGCAACTCGCTGCGAAATCCAATGACGTGCTTCGTGGCATGACGGCGGAGGGAACGCCCATTAAGTGGGTTCAGAGTTATGTGACCGGTGACAAGCTCTATTGTGTCTATAACGCGCCGAACGCGCAGGCGATCCGCGAGCACGCGACGCGCGGAGGGTTTCCGGCCGATTCAGTGTCGCAGGTAACCCGAATGATCGATCCATCGTCCGCCGGAGCGTCGAAGCCGGCGTGAGCGGCTTCAAGTCTCGCCCGGCCCTACCGAGCCGCCGTACTATGGATACCAGATCTCTGCTGCAGGCCACCCGGCAACCCCGCCACGCGTTCCCCGATCGCCGGGATGCGGGCGCTGCCTTGGCACGCGCTCTTGCTCCGTATACCGGGCGGGCGGATGTGATCGTGTTGGCGCTGCCCCGGGGCGGCGTGCCCGTCGCGTATGAGGTGGCGCGCGCGCTCGACGCCCCCCTCGACGTTTTTGTCGTCCGCAAGCTGGGGCTGCCCGGCCACGACGAACTGGCGATGGGTGCGGTCGCCAGCGGCGGCCTCGTGGTCTTCAATCGTGACGTGATCGGGACCGTCGGGCTCGGCGAGGATGATGTGGCGCGAGTGCTCAGGGCTGAGCAGCGCGAGCTCCAACGGCGGGAACAGCTGTACCGCGACGATCGCCCGTCGCCTCCGGTGGAGGGCAAGACAGTGATTCTCGTGGATGACGGCTTGGCGACCGGATCATCCATGCTCGCCGCCGTGGCGGCGCTCCGAGAGCGTCGGCCTGCCCGAATCGTAGTTGCGGTCCCCATCGGTGCCGCGGACACGTGCAGCGAGCTTCGGCGCTATGCCGACGAGGTGATCTGTGCCGTCACGCCTGAGCCCTTCTACGGCGTGGGCGCTTGGTATCAGGACTTCAGCCAGACGACCGACGACGAGGTACGGGATCTATTGCAGCGTGCGGATCATGAGTGGACCCAGGCGCATAGTGCACGCCGTGCCCCCAGCACGCCGGCACCCGACACGGCGCCCTCACCCGTATCGCCATGAGCGCGCCGGCGGCCGGCTTGACGACGGCTCCATCGACGACGGATGGCGTCATTCAGGCGCTCGGCGCCGCCATCCGTCCTCTCAGCGGCGGGTCGGACGACCTTGCACCGATCATCGAGCTCGCCAAGCACGCACGCTACGTGCTGATCGGAGAAGCGTCGCACGGAACCCACGAGTTCTACCGCATTCGGGCAGAGATCACGAAGCGGCTTATACGCGAGGTGGGGTTCAGCGCCGTCGCAGTCGAGGCGGACTGGCCCGATGCCTATCGGGTGAACCGTTTTGTGCGTGGCGCGACGGACGACGGCGAGGCGACCGATGCGCTCAGCGGATTCCGGCGCTTTCCCCAGTGGATGTGGCGCAACTCGGACGTACTCGACTTCGTCGGCTGGCTGCGGGAATTCAACGACCAGCGACCGGACGATGCGCGGAAAGTGGGTTTCTATGGATTGGATCTCTACAGCATGCACGCGTCAATCGCCGCCGTGCTCGAGTACCTCGATCTCGTCGATCCGGTGGCAGCGGCTCGTGCCCGCGAGCGGTACGCCTGCTTTGAGAATGTGGGCGGCGACGATCCGCAGGCCTACGGCCAGGCGGCAGTCCTCGGCTTAACTCCGACCTGCGAGCGTGAGGTTGTGGCTCAGCTCATCGAGCTTCAGCACGCGGCGGGCGAATATGCGCGGCGCGACGGCCGGATCGGGCGGGATGCGCTCTTCTTTGCTGAGCAAAACGCTCGGCTCGTACGCAACGCCGAGCGATACTACCGGGCCATGTTCGCCGGCCCTGTGCTCTCCTGGAACCTTCGTGATCAGCACATGGCGGAAACGCTGGGCGAGCTCGCGCGATTCCTGGCCCCCGGCCCAAATCCCGGCAAGATCGTCGTGTGGGCGCACAACTCGCACCTCGGCGATGCCCGGGCCACGGAGATGGCTGCGCGCGGGGAACTCAACGTCGGCCAACTGGTCCGAGCTCAGGCGGGAGCAGCGGCCGTATTGGTCGGGTTCACCACGTACACCGGCACGGTAACCGCGGCGACCGATTGGGGCAGCGCCGCCGAACGCAAGCAGGTGCGCCCCGCGCTTTCCGAGAGCTTTGAGGCACTGTTCCATAGTCTGCACGTGCCGAACTTCCTGCTCGATCTTCGCGGACAACCGGCAGCCGCAACGGCGCTCACCGCGCCCAGACTGGAGCGGGCAATCGGCGTCATCTACCGACCCGAGACGGAACGTCAGAGCCATTACTTCTACGCATCGCTCGCGCGCCAATTCGATGCGATCCTGCACTACGATACCACGCGAGCCGTCGAGCCGTTGGAGCGCACGGGGCGATGGGAAGCGGGAGAGCCGCCGGAGACCTACCCCACCGCGCTCTGAGCGACCGTCATCGCCGCTGACGACGTCCCGACCCTAGGGCCGGCGCTGCTCTGCGCATTGGCCTGATCGCGCTCGGCGTTGGTCTCGCGATCAGATCCGCCGACGCGCTGCCGAACCGGATACGGGCCGCGAGACCGTGATGGTGACGGTCGGCGGCGGTCCCATGGTTCCCACGGTCTCATGGCGTACTATTCGACCAGATAGCACTGTTCGCCCGGATTCCATCGGGCTCCTCGTGACGAGAGAGGTCCCGACGTGAACACGACTTGGCTGGGACAACGGGTGGCCCAGCGCCTGACCCAGCGCCTGGCCCAGCCCCGGAGCCGGGCTGCGCGCCTCTCGTGGTGGATGCCGCACCGCACCGCTTCGAGTACCTCGGCGGCGGTCGTGCCCGCGCTGGTTGGGTCCTGTTCGGCAGCCAGGATCGATGTACTCACGCAATTCGGATCCTCCGAGAGCGGCCTGACGGAGAAGGAGGCGGCCCGGCGGCTCGTGACGGACGGGCCAAACGAGATCGCCACGCAACGGGAGCCAAATTGGCTCCGACGTCTCCTGGGGATGTTCTGGAATCCGCTCGTTGTGCTGCTCGCCGTGCTGGCGCTCACGTCACTGGCCACTGGTGACCGGCGAGCGGCGATCGTGATGACGAGCATGATCGCACTTGGCGTCGGTCTCCGATTTACCCAGGAGACCCGCGCCGGTGCCGCCGCCGCGAAGTTGCGCGCCATGGTGCGCGTCACGACGACCGTGATGCGAGACGGCGTGTCGCGTGAAGTGCCACTTCGCGATGTCGTGCGCGGCGACTTGATCCTATTGTCGGCTGGGGACATGGTACCCGCCGACGTCAGGCTGCTGTCGGGTAAGGATGTCTTCATCAACCAGGCGAGCCTGACCGGTGAGTCGATGCCCGTCGAGAAGAGCGATGCGCCCATCTCCCCGGACGGCGTGCCGCCGCTGGACCTGCCCAACCTCTGCTTCCTGGGAACGAGCGTCCAGAGCGGTACCGGTCTCGCGATCGCCGCTGCCACCGGGTCCGCGACGTACTTCGGCAGTATGGCCAAGAGCATTACGACGGCACCCGTGCCCACCGCGTTCGACCGCGGTATCACGCGGTTTACATGGCTCATGATCTGGTTCATGGCGGTTATGGTGCCGCTCGTATTCGTGATCAATGGCGTGACCAAGCACGACTGGCATGAGGCGCTGTTCTTCGCGCTCGCTGTCGCCGTCGGCCTGACGCCGGAAATGCTGCCCATGATCGTCTCGGTGTGCTTGTCCCGTGGAGCCGTGGCCATGGCGCGCGAGCACGTGATCGTGAAGCGCCTCGACGCTATCCAGAACTTCGGGGCAATGGACGTGCTGTGCACGGACAAGACGGGAACGCTCACGATGGATGAAGTCATCCTCGAGATGCACTGCGACGTGACCGGGGTGGAGAGTCGCGACGTGCTGCTGGCCGCGTCGCTCGTGAGTCATTTCCAAACGGGGCTGAAGAACGTGCTGGACCGGGCCATCCTGGCATTTGGGGAGCGCGACGGGACCGTCTCGTTCGACGGCTACCGCAAGGTGGATGAAGTGCCGTTCGATTTCTCGCGCAAGCTGATGTCGGTCGTCGTCGCGCGCCCCGACGGCGGGTATCGACTGATCGCGAAAGGCGCGCCCGAGGAGATCTTCCGCCGGTGCACACACTTCTCCGCCGACGGTGACGTCGTCCCCATCGAGCCCGCGTTCCTCCCCGATCTGACGGAGGAATACGACCGCTTGAGCGCCGATGGCTTCCGAGTCCTCGCCGTGGCGTATCGCGACGTGCCGTCGCGAGACACCTATGGCAAGGAGGATGAGGTGGACCTCACGCTGTCGGGGTACGTGGCGTTCCTCGATCCTCCAAAAGAGAGCGCCCGCCCCGCGCTCGAAGCGTTACGGCAAGCAGGCGTCGCGGTCAAGATTCTCACCGGAGACAACGAACTCGTCACCCGAAAAATCTGTGGCCATGTAGGGCTCCCGGTCGATGCGGTCGTGCTTGGCAGGGATCTCGACGGCATCACAGACACCGCGCTGGCTGATCTCGCCGACCGGTCGGCCGTGTTCGCGCGGCTCACGCCGGCGCACAAACAGCGCATCATTCAGGCCCTGCAAGCCCGGGGGCACGTCGTGGGGTTTCTCGGGGACGGCATCAACGATGCGGCAGGACTGCATGCGGCCGACGTGGGTGTCTCCGTCGACACGGCGGTGGACGTCGCGAAGGCGTCCGCGGACATCATTCTGCTAGAGAAGAGCTTGCTCGTCTTGCAGGCGGGCGTCCTCGAGGGCCGCAAGGTTTTCGCCAACATCGTCAAGTACGTGCGCATGGGCGCGAGCTCGAACTTCGGCAACATGTTCAGTGTGCTGGGGGCCAGCGCACTGTTGCCATTCGTGCCAATGGCGCCGATTCAGGTATTGACCAACAACCTGATGTACGATTTTTCCCAGGTGCCGATCCCGGGCGACAACGTCGACGAGGAGCAGATCGCGCGGCCGCGTCCCTGGGACATCAAGGAGATCCGACGCTTCATTCTGTTCGTTGGACCCATCAGCTCCTTGTTCGACTACACGACGTACGCCATCATGTACTTCCTGTTCGCCGCCCGCACCCCGGCGCACGCGGCGCTCTTCCAAACGGGCTGGTTTGTCGAGTCGCTCCTGTCGCAGACGCTCATCATCCACATCATCCGCACGAATCGCATCCCATTCCTCCAGAGCCGCGCCAGTTGGCCGCTCATTGCCACGACGACCGTGATCATGGCAATCGGGATCTATCTGCCGCTATCTCCTATAGCTCCCGCGCTAGGCCTCGTGGCACTACCGGGTGGCTACTGGCCGCTCCTTGCCGGGACGCTCGTCGCGTACCTCGCCCTGACACAAGTCGTGAAGGGGTTTCTGCATGCCAAAGGGTGGATCTGACCGACCCGTCAGACTAGCGCGGGTCGGTCATTGACGCCGGGCGCGCGACGCGACGAACGGCGAGTGCGTGCAGTACCGCGGCGGGCCGGATGGGTAGCTGTCGGATCCGAGCGCCGCAGGCATCGGTGATCGCGTTGGCGATCGCGGCGGCCATCGGCACGGCCGGGGGCTCGCCGAGTCCCGCTGCGGGAGTCAGGTCATCTCCCGTAAAGACGATGTCGATCGCCCGAGGCGCATCGGTACACCTCGCAATGGGATAGTCGTCCCACGTCGACCCGGTGACCTCGCCCTCCCGGTGCGGAAGCTCCTCGATCAGTGTCCAGCTGGCGGCCATCTGAACGGCGCCTTCCACTTGATTTCGCGCCCCATCCGGGTGTACGACGTGCCCGGGATCCACCGCGCACCACACGCGTTCCAGTGAGACGCTGCCGCCCGACGTGACGGACACCTCGGCGACTTGCGCGACGTACGTGTTTCGATACACCACGCACGCGACTCCCAGTCCGCGCCGACGCTCGGCACGGCCCCACCCACTGCGCTCGCGCACGGCTTCGAGTACCCGGCGTAGGCGCGGGTCACGCGTGTGGGCCAACCGGAATGCGATCGGATCCTGGCCCGCTGCGGCCGCTAGCTCGTCCATGAACGATTCGATGGCGAATACGTTGGGGGCTGCACCCAATGAGCGGAGCGCCCCAGTTCGCACGTTCGCGGACGTTATATGGAGCGCGACCGCCACTCGCCCGATGTCGTACGGCGGGACTGCATTGCGGCCAGCCATCATCGCCGTCATCTGCGATGGCGAGCTCCACGCTCCGAACGTCTCTCGCGGCCCCCCTTCGGGGGTCGGCGCGGCGCGCTCGGGTCGCGCCGCCGCGTCGTACGTGTAAGGGTTCGTCCACACATCGGAGCGCCACACGATGATCTTGCCGTCGGTGTCCAGCGCGGCCTCGATCTCAGCCGTCATTTCGGGGCGATTGGGACCCGCGCGAAGCTCGTCGATGCGCCCCCATTGCACGCGTACCGGCCGGCTCACGGCTTTGGACAATCGGGCCGCTTCGATTGCGGCATCGCTCGCACCGTGGCGCCCGAAGCCGCCACTCATTGCCATCGGCCTGAAATGGACGTGCTCCACCGGCAGTCCAGCAATGTGCGCCACTGCTTCGCGGAGTCGAAACGGGGCCTGTGTCGATCCGTACATGACCGCCGTGTCCGCGCGGACGTCCGCCGTACCAACGCTCGGACCGAGCGGGGACCCGGCGATATGGGGCGAGAAGTAGCGTTCGCACCGTCGCGTGGAGGCGGAGGTCAGTGCATCTGTCACACCCGCGTCTCCCCGCAGAACCATGTCCGTGACTTCCGGCGATCGCACCGGAGGAGGCGCCCACTCGGGGCTGAGCGCGGCGAGCGCGGCGACCGCCTGATCGTGACGCTCGGCCACGACACCGGCAAAGCCGGGCTCCTGTACGATCGCCACGACGCCCGGCAGCGCCATCGCGGCCCGTTGATCGAGGCTTCGGAGCGACGCCCCATGCATCGGGGAATGCAGCACCGCGCCATGTAGCATCCCGGGGATTCGGACGTCACCCGCAAATTCGAGCCGTCCGGTGAGCAGCGCCATCGCATCCGGACCCGACCGCGAGTCGGGACAGGTCGGCGTCGGCGATGCGAGCCTCACATCATCGGGAATCACCCCAGTGATCGGCGCGCCGGCCACCAGCGCTCCGAAGGTGACCGTGCAACCGTCGCTCGCGCGGCGTACAATGCCCTCGCCGATCTCGAGACCGGCCGGCGGGCATCCCCAACGCTCGGCCGCACGCGCGATCAGCACCGTGCGGGCGAACGCGGCCGCCCGGCGCAGCTCTTTCCCGTCGATCTCGACGGACATGCTCCCGAACGTTCCCATGTCCCACGGCGTGACATCGGTGTCGCCGAGGATCACGCGCACCCGCGACGGCGAGATCCCGAGTTCCTCCGCCACGATGCGGGGATAGGCGGCCCGCAGCCCCTGACCGTAATCCATCTTGCCGGAGAGCGCCGTCACCGTGCCGTCGCGCTCGAAGTGCAACCGGTCCTCTAGTCGTGGCATCGTGACGCGCGTTGGACGGCGCGGATGGCGCGTGTATAGATCCCGCAGCGGCAGAGATGCGGCGCGAGCGCATGGCGAATCTGCTCCTCGCTCGGAAATGGCGTGGCCTCGAGCAGGGCCACCGCGGCCATGATCATCCCACTCGTGCAGTATCCGCACTGCCAAGCGCCTTCCTCGAGGAAGGCGCGCTGCACGGGGTGAAGCGTGTCACCGACCGCGAGCCCTTCGATCGTCACGATGGATCGCCCGGCGGCGTCGTCGATGCTCAACGTGCATGCCGGGACGGGATGGCCGTCAACGAGTACGACACAGGCACCGCACATGCCATGACCGCATCCGAATCGTGCGCCGATGAGCCCTAAGTCCTCCCTCAACGCCGTCAGGAGGCTTGTGCCAGAGGGACTCGCGATCTCCTGTGGGCGGTGATTCACGTCGAGTGTAGGCGTCGCCGCGGCCCCCGTCATCTACAGCACCGCCGGCATCACGGGTTGCGCCGGCGCTTGCGCGGCGTGGCCGGTCGCGCGGTTGTCAAATAATCGCATTGCATTTCGCATGGCCGTCCCTCCGCGCAGTGGACCGAGCGCGCGCCACATATCAACCGATCGTCTCGCGGATGTGCGCGGCGCGAAAGGATTGTTGTTAGAATAGCGCGCTCGCGTCTGTCAGGGAAACTCCGACGGGCTGTAGGAACGCTGCTCAATCACGGGATTCCAGCGTCGTGCGCGAAGGTATCGTGGGGAGTCCCCCTCCCGTCGTAGTGCGTGCGGCGTGCGCCGGTGCCGCATCGGGTTGAGGGTTTCGCCGACATGACCGTCAGCGAATGCCCGACGGCTCGCATTGTACTCAGCCGCGAAGTTACCTGCGAGGCTCGAAGCACTCTGCGACACTCGAATACACCGGAGGCGGCAATGGGGCAATGGCATCGGACGCGACCACTTGAGCACGCGAGGCCAATGCCGATCGCCGGCATCGTGCGGCCGCCAGTGTTCGTGTCCATTGTGGCTCTTGTCATTCTCGCGCTGGTGGGGGCTCATGCGGCTGCCCAGGCGTCGGTGGCGGCGCCGCCGGACGCCACGGATCCGCCGGCCCGCGTCGGACGGTTGGCCCTCATTGACGGCGTGGTCTCATTCCGTCCAGCGGTCGGAGATAGCTGGGCGGTCGCGATACCGAACCGCGTCATCACCACGGGCGACCGCCTCTGGGTCGATTCGATGGGGCGGGCTGAAGTGGAGGTGGGCCCAAACGCGGTGCGCATTGCCAGCGAAACGGAGTTGGACGTCGTCCACCTCGACGACGACCTGATCCAACTGCGCGTGCCGCAGGGCACCGCCAACGTGCATCTCAAGTCCGTGCACATCGGCGATGTCTACGAGGCCGATGCGCCAAACGCCGCCATTACGCTGACGGAGAGCGGGGAATACCGATTTGATGTGTCCGCCAATGGTGATACCACGCGCGTGACGGTCTGGTCGGGCCACGCCGAGGTGACTGCTGCGGGCTCGACGTTTGAGGTCAATGCCCGGCAGTTGGCGACGGTAGTTGGTGACAGCGCTCCGGTCTACGATCTCGCAGACGCGGGCGAGCCGGACGCGTTCGACCGTTGGGCGCTGAGCCGGGACGACCGTATGGATCGCGCAACGGTTTCGACGCGCTACGTCTCGACGGAGGTCGCCGGGACCGAGGATCTCGACGAGTACGGTCACTGGGTCGATGAGCCAGACTATGGCCCCATGTGGTTTCCGACGACGGTCGTGGTGGGATGGGCTCCGTACCGCTTTGGATATTGGAACTGGGTCGACCCGTGGGGGTGGAGTTGGATTGATGAGGCTCCATGGGGATGGGGGCCGTTCCACTACGGCCGTTGGGCATTTATCGGTGGGGCGTGGGGGTGGTGGCCCGGGCCTCTGCTCGTGAGCATGAGTATGGGCATGTACTGGCCCGTATACGGACCTGGACTGGTCGAGTTTATCGGTGGGCCCGACTGGGGAGTTGACTATTTTGGCATTGGCGGCGGGATCGGGTGGTTCCCGCTCGGTCCACGCGAACCATATCGCCCTCCATATCATGTCGGGCCGATTTACCGTCGCCGCATCGATGGGGCGCCACGCAACGGTCCGTCGCTGCCGTCGTATCGGAATCGGGCAGTCGCGGGGGCGGTGACCTCAGTCTCCGGGCGCGCATTCGCGGTAGGCGAGCTGGTATCGAGAGTGGCCGTGACGGTGCCCGAATCCGAGTTGGCGGCTGCGCGCGTCGCCGACGGTGGCGCTCCGGTCGTGCCAACGCCCGCGAGCCTGGTTGGAGGCGGTAAGGGACGCACGGCAACGTCACCTCCGGCGCGGCTGTCCAGCCGCCCAGTCGTCGCGCTCCATGCACCGCCGCCGGGGCCGGTTCCGTTCCGGGCCGAGCAGCCGAAGTTGGCCGCCAACGGCGGCCGCCCGCTGACGGCTACAGAACGATCGGTGCTTCGGCCCACGACCGCTCCAGACGGTTCTATTGGGCAAACCATCCGGTCCGCCGCTGTTCGGGCTCCTCAGGGCGCCGAGCTCCGGCCAGGACGACCAGGGCTGCCTGCGGCGAGGTCTGCCCTCGGCCCAGCGTCGGCCCGACGGGTTGGTGTGGGCCAGTCGCCGCTCGAGGATTCATATGGTGCCGAGCACTCCGAGTTGAACGCGCGGCATATGCGAGAATTTGCGCAGCCGGCACGAGCCGAGCCGCCACAGGCGCTGTCCGAGCGACAGGAAATTGAGCGCCGTGAGCTGCAGTCCCGATATCAGGCGGCCCGTCAGGGAGGAATGACGCACATGCCGACACCGGTGGCTCCCCGCGGCGGCGGCCGTCCGCGATGACATCCTCGTCTCGCGCGGAATTCGACGGCCGATGGCGGGTCTTGCCTTAGTACGTGATCTCCGGGTGCGCACCGTCGGTGCCGCAGGCGGCGTACGCGTCGCTCGCCATGCGCCGGACCGGCTCGGAGAAGCCGCGACGTCTGGATTTTTCGAGAGGCGGCAGTATGCCGCTGTCGATGGCGTCCTGAATCGCGTCCAGGGCCCACGCGAGCGAGAGCCCGGAATGGCGGGCGCCACGCGCGAAATCGCTTACGACCGTGCGTAGCGCGGGAGAATCGTAGCGCCGCTTGGTATATGCCGCTTGCAACTCCAGCAGCAGTGCGTCACGGGACGGGACGGCAGGATTAATGAAGTGCTGTTGGTCGGGTGCTGGCATACTGTATCCTCCGCTACGGACCACCAGACGCCGCGCGTGCCGAGACGACGGCCGACTCGACACGCTTGGCTGATCAGACCATCAATGGCTCCATCGGGTGGTACATGACGCAGTATACCCGCGGAACGGGGGGCTGAGAATACCGGAATGCCCTACGTCGTGTCGGGAAAATCCGGCGGTGGGCTGATGAGGCGTTCCTGTCGCGCGCCTCATGGCGATCGTCATTGTCTTGGCTGACGACGCGGTGTGAGGGAACGCCCGACGCGTCCTTGGCGGTTCCCCGATACGTCGATGCGGCGGTCGGCGTCAGCTTGGGATATCGCGAATGCCCGCATGATCCCGATCGCGGGAGATCCTGTGCCAACAGGGACACGCATGCCGGGCTTTCGCGTACGCTGGAGAGTGCCTGAATCCGCTGTCAGGGGCGCCCGACCCGACGCCCATTCAGGTCCGGACACCTCTGGCTGAGTCATTGGCAGGCGAAGACTTACGGTTGGTGGAGACACCGATGTCGCGACTTACTGCATTTCTCGCGAAACTGATCGGATCATTCATGGTCATTGTGGGGGTCGCCATCGGACTGCACAAGCAGGCGAGCGTCGAGAGCATTGAAGCGATCGCTCAAACCCCAGTGCTGCTGCTGGTCATTGGCCTGATCATGCTCGCCGTTGGTCTCGCGCTCGTGCTCCGTCACAACGTCTGGTCAGGCGGGGTGGTTCCGATTGCGATCACACTCGTGGGTTGGATCATCCTGCTCCGCGCCCTGCTGTTGCTATTCGGCCCCCCGCAAACCGTGGCGAGTCTCCTGGTCGCAATCCGCCTCGAGCGCTTGTTCTACGGCTATGTCGGTGCCGCAATTGTCATCGGGTGCTGCCTGACGTACGCAGGCTTTGCCTCCCAGGCACTCACTATCGAGTCCGCCGAGCGATGACCGCGCGCGCGTCTCCAGCGGATCATCAGCTGGCGACTAGTGACAACAGAATTGAGGCTTCCTCCGCAGCGCCTGGGACCGGCGCCTCGGCTGTGCCGCCGATGGAGGTCGCGATCCGGACGAGCGGGTTGACGCGGCGATTTGGCGACCTGGTAGCTGTGGATCGGCTCGATCTCCGCGTTCGGGCCGGAAGTATTTATGGCCTGCTGGGTCCGAACGGCGCGGGGAAGTCGACGACGATCAAGATACTGATTACGCTCCTTCCGCCATCCGAGGGCACCGCAGAGGTCGCCGGCCTGGACGTCGTCCGGGAGGCCCGGGCCGTCCGCCACCACATCGGCTACGTATCCCAATTGCTTTCGGCCGACGGCGGTCTCACAGGCTATGAGAATTTGATGCTCTCCGCGTGCCTGTACGGTATCCCTCGACGGGAACGGCGTGCGCGCATCGACGAAGCGCTCGCAACCATGGAGCTTTCCGACGCGGCGCACCGCGTCGTCAGCACGTATTCTGGCGGCATGGTCCGCCGGCTGGAAATTGCCCAAGCGACCATCCACCACCCCGCCGTTCTCATCCTCGATGAGCCGACGATCGGGCTGGATCCGATTGCCCGACGCGCCGTCTGGGAGCAGATGCGCCAGGCGCGCCGTGCCGGGAAAACTACGATCCTTCTCACGACTCACGACATGGAGGAGGCCGACGCCCTGTGCGACGAGGTAGGACTCATCACTCACGGCCGGCTTGCCGCTCACGGAACACCGGCCGCTCTCAAGCAAACGATTGGCCCCACGGCTTCGCTCGACGACGTGTTCACACGTTACGGCGACCCGCGTGACGAAGGAGGTTCGTATCGTGACATCCGCGGCACTCGCCGAACGGCCGAACGGCTTGGGTAAGCTCACGGCTCCCGTGACCTTCGCCGGCGCGGCGTGGGCGATCGCCGACGCCGAAGCTCGCAAGCTGGCCCGCGACCCGACCGAGCTCATATCCCGAGCCGTGCAGCCGGCGCTCTGGCTCCTCGTATTCGGCGAGGTGTTCACGCGCCTGCACGCGATTCCAACCGGCTCGCTGAGCTACATCGCGTTCATGACCCCCGGTGTCCTGGCGCAGAGCGTGCTATTCAGCTCGATCTTTTACGGGATCGCCATCATCTGGGAACGCGACCTGGGTATTGTCCACAAGCTGCTCGTGAGTCCGGCCCCACGGGCGGCGCTCGTGACGGGCAAAGCGCTCGCGGCGTCCATCCGCGGTCTCGTGCAAGGGCTCATTGTCGCCCTCCTGGCCGTGATGCTGGGCGTGCCGCTCCGGCTCGATCCGCGCGCGCTCCTCGGCACCGTTGTCGTTGTCGTGCTCGGCTCGGCCGTCTTCTCGACGTTCTCCCTCACGATCGCCTGCTTGGTCAAGACTCGCGAACGGTTCATGGGTATTGGCCAGGTCCTCACCATGCCGCTTTTCTTCGCCAGCAACGCGATCTATCCGATCGCGGTCATGCCCCCCTGGCTGCGCGCGATCGCCTGGATGAACCCACTCACCTATCTGGTCGACGCCCTGCGCACCCTCATGATCGCCGGTGGCCAGAGCAGCACCGGACTGCCGATCGATTTCGCAGTGCTCATCGGAACGTCTGTCCTACTCGTGATCGTCGCCGCACGACTCCTTCCCGGAATCGTCCGATGACCTCGCTGCGGCTAGGTTGCGAACGCGGGGGCCACGAGCACCGAGCATCGCGCATCGCGCAGGAGATCCGCCGACACACTGCCGAATAGCACTCGGGACGCGAGACTGTGATGCTGGCGGCCGACCGCGATCGCGTCCGCGCTCACCCGGTCGGCCATGTTCAGTAGCTCGATCGCGGGCGAACCGGAGAGCGGCGCGGTCTCGACGTGCGCACCCGCCGGCAGCGGAAGCTGGTCGATCAGCGATGCGAGCTGGGCATGCGCGTTCGGGAAATGGACGTGCACCACGGTGTCGGGCGCCCCGTCGAACGCCGTCTCAGCATACGCGATCATCAGCGTACCTCCATCGGCCAAGACGCGACACGCGATGTCTACCGATCGTTGGCTGCTGGGACTGAAGTCGTAGCCGACCACGATGCGCCGTGGGATATGGTGAAGCCAACTCACGACCCCGAGCACGGGCACGGCGCTCAGCCGCGCGACCCCAAGGGTCGTCTCGCGCTCCGTCAGACGAACGATCGCGTCGTGGCGTCGCAGTCCCATCACGACGAGTTGAAACTCCCCGTGGACCGCGTCGTGCACGATTTGTGTCACGGGATCGCCCGCGCGCAGCAACAGCGGCCAGCGTCCACCACCGGCAACCTCGAGCGCTGCTCGGATCTCGGTCGGGTCCTGGCGGACTTCCCGCGACACGCGGGGCGTTCTCACGACCTCTCGCGAATCGACCGTCGGCTGTGGTGACTCGCCGACCGACATCGAATCCACGATGATCACCTGTGGGACAATGCGGCCAGCGGCTGCCAACGCGCTGGCAACCCGGATCGCCGCGCGCGCTTCATCGCCGTCGCCTGCGGCGACCAACGTGGCCAATGCGTGCGCGCGCGCGGGGGCAGCAACGTGGGTAGGATTGATCATGTAAGACGCTCCGCCCTGGTGATTGGGGAAGTTGGTACGCCCATATACGTTGCCGCGTGTGAAGCCATCGAGTTGTCGGGGAACCACGATCTTGTTGTAAAGCGATCCCTGATAGCGAACAGGCGTCCTCGGGGCGAACTGATCGTGCATGTCCGTCGGCGCCAGTGCTACTCGGTGAGCAGGTCCAGGCGTACCGCCAGGCGCACGTAGTCCGCGCGGTGCCCGAGACCGAGCTTCTCGTGAATGCGCTGTTTGTACGTGTCGACCGTCTTCGCGCTGATGGCGAGCTTGGTCCCAATCTCCGGGCCGGTGTAGCCTTGAGCCGTGAGGCGAAGGACGTCGCGTTCACGGGCGCTCAAACCTTCATAGCGCTCCCGATCCGCCTTGGCAGGATCCCGGCGAGTGAGTCCGTGGACGAGGACACGCCCAGCCGACTGCTGCACATATACATCGCCATGTGCGACCGCGCGTACCGCATCCACGAGCTCGCGGTCGGCGGCACTCTTGACGAGATACCCTGCCGCACCGGCCTGTAACACGGGCAGGAGATACTCTTCTTCCGTGTGCATCGTGAGGATCAGAATCCGCGGGCGCGGCCCTCTCGCCACAATGGCTTTTGTCGCCACGAGGCCGTCGCCGTCGGGCATATCCAGATCCATGACGACAACGTCCGCGTCGCACCGCTCTGCCATCGCCGCCGCTTCGGTTCCGGTCGCTGCCTCGCCGACCACGATCATGTCCTTGGCCGTCCCCAGAACGGCTTTGAGTCCGCTCCGAACGACGTTGTGGTCGTCGGCCACGAGCACACGGATCACCGAATCATCCATATGATCTCCCCTTGATAGCGCGCCACGCCTGAGCGCAGGCCGTGCGCCTGCACGACCAGCCGCACGGCCTCCCGCACAACCCGCCGCACGGCGCAAAGGCTGCGCGTGCTCATGGTCGTAACCTCGTGGTCGTGGAGACCCGCGCCTGTCGGGCATCGGCCCGTTGGATTGTAAGGGTTTCCCTGGCTCAGCGCGCACCGGGGGGATCTCCACGCCGGCACCGTTACGTCGACGCTCTCGCGCCGGAGACTCTGGGTGATCGCTCGAACACATGACGAATCGGCACCCGCTCAACGTTTCGCGGTGGCCGATGCGTCGACCACTCCCCGATCGTCCGCGTGAGCGCCCGCGATCGGGACCTCGAAATTGAACGAGCTGCCGCGGCCTGGGACGCTGGCGGCCCAGATGCGGCCGCCGTGCGCCGCGACGATTCCGCGCGCGATCGCGAGACCGAGCCCGGTGGACCGGATCTTGGCGGTGCGGCGGTCATGCCAGAAGCGATCGAAGATGTGTGGCAAATCGACCGTGGGGATTCCGGCTCCCGTATCACGTACCGAGACCTCGAGCCGGTCCGCCCGCGCGATGGCGCTCAGATTCACCGACCCGCCGCGCCCCGTGAACTTGACGGCATTGTGAAGCAGATTGGCGGCGACTTGAATGATGCGCTCAGTATCAATGTCGACGTCCGGCATTCCCTCCAGTGGTTCGCGATCCAAGACGATTGACACCCCGGACTCCGCCGCGGCGACGCGAAACATCGCGATCGCGTGCTCGAGCACCGGCAACAATGGTTGCGAGCGCCGTTCGAGAGAAAGCTGCCCCGCATCGATGCTCGCCACATCCAACAGGTCCTGAATGATGCGTCGCATGAGAGTCGTCGAATCGGCCACCGTACCGAGCAGTTCAGTCGTCACATCCACGGCGGGCGGCGGCGACTCACGCAGCGCGCTCACGCAGAGCGCGATGGCGCCCAGCGGATTGCGTAGATCGTGCGACACAACGGCCAACGCCTCGTCTCGCGCCCCGATCGCCCTGCGCGCTCGCTGGTAGAGCGCGGCACTGTCTACGGCCAGCGCGACCCGCATCCCAAATGCCTCGGCCAACGCGCGGTAGCTGTCGTCCAATTTGCGACCGCCCGGCATCATCGCAAACGTCGCGGCACCGACGAGCTGGTCGTGCGCCACGAGGGGCACGACGAGCAACGATCCGTACTGCACCGCGGTAACCCCGGACACGCGGTCGTCCGACGTCGCCACGTCGCTTGGCCCCGCCGCAGCCACGACTGTGTTGGTGTCAGCGATCAGCACGGGCTGTCTGGTACGCATGGCCTCGGTGACGGGCGTTGCCACGTCCCAGGACAGCGGATGCGCGTCGCGGTCAGCCTGGATCGCGCGCACATTCGTCGCGTCGCGAGCGGCGACTGCTCCCGTGAGAATTTGGTCGCCCTCGACGAGATCGATGATGCAGCTATCCCCGAGCATCGGTACGGCGCGGCTGGCCGCTCGTTGCAGCGCCGCCTGGTCGTGCAGCAGATCCGCGACCAGTGCACCGACTTCCGCGAGAAACCTGAGGCCGTCCTCCGCCCGCTGGCGATCCGTGATGTCGCGAAGCATTACCGTAAACATCCATTTGCCGCCGGCCATATAGCGCGAAATCGACGCTTCGGCGGGGAACACCTCGCCGGTCTTGCGCCGCCCGACGATCGCCGACCGCTCTCCCATCCGGCGCGCGGTTTGCGCGGATCGGGCAAAGCTCGCGATCTGGACCGCGTGGCGCGCCCGAAGCTCCTCGGGCAGCAGCATGTCGAGCGACTGGCCGAGTGCCTCGTCCGCCGAGTACCCGAAGATGCGCTCCGCACCCCAGTTGAACTGGATGATGCGCCGCGTCTCGTCGATCGAGATGATCGCATCTAGCGCGATCGCAACGGTGCCGGCAAGCTGCGCCGCCGCGACTCGACAGGCGTCAGCCGTCTTCTTCTGTTGAAGCAACGGACCGAACTGAGCTGTGACTCTTGCGGCGATGCGAGAGAACTTTGCACTCTCCAGATGCGCGCCATCCGTGTAGCAGCTGACCACCGCGACCGGTTCGCCATTGACGAGCACCGGGATGGCCACGGCAGCACGAAGACCGGCGGCGGTCGCGAGCGGCGCACGCGTGAATTCGCCGGCCCCGGAGAGCGGACTCGCCGAGACCGGCTCCCGGCGTTGCCACGCAATCCCGGGCAATCCCTCCCCAGCCACGAATTGAAACCCGGCCCCTTGCGCAACGAATGAATCGAGCCGCCGATCGGGACGGCACCACGCCCCCGCGCGGGTCAGCAGCACGCCTCCGCCAGTCCGGACATCGGCTAGCCACGCCTCGCCGAGTACACAGCCCGATGCGTCGCAGATCACTTTCAGGGCCGCGGCGATCGCGGATTCGAGGGAATCGGTATGGCTGAACGCAAGCGCGAGTGTGTATTCCAGCTGATCTTCGGTGCTTACACGATGGGACGCCGTCACATCGCGCGCTTCGGCGACCGCCACGATCCCGTCCTCAATGGAATGGAGCGGGCGGATCGTCCATACGGTCAGGCTCGCCTGATCGTTCTGGTCGAGGTCGTGCTCCAACGCGGTCCCGGCCATCTCCCCCGTCGTCGCGGCCACGAACGCGCGTCGGTACCACGCCACGTCCTCTGCGGTGCCCACCGCTGCGATGACATCCCAAAGAGAATGTCCGACGATCGGGTGACGCCCATTGTTCAACATCCGGCACGCCGACCGGTTGGCTGCCTGTATGACGCCGTCGGCCGACAGGAACAAAAATCCAATCGGCGACTGCTCGAACACAGCCCGCACGATGAACGCCGGGGTCAGCTCGCTTCGCGGGGCGGCCGGATCCGGCGGGGTACTAACGGTGGGCGGCAGCGGATAAGTCCCAGCGGGAACGGATGTCGTGTGCACTCCGGCTCGACTCTGTTGTACCGGCCTGAGGCGGAACCCCTCCGGCATCGTGTATCCGCGATCGGTGTCAGGTCCGGAGCGCCAGCCATTGCGCGGCGGACCCGCCTTCCAGCGGGCATCCAACTACGCCCAATGGGGCGACGTCTACCACCAAAGGGACATGGGCAGCGATCGCAGTCCTGCGGGAGCACCTCGGGAATCACGCTCGTCGACACCTCAACGACCAACACCTATTGCTAATATTAGGACTATCCCTGACACTTGCTAGGGCGTTTCCCGGTCCTGCGCCCGCGATGGTCGGGACTACTTTGGCTTGCGAATCGGACACGTCTGTTCTCATTGACCGTAGCCCCTGTTTCGGTCCACTCTTAGGCTGACAGTCGAGTGGTGTTCAGGGGTTGGAATTGCTGGGCAAATTGGGTGGGGGTGAGGGTGCCGAGGGCCCGGTGCGATCAGGCCATCCCCCGCGCGCGATCGTGAAGGACGCGTGCTCGATCGACTAAGTGTGCGGGGTCACATGGGTCAATGGGTGGCCTTTGCCACTGTCGGCGGTTTGCCGGCGTCTGCGATGTGCACCTCGCTCGTTACGCCACGGACTCCCGCCACACATTCGAGCGCGCGCTCGATCGCCGAGTAATCCGCGGTCGAGGTGACCTGGCCGCTCAACGAGACCCATCCGTGCTCGACGCGCACCGTAATGTCGCGGCCGGGCGTCGGGCCCTCGATCTCAAGTGAGTCCGCGACGGCTTTGGCGAGCGTCACGTCATCGGGCGGCACGTCATGCGCGCCCGATACGTGCAATTCCTCCGCTACCGCCCGAACGCCCGCGACCCGTTGCACCGAGCGCTCGGCAATGTGCTTCTGATCGATTGACTCGACCGTTCCAGCGAGTGTGACGACGCCGTCTCGGACCCGAACAATGACCTCGCTAGCGATTGGCCCGAGGTCCTGTCGCAGAGCCGCCGACACTGCGGCATGCACGATCAGATCGCTACGCATCATGACAGTATCCTCGAGTTGACATGCCGGGTTTCCGCATCGGTTGATACGGGCTGGACGTTCACGCGACGACGGGCTTGGGTTTGACGATCAGCACCGTGACCATGCCGAACATGCCTTGCTCCGACTCTGCGTGCGGCAGGATATGACAGTGGAATGCCCACGTCCCGGGGTTGGTGCACTTCACTAGCCCGTCCCAGCGCTCGCCGGGCGCGGCGGCGGCGGGGCCACGGCACGCCGTGGCTGCGCCCGCGACGAGTGCCGCGAACGCGCTGTCGCGAAGGAACAGGCGTCGCGTACGCGGAGTGGCCAGCGCCACAGTGGCAGGGGGGGCGGTATCAGGGGAGTCGATCATTAGGTGTTGCGGAGGTGATAAGAGCGCGTGCCAAGAGGACATCCGCACGATACCGCACCTGCACGACCTCGACAGTCAGGGGCATCCCCTCCCGGTGTGCGGCATTTCACCACATGGGTGTCCGGAGTGGACCTCGGGCGGGCACGACCAGGGGTGCTATGAGGGGTTGAAGGGCCGGTGGTGCGCCAATAGCTTCCCGGGTCTACCTATCCCGGCGGGACGCGAGGTGTACTCGGCGTACCACAACTGAAGGACGCTCCCGCCCTGGTTTCTGCCCCTTGGTGTAACTGGCAACACGCCTGATTCTGGATCAGGAGAGTCCTGGTTCGAGCCCAGGAGGGGCAACTCGCTAATTCAAGGCCCTGCCGTCCGTTCCGACGCGCAGGGCCGTGTCCGTCTCCCGGCGGTTACCCGTTTCCTTACCCGTTTCGTCGCAAATCACCGCCGAGCACCGCAACGTCCCGCACCTTCCGCTCCTCGCTCATCACGGCAAGCAGCGCATCATTTGTCGGCTGCTGATAGCAGGCGATCAATGTGGCTGTGTCGTGCCAGCCGCCGGCCGCAGCAACATCCGTGATCGGCAACTGTTTGCGTTCGGTTGCCCATTTGCGGCGGTACGGGTGCCACAACCCACCCTCGAGCTTCGGCAATCTTGCTCGCGCCTCGGCCGCCTCGAGCCAGAGTCGGAACTCGTGCCGGCTCATCGGCGTTTGAGGGTTGCGTTCACTCGGGAAGACCAATCCTCCAACCGCGCCGACCTGACGCTGGAATTGTCGTAACTCGGCAACTAGACCGTCGGGCGCTGGCACAACCCACTCTCGGCGCTTCTTGTCACTCTCGGCGCGCCATCGAATGGTCTTATGATCCCAATCAATGTCATTCCACTGCAGTTGTCGAATCGCGCCGAGTCGCCTCCCGGTACCCTCCGCCAACACCACCGCGAGATCGACTCTCGCCCATCGACGGCGCTCGGATTCGGTCGCGGCATCCTGTAGTAGATCGCGAATCGCTTGGCGGGTTGCGATGAATCGGTCCCACGTAGCGATTGGACGCCGCGGATTTGGCTCCCGCCCCTTGCGCATTCCAGAAGGCGGATTTGCGTCGAGCAACCGCACACCACCGACGCGAACGGTACGAGCCCAATTCAACATCGAGTGCAGCACCGTAAGATCTGCTGCCACTGACCGAGCCCGCACGGCGGTCGTCGTCCAATCCTCTGCTACGGAGATTCCGCCTGCACGGCGCGCTGTGGTGTAGGCGGTATCCCGAACACCGCAGGTTGTGGGTCGCCGAGCTTGCCACACGAGCCTCCGATGCGTTGGCAATTGGAAGTATTGAGTACGATTGGGATACAGGCTCTGCCCATTATCGCAATTCATTGGATCTGCGAAGTGTCAACGCAACCACCGATGACATAGCAACCCGCCTGCTCAATCCCTCATCGTTTGCTATTCGTCTATGGGATCGAGCATATCAATACGTCAATTCCTCCAAGATCTCCGCAAGACAGGCTTTGAAGGCCGCACTTATCTCATTGGATGCCCACGAAAACGGTGACGTGAGATTCAATTCCCAGAAGCCGCCGCTAACCCTTGTCAAATAGCACCTCCACGGGTTGTAGTAGTGCCAAGAACACCGATCGGGCAGTGGCCATTCTTAAATGGCTAGCCCTCTTACCGTCGTGTGGCATGCAACGATTCGATGGTGGAAGAACGCCCTTCCGTACCGGAGCAATCTCCAAGTAGTCGGATCTCCTCCGTCTACGCGGGCGCAGATGACTTACGGAAACCCTGAACGTGGGGACCTGAGGCCAATCAATGCCACGCGCACCCAAGTACCCCAACCCGACCTTCGAGAGATTGATGAATACTCGGGTGGCGCGAGAGGACAGATTCCGAGATCGGAGACCTTGCCGTCGTGAATGTGGGCGGGCTGGCAGGTCGGACGGCGAGGGTGACGAAAGTATGGTTTGAGGCGGGCAGCTATCGCGTCGAACNNACAAAGTGAAGGAGTTCTGTCGGTTTCGCGCGCGCGATCTCTCGAACGTCGGGGGTTGATACTTAGCAAAAGCAGCGTGGGCGATACGGCCACCGACACCCGGATTCCCTCTCATCGTGGGTTGGAGGGTATGCGACAATGCCTACGGATCAATCAGCCCCGGCAGTCGTTCGAGAAGGTAGGCATTGAGTAGAAACGCAACGTCGTGATCGTCCTCGAATACGGCCACCAGTTCCGTCATCGCAGCGTGGGCCGACCTGAATGCCCACCGAGCGACAGACGGTCTCGTAAGCAGGGTGGCGAAAGGAACGTCGATGGGCGCTGCTCCAGGAAGTCCGGGCGCGATCCAAACTCGCTGGAAAAGAGGCGGATAGGACGGTGGCGTACGGGCATCCCGGAAGACCTTGAACTGCTCGGGCTTCGCGCGAGTGGTCAGCAGCCTGTACTCTAAACATGCGCCCCGCCCACACGAGGGGGCCAGCGCCGGGACCCCGCCGGGCGCCGAGTCCCTCGTATTATTCTACTTACTCAGTCGGCACCGGCGCGGACCGCATCCGCGCCCACAATTCGCGGCGTACGAACACTGGGAGCATCAATGGCCGAGCAGAAGATCATCGCGGTAGTCGGCGCCACAGGGGCACAGGGCGGCGGCCTTGTGCGCGCGATCCAGAACGACGAGAGCGGCGGATTCACGGCGCGTGCGTTGACGCGGGACGTCCACTCCGACAAGGCCAAGGCGTTGGCGAAGCTGGGCGCCGAGGTCGTGGCCGCCAACGTCGACGACCCGAAGAGTCTCGAGCACGCCTTCAAGGGCGCCTACGGTGTCTACTGCGTCACGTTCTTCTGGGCCCACTTCTCTCCGGAGCGGGAAAACGCGGACGCCAAGGCGATGGCCGGCGCGGCCAAACACGCCGGCGCCCGGCACGTGATCTGGTCCACGCTCGAAGACACCCGCAAGTGGGTTCCGCTCAGCGACAACCGCATGCCCACGCTCATGGGCAAATACAAAGTGCCGCACTTCGACGCGAAGGGTGAATCCGACCACTACTTCTCGGACCTCGCCCTGCCGGTCACCAATCTGCTGACGACGTTCTACTGGGACAATCTGATCGGTATGGGTCCGAAGAAAGGCCCCGACGGCACATTCGCGTTCACCCTGCCCATGGACGACAAGAAACTCGCCGGCATCGTCGCCGAAGACATCGGGCGATGCGCCTACGGCATCTTCAAGAGAGGTCCGGAATACATCGGCAAGACGGTCGGGATCGCGGGTGAGCATCTCACCGGTACACAGATCGCCGCCGCACTCGGGACGGCACTGGGCCACGACGTGCGCTATTCGCCGGTGCCGCCCGAGGTGTTTCGCGGATTTGGATTCCCGGGCGCCACGGACCTCGGCAACATGTTCCAATTCTACGCCGACTTCGAGACGCATTTCGCCAAGACACGCGATGTCGCCCTCGCGCGGTCGCTCAACCCCTCGCTGCAGACTCTCGCCCAGTGGCTCGCCGCCAACAAGAGCCGCATCCCCCTCGAGTGAGTGGCGGCATCAGCTCAGGCGGCGTGGTAGCGGCGGTGTACAGCGTCACCTGTCACTTGTCACATATCAGTGCCGGCACGCCCCCACGTAAGACGCACCAATGATTCAACTCGCGGCCTAACAACGACAAACAACTCCATGGGTGGAGTCGGGTCTCGGGTTTGGCCGAATCGGTAGTGCTCGTCGATGGATGGGGCGACATCACTAACGCCCCTCGGCTAAAGTCGCCACTGCCGAAACTGCAGCGCCGCCCGGCAGTGTCAACGGCCTCCTGATTGCTGTGGCGCTTTCGTATCGTTCTCCAAGCCCTGCGCAGCGGCATTGTCGTGAGTTTCCTCAGCGACATCCGCACTCACTTTGTACAGACAGCATTCTCGCAGCACTCCGAGATTTGCTTGCTGCTCCGCAATTAGGGAGTCGATCTCGGCAATCTTGACTCGAAGTGTTGAGGGTATACCTCCATCAAACATTACCCGTTCGAGGCGCTCGTAGAACCCCACAAGTGCCGCAGATCCTCGCTCCCACTCCTTCTTTGCGGCATCTGCCAGGTCGCCTATGGGTGTCATCTTCCTAATAAAGCTTCTATACCTATCGTCGTGCACGCCACCTGCCCGAACCAACTCATCAAGGGCCTGCTGCGTATATCGGATACTGCCGCGGATTCTGATGTTTGGCAGAGTTCCTTCTTCGGTGATGCGCTGGAGTGTCCGCTTCGAGATTTGTAGGATGTTGCAAACCTGTGCTGGTAGTAAGATCTGATGGTTGCTCATTGTCGTTCCCCTATTGTGGCGTACTTCCATAAGTAGGGGAGATGCGACAAGAACAGCCAAACCGTGCCAGATCGGTTGAAGTTGCCTGCGCTAAAATCGTGACTTACGAGTTTGCCAGCAAAAATATTGCAAGGCCGATGCAGCCTAACCCAAAACAGAAAGCAAAAATGCCGGCGAGCAAACTTCCACCAAACGTGAGCTTGTAGAGGACGGGGTTTTTATTTCTGTCATAAGTCGCAGGACCAAACGACTTATATCTCCCCGCAACAATCCCGGTCTTGAGAGCCCGGCGGACGTTGCGAACATTCAGAACTCCGATAAGCTCGAAGAATAGTCCCAAAGCCAGCATGATCAGGCCAACCCGCCCGTCTGACGGTGTGGCGTTCGTCGTGCCGCTGGGTGTGCTGGGTCTCGATGGAGTCATGGGCCTGATTTTCCAAGGTTGTTTTGCGTGCTGAATCGCTGGAGAGCGGCGGGCTGCCAGGAGCTACCGAGGGTCCTGGCCCGGCCGCAGTCACGGCCAGCCAATCTCCGAAGGCGGCGCGCGCCCGCCACCGGATGCACCGAGGCACCACAAGCATCACTGCTTGCGGTGCCTTGGTCTCGATGCAGCACCTACGACAGGTCATCAGCTAGTGGCTTTCAGCCGCTAGCCGGCGCCGTGTCAGCCGCCGCTCTTCACTGTTGCCAGGTCCTTGAGCGTCCCAGCAAGCCAATGAACGCGATCGGCGTCCTGAGCGCCCTTGGCATCGGCTTCGGTCTGTTTCGCCAGCTTCTGCAGCGCACCGCGCTGCGGCGCACCGTTCATATGTTCAGCGGCGTCGAGGCTCCCTCGGATCGCCGAAAGCTTGTCACTCGCGAGCCCGTGCATGCGATCCAGCTGATCGAGGTACGCACGCGCGACCACGAAGCTGGCCGGCCAGACCAGCTTCACCTGATCCCTGGGACTGGACATGGTGTTCTTTATCAAGTTCGCCGCATCGATCTCGTCCTGTGATAGGTACTGGCTGGGCTTGAGGGCGAAGATATCGAGCCCGCGCGCGATCTCGGAGCCGAAGATGTGGCCGTTGTACCAGAAGGCCGACCAGTCGCCACCAATGAGCAGCTTGTGATCATCCAATGGACCACGGTCGAAGAACGCGATCTCCTTGGCGTGCGCCGGATCGGTGAAATCGATGACCGAGACGCCACCCTGATACCACGCTTGAACCAGGATGTCTCGGCCCGGGACGGGAATGAGCGATCCGTTGTGCGCCACGCAATTCTCGAACTCCGTCTGCGGCGCGGGGAGCTTGTAGTATCCGTCGAGCGTGAGCTTCTTGTCGGGGCCGATGGTAAAGATCGCGTCCGCCCCCCATTTGACCGGGTCAGTGGCGCGGCATCGAGGAGCGACGCCGCCACCCCACTCGTCGGTGAAGACGACCCTCTTGCCGTCGTTGCTGAATGTTGCCGAGTGGTAATAGGCGAAGTTCGGATCGGTGACATCGGCGACGCGCTTCGGGGTAGCCGGACTGCGGATGTCCAGGAGAATCCCGTTGCCCGAGCATGCGCCGGCGGCCAGCCCGATCGCCGGGTAGATCGTGATGTCATGGCACTGGTCCGTCACGTTGGTCGTCTGGGTGCCCTCTCCGTGAGCGCCACCTTTCCACAGTGCGTTAATTGTGTCGCCCCGGGCGAAGATGCGAGGGCCGGCGATGACCTTAGCGTCCTGCGGAGCATTCAGCGGGACGCGAATGATGTCAATGCGGAACAGCGAGGTGTTGGGATTCTGCTCCGGCGGCAGCGCCGAGCAGCCGGCCAACTCGGCTCCCGGCCGCACGGGCGCCACACCCTGTACGTAGACGTAGAGGACATTCTTGTCCACCGGGTCCGGCACCAACGTATGGGTGTGGGAGCCCCGGCAGGTCTGCACGGCCGCCACCTGTTTCGGGTGAGTGATGTCGGTGATGTCGAAGATCCGCACGCCACGGAACCGTTCCGGGCTGACCGAGTCCTTCACACCCTGTGTCCCGCAGTCGATGCGCCCGCGTGTCTCCTCGACCGACATGAACATCAAATTCCCCCAGACCGAAGGCTCCCCTTGGCCGCCAGGGCAGACGAGGGTCGTCTTCAGCGTGGGGTTGCGGATATCGGAGATGTCCCAGATCTGGATGCCGTTATAGCTCCCCTGAAAGACATAGTTGCCGTTGAACGCGATATCTGAGTTGATGACGCTGAAGTCGCCGAGGTCATTGGGATTGAAGAAGCCCGGCGGCCTGTCCCTATGGGCGACCAACTCGAGGTTACTGATGGCCGGGGCGGCCTCGACCCAGTGGCCGCCAGGGAGTCCCACCCGCGGGTCGGAGCCTCCCATCTGCGCGAGCACCATGCACGGGCTCGCGAGCACCCCAAGGGTGATGCCGAGCGGCCACACGTAAGCGGCTCGGCGTCTTGCGCCGGGAAACCAAGTCATGCGGACTCCTATCGAATCTCGGGTTACGTCTCGTGTCCGATCACGGCGATGCGTCGCACCAGGCGCGTCGCCCTCCTCGGGATGCACGCCCCTGCCAATGAAACTCTTGAGCGCGTCCGTCGGTGTCCGATGATCCCTCACGCCATGTCGGCCTGTCCCTTACAATACCGCAACTCGTGGCCGGCTCAATTGTCAGGCGCGTCAGGTGATTCCCGTCACTGTCAATGCGGCAGAGATGTTGGGCTGGCAGGACCGCGTTGGCGCGATCGAGCCTGGGAAGTTCGCTGATCTGATCGCCGTCGCCGGCGATCCGGTCGCGGACATTACCGAACTGGAACGCGTCCGCTTCATCATGAAGGGTGGTCAGGTGGTCAGGAATGATTTTGCTTCGCACTAACCGCAATCAATGATGCTCGCCTGGGTCGCGATGCCACATCCTGCCAGCGAGCGCCGCCGCCGCCGTTAGCGTGGGGAGATTTGCCTTCCCGCAGCGGTCAGGAGCGGTCGGGCAATCTCCTGGGGGATGAAGAAGCATGTCGATGAGAACCCGGTCTTGACCGTCGACACATCGACTCGGATGTATCCTCGGAGTGGGAGCGCGGACTCGGCAAAATGCAGGCGATCCCATGGAATCAAGAACGGCGTCTTGACCTGGTACCTGCTGCCCCACCACCACCGCCCCTTCTTCACCGCCTCGGGCGACGACGAGATGTACAGCCCTTCCCGGTTGGCACCGAGCGCACAATCGGCCGGGTATTCCGCAAGCGCGAACCGTACGCGGCTTCGCACGAGCGTGCCATCGAACGGCTCGGTGCGTGCGTAGTCGCGCGTCAACCGGCGCATGATGCTGAAATACCACGACGCGAAGAAGGCGGCGACGACCGCCACAATGATCAAGGCGTTGCGCATCCACGTCCTCCTGAGAGACCGGCCGCGACATCATTAAGAGCCTTTCGCTGGCAAAACGTGCGCTATTGCCAGCGTTCGTGCAAAACGTGCGCTGTTGCCAATTCTTCGTGAAAAACGTGGCGCATCGCTCATCTGTGCGCGTACTAAGGAAACGGTGCACAAACCCAAGTCACAGGCCAACCCCGAGGCTCCGGTGAGATCAGTACTCGTAGATCTCGGTTAACTTGGACTACCTGACCGGGGGCCGCCATTTCTTCGCGGTCCGACGGTTCGGGACGGAAACTCGGATATTGTGCCCAGAGGGCTCCGCCATCCGAATGCCCCGCCGCCGAGCCGCACGTCCCGTCAGCGCAGTCGCCCCTTTCGTGGAGTCAGTGCATGAGCGCATCACCCATACCGCGTGACCAGCGCCCCGCCGCTCACAGCGGCACCTTCGTCATTGGGGGCGATCGGCCCGTCCATCGCCTGGGCTTCGGCACCATGCGTCTCACCGGCGCCGGCGTATGGGGCGAACCCACGAACCACGCCGAAGCGATCGCGGTGCTCCGGCGCGCGGTGGGACTCGGCATCACACTCATTGATACCGCGGACTCGTACGGGCCTGAAGTCGCCGAGCGTCTGATCGCGGAGGCGTTGTACCCGTATGCGAGCGATGTCGTCATCGCGACCAAGGCCGGATTTCAGCGACCCGGACCTGGCAAGTGGGTCGAGGACGGGCGGCCCGAGCATCTGCGGGCGGCGTGCGACGGGAGCCTCGCGCGACTCAGACTCGAGCGCATCGATCTCTATCAACTGCACCGGATCGACCCCAAGGTGCCGCTCGGGGATCAGATCGGCGCCCTGCTCGAACTCCAGCGCGCGGGGAAGATCCGCCACATCGGGCTGTCCGAGGTCACCGTGCCGCAGATCGAGGCGGTCCGTCGGTTGGCGACGGTGGTCTCGGTGCAGAATCGGTACAACCTCGTCGACCGGCGGTCGGAGCCCGTGCTCGACTACTGCACGCGCGAAGGGCTGGGATTCATCCCGTGGTTCCCGCTCGCGACCGGCGACCTGGCCAAGCCAGGGGGGCCGCTCGCGGCCGCGGCCGAGCGACTGCACGTGACGCCGGGACAGCTGTCGCTTGCCTGGCTGCTGCGGAAATCTCCGGTGATGCTGCCGATCCCCGGCACGTCCACCGTCGCGCATCTCGACGAGAACACCGACGCCGCGCTCGTGGCGCTCGACGACGCGATCATGGGCGAGTTGGGACGACAGCAGCCGGTTCGTTAGCGACTACTCGAATACCCCACCGAGTTCTGACGAGTGGGTTGATTTGCGGATTCCGATTACTAAGTGACCCGGCGATTCTCGAGTCAGTGTTGCGGGCAGCAGAATGCTTCAACTATGCTGTCGTCTAGGTCATGGCATCATGCTGTCGGCATTGCGGGCCGAATCACGATATAAGAACACTAGAGCATGGCGCCGCCGCGATGGTGTCGCCGACCTGTGCCGTCTCCCGGCGAGTACGCCGGTTACCGCCATCCTCCGTCGGTCCGGTCGGCGCGTTCACCCCGCGCCGGCCACCGATCGGACCCATGTGAGACAGAGCCCCGCCGTCCCTTCGGACGCGCGGGGCTCTGCCGCTACCGATACGTGGACTGCCCGCGACCTCTGCATTCATTACTGCCGCTATCGTCAGAATCTTGACATTCTTGCGAAATGGCCAAGGTACCGCATCGGCCACATTGCGTAGATTGGCTCGTCACCGCACACTCTGTCTCGGAGAACAACGATGCCATTCCGCGGCTCGCGCCACACACGGCTGGCTTTGCTCGCCGGATCGACCGTAGCTGCACTCGCCAGCGCCCCTCCGGTCCAGGCGCAGGCCAACCCGTATTCGGACTCGCTCCTGGCAACCGTCCGAGCCGCCGCACGCGCGGTCCCCGGTGCCCTGCCGACGTCGGGTACGTCAAGCTCGCGTCCGGCCGCGAGCTCGTCCTCGTCGGTGATATCGTGTGGCGCATGCCGGGCATCGACCTGCAGCGACAAAAACCGGACTCCGTGAGCCGCATGCTCGGCGAGGATCGCCCGCAGATCGCCCAGCAACTCGCGTGGCTGAAGAACGTTGTGGCCGCGGCCGGAATCGCCATCGCCGTCAGCCACGACGGCGACGCACTGCGGGCACTCGTCTCCCGAGGCGTTCTCACGGCGGGAGTGGATCCCACCGCCCCCACGCCACCCCCGACCTGACGACAGTGCGACGGTTAGTGCGCTCGCCCTTCCGCAGCGCGCCCGCCCCCGTCGCTCATGTCCCGAGGCCTCTCGTACAAACGGGGTGGCGCCCGGTCGCCCTTGGATCGACGCTCGCGAGCCGATCGGCTGACGCGATGCATCCTCCCGCTCACGTGCCCCTGATGTACGCGCACCCTGCCTGTTCGGCGCGGATCACGCCGAACACCCCCGACGGCACGAAGATCACGCCTGGGACGAGTGCGGCTTTCAGCTCATCGCGCACCGCATCGTCCTCTTGCTTCGTTCGCTTGGCGATCCGGTCCGCGAAGCCGCCGAACGCCATGTTGCAGGCGAGCACGATCGCCCCGCGCGCGATGAGCGCGTCGAGCCCGCCGTCGGGCCAGATGACCGAGTACTTGTCGTCCGCCTTGGCATTGAGGAAGGGATTGCGGCGCGCCCACTCGCCGGTCGTCGGGTCCTTGAGCTTTGTCACCTTCTTGCCGATGAAATCGTAGCGCGCCCACGTCGCGTCGCCCAGCACCATCGGGATCGCCTCGTGCCGGAGCACGAGCACGGCGCGCAGGTCGCCCTCGGGCGTTCCGTAGACATCCTTGTAGTTCACGTAGAACATGCGCGCCTGATGCAGGACCGTTCCCTCGGCGATCTCCGGGGCATCGAAGACCTGTCGATGCGTGCTTGTGCCGGTCAAGCGTTCCGTCCAGGAGAGGTCCCACGTGTGGTGCGCGGCAGCTCCTGCGTGAGCGGCCGAATCGGCGGTCGCTTGTTGCGGACCGCTGGTGGGTGCGGCGACTGGAGCGACCGCTTGCGCGGGGACCGCTCTGGCGCACGCCGCGGCGGCGACTGCAGCGGCGCCCCCGACCAACTGGCCGATGAATCGCCGGCGCTGAGTAGGATCGGGGAGCGGATCGTGGCTCACGGTGCGTGTTCCTTACGGCGCGGGCTTGGAGATGGCGTTCGCGACCGCGGTGGCTGCCTTCTCGACCAGGGGCGTCAGCATGTCCTCGCC
This sequence comes from Gemmatimonadota bacterium, assembly GCA_003152485.1. GTDB lineage: Bacteria > Gemmatimonadota > Gemmatimonadetes > Gemmatimonadales > Gemmatimonadaceae > Palsa-1248. The sequence goes on along the minus strand of PMAE01000078.1, from coordinate 88,129 downwards.
GTTTGAATCCGCCTTCCGCTTGCCGGTCATATCGACGAGCACCTTGCCGTCGGCCGACTCGAGGTGGGTCGTCAGCGTCATCTCATCTTTGGCCTGGGTGGAGCTCCCGTAGTTGTTCGCAGCGCCTGAAGCGGCACCCGTCGCGGCACCGGTCGCGACGCGACCGGCCGCCGAGTTCGAGCCCACGTCGGCCGAACTGACGCCTTGTTGGACGGCGCCACTCGCGACCCGACCGAGGAGACCGCTGCCGCCGCCCTTATGTTCTTGCTTCAACGTGGTAATCAGCAGGTAGGGACAGTTGGCCGCCTTGGCTTCCTGGCGGGCCTGTGACTCGAGCCGGGAGCTGAGGGGCGCGACCTCGAGAGTCGGCCCGGTCAGATAGCTGGTGAACGTCTCGCGCACGGCGCTCATCGCGGTCGCGGCGCTCCCCGACGCGGTCTCGACGCTCGACGGCGCGAGACAGATATGTGCTTTCGCCGGCGTGCCCTGCGCGGCCGCCGATGTTGACAACAGCGTCAGGAAAATCGGAGTCATGTAGCGGGCAGTCATACGGTCCTCGGCGCTGAAGGATTGGGCGTGCGTACCGATCCCAGGTCGCCTCGTTCGCCCCCCTCAAATATGGCGGCCACATCCGGTGCCGTCACCCACTACCGCGCCGCGGGATCCTGAACCTCCTCCCGGGGCTGGCACCCCTACGCGACGCCGGGGCGGTCGTTGCGCGCCAATCGGTGGCGGCATATCATCGGCCACGTGACCTCGACCCCGCGCACCGTACTCGACGGATTGGTCTTTCCCGAAGGCGCGCGCTGGCACGATGGGGCGCTCTACTTCTCGGACATGCACGATGGCGTCGTGTGGCGCATGACGCCCGACGGGTCGGCGGACCGCGTGTTGGAGCTGGCGACCCAGCCGTCGGGACTCGGGTGGGGCACCGATGGGGCGCTCCGCGTCGTGTCCATGTTCGACCGGTTGTTGCTGCGCGTGACGTCGGCCGGTGTCGAGACCGTCGCGGATCTGAGCGCGATCTCACCGTATGTCATCAACGACATGGTGATCGACCGAGCGGGCCGGGCGTATATCGGCACCTTCGGGTGCGATCTGAACGCCGGCGACCCACCGGTGCCGACGCAGCTGTTCTGCGTGCAACCCGATGGTGCGGTCGCGGTCGCGGCCGAGGGGATCGAGTTTCCGAACGGGGCAGTGATCACACCCGACGGCCGCACGCTCATCATCGCGGAAACATTCGGGAAATGTCTGTCGGCGTTCGACCTGCACGAAGACGGCACGCTCGGCGACCGTCGTTTGTTCGCGACCCTGGACGCGATGCCGGATGGGATCTGCCTCGACGCCGAGGGAGCCGTCTGGGTCGCGGCGCTAGGTGCGCAGTCCGCCATCCGCGTGATCGACGGCGGCGCGGTCACGGACACGATCCCGCTGCCCGGCCGCGATGCATTCGCTTGTATGTTGGGGGGCGCCGATCGGCGCGATCTCTACATCTGTACCGCGCGCGACTACAATCCGGTGGTGACCAAGGCGCAACGGGGCGGCAAGATCGAAGTCGTCCGCGTCGCCGTCCCCGGCGCCGGTCTCCCCTGACGCCCGTGACGTTGCACCGGGCATCGGGCGTCTGCGTAGAACGCGCACTGTCGTGCGAATCGCGCAGAGCTCGAAGCCGACGGCACTGTTTCTGCTGCCGGGTCTGCCGGGTCTGCCGGGTCTGCCGGGTCTGCCGGGGCTTCGTGGCGCGATGACGCAGAGGTGGCGATACGTCGCCGGCAGCAAGCTTGATCGGTGCCGTCGCCACGTCGAGCGTGTGCGCGGACCCATCAGAGAACTGCAGGGTGCCGAGTCGTCCGAACCCTTTGTATTCGCACACGGGAGCGACATGCCGGTCGAACGTTGGAGCGCGCGGGTGTATGTCATTGTCCTGGGCGCGGCGATCTCGCTGGGCTGTCAGTCGAGATCGAGCTCCGGCGCCGGCGCCGCGACCGCGGGCCAGACGACTTCGCCCAGCAATACGATCCCCGCCGATTGGCGGTTCTCGATGAACGCGCCGGCTGTAGTCGCGCCGCACGGGATGGTTGCTACGGATGCGCCTTTGGCTACGCACGTCGGCGCGGAAGTGCTTCGCCGCGGGGGCAACGCCATCGACGCCGCGGTCGCGACCGCCTTCGCGCTCGCGGTCGTCTATCCCGCGGCCGGCAATCTCGGCGGCGGCGGGTTTATCGTCGCGAAGATGTCGGGGAGTGTGCCCGTCGCGCTCGACTTCCGCGAAGTGGCCCCCGCGGCGGCCACCCGCGACATGTACATCGGGCCCAATGGCAAGCCGGACGATCGATCGCTCACCGGTGATCTCGCGGCTGGGGTGCCGGGATCGGTCGCGGGTCTTTGGGAAGCACACCATCGGCTCGGATCCCGCCCGTGGGCCGAGCTGCTGGCGCCGGCGATCCGACTAGCCGACAGCGGGTTCGTCGTGGATTCGGACTTCGCCACGGATGTCCACTGGGACAGCACTCGGCTCTCCAAATTCCCGGCGAGTGCGGCGCTCTTTCTGCCGAGCGGCCGTGCGGTTCGCCCCGGCGATCACTGGCGGAACCCGCAGCTTGCGGCGGTGCTGCGTCGCATCGCCGCCGACGGACCCGCAGGATTCTACGCGGGGGCCACGGCCCGTGCGATCGCAGCCGAGATGCGGCGGGGGCACGGGATCATCACGCTCGCGGATCTGGCCGGGTATCATGCCAAGTGGCGGACGCCGGTCTCATTCGACTACCGCGGCTTCCACATCGTCTCGATGCCGCCGCCCTCCTCCGGCGGCATGACGGTCGCGCTCCTGGCGCACCTCCTCGCGGGTCGCGACCTCCGCGCGATCGGGTGGCACTCACCGGCGGAGCTGCACCTCCTCACCGAAGCGATGCGGCGCGCCTTCGCCGTCCGCAATCACTTCCTCGGCGACCCCGACGCCATCGCGATTCCCACGGACCGGCTATTGTCGCAGCCGTTCGCCGATAGCCTGGCGGCGAGTATTCGCCCGGATAGCGAGACGCCATCCGGCGCCGTGTCGTTTCCCACGGGCGCGGCCCCGGAGGGCACGCACACGACCCATTTCTCGGTGATCGACGGACAGGGGAACGCCGTCGCGCTGACCACGACCATCAACAGCGGGTTCGGGTCGGCGTCCACCGTCGCGGACGCCGGATTCCTGCTCAACAACGAGATGGATGATTTCACCGCGCAGCCGGGCGTCCCAAACAGCGAGAAGCTCGTCATGGGCGACGCCAATGCGATCGCTCCTGGTAAGCGGATGCTGTCGTCGATGAGTCCCACGATCGTGATGGGTCGTGACGGAACGCCGATGCTCGTGACTGGAGCGAGCGGCGGCGGCTACATCATCACCAGCGTGTTCCAAGTGATCTCAAACGTCGTCGACTACGACATGCCGATCGCGGAGGCCGTGAGCGCGCCACGGATCCATCACCAGCATCTACCCGACACCCTGTTGTATGAACGAAATGGACTGCGTCCGGATGCGATTGCCGCATTGCAGGCGATGAACCAGCCGCTCCTGCCGACAGGCACCCTCGCCATCGGTGCGTCGATCATGCGGACCCCGGCGGGAATCGCGGGGATGGCTGACCCGCGCGTCCATGGGAGCGCGGAGGGGTATTAGACGGCGAGGCGTTGGTGGGCGCCGATTAGGTGAGATGCAGAGCGCTCTCAGAGAACAGAAGCCCGAGTCAACGAAGTATTTCTTCGTGATGGCGAGTTGGTTGACGCAGCGGCTCGGGCTGAAACAGTGACCCGCTAGACGCCGTAGGGCCGGGTGCCGGGCACCACGGTAGATTTCAGCGTCGATTCTCCCGGAGGACGTATGCCGCATGACCACCCGCATGAGCAGGCGCACGACCCCAAGCTCCCGCCCGACGAGTTCACCACCGATCTCGAGCGCGATTCGGCGGGCCGCCAATCCAGTTCAATGGAAGGGTTGGTAGAGGAGGACGCCGCGCCGCTGACGACTCCCGACGAAGAGCAGTACCTGGCCGACCCCGAGGCGCATCGCCAGCACAGCCGCAAAGGCCAAGCCGAGAGTCCTCGCGAAGCGACGCTGAATCAGCCGGAGCACAAGAAGCACACCAAGCACGATTGAGCCACCGCGCACGCATCGGGGGCCGCCGGTGTGATCAGGGCCGGGCGCTGGTCTTATAAAACGCGCGTGGCCCGTTGCTCGATTGCGCAGTGGGATCTGGCCGCAGTATCGTTGGTCGCATGACAACATGCATCGATGACACCCGGCGATTCGCCATTCGTCGTGCCGCCGTCGTGGTCGCGCTCGCCGTGACCGCGCCGCTCGTGGGGGCACAAGCACCCGCCGCCGGTGATTCGGCCCACCCGGCCGCCGCGCCGGCGGATGTGCGATCGATCGACGCGATCGTCCATGCCGCGTACGACGTGATCTCGGGGCCCGCGGGCGCGCGCGACTGGCAGCGGTTCAACTCGCTGTTCGCGCCCGATGCGCGGCTGATCCGCACGCAACGCGATTCCGGCCACGCGCCCCGTCTCAACCCGATGTCACCCCAGGAGTTCGCGACCCTCGCCGGTCAGTACTTCTCGAAGTCCGCATTCTTCGAGAAGGAGATCGGACGGGAAGTGAATACCTTCGGCGCCGTGACGCAGGTGTTCAGCGCCTACGCGTCGCGACACGCGGCCGACGACGCGAAGCCATTCGCACGTGACGTGAACAGTTTCCAACTGTTCAACGACGGTAGCCGATGGCATATCGTGACGATCTATTGGGACGATGAGCATCCCGGTACGACAATCCCCGATCGGTACCTGCACAGCGGCTCGTGAGGAGCCGCCCGGCGTAGCAGTCGAGGGGGCGCCGGGCATACCTGGAGAGACGCAATGACGACTGGTCGATTCGCAGTCTGGATCGCCGTGTGCGCGGTGGGGCTGCCGCTGGACGCGACGGCCACGCGAGCTCAGCAGACGGCGACCTCGCATGTAGCGGTACCTGTCATCGCCTCACGACCCGACGACGTCGGCAGCATCGAGGGCATCGTCAAGGCCGACTACGAGTCGATCTCCGGCGGCGTCGGCGTCGCACGCCAGTGGGCGCGCGACCTCACGCTCTACGATCCCAACGCACGATCGTTCGACGTCGCGACCGACCCGAAGACCCACGCGGTCACGAAATGGACTCCGACGTTTCAGGAGTACACCGACGCCACCGACGCGAGTTTCGTCAAGAGCGGTTTCAGCGAACACGAGGTCGCGCACACGACCTACCGCTTCGGGCACGTGGCGACGGTGTTCAGCAGCTACGTGGGCACGCTCGCATCGACTGGCAAGCCAACCGCCAGCGGCGTGAACATCTATCAGCTCTACTTCGATGGCAAACGCTGGTGGATTTCGTCGGTCTCCTGGGATGGCAACCTCGACCCGAGCGCCATTCCGACAGAGTTGCGCGCACAGTAGTCGCCCACGAGCCAGCCCCTTGTCGGTGCATCGACCGTGGCCGCCGGCCCCCCGCACACGACGCCGGCCTGGGTCGCAACATCGCTGCTTGACAGGGTGTAACCTATACGTTACTCTAGGTTCGAGTCACCTTTAGGTTACGTTGTTGATCGAGTCAACGCGACTCTGGGGCCGAGGGAGGCACCTAATGCCGTCGAATAGCTCAGTAGAGACCGCCGATCGCCTATCGCGCAAACGGGCATGGCTGGCCGCTGCGGCCGCCGTCCTGTTCGCTGTCAATCAGACCATTTCTCGCCCGGCATTCGTCAGCGGTCCGGATACCGCGCATTCCGCGAAGGTCACCATGTGGGCCCTGACCGCCGTCGTCCTGCTGGCGATCTTGGCAACGGGTGGCGGGCTCTTCCATCGCTCGGGAGTCCGGTCGCTGATCAACGATGAGGTCTCCACGCTGAATCGCCGGACGGCCGTCGCCATTGGCTTCTGGGTCGCTATGGCGATTGCGATGGGTCTGTATTTCGTGCCCGAAGTCGGCAGCTTGTCGGCGCGTCAAGCCGCGTATCTCATCGTGACTGGCAGCACTGTCATCGCGCTGCTCGCATTCTCGTACCTGGAGGTGCGCGCGCACCGCGATGCATGAGCACCTCCGCAACCGCCTCCGCGAAGAGCGGGCACGGCTCGGCCTCACACAGGCCGATCTCGCCACCCTGGCGCAGGTGTCGCGAAAAACGATCAATACCGTCGAGAACGGGGTCTTCATCCCCTCGACAGTTCTCGCACTGCGCCTCGCTCGCGTCCTCGGCACGTCGGTCGAATCGCTCTTTCAGATCCCCGAGTAATACAGATCTCATCCACACCTCATCGTTCACACTCAGCCCCCACTTCGATGCGAATGCGCGCAGCGCTGCTGCTCAGTCTCGTCCTCCAGGTCTCCACCTCTGGCTTCGCGACGGCACAATCGCCAGCGACGGATCTCACTGGCACGTGGGTCGTCAATCTCGCCAAGAGCAACTTCGGCACTCTGCCTCCGCCCACGGTTGACTCCTTCACCGTGACTCGTGCGGGGGCGACCTATCAGTTCGACGCGACCACCGACGTCGGCGGCCAAGGCAAACAGCACATCATGTACAAATGGCCAGTGGGCGCCGGCGAGGCGACGAACGACATGGCGAATGGTGCGACCGTGCATACCACGGTCAAACTGAAAGGCGACACAATGGTCGTCGCCAGTGAAATCAAGATGCAGAGCCAAACCGTCGCGCTCCAAACCGGCCGAGTGTTTCGCTCGCCGGACGGCAAATCGCTCACCCGCGAGGTGGAGATCCAGCCGGTGGCAGGCCCGAGCACGGACCCCATTCGCTTGCTCTTCGTGTACGACAAGCGATAGGTGGCGACGTACGTCGTCCCCGACTCCAGCTTTGTGTTGGCGCACGACAAAACGACCCCGCACCGATCGCCGGTGCGAGGTCGTTTTCGCGCAACATCATAGGTCAGGCCGCTAGCGGTCTCGCGAATTGCGAGCACACGCTACGGCCTACTGGTGAGGCTTATCCGCCTGCCCATTGGCATGCGCCTGTTGGTCTCCCGGTGGCACGGTCTGCGAATGCGCCGCTTTCCCCTTTGCGTAGCGACTGTCAAGATCGTCGTTCTCGCTCTTTTGGCGCTGTTGCGCCTGATCCGACGACTCACCAGCCCGCGGGTTGGCGACCTCTTGAGCATGCCGAGTATCCATGTCGCTCCGCTGACTCTTGTAGTCTCTGTCCAACGGGCCTGAATCCCAAGCTACGGTGGTGCTGGAGTAAGCTGGATCGGAATCGCTTCTCCCCTGCCTCCCCATCGAACTGCACGCGGTGAGCACCGCGAGCGTCGTGAGGGCTGTCAGGATCTGTAGTGAGCGGTGGACGCGCATGGACCCTCCCGGGCTGCGGGTGTGTCGGCACGCGCTACGCCGTTGATCCGCGGTGAGCATGCGCCCGTGCTAAGCTGCTGATAAGTTGTCCGCTACTATATGAGTGGCTTGGCATATTGCATACCATATGGTGATGGTGGGGCCAGAGCGGCGATCATCTCCTCACTCCAACCTCGACTGATCATGGCTAATCCGTCGCCCAACGACCGCCGCATCGACTACATCGAGATGCCGGCGACCGACATCAGTGCCATAAAACGCTTCTACATCGATGCGTTTGGCTGGAAGTTCACAGACTACGGCCCGGAGTACACGAGCTTCGAGGATGGACGTCTGACCGGCGGATTCACCAAGGATCGCGCGGCCGCGTCCGGTGGTGCGCTGGTCGTGATCTACGTGCTGGACCTCTCGGCGGCCGAGCAGCGTGTACGGGCGGCGGGTGGGACGATCACCAAGCCCCCGTTCCCGTTTCCTGGCGGGCGTCGCTTCCATTTCACAGATCCGAGCGGGAACGAGCTCGCCGTGTGGACTGATCGCTGACGCGTCCCGGGCGGCGGGGGCGGCTAGCGATGCCGTCCCCGTGGCGCGTCACATGGGCCACTGATAGCTTCGTGGCATGAAATCGCCCAACCTCTCGCTCCGTCCGCTGGCGATCGCCGGCGTGTCCATTCTCGCAGCCGCCGCTCCCGCGACCGTGCGCGGACAACTGATCGACACCAAGGTCGTCAGCCTCCAAGCCGCCAAGACGATGGCCACGGCTGCTGAAGCCGAGGCGAAGAAACGCGGGTGGACCGTCGCGATCGCGGTCGTCGACGTGAGCGGGAACCTCATCGTGTTTCAGCGGATGGACGACGTGCAGATCGGGAGCGTTGACGTCGCCATCTCGAAGGCGCGGACCGCCGCCCGGTTCAAACGACCCACGAAAGCGCTCGCCGACGCGCTCGCGGCTGGCAACACCGGCATCTTATCGATCGAGGGCGTGGCTGCACTCACCGGTGGCGTTCCAATCATCGTGGACGGCAAGGTTCTCGGCGCCGTCGGGTGCAGCGGCATGAGCGCCGATCAGGATGCGGTGGCTGCCCAAGCAGGAGTAGACGCGCTACCGCACTGAGGCGCGGTGGGTCACGTGGCTCAACATTGGGTTTCTGCTGTTCGCCGCCGTGCTCGGGATTGGGTTCCTGCGCACGGGAGGCCCGGCGATGCTTCGGATGATGAACTCAGTGCCCGACGGACACGAGGGACGGGAGCCGGGCCGCGCACACCACGCGATGTGATGGGAGCTCGGCGTCGATGACCAAATCCGGAGCCGTCATCATGAGCGTGTTCGCTGGGGTGTGGGGCATCGTCGGCGTCTGGGCCGTTCGTCCGTCCCTGCCGTGGTACGGCATCCCGGTGTTGCTCACCGTTCTCATGCTAGTCGCCGCCTCGCGCCGCGGCGCGGCCGCTGTGCCCCCGACGGACGAGGAGGCCGCACATGTGGGTCGTCTCGTCGGCGTGGCGAGCGCTGTGGAGGGAGTCCTCATCCTGGTGGCCGTCAACGTGCTCCGCAACGTCGGGCGGGCCGACTGGGTCGGGCCGGTTGTGGCCATTATCGTCGGTCTCCACTTCTTCCCGCTTGCCCGGTGGCTGCCGGCAAGATTGTACTACGCGACCGGCCTGCTACTAGTCGCCATCGGGATCGGTGGATTTGGAATCCAAGACGGTAGCCAGCGCCTCGCTGCGGTGAGCCTGAGTGCGGCGGGCGTGTTGTGGCTGACAAGCGCCGTCATTCTGTTCGCGCCGTCGGGCCGCTGACCGCATTGCCCGCGGCGTAGGTGCCGCATTACAATCGGCCCATCTGGCGTATTGCTCATTTCGCCAGAGATCGATGCGCCGAACACGGCGCATGCCACAGTCGCTCGGGAGTGTATGGATGGACCGCCTGATTGAAGGCTATCGTCGATTTCGCGCCGATGTCTGGCCCGCGGAGGGCGCGCGCTACGAGGCGCTCGCCGACGAGGGCCAGCGCCCCGAGACCCTCGTCGTCGCGTGCTCGGATTCTCGGGTCGATCCCCAGACCGTATTCGGCGCGAGACCTGGAGAGCTGTTCGTGGTGCGCAACGTCGCGGGTTTGGTCCCGCCCTATCAGCCAGACGTGGGCTATCACGGCACGAGCGCGGCGCTCGAATTTGGGGTGCGGGTGCTCAAGGTGGCGCGCGTTGTCCTGCTGGGTCATGCCCAGTGCGGTGGGATCAAGGCGATGGTCGAAGGCGCGCCCGCGGAGGCACGCGACTTCGTGGAGGCGTGGATGGCGATGGCACAACCCGTGTTGCGCCCATTGCCGAAGGGCATCCCGACCGAGGATCTCGTCAATCACTACGAGACCGAGGTACTCCGCTTGTCGCTGGCGAACCTGCAAACCTTTCCATGGATCCGAGAGGCCGTGGAGGCAGGGCGACTGCAGCTTCAGGGGTTCCGATTCGATATCCGCTCCGGTGTCTTGGCGACGCTCGAAGGAAGCCGCTGGGCACCCGTCGTCTGAGCGACCAGGCGTTCGGGCGCGGCTAGCGGGGGTTGGCGGTAGGTCCCAATCGATGAGACCAGGCCGCGCCCGGTACAGGCATTTTGACCGAGGTCGGCCCAGCCGCGATCACAAAACTGAGGCGGTGGAAGGCCCTGGGGGTGCATCGCAGTACACGCCTCCCTCGACCGCTCAGCGCGAATTGTGGAAAGACCGCGCGCGCTCCACCTTTCAAATGGCGCCACATGCGCCGCAACCAGAGAGCGCACCCACCGACATGACGGCGATCGTTCGTTGGCACCTCGTGAGAGCGAGGATCGCTGGGTTGCTGGTTCGTCGGATCGCTCTGTCGCATCTCGGAGGTCGGCCGTGGTCGTCGCGCCACGCAGTCTCGTGCCAGTCAGCGCGGTGCTACACATGATCCGGCCTGCCATGGCGCGGTCCGGCGGGGGAACCGCGTGAGCAGGCTGAGGCCACGCCCGAGTTCGAAGCGCGGGCTGACATCGTCCAAGCCCGTTCAATCAGAGCAGTCCGTCGTGGCGAGCGACATGCCATCGGCGCTGACACCTACGCCCTCGATCGACAACGCGCCGTCCTCTGCAGCGAGCCTCACGCCAATACCGGTCGTCGGCGTCGGCGCCTCAGCGGGAGGATTGGACGCGTTCACTCGCCTCATTCACCACCTCCCGTCGAATACCGGCATGGCGTACGTGCTCGTGCAGCATCTCGACCCGGAGCACGAAAGTCTGCTCCCCGAGCTGCTCGGGCGCGCTGGGGCGATTCCGGTGGTACAGGCGGTGGACGGCGTGCGCATTGAGGCCGACCGTGCCTATGTGATCGCACCGAATACGACGATGACCGTCACCGACGGCCATCTTCGCCTGATCGCGCGAAAGCGGGGCCGAGGTCTGCACTTACCGATCGACGCGTTCCTGTGTTCGCTCGCCGAAGTGCACGGGAGCGGCGCCGTCGGCGTGATCCTCTCGGGAGCCGGATCCGATGGTGCGCGCGGAATCCAGGCAATTAAAGAAGTCGGCGGCATTACGATCGCGCAGGACACCGGGTCCGCGCGCTTCGCCAGCATGCCGCGGAGCGCGGTCGACACGGGAGCCGTGGATTTCGTTCTCACCCCAGAGGAGATCGCAGGGCAGCTCTCTCGTCTGGGCTCTCACCTGGTGGAGCATCCGGCGGATCCGCCGGCGGCGGCGACCGCCCCGCCGCTCGCCCGTGAGGACGAGGACCTGCGCAAGATTCTGACGTTGCTGCACACGCGCACCGGCGTGGATTTCCAGCACTATCGGCGCGGCACCCTCCACCGGCGCATCGTCCGGCGGATGCTGGTGCACCGGCTCGATACCCGCGGTGAGTATCTCGCCCATCTCCTTCGTGACCCGCCGGAGCTCGATCTCCTGTACGAAGATCTGCTCATTGGTGTGACGCGCTTCTTCCGGGACCCGGAAGTCTTCGCGAGACTCCAGGAGACGGCGTTTCCGGAAATGATGCGGGGGCATGCGCCCGACACACCGGTGCGGATGTGGGTTGCCGGATGTGCGGCCGGTGAGGAGGCGTACTCTCTCGCGATCGCGCTGCTCGAATTTTTGGGTAATGCGGTCCCTGATGTACAGATCCAGATCTTCGGCACGGACTTGAGCGAGCCATCCATCGCGAAGGCCAGGATTGGGCTTTACCCGGAAGGCATCGCCGACCACGTCTCTCCGGAGCGGCTGCGGCGGTTCTTCACCCGAGAGGAGGGCGGCTATCGGATCACGAAAACCGTGCGCGACCTCTGCGTCTTCTCGCGCCAGAACGTCGTACGGGACCCGCCGTTCTCGCACCTCGATTTCATTAGTTGCCGCAATGTGCTCATCTACCTGGGCCCGGTGCTGCAGCGGCGCGTGTTTCCGATCTTTCACTACGCGCTGGAGACCAATGGCTTCCTCGTCCTCGGGACCGGCGAGTCAGTCGGTTCGGCAACGGAACTCTTCGAGCCGCTTGCCAAGGTGCCTGGGATCTACAGGCGACGGGTGCTCACCGGGCGTCCCGTCCGCGTTGCGTTCGCGACGCCGACAAGCATCCCGGCGATCGGTGCCGCACCGCACCATCCCCGGCCGCGAGCGTTGGTGGTCCCACCATCACCCGAGGAGATCGAGGGGGAAGCGGACCGCCATGTACTCGCCCAGTTCACGCCTCCGGGCGTCGTGATCAACGACTACATGGAGATCTTGCAGTTTCGTGGAGATACGGCTGGCTTCTTGGCCCACTTGCCCGGTGTGGCCAGCTTGGATCTGGTCAAGCTCGCGCGGCCGGAGCTCGTCATGCCCCTCCACGCGGCGATTCGCGGCGCGCGGAGCGCCGGACGGGCCGTCCGCGAGGACGGGGTTCGGCTCGTGGACGGCGACGCGGTCCGGCAGATTGCGATCGATGTGCTGCCGTTCCGGCTCCCCTCGACCAACGCACAGTTCTACGTCGTCTCGTTCATCGGCACGAGCCCGTCGGCGGACGTGGCGACCGTGCCGGCCACGGGCGTGAGTGGTGACAGCGCAACCCGGACCGGCCGCCGCCGTCGTGCCCCTGTCGATGGGATCGCGCACGATGCGCTCGTCGACGAGCTCGCGACGACCAAACGCTATCTCCAGGGGATCGTCGAACAGCACGAATCGACCACCGAAGAGCTGCGCGCGGCCAGCGAAGAGATCCAATCGAGCAACGAAGAGCTGCAAAGCACCAACGAGGAACTCGAGACGACAAAGGAGGAAGTACAGTCGTCGAACGAAGAGCTCACGACCGTGAATGAGGAGTTGCGCCACCGGAATCAGGACTTATCGGCGTTGTCGAGTGACCTCGCGAATGTGTTGACGAGCACGACGATCCCGATCCTGATCGTCAGTACCGACCTTCGACTTCGCCGATTTACTCCCGCGACTGCGCGCGTGATGCACGTCGTCGCCACCGATGTCGGTCGTCCACTCAGTGAGATCACCCGCCGGGTGACGGTGCCCGACCTCGAGCGCCTGATCACGCGGACGATCGAGACACGGATGGTGACCGAGCACGAGGTGCAAGACGACGACGGCCACTGGTGGGCATTGACGCTGCGCCCCTACCAGGCGGTCGGCCACGGACTCGACGGCGCCGTGCTGGTGTTCGCGGACATCGACGCCAGCAAGCGCTACGGTGAGCGGGCCACCGAAGTCTCCGAGGTTCGCCGGCAGTTGCTCGACGCCGCCGAATCGGGGCGCGCCATCGCCGACGCGGCGCGGCTGGTTGCCGAGATCGCGAACAAGACCAAGGGCAACTTCCTGGCGAGTATGAGCCATGACCTGCGGACCCCCCTCAACGCCATCACGGGCTACACGGAATTGATCGACCAGGGGTTGCGCGGTCCCGTGACTGAGCCGCAGCGCGTGGATCTGGCGCGCATCAAGCGCAGCGCTCGGTACCTCCTCGCGCTGATCAACGACATCCTGAACTTCGCTCGCGTCGAGGCGGGCCATGTTGACGTCCGGCTGAACGACGTGGCGGTTGGACCTCTGGTGCGGGAGCTGGAGGAACTCATCAGGCCGCAACTCGCGATCAAATCCCTCACCTTCGATTGCGCCGATACTGATGCGATCGTGAGCGCCGATCCGGAGAAGGTGCAGCAGATTCTGCTCAACCTCCTGTCCAACGCCCTCCAGTTTACGACTCCGGATGGTCGCATCGGCATCGACTACGCCCTGACCGACGATACCGTACGGATTACCGTGTCAGACACCGGTATCGGGATAGCCCCTGACCAGATCGAGCACATCTTCGAGCCGTTTGTCCAGATCGATCGCGGCCTGACCAGCCCGGCGTCCGGGGGTGTCGGTCTGGGCCTCGCGATCAGCCGCGACCTGGCGCGCGCGATGAAGGGAGACCTGGACGTCGAGAGTACGCGTGGTGAGGGATCGCGGTTCGTCCTGACCCTCCGGCGCGTTCGGTAGGGGGGCGGCCGGGGGATTGACCTTTCACAGCGCTTCTGCATAGACGCGCCCCTGCCGTCAACGCGGGCGGCGATCGTCACGCGGCGGCGAGTAACGCGCGGAACCGTCCGCGCCCACGGCCTGGCGGACCCGCAGACGCAAAAACGCCCGTGGGATGTGATCCAGCCGCATCCCACGGGCGTTCTACGCCTCGATCAATCAGCCCGCTGTCAGGTGGACGCGCCCGCCAGATTCCGGACCGCGGCTGCCAATTTCTGGACCTTGGCGGCATTGCTCGACGTGCCCGCGTCGCCATCCAACTGCGTCGCCAGCTGCGTCAGTGCGCTCTGCCGTTGTGACCCGGACGCGTGCTCGGCGCCCGAGAGCGCTTGCCGAACCCCCGCGATCCGGTCCGCGGGGAGGCCGTTCGATCGCGCGAGCTGATCGACGTACGCGCGCGCCAACGCGAAGCTTGGCGGCCAGACGAATTTCGGCTGATCCTGCGTGTTGAACTCCGCGAAATGCACCGTCTTCGCGGCATCGATCTCATTCTGGGAGATGAACCCGCTCGGCGTGAGCTCGAAGATATCCAGTCCACGCGCGATCTCGGAGCTCACGATCACGCCGTTGTACCAGTACGCAGACCACGACCCGCCACTGGCCATCCGCGTCGAATCCACCGGGCCACGGTCGAAGAACCCGATCTCCTTCGGGTGCGCGGCATCCGTCCAGTCGAACATCGAGATCCCGCCCTGATACCAGGCTTGGATCATCACATCCCGTCCCGGGATCGGGATGAGCGAGCCGTTGTGAGCGACGCAGTTCTCCTGTGCGGTTTGCGGTGCCAGCATCTTGTAGTAGCTCTGGAACTGCATCTTTCCGTCCACGATCGAGAAGATCGCGTCCGCGCCCCACTCATGCTTGTCCGTCGCGCGGCACTTCGGCTGGCCACCGCCGCCCCACTCGTCGCTGAACAGGATCTTGGTGCCGTCGTTGTTGAAGGTCGCCGAATGCCAGTACGAGAAGTTGGAATCGGAGACCGCGCCGATCCGGACCGGATGCGCCGGATCCTTGATGTCCAGCAGCATGCCGTAGCCTTCGCACGCGCCACCGGCCAGGCCGATCGCCGGATAGACCGTGATGTCGTGGCACTGCGTCGGCCCGATGTTCCGGGGCCGGTCTCCCATCATCCGGGCGACCATGGCCGGGATCCCGTTCCGGAGCGCCGTGCTGTCCGCACCCGTCGGAGCCCCTGTCCCGCCACGCGCCTTGACGATGCTGTCCAGCATGGGATTGACGAAACGCGACGGCAGGACAAAGTCGTCTTCGCCCGGGACCGTTGCGACGAACGCGCCCTTGGCCTTCGCCGCAGCGGTGGCCGCTATGTCCTCGGGCGCCGCTCCATGCTTGGGCGGTGCTATGAGATCGTTGAAGATCCGCGGCGAGCTGACGATCGCTGCCTGCTCGGGGTGCGCGAGCGGCACTTTGATGACTTCAATGCGAAAGAGCGCCGAGTTCTGATCTTTGTCCGGCATCGCCTTGACGCAGCCTTCGAGCTCGCTTGGCGACCGCACGTCAGCCGAGCCGGAGATGTAGATGTAGACGTTCTCGGCGTCTTTGGGATCCACGAGCAGCGTGTGGGTGTGCGAGCCGCGGCACGTCTGCACGTTGCCGACGTTCTTCGGGTTGGCGATGTCGCTGATGTCGAAGATGCGAAGGCCGCGCAGCCGGTCCTTGCTGACGGTGTCCGTCACGCCCTGCGTGCCGCAGTCCAGCCGTCCGCTGTGCCCTTCGCCCGACACGAACAGCAGGTTCTTGTAGACCGAGACGTCACTCTGCGACGCGGGGCAGACAAAACCCGTCTTGAGCGTCGGATGGCTCGGGTTCGAGATGTCCCAGACTTGAAATCCGCTGTAGCTGCCCTGGATCGCGTACGGGCCGGAGAACGCGAGGTCGGAGTTGGTAATCCCGACGAATTTTGCTGACGGTGGAGTCTTCGAGAGCACGTGGAGGTTCCACTCGGCCTCGCCGGCGTTCATCAACCCGGCGTGAAGCCCAACGCGCGGATCGGGGTTTGGCGCGACGGTGGACATGTTGGATGCCGGCGACGGACCACCGCCCGCCGAGGACGATGACATCGAGTGGGAACACGCCGCCGCGGAGAACACCACGATGGCGAGCGACAGCGACGTACGTGCGGCCGCGGTCGGTCGTATCCCCGAACGGCGAGCGTGGTACACGGATACCATGGACGTTTCCTCTTGGGCGGAATGAGACATCTGGATCTTGGACAAGGGACCGGTCACGGGGAACCACTCCCGAGCGTGGCCAGGGCGAGCATGCGTTCCATGCGGGCAATCTCAGTGGTCTGATCGACGTTGACGTCGGACGCGAACTTGAACACCAGCTCATCCTGACCGGCACCCTCACTCTCGAACAGGGCGTGGACCATCGACACCGCGCCACGGTGGTGCTGGATCATGTCGGTCAGGAACAGCCGGTCGAATTCGGTACCCTTCGCGCGGTCGAGCTCCGCCATCTGCACCTTGGTGAGCATGCCGGGCATCAGCATCTCCTGCTGTACGCCATTCATCGTCATCATCATTGGCGCGTGCGGGTCCGGCACCGTCTGACGGCGATCACCGAGCCACGTCTGCATGGTGTTGATCTCGTCCTGCTGAGAATTGATGATCCGCTCGGCCAGCCTCGTGAGCGCCGGACTCGCGTCGTGGGTCGGGGCCCACTTGGACATCACGATTGCCTGCCCGTGATGACCGATCATCCCCTGCATGAATTGGACGTCTGCCGTCGTGTAGGGATGGCGGACGCTGTCGGCCCGCGCCTGCTCGATGCCCGACAATCGGGCCTGGTCGGCGCCCGGCGCGACGCCGGGTTGCATCGCGCCGTGGGACGTGCTGGCACAGCCTGCGCAGACGATCGCTGCCAGCAGGAGGGCAGTCGCGCCTCCGGTGTGTGCCTGTCTCATGGTGATACCATAGTTGTGTATACGGCCGGAGCGGGTCCCTGGGTTTCACCAGTAGCCCCAAAATTTATCGACAGTGCCAATATCTGGTAAGCGTTGCGTTGGGGGCTCCCGTCCAGGCTGCCGCGAATCACCGGTTCGGGCGCTTGTCGACTACGCGCTTGGCCTTGCCGGCGGACCGCTCCAACGTTCCCGGCGCCTGGATTACGACACTGGTGGTCACGCCAATCGAGGTCTTGATCGCCGTTACAAGCCGCTCGGCCTGGCCCGTGAGCCCCGACGGGTCCCATCGGTCCGGACGCGCCTCCGCATGGACGGTCAGGACGTCCATCCGCCCGTCACGGGTCAGCTCGATCAGGTATTGCCCGCCACACCAGTCGGTGGCGAGTAGCACCTCCTCGACCTGGCTCGGAAATACGTTCACTCCCCGCAAAATGATCATGTCGTCCGTCCGGCCGGCCACCTTCTCCATGCGCCGCATACCCGGCCGCGCGGTTCCGGGCAGGAGCCGGGTCAGGTCGCGGGTCCGATACCGGACAATCGGGAACGCTTCCTTTGTCAGTGACGTAAACACGAGCTCTCCCAACTCACCCTCCGGTAGGACACGGCCGGTCTCCGGATGGATCACCTCGGGAAGGAAGTGATCCTCCCAGATGTGGAGCCCGTCCTTCGTCTCCACGCACTCCTGCGACACGCCGGGGCCGATCACCTCCGAGAGTCCATAGATGTCGGTGGCCTCCATCGCGAACGCCTGTTCGATCTCCCGGCGCATGGCGTTGGTCCAGGGCTCGGCGCCGAAAATGCCGAATCGCAACGAGCTCTCACGCGGATCGATTCCCCGGTTGATGAATCCATCCAAGATCGACAGCATATAGCTCGGAGTCACCATGATGACATCCGGCTTGAAGTCGGCGATCACTTGGACCTGGCGCTCGGTCATGCCGCCCGACATCGGCACGACCGTGCACCCCAGCCGCTCGGCACCGTAGTGTGCGCCAAGGCCGCCCGTAAAGAGACCGTAGCCGTACGCGATGTGGATCATCATGCCGGGGCGCCCGCCCGCGGCCCGGATCGACCGTGCCATGACGGTGGCCCACATGTCGATGTCGCCCTGCGTATAGCCGACCACGATCGGTTTCCCCGTGGTCCCCGACGACCCATGGACCCGCGCCAATTTCTCTCGCGGGACCGCGAACAATCCAAATGGGTAGTTGTCCCGGAGGTCCTGCTTCACCGTGAAGGGGAACTTCTGTAGATCGGAGAGCTCGTGGAGATCGGACGGGTGCACGCCTGCGGCATCGAATGCCCTGCGGTAGTGCGGCACGTTCGCGTAGGCGTGACTGAGCGTCCAGGCGAGGCGGGCACGTTGCAACGCCATGATCTCATCGCGCGACGCGCGTTCCGCGTCGTCCAGGCCGTCCGTCACGGTCGCGGCGGCCCTTCGTTTCGCGTTCGGCTGCGCCATGCGCCCATGACCCCCGCTAGTCGTTCGCGACCACCCACCGTACCGCCTGTCGCATCACCCGTCTGCCGGTCGGCCGTTGGGTCGCCGTGCCCTGAGGTACAACGCCGTCCCCACGATGTTCACCACGACCACCAATCCGCCGATCTTGACCGCGAACGCCACCCTGCTTACCACCGACACGATCGGCAGCACCGACAGAATCACGTAGAGGACGTCGTCGCGAACCCCGCTGCGGCGGCCACCGCGATCCACCGCGGTGCGCGCTGACCTGTGCGCGCGAGTCCGACAATCGGCACCGCAAAGAGTACCAGATACGTCAACCCGTACAGGATTCCCGCCGCGTTGTCGAGAAGCTGGAACGCCTCCTGCTCGCCGACGTTGATCATCCCGGCGGCCGCGAAGATGAGGGCGCACGCGCCGATGAAGAGCACGGAGTTCACGGGGGTCCGGTACCGTGGGTGCAGCGTCGAGAACCACACGGGAATCAGCCCGTCCCAGCCCGCGACCATCGGCATTCGCGTGGTCGCCGTGAACAGCACGCTGGAATTGGCGATCGTCCTCGCGCTCACGGCCATCACGGCAAACGGAATCAGGATCGCGGCCACGCCCGACGATCCCAATCCCAGTCGAAACGCCTGTGGGATGGGACCCACGAGATCCACCTGTCCGGGAGGTACGAGCGCCTGCACGGCGGACGTCCCGAGGATGAACATCAGCGCGATGATCGGCGCGGCAACGATCACCGACTTGGCGATCGTGCGCTGCGCGTCGCGCGCTTCGCCCGCCAGCACCGCGACGTACTCGAATCCCGACAGTGCGCCCACGGCGAGCTTGCCGAAGATGTTCGCGTTGAGGAGGGTGATCGCCGGCGTCGTGATCGTGAGCGGGTGATACTCGCGCAACGTGCCGCGCGCGACGTTGATGAGCGGGAGGACGAGCAGAAACGCGAACGCCGTCAGCAGCAGCAGCGCACCGCTGTTGTGCACCCACTTGCTCACTCGGAGCCCGAGAATCGATACGATCACCAACGCCTCGAGTACCACACCGCTGACGGCGCCGATGAATACGTGGTTTCCCGACAACCACGCCGCGCGTGGCCCGATCGCGTAGATGAGCGCGTTGGCGATCGCGAGCCCGATCGTGCCGAGGAGCACGATCGCGTAGATCCAGAGATTCCATCCAACGAGGAACGCGATCCCGCCATTGAGGCCAAGCTTGGCCCACTGGTAGAGGCCGCCCTCGAGCGGAAACCGCCGGCTCAGATACACCACCACCGCGGCCTGCGGGAGGTAGAACAGCGCCATCGCCGCAAGCCAAAAGGGAATCTGCGCGGTCCCCAATTTGGCCGCGACCCCCACCCAACTCAACCCGACGACGTAGAGGATCTGTGTGAGAACGAGGTCGGTGAGTCCGAGTTCCCGGCGGAGCGGGGCGCTCTGTGCTTCGACGCGCTCGACTCCGGAGGAAGGCGACACCGGGAGAGTGTCGCGTCCTGTCGCTCTGGGCGCAACTGGTGGTGTGGGGGCACCCCGATCCGCGGCTGTGGCGGTCGGCACCACAACGGCATGGGTTATGCTTGTAACCCCGGAATCAGGTGTTGCGGTACACCCAAACCATGGAGCGGGGCCATGCTGTGGACACTGGCGGTTGTCTTGTTCGTTCTGTGGATCCTCGGTTTCGGCGTGTTTCACGTCGCCGGAGGCCTGATCCATATTCTGCTCGTCCTCGCGGTGATTTCTGTTCTCTGGAACTTGATCGCCGGGCGACGCACCGTGTGATTCCGGGTCATGCGGTAGCACGCGCCGCATGACCTGTGGCGCTGATTCGTTCGTAAGTAGATGCGGGCCGGTCGAGCAATCGTCGACCGGCCCTGGCTTTTACGCTGACTGGTGGCGGAACACATGATCCCACCATCGAGGTACGGCGCTCGGCGAGCGATGACCCCGGTGATGCGACGCCACGGGGTGCACACAGTGCTCACACGCGTCGTGGGCGACGACTGATATATTGCAATTCACTTCCTGGCGGAGTTTGAAATGCTCGCCGTGGTGAATTTGTCGGAGAAACTCGGGCGGTTCGATGATCTGTGGAATCCGAAGATCGTCGCCCAACTGGATGGAACGCATGTCAAAGTCGTCAAGCTGCACGGGGAGTTCGTGTGGCACGCGCATGCGGACGAAGACGAGCTCTTTCTGGTCCTGAACGGGCGGCTTCGGATCGAGCTACGAGATGGTGAGGTCACACTCGGTCCCGGCGAGCTGGTGGTGATCCCGAAGGGCGTGGAGCATCGTCCAGTAGCGGAGGAAGAGGTGCACCTCGTCCTCATCGAGAAGGCGGGCATCCTGCACACGGGGGGGGTGGCCGACTCGCGCACGGTCGCCGACTATGAGCGGATCTAGGGGCAGGGCAATGACACTCCGGCGCCACTGAACCCCGTCTCGCCTTTCGCCTCTCTACATTCTACGCGCGCGGTGTACTCGTATGATGCGACTCAGTGCCTGGACCGAACGCACATGGACATTCGGCCTGCCGATTGAGTCGTTCCCCATCGTGGTGGATCGTCTTCGGGGAACGCCGGTACGGGCCGCGGATCTGATCGCCGGCGTGAGTGATGCCGTCCTTCGCGGCCAGCCGGAACGTGGCTGGACGGCGAAGCAGCACCTCGGGCATCTGGACGACCTGCACGAGTTGGACGAGCGCCGGTTGAACGAGTTCATCGGGCGTGCCGCGGTGCTCACGGCGGCCGACATGACCAATCGTCGGACCATGGAGGCGGATCACAACGCGACCCCGGCCGATACGATCGTGCGCCGTCTCCGCACGCGGCGACTCGAGCTGGTCGAGCGGATGGAGGCATTGACCGACGCGGACATCGCGACCGTGGCAGCGCACCCTCGACTCGGCCGGCCGATGCGGTTGATCGACTGGGCGTACTTCGTGGCCGAACACGACGATCATCACCTCGCTGCGGCGAGGCAAGCCATGCGCGTGGCCGCCGCGCCGAAGATGTGAGTCATGAGCCGATCGGTGTGGGGCGGCGGTAGCGCCGGCGTCGCCTAGCGTCGGCGGCGCGGTCTAGTGGCTTCCCCGCGGCCGTTCTCCGAGTGCACGCCGGCCCGGCGGCGCGATCGCCCAGCCGATTTGCCGCCTCCACTCCGATTGGCGCAGGCCGCGAAACTGACGGTGACCTCGTGGCCGAGGGCCCGCGCGATTCGGATCAGCATGGATAGCGAATGGCCGCGATAGTCTGAGTCTTCCAGTCGGGCAATCGCCGATTGTGTGGATGCGACGCGCTCCGCAAGCGCCCGCTGGGTGAGGCCGGCGGCCGTCCGCAGTGCGTAGATCGACTGGGCGACATCGGCATTCACTCTCGCGTCATCGATGAGTGTCGGCCACTCGGATCGATCAGCGAACGCCGCATCGATCGCGGTCACGGCACGGATAGCCGGCGCGGCACGATGCTGGGCCATGGCTTACGCTCCCCGATACGTGTGGTCCATCGAATGGAACCCGATCCGTCGCTTGCGTTCCACCGCGCGGTCAATCTCTGCGTCATCCACGTCAGCTTCCTTCGTCAAGCCGCTCGCCAAAACAGCCACGCCTGTAGCGTGAAAAAAGTTGAGCACTCGGTAGTGCACTCGACCGGTCCGGACCCGAAGCTCGTGAATGCCATCCCGGAGAGGCGCCGCATGTGGCCGGCGCAGATCGTGCCCATGGATCTCGAGCAATCGTATTCGCTCGCGGATCTGTGCGGCGGCTCTCAGATTGCGATTCCCGAGGTCGCGAATCCAATCGAGGACGGGCACACGCCCAGCGGCATCCCGGTAGAACACGACCGTGGTCGGTGGCAGGCGCCCCCCAATGTACATGGCGCCGGCCGACCAAGGCAATACCAATATTGCGATGTCATCGGCCTCGTGACGGCCGTTCCGTGCGCCAACGGCCACGATAGGCCGGGGCAGGCGGGGACCGCAACCAAACTGACGCACCTGCCATCACTCTGCTGCGCGGCGCGCAGTGCATCGCGCGTGTCACGCGGGCTCGCCGACGGTACTGGCGCCGAGGGCGAGTCTCATGTAGTCAGCGCCCCAATCGGGTCTCGATCTCGATCCGATTTGTGTAACAATGGCGGGTGACATCCGCAGTTCGGAAGTTGGCACCCCACAGCCGGCCCCGACCGGAGATTCGGTGTGTCGGGCCTGCTCACTTACGCATTCCGCAGCGTAGTTTTTGTCGGTGCACATAGCCCGATCGCGAAGCACCGACCCCACCCCAATCCCTCCACTGCGCGTCGCGACGTTCTCAGCGCGGCCCGTCTCGCGCCGCGCGGTGTCGATCGCCGGGGGGCTCGCGACGTTGATGCTCGTCGTCGCCGGGGGTGTGCTGTACGGACGCCACACGGCCGCTCGGCCGTCAGCGCTCCGGATCCACGCCGAGGCGGCGAATCCCGCGGCGGAGGACCTCTATCTGAAGGGCCTCTACTACTGGAACAAGCGGACGCCCGACGACCTACAGCGGGCCGCCGATCTGTTTGTGCAATCCATCGTCGCGGACCCGAAGTTTGCTCCCGCGTACGCCGGACTTGCGGATAGCTACAACTTGCTACGCGAGTTCACGGTGATGCCGCCGGAGGCCGCGTACCCGCGGGCCAAGCTCGCGGCGGAACGTGCGATCGCGTTGGACGACCAGCTCGCGCCTGCCCACCGGTCGCTGGCATTCGTCGACTTCTATTGGTCATGGGATATCCCAGGGGCGCAGCACGAATTCGATCGTGCGGTCGCTCTCGACCCCGCGTCCGCGACGACGCACCACTGGTACGCCAACTACCTCATGGAGCTCGGCCGTCGGCAGGACGCACTCGACCAGATCAACCGCGCGCAGGAACTCGAGCCCACCTCGATCTCCATCCTCGCGGACAAGGGTCTCATTCTCTGGATTGGCGGCGACCAAGCGGACGGGGTGAAACTGCTGAAAGAGATCGAGGTCTCGGACCCGGACTTCCTGTCTCCGCACAGCTACCTCAGTCTGTATTACCTCGGGCAGGCCGATGACAAGGACGCCATCGCCGAGATGCGCCGGTCCGCACAGCTGACGCGGAACGCGCCCTTGAGTGAGCTCGCTGACGAGATGGAAAAGGGATTCCAGCGCGCGGGCCACATCGGCGCGCTCCAGGCAATGCTGGCGTTGCAGAATCGCCGTTTCTCGAGCGGCATGCAGTCGGCATTCGAAATCGCCGAGACCGAGACCCTGCTTGGCGACGACTCGAGCGCGGTCAGGCATCTACGAATGGCATACGTGGCACACGATCCGCTCATGATCTCGCTGCGGACGAACGAGCTGCTGCAACCGCTCCATCGTAATGCGCAGTTCCAGCAGCTGTTGGACGATATGGGTCTGCCGCCGCTGGACTGATCGCGGCGCGAGGGCTCGACCACTCGCGGACCTGCACCACCGGCCGGGGAGTCGCGCCGTTACAGCGACTGGCTGAGCAGTTTCCGGATCGCGATCCGGTGCCGACGGCCTGCCGCGACTCGCGTACCGTCGGCGAGGACGACGATGTACTGCGCGCCCGACAAGGTGCGCAATTCGCGGACGCGCCCGATGTTGATCACGGCCGAGCGGTGGACTTGCAGGAACATGCTGGCCGGAAGCCGCCCAACGACGTGGGTCAGGGTATCCCGTATCGTGTGGGTCGCGGGGCCGATATGGATGCGGACGTAGTTGTCCATCGCCTCCACCCAATCGATCTCACCCGGCGGGACGAGCGTGACACGGCCATTGGCACGGATCGCGAAGCGCGGCGGCTCGCCGCGCGCGGCGGCCCGGCCATTCGCGACATCGGTGATCAGGGCGCTCAACGTCGCGACTTCGGCGGCGCGCGTCCCTGCTGACGCGTCCGCCAATCGCTTCGCCCGTGCCACCGCGGCCAGGAGCCGCGGTTCGGCCACTGGTTTGAGGAGATAGTCCACCGCGTGCACGGCGAACGCCTCCAGGGCGTGGACGTCGTGCGCGGTGACGAACACGACGAGCGGCATCCGGTCGACACCCACGGCCTGGACGACGTCGAATCCGTCCAACTCTGGCATCTGGATGTCGAGCAGGACGAGGTCCGGCCGATCACGCATGATCGCGGTAACGGCGTCGGTGCCGTTCCCACATTCCCCGATCACCACGACGTCCTGGTCGGCGGACAGCAGCGACCGGAGATGGGCCCGAGCCAGGGGCTCGTCGTCGACGATCAGCGCACGTAGCATGGGAAGCGGCAATCTGCGACGCCGAGCCACCCCGGACCGAGTCCCGTGGGGCGAACAGCCCACCATCCGTGGCGACCGTCAACTGATGTGGGGTGGCGAATGGCGCCCGGCTACACCTGCCCGGTCCGCGTGCTGTCTCCTTCCTCCCTGCTACCAACTCGCAAGCGCAGCCCGCGCCGCGGCCTCCATCGCCTGCGTGGCCGCGCGATACGGCCCCGGGCCGTAGCTGATCCGCGCCACGCCGAGCTCGGCGAGCCGCTTCCCCGATGTCGTATTCGGACGGACCAGGATATTGACCGGCAGCGGACACGCGGCGCACAGCCGGCCAATCAAGGCCTCGTCCACGAGGCCAGCCGCGAAGAAGCCGCTCGCCCCCGCCGTGGCGTATGCCTCCGCGCGCTCGATCGCCGCGGCCACCAGCGCGCCATCGTGTCGCGCGGGGTCCGCCTTGAGGAAGAGATCCGTGCGAGCGTTGATGAACGCCGGGATCCCGACCCGGTCCGCCGCTTCTCGCGCGGCCCGTACGCGCGCCGATTGCTCCGCTATGGAGTACAGGGTGTCGGTGCCCATGACCTGGTCCTCCAGATTAAATCCGATCGCCCCAGCCTGTAGCACCTTCGAGGCGCTCTCGGCCACGACGCTCGGCGCTGCCCCATAGCCGGCCTCGAGATCGATCGTCACCGGTAGCTCGACCGCGCCGACGATCTCCCGAAGGTTCGCGAGCGCCGACTCCAGGGGCATCGTCTCGCCGTCGCTGAAACCGTGCGCCGCCGCGACCGACCAGCTACCGGTGGCGATCGCCTTGGCGCCGGCGCGGGCGACGACTTGGGCCGTGCCCGCGTCCCAGATATTGTAGAGGACCAGAGGACTGCCTTTGACGTGGAGGCGCTGAAAGGCTGCCGCGCGATCGAGTTGGGATGCCATGTCGGGAGCTCCTCTCGAGGGCTACGAATTGACGAGGGCGACGGCAAAACCATCGTATCCTTTGACACCGACGGTCTGCAGCACGGTGGCGGTCACCCGCGGCTCGTTCGCCATCATGTCGTTCAGCTGGCGCACTGCGAGCACGTTCGCGTCGGTGCTGTCCGGGTCGGCGACCGCTCCGTCGCGCACCACGTTGTCTGCGATGATCATCGTCCCGCGCCGCGACAGGCGGAGTGCCAACGCAAAATATTCGGGATAGCCAGTCTTGTCCGCGTCGATGAAGATGAAGTCGAACGGCCCCCGGCCTTCGGCGATCAGTGCGCGCAGTGAATCCAGGGCGGGGCCGACCCGCACCTCCACGCGATCGCCTAGGCCGGCCTGGACCACGTTGGCGCGTGCGACCGCGGCGTGAGTGGGATTCAACTCGAGCGTGATGACCTGGCCGTCGGGCGGCAGCGCCCGTGCGAGCCAGATCGTGCTGTAACCGCCGAGCGTGCCGATTTCGAGAATTCTGCGCGCCCCCTGGGCGGCGACGAGTATCGCGAGGAGGCGTCCTTGCAACGGCGACACCTGAATCGCCGGGAGGCCGGCCGCGTCGCTCGCCGCGACTGCCGAGTCGAGCGCCGGGTCACTCGGCAGCAGGAGATGACCGAGGTAGTGATCGACGGCGCTCCATCGATCGAGCAAGGGGTCCTGGCTCATGGTGGGCTCATGTCTAGTGACGTGGCGACGTGGCGACGTGGGTGACGGTGGGTATGGATGCAACGTAGAACGGAGGGGGGCCACTCGGGGCGAATTCCAGGCGAATTGGCCCTCTCCACACAGAGTTTTTTGTTCGCACTCCCGCGGAATTGGCCGCGGTCATCGCCCACAATCCTTTTCCCGACGAGGCGACGTGGGACCCCGCCCACCTCCTCGTCATGTTCCTCAAGTCAGCGCCGGCCAAGCCAGCAGTCGAATCGCTTTCGCGCGGCCATGAAGGGGCGTGAGGTCGTGCACGCGGACGGTAGTCACCTCTACGCGGTCTATCCGGACGGGATCGGCCGATCCCGCCTGACGAATGCGGTGATGGATGCCAAGCTCGGTACACGGGGAACGGGGCGGAACTGGAACACGATCCTCAAGCTCGCCGCTTTGGCAGAGGCATAGTGGCGCAGATGCGATGGCCTTCCGATACGTGATCCGGCGCACGAACTTGCGTGGCAGGTGCCGCGGCCGGATGTCGCGGCGCCCGAAGTGGTCG
This sequence comes from Gemmatimonadota bacterium, assembly GCA_003152485.1. Taxonomy (GTDB): domain Bacteria; phylum Gemmatimonadota; class Gemmatimonadetes; order Gemmatimonadales; family Gemmatimonadaceae; genus Palsa-1248. Next base: position 61,435 of record PMAE01000078.1, on the reverse strand, counting down.
CGGCCTCCTCGCGACCCGACCCCACCGACGGGAGACACGTATGCAGTTGCGCGACGCGAAGGTGCTGGTCACGGGCGGTGGGTCGGGCATCGGCTTCGCGACCGCGACAGCGCTCACCGCATTAGGTGCGCGGGTGGCGGTCTCCGGACGCCGCGCCGATGTCTTGCGCCGGGCCGCGCAGGAGGCCGGGGCCACACCCGTGACAGCCGATGTGACTGACGAGGCCAGCGTGACGCGGCTCGTCGAAACCGTGGTCCGCGAGCTCGGCGGCTACAACGTCCTGATCAACAACGCCGGCATCGGCGCATCCGCTCCGCTCGTCTCGGTCACGGCCGCCGACATGCGCCGCGTCTGGGAGACGAATGTGCTGGGCGCCACCCTCGTGGCCCGCGAAACGGCGCGCTACTTCGTGCGGCAGCGCGGGGGCACGATCGTCAACGTCGCCTCCACCTCCGGCCAGCGCGCCGGCGCCAACAGCTCGGCCTATGCCTCGACGAAATACGCGCTCACCGGTCTCACCGAAGTCTGGCGCGCCGAGCTGCGCAAGGACAACATCCGCGTGATGCAGGTCAATCCGAGCGAGGTGATGACCCCGTTCTTCGAAGCGAACGGCTACGGCGCCCGTCCCGACAATCCGCGGAAGCTCCACGCCGAAGACATCGCGCACGTCATCGTTGGCATGCTCCAGCTCGACGACCGGGCGTTCGTGACCAGCGCGACGGTCTGGGCGACGAATCCCGATGCCTGATGGTCGGTCGGCGCCTTCGCCGGTGGGTCAGCTCGCGCGTGTGCTCGCGCGTTGGTCGCGTGTTGGTCGCGTGTTGGTTGGCGGTTTAGTTCGTGCGCCGGCGGCCGGCGTGCGCGGCTGGAACGTCGAGCTCCATGATGTCGAGGTCCGACGGCGTGACCACGACCGGACCATGACCGGCGACATCCACGGTCACCGAGTCTTGGACGGACTCGTCCCGGGAGCGCTTGACGCGATGCACCTCGACGATCATCCCCGTCTTGCCTACGACTCGAGCCACCCCTGCGCGAAGAATCTTCGCTTCTCGCCCCGGAACGCAGTCGTCGATATGTGCCACGGTGATGCTCCTCGGATCGCCAACGGTTGGGTGAGGAACGCGAGACGCCCGCTTCAGGGCGCCATTACTTGAGATAGCTCTTGACGATGTCCACCAATTGCTCAGCCGCCAAGCTCTCATTCGAGTTGGGGTCCGCCCCCGGTGCCATCACATGGTAGCGGATGTGATCCTCGAGGATCTCCGCCATCAACGCGTTGATGGCCCCGCGGCACGCCGCCAACGTGTGGAGCGCCATCTCACAGTCCCCGTCGGCGTCGATCAATTCCTCCACCGCCGACACCTGCCCGCGGATTCGCTTGACCCGGTTCAGCAGCTTCGTCTTCTCTCGCACACTGTGCTTGAGGAGCCGGGGTGACGGGGCAGCGGTCGGGCCGGCGGTCGTCGCGACGGCGCGCGTGCCGTTGCGGGTCTCGGAGTGACGCATGACGCTCCTTCCAGCCGCGCGGCGCCGGGAGTACCGGCGCCGGCTGCAGGGGGATTGAGGGGGCACCGTGGAATACTATAGGCCCCCAGGGTAGTCCCGCTACCCCGGGACGCCCGCCGGCCGCGCGGAAGCGGCGAACGGCAAGTCGTTACCGATTGCCCGTTGACATGGAATACCCCGGTAGGATATACTGGGCGCGGAATGGGATACGGCCCCTAGGTATTTTGAAGCCAAAGTGGGTTACGACTTCGGCCGCGGAGCACGCCCATGCGGAGGAGCACGGATCGACAGCAGTTTCGACAGCTGTCTCGGCGGCCGATGGGCGCACGACCGGGCCTACGGCGCGATCGTCCACCGGCGCGCCGCTGGGTCGCCCTCGCGCTGGCGGTGGCCGCCATGGCGGGAGGGATCGCGGGATGCCGCCGCGCGGCGCCGGCTGCGGACACCCCGGCCAGTATCACGGGCAGCAATGGCCAGATCACTATCCCCGACGGCTCGCCGCTCCGGTCCACGCTCTCGTTCGACACGGTACGGACGGTCACGCTCAGCGACATCGTGACCGCGACCGCGTCGGTCGAATCCGATCCCGCGCGCACGGTCAGGCTCTTCCCGCCCATGGCCGGTCGGGTCGTGGCCCTCCACGTCCGGCTGGGAGATCCCGTCCACACGGGAGAGCGGCTGGTCACGCTCGACTCGCCCGACTTCACTGCTGCGCAAGCCGACTACGCTCACGCGCTCGCCGCGTATCGGCAGGCCAAGAACAACCTCGCGCGCGAACACGATCTCGCCCAGTACGGCATCGCGGCCCAGCGCGATGTCGAGCAGGCTGAGACCGACTTCAGCCAGGCCGACGGCGACCGACGGCGCACCGCGGCGCATCTCACGCTGCTCGGGATCGATACCAGCGCCGCACTGAGCGACCAAGCACTCGTGATCCGGTCGCCGATCGATGGGCGCATCATCGAGCTGTCGGTGGGCGTCGGCGAGTTCCACAACGATCCCACCGTGGCGGTGATGACGGTCGCCGACCTCGGGACCGTCTGGCTGACCGCCAACGTCCCGGAGAAGGACCTCCACGGGATCCGTCCAGGCGATCGGGCCGTGGCCGTGGTGAGCGCCTATCCGAGGGATACGATCCGCGGGGTCGTCGCCACGGTGGGGGACGTAGTCGATACCGCGACTCGGATGACCAAGGTGCGGGTGAGTGTCGCCAATCGGAACGGTCGCCTCAAACCCGGGATGTACGCCACCGTCACCTTCGCGGGACGGCCCACGGCGCGGGTGGTCGTTCCCGCGACGTCACTCCTCCAGGTCAGTGATTCGAACTACGTGTTCGTCGAGGTCACGCCCTGGACGCTCGAGCGACGGCCCGTCGTCATCGGGCGCCTCGAGGGCGGCCGCGCGGTCGTGCGCGATGGACTGACCAGCGGCCAGCGCATCGTGGCCCGCCAAGTGGTGCTCCTCCAATGATCGATCCGATCGTCAGCTGGTGTCTCGAACGCCGGTGGCTGGTGGTCGTGTTGGTCGGATTGATCGCCGCGACCGGTATCTATTCGTGGAACCAGCTCTCGCTGGAGGCGTACCCGGACATCGCGGACACGACCGCGCAGGTCGTGACGCAGTACCCCGGACACGCGGCCGAAGAGATGGAGCAACAGATCACGATGCCCCTGGAGCGGGAGCTCGCCGGGACGCCGGGCCTTCAGGTCATGCGGTCCCGCACGACGTTCGCGCTGTCGCTCATCACGCTCGTCTTCCGCGATGGCACCGACGACTACTGGGCGCGGCAGCGGATCACGGAACGCATCCAGAATGTCACCCTGCCGCCTGGGGCGGCGCCGGGATTGGACCCGATCTCCTCGCCCATCGGCGAGATCTACCGTTACACGCTGCAATCCGCGCATCGCGGGCCGCGGGAGCTCAAGGATCTTCAGGACTGGGTGGTGTTCCCGCAGTTGAAGCAGGTCCCCGGCGTGGCCGACGTGACGCTCTTCGGCGGCGAGACGGTGCAGTTCCAACTCGTCGTGGATCCGGCGAAGCTGACACAGTACTCGCTCGGCCTCAAGGACGTGGAAAGCGCGATCACCGCCAACAACGCCAACGCTGGCGGCAGCGTGCTCGTGACCGGCGAGCAGGGGATCGTGGTGCGCGGGATCGGCCAGATCACCTCGCTCGACGATATGGGAAATATCGTCGTGACCGCCAAAGGCGGCGTGCCGATCTTTCTCAAGGATCTCGGCGTCGTGCACCTCGGCACGCTGCAGCGCGAAGGGATGGTCGGCAAGGACGATGACCCGGACGTGGTCACGGGCATCGTGCTGCTGCTCCGCGGCGTCAACCCCTCGGGGGTGCTGGCCGCTCTCCACGCCAAGGTGGACAAGCTCAATCGCGGCATGCTCCCACCCGACGTCAAAGTGGTCCCGTATATCGACCGCACCAATTTGATCCACACGACGATCCATACCATCTCCCGCACGCTCTTCGAAGGGCTGATTCTCGTCACCGTCGTGGTGTTCCTGTTCGTCGGAAGCCTGCGCGGCGCGCTGCTCATCGCGCTGACGATTCCCCTGTCGTTGCTGTTCGCGTTTGTCTGCATGCACATCACGAATGTCCCCGCGAACCTCCTCTCACTGGGCGCCATCGATTTTGGGATCATCGTCGATGGCTCGATCGTGCTCGTGGAAACGATTCTCCGACGCCGTGAAGCACACCCCGACGCCGAGCTGTCGGAGAGCGACGCCCGCAATGCTGCGCTCCAGGTGGCGCGACCCATCTTCTTCGCGACGCTCATCATCATCGTCGGCTATCTCCCGCTGTTCGCGTTTCAACGCGTGGAGCGGAAGTTGTTCACGCCGATGGCGTTCACGATCGGCTACGCCTTGGTCGGTGCCCTCGCGACCGCACTGCTCCTCATGCCCGGCCTGGCCTATGCGATCTACCGCAAGCCAGGCCGCGTCTACCGCAATGTGCCGCTCGAATGGGTCGCGGCCCGCTACTCCCGGACCCTCGATCGCGTGGTCCACCGTCCTCGGCTGGCCATCATCCCGGGCGTGATCGCCGCGCTCCTGGCCGTCGTGCTCGGGGCGACACTCGGCCGCGATTTTCTCCCCTACCTCGATGAAGGGTCGATCTGGCTGCAGGTCGAGCTGCCGCCCGGCATCTCGATCGAGAAGGGGAGCGAGATGGCATCGACGCTCCGCACGGTCGTGCGGTCGTTTCCCGAGGTCTCATATGTCGTGACGCAGTTGGGTCGCAACGAGGACGGGACCGATCCCTGGACGCCGTCGCACATCGAGGCATCGGTCGGACTGAAGCCGTACGACGATTGGGGCGGAGACAAACAGGCCCTGATCCACCGGATGGATGCGCGTTTTCAGCAGATGCCGGGCTACCAGATCGGATTCTCGCAGCCCATGATCGACGGGGTCCAGGACATGATCGCGGGGGCGCACAGCGAGCTTGTGGTCCGCGTATTCGGTGATGATTTCAAAGCGACGCGGCGGCTCGCGGAGCAGGTCGTGGCGGTGCTGCGCGCGATTCCCGGCGCGGCGGACCCGGCGATCGACCAGGAGCCGCCACTGCCGCAGCTCCAGGTCGTGGTGGACCGGGCGGCCGCGGCCCGCTACGGCATCAACGTGGCCGATGTCACCGACTTGATCCAGACGGCGATCGGCGGCCAGGCGTTGTCGCAGGTCTTCCTGGGCGAACGGCGGTACGACTTGACGGTCCGGTTCGCCGACTACGCGCGGAGTAGCGCGGCCGCGATCGGCGATCTGCAACTCGTGACGGCGAGTGGCGCCCGCATTCCCCTGTCACAGGTCGCCACGATTCGCCAGGACGCGGGCGAGAGCACCATCACCCACGAGATGGGGCGCCGCCACCTGACGGTGAAGCTCGATCTCCGCGACCGCGACCTGGCGACGTTCATCGCCGACGCGAAGCAGCGCATCGAGGCCCGCGTGCCCTACGATCATCAACGGTATGACGTCGAATGGGGCGGCGCGTTCGAGAACCAACAGCGCGCCCAAGCTCGACTCATGGTGATCGTCCCCGCCGCGCTCGCGCTGATTTTCGTCCTGCTCTACGGTCAGTTCGGCGACGTGTCGCATGCATCGCTCATCCTACTCAACGTGCCGCTCGCGCTCCTCGGCGGGGTGCTCGCGCTGCATCTCCGAGGGATGACGCTCAATGTGTCGAGCGCCGTGGGATTTATCGCGCTGTTCGGGGTCGCGGTCCAAAACGGGGTGATCATGGTCGCCAATCTGAACCGCTGGCGCACGTTCGCCGGCACGTCGCTCACCGACGCCGTCATGCACGGCGCGAGCGAACGGCTCCGTCCCGTGCTCATGACCGCCAGCGTCGCCACCCTCGGGTTGATGCCGGCCGCGCTCGCCCGCGGTGTGGGGAGTGACGTCCAACGGCCACTCGCGACGGTCATCGTCGGCGGATTGATCACGGCGACGATTCTCACGCTGGTCGTGCTGCCCGCCCTGTACGTCGTCCTTGAGGAATGGCGCGCCAAGCGCGGCATATCGATATGACGGGTCGCGATCTTGGACGTATGTGCAGGTTCGACCCGCGGCTCGCCCGCTGCGTCGTCGGGCGATCGGTGGTCCTATGCGCTCTGACAACGATCGTCGGTCGCACCGGCCTTGCCCAGCAGCCGACGGGCGCTGCCCCAATGCCTAGCGACCATGCGTCGAGCCTCGCTGGGGTTGTGCTGATCGACCGCGCACCGGTCCTGCGACTCTCGCTCGCGGATTTCGTCGCCCTCGTGGGCCGAGAAAACCTGGACTACGCGGCCCAAGCATACAGCGTCTCGATCGCCGATGCACAGGTCTCGGTCGCTCGCCTGTTCCCCAATCCGTCGATCGCGTGGGGCGCGGGTCTGGACGTGTCGGGGCAGCACCAGGCGACGTCGTACGACCTCGCGCTGTCGCAGACGATTCTCGTCGGCGGTAAGCGCGGCGCCCGGACGGATGTCGCCCGCGGCCAGTTGGCTGCAACCAAGGCGCAGCTGGACGATTTTCTCCGGACGCTCCGAGGAACGGCCGCGGCGACGTACGCCGATGCGGTGCACGCGGAGCAGGTCTTCGCCCGCAAGCGGCAGACGGCCGACGAGTTGGATCGACTGGTCACGATCAACGAGCGCCGCGTCAAAGCCGGAGATATTGGGGAGATCGATCTCGCCCAGTCGCGGGTCGACGCCGGCCAATTCCGGGGGGCCCTCGTGGCGGCGGCCAATGACCTGACCGCGGCGCGCTTCGCGATGACCGCTCTGCTGACGCCGCGACAGATCGACACACTCGTCGCGCCCCTGGCGCCCGGCGAGCTCGTCGCGCTCCCGATATCCACGGCGGATGCGCCGATCACACCCGATCAGCTCACGGTGATGCCGACCGCGCCCACAGTCGCCGAGCCCGGGCCCACGGCCCTGCAGGGCGCGCTGGATGTGGACAGCCTGACCCGTGCCGCCGTGGCATCCCGCCCGGATGTCGTCGCGGCGCGACGGCTCTCCGATGCGGCCAGCGCCGGGGTCCGCGTGGCCCACGGCGACCGGTGGTCGGACATCGACCTGACGGTGGGCACCTCGTACTTCACGCGCGGCACGAATGTCATCGACCCGACGCCGACGTTCTCATCGATCAATCTCGGCCTGGCCGTCCCCATCCCGCTGTCGAACTTCTCTCACGGCGAGCTCGCGAGCGCGCAATTCTCGGCCCGCCAGGCCGCGAAGACGGTCCAGTCAGCGGAGTGGAAGGCGAGCATCGACGTCCGCACGGCGTGGGCCACCTATCAGTCGGCGCTCGCGCAAGTCGCGCAGTACTCCGCCGGCATCCTGGTGGACGCCGAACGCGTCCGCCGCGCGAAGCTGTACAGCTACCAGCATGGGTCCGCGTCGCTCCTCGATGTCCTCACAGCGGAGCAAGCGGCCAATGACGTCTATCTCGCCTCCTACGACGCCCAGCAACAATACTCGCACGCGCTGATCGCGCTCGGCCAAGCCACCGACACCTGGTCGTTCGTGTACGCGGCCGCCGACGGATCGGCGCGGTAACTCGCTGGGGGCTCCGGCCGCGGCCAGCGCCGCGCGCTTACAGCGGCGGCTCGTGCGCGGTCGCGTAGTGTTTTTCGGCTTCTTCCGCGTGCTGCGCGGCCAATGTGTGATGGGCATGCGCCACGTAGGCGTGGTACCCCGCCTTCTCGTGGTTCCCGGCGTCATGGTGCTTCGACGCCTCCCGGTGGTGCCGAGCGGCCTGTTCATAATGCTCGGCGGCCTCCAGATGGTGATGGGAGCCGGAATGTTGTGCCATTAGTACCTCTCAGTTGCAGAATGGCGAGGTGCGCGAGCGCGAAGAGCTCACGCATCTCCGCGATGCCGGGAGCCCAGAAGTTCGGCCTGACCGAAGCCTAGCAAATTCCCGGGCAATGGACCACGGGCAGGGAGCAGTTTCTTCAGCCCCGGCGGGTATTCCCCTGTGACGCCACCGTCGCGCTCGCGCACGCAGTGGTGCGGGGAGCTCCCACACCATGCGTCGCGGCCATCGAGAGGGTGGGGGCTGAGGATGCCCCCGCGTCCGCGCGGTTCGCTAGTTGAGCGGTGTTCGAAGGATGACCGGTGGCGATGCGGGACCCGATTTGATGGCGCCGTCGTCGCCGAATCGCTCCCACCCACTGTTGGCAAGGAAATAGAACGACCCGCCGACGATCACCCCATGGGTCGGATCGCCTAGGCCGGGCCTTCCGCGCTCGATCACGGGTTCACCCCGTCACCCGTTCGAAGCGCGGATCCAACGTAAAGCGCACGACGCGTTCGGGCGATGTCCCGTTCTGCACCGCATAGAGCGAGTGGCCCTGCAAGTACATGCCGTCGATGCCGCTCACCGCGGTCGTATCAGAATGCGCCACCCAGGTGATGGTGCCGTCCTGGCGGTCGACGATGGCCAACCCGAGCGTGTAATCGGCGATCAGGACGCGCCCATCGGGAAGAACAGCCGGCGTCTGCGGGGATTCGAACGTCCCCCGCGCGACGAGTGATTCGAGCGTGTCCCGGCCCGCCCGCACGGTATACACGTCGCCGCTGGTGCCGTCGGAGACGATCACGGTTCCGGTGGCATCGATCGTCATGTCGCCGAGATTATGCGACCGCCCGTCGCGCGGGGTATCGAATCGGCGGAGGAGCCGCCCGGATGCCAACTCGTACCGTAGCAGTGCCGAGCGGCCGGAGTCGGCCGCTCGGTATCCGTCTTCCTGTGGCATCGCGGACGTCGTCGCCCACAAGATGCCGTGGCTCGGATCGACCGCGACGACCAGGATTCCAAACACCCCGTCGCGTCCGGCGGGGACGAAGTCGCGTGCGGGGCCGTCGTCCGGTACGGCGATGATCGCGCCGCGGTGGACGCTGCTTACGTAGAAGGTGTGGCCGTTCGGATCATACGCGAGATCCTCCGCCAGCATGTTGGTGTCGGCCAGCACGTGCGCGACGGCCGCGGTCCCGACAGCCGAACGGTTGGCCGCCATCGCCGTGCGCACTGCCGCGAAGTCCGAGTGGCTCCGGAGCGATACGAAGGCCGTGTCCTGATCGATCGGGTAAGCGAGCCAAGATCCCATCGAACAAGTCCGCGATGCCGAGCGCCGCGATGCTGCTGTCCTGAAACCGCGGACCCACCCTGCGCTAGCGGCGGTCCGCGTAGGCGATGCGGTTCGATCCGTCGGCGTCGCCGGTGCGCTTGTCGCGGGTGTGCTCGTCGCCCACGTCGCCAGGCGTCGCGGCGGTCCAGGTCGCGTACGCGGCTGGGAGCACCAGCGTAAACGTCGATCCGACGCTCTCCCGACTCTCGACGGTCAGGTCGCCGCGCATCGCGCGCGCCAGATCTCGGCTGATCGTGAGCCCGAGACCGGCGCCTTCCTCCGTCCCCGACAACTTGCGTCCGACCTGCACGAATGGCTCGAAGATCCGGAGCATCTGATCGGCCGGGATGCCGCGCCCCGTGTCACGGACGACGATGCACACGCGACCGCCCGCGCCACTGTCCGTCCCTTCGCACACCAGCGTCACGTGGCCACCCGTAGCCGTGAACTTCACGGCGTTCGACAGCAGGTTGAGGAGGATCTGGAGGATGCGATCGCGGTCGCCCACGACGGTGCAGGCCGAGTCGCAGCGCACGCGCTCGAACGCCACTCCCTTGGTCTGGGCCTGCGGTTCGAGCATGGCGGCGGCCTCGATCAACACTGGCTCGACGAGCACGGCCTCCGACGCCAGATCGACGTGTCCCGCTTCCAATCGCGCGACGTTCAAGATGTCGTTGATCAGCGCCAGGAGATGCGCCCCGGCGCGCCGGATGCGTCGGATGTCCTCGAGTTGCGCGGGCAGCAGCGGTCCCCGGATCCCGGCCTCGAGCAGGTCGGCATATCCACTGATAGCGTTGAGCGGCGTGCGAAGCTCGTGCGACATGCTGGTGAGGAAGTCGGATTTTGCGGTGCTCGCCGATTCCAACTCCAACGCTTGCCGCTGCAGCTGATCGGCTTGGATCTCCATCTCCGCCGCCTGGTCCTGCAGCTGGTCATTTTGCGCTTCGAGCTCCATCGCTTGGCGGCGGAGCCGCGCGTTTTGCCGCGCATCGAGCGCCGCGGCCCGCAGCAGGTACGTATTGGCGAGTGCTCCCAGGAGCAGCGCGATGGCCGTGCCCAACCCGAGCACGGTGACGGTGACCGAGCGGAGCCGACTCAACGCTTCGGATCGGCGCATGAGGAGCATGTCCTCGTCCGCCGTCATCGCGGCCCCGACCGCGCGGGCGGTGTCCATGAGCGCGCGTCCCGGTACCGGCGACATGGCGGTGGCCGCCGCCGACCCCTGCGATCTCAGCACCGCGAGCGTGGAGTCGATGTCCGCGAATCGGGCGGTTGCCAATCGATCCAACGCATCGATGCGCGGCTGTTGTCTCTCGTTATCGCGCGTCAGGGTCCGGAGCTCCGCCAGGTCGCGGTGCGTGGTATCGGCGGCCGCTCGGTACTGCTCCACGTCGGCCGTGTCGCCACTGAGCACGTACTTGCTCACCGAGGACCGGGACGTGCTGAGCTGAGCGAGCAGGGCGGCCGCGACGAGTTTGATGCGGTCCGTATGGCGAATGGAATTTTCACGATCGGTGACGTCGTGGATGTTCCACAACGTGGCCGCGCTCACGAGCGCCACCACGATCGCCGGTCCGATGACCACCGCGATTCGTTTGACGCCCCGAGGGGCTGCACTCACGAGCCCGGTTGGGCCCCCGCTCGCATCACGCAGGGCGATCGCTCCTCATTCGCGCATCGGGTGTGGCCGCCCCCGTCCGGGGCGCCCGATCGGGGCTGTGGTCAGCGCACTGGGCCACCGATCGCATCTCTCTATACGGACCGGCACGGCCCCACGGTGGCCTGTCGCCGCACCGCGGTCGGGTCACCCGACCGGTCGCGCTCGCCACACATGCACAGTCCGCAGTACCGCCGAGCGGCTCGCGGAGCTGACGCCGGTCAGCGCGCCGGCTCGCCCGCGGTGCCGTGTCCTACCTCCCTGTTCCGCTCGTGCCGTCCGCGACCGTGGCGGGCACCTCTACCGCGATAGCAGTGTCGTCCGCCGTGCGCCGAGCCCCACGCCGAGCTGCGCGCGGAGTTCCCGGATCCGGTCCTGCCCGCCGTTGGATTGGGCGAGGATGATCCGAACGCCGGGGAGCTGCTGGTTCGTCAACACGAACGCGCTGTTCGGCAACGCGGAATCCGGCGTGAAGTACAACGCGAACCCCCCCGTCATGTTCCACATCGTGCACGTGGACCCCGTCAACAGGTCGTCGGCGGCGGCGTTGTCTAGCGGAAGCTTGAACGTCCGGCACTTGCCGTTGGCGCTCACGAGTGCGGCCGTCAATGCGTTGATCGAGTCGAGCGATACGTTGGACGCCGTGTCGGTGATCACGGCAAAATCCGCGATCGTGTCCGGCACCAGCACCTGCGCGTACACCAGTTGATCCACGTTCGCGCCGGTCCAGGCGAACTCCACGAAGATCGAATCGCTCGGTACCGGCGTTGGCCCCGCCGTCTGACCCACCAACTCCACCATGGCGGCCTGGTACGTCTGCGAGGTCGCGTCCACGCTTAGCGAGACCGATGCGGGCGTCCCATTCTCCGCCAGGAACGCGATCGGATACGTCAACAGACGGTACCGATCCAAATTCCCTGCTGCCGACGCCGCGATGGCGAGGCTGTCCAGGTGCGCGGCCGCCAGCGACGACGCTGTCGACTTGGGACCGGACGAGTTGCCGCAGGCGGAAAGCAGCGTGCCTGCCGCCAACGCTGTTACAGTGCCAACATGACGACCATGCATGCGATACGCTCGACGACCAGAGGTCCGTAATCGGTGACTTGACGCAAGTATGTCATGGGAACGCGCGGTTCGCGAGTGGAGGGCCTCAGGGCCGCAACCGTTCGCCCCACAACCAATCTGACTTGACGGCGTACGCTCTCCCCCGCAGCTTCGAGCGCATGATCAACATACGGGGTTACTGTGGTCGGCGAGCGATGGGGGCCTGCCGCCGACTTGTTCTGGGTGGTGCGGCGGCATCCGCCGTCCTACTCGGCGCTTGTTCGGACCTGGGGCCTGCCGCATCGCCGGTGATCCACGCGTCGAACTCGGCGCTCCCCCCCGCGGCCCGTTACCTCGTCGCACTCAGGGGCACCGGGTCGCCGTCGCCGTCGCTGGCAGCACAGATCCGCGCCGGCGGTGGACGGATCGTGTATTCGCACGCCGGATCCGGTCTCGTGGTCGTCGCCGGGTTGTCGTCCGCTGCGGCCACCGCGGTGCGCCAGCGTACCGACGTCCAGACCGTCATCGCCGACGTCAAGCGCATCAGGATCCACGACCCCGCATTTGGGCGTTGGGCCGGCCGGCCGCTCACGACATTGCAGCACGCCGCCGGGTATACGCCGCGGGGCACAGTGGATCCGCGTACCGCCGCGGCGTTCAGTCTGCAGTGGAACATGACGCAAGTCCACGCTGATTCGGCGTGGCAAATCACGACGCAGGGCGCTGGCGAAAAGGTATTCATCCTCGACTCTGGCGTCGACACGGCGCAAGTCGAACTGAAAGGGCATGTCAACACGGCGTTGAGCACGTCGTTTGCGTTCGCCGCGACCGACACCGTGGATACGCTCGCACTGCCCTTCGGCCACGACGTCGTCGGCCACGGCACGTTCGTGTCATCGATCATCACCGGAAATTCGATCACCATTGCGGCCGTCGCGCCGCAGTCGCAGATCGTCATGGTGCGTGTCCTCGACGACGGTGGCCAGGGCTCGTTCTTAGCGAGTCTCGAAGGCATTCTGTACGCGACGGACAACGGTGCGAACGTGATCAACATGAGCCTCGGCGGGTATTTCGACCGGACCAACGCTGATGATATGGCCTTCGTCGACGTCTTTCAGCGGGTCGTCGACTACGCGTTCCAACGTGGCATTCTGATCGTCGCCGCTTCGGGAAACGAGGGGCTGGACTTCAATACCGCCGTCGCGCCCACCGGCAGCTATGTCGATAGCCTCGAGACCCCGGCGGGACTCCATCATGTCCTCAGCGTCGGCGCGACCGGGCCGGTCGACACGGCGAACTTCACGGGCATCGCGGTCTACTCCAACTTCGGCAACGACGGGGTGGCCGTCTTCGCCCCCGGCGGCAATACGGTGGATACCGTGCAGGCCGATCTCGTCATTGGCGCCTGCAGCTCCGCGACCTCCCTCTGCCCGGGCGCGGAGAACCAATATCTGATCGGCGCCGGGACCAGCTTCGCGTCGCCCATGACGGCCGCCGAAGGGGCGGTCATCCAGGGGCAGTCCGGCACGGTCGTTGGCCAAGCGCTCGAGACCTGCATCGAGACCACCGCGACCGAAGTCACCGGCAAGCGGCCTGACCCCGACTACAACTTCGGCATCATCGACGTACTCGCCGCCGTCAATTCCAAGGGCTGCCAGTAGCGACCACCCCGCGGGTGGTCACTGCGAGTGGGTGCACCGCGCGCGATGCCAACGCGCCCAGAGTGACGGAGCGGNNCCCGCCAGTACATGGCGGGCCCGCTTTGCGTCTGTACCCTGCGGATTAGAGAATCCTTACCCGGTGACGCATCGTGACCGGCTGATGGACGTGAGAGTCACGCAGCCATAGCGGACGCACTCATGCTCCGCGCTGCTCCACCCGCGGTGGTGCACGCCACGACCGAACACGATACAGAACTCTCAGGAGCTCGCCATGACGGTGCGCCGGATCGACAGGTCAACGTTCACCATCGCCGCGGTCGTGCTGACGGCGGTGATTGCCGCTTGCAGTACCACCAAGAATGCGACCGGCCCGATCAGCCCGGGCAGCGCATCGCAGGGGTGATACGGTCAATCTGAGCGGCACCTACGACCTGACGTCGTTCACGGGGGCGACGGTCGATGCGCAGGACGGTGCCACCATCGTGCTCGGCAAGACGACGTACAATCTCCAGGCCACCGGAACCTTCGACTGCAAACTGGGTCCGGACAGCGGGACCTACGTGGCGATCGATACATCGTCGACCTCGGGCGTCGTAGCCGGCACGATCAACCTGGTGTCGTCGGTGGACGGCAATAGCCCAACGGCGGCGGCCTTCGTCCTCTCGCACGATTCGCTGCAGGTCAATGTCCCGAACAACGGTTCGGTGCAGAACACGGTTTGGATCAAGCAGTAGCTCATGCGCTGGACACACGCTGCACACGCGCGCCGCAGATTGGTCCATCGCTCGTGAAGGTGACAGCTGTCTGACGAAGCCGCCTCGATCGCACACTGGCGCGCGATGACGGATTGATGAACGGACCGGGGCGCCCCAAGCGGGCGCCCCGGTTCGCATCTGACCCCATACCGTCCATGCCGCACCGGCCCGATGCCCATCCCAGCAGCACGCGCACTCCGGCGCTATTATTGGCCACCGCCCGCGGGTCCCGGTGACGTCGCCGCTGCGTGATGGCGGAGCGGTCCACTGCCGGTCAAGCCGCATTGACTCGCGCCCCACTCCTGATCCGTCGTCCGAGGATTCGCGTGCCTGTTGAACTCCGACCCGCGCGCCGGGTGATCGCCGCGATTGCCGTCACGCTGTCGGCGTGTGCCCACCCGTCATCCGGCCCGCGCTCACCGGCGCCGGAATCGGCCGCGCCCCCCGGCATGATCGCGGCCAGCGATCTCCAACAGCGCGTCTATCTCTTCGCTGACGATTCGATGGCCGGGCGCTACCCCGGTACTCGCCAGTACGACCAAGCGACCGCCTACGTGGCCAGTGAGTTCCGGCGACTCGGGCTCACCCCGGGCGGTGATAGCGGCGGCTATTTCCAGTTCGTGCCATTCGTCGCGACGGTGCTCGATACGAGCGCGCGGTTGATGACGCCCGACGGGCCGGTCGCACTTTGGCGCGATTACATACCGATCAACGCGCTTCCCGTGGCCGCGTCGTTCAACGCCGACGGTGCACCGGCGATCTATGCGGGGGTGCTTCGCGACAGTATGCCTGTGCCGTCCCCCGACGTGGTCGCCGGCAAATTGGTCGTGTTCACCCTCGGGCGGACGCGTGACGGACAACTCGATACCCGCTCCACGCGATTCCTGCCACGCGCCCGTATGCAATCGGCCGCCGCGCTCGCGGTGGTCTATCCAGATGGCCCGTCGCCCGCGCTGGTGGCGACGTATCACCAACGGCGCTTTACGCTGCCGCAACCGCCCGCGACCCAGCGGTCGCCAATCCTGCTCGTGATCGGTCCACGCCTCGCCACTGCGCTGTTCGGGGCGGCGGTGGAATCGGTGCCGGTCGGCACGGTGCACGCACCGATGCTCCAGGGGCGCGTCCGGTTCGGACCCCCTGACACGGTCTGGGCACGCAATGTCGTCGGCATCCTTCCGGGCGTGGATCCCGGGCGGCGCGACGAGTACGTCGCCCTCGGCGCACACAACGACCACATCGGCGTCGCACCGACGGCGGTGGACCACGATTCCCTGCGCGCGTACAACATTCTGAGTTTCCGCCTGCACGGCGATGGGCCGGCCGCCGGCAACGCCTCGACGGCCCACGTGGACGTGGTCGTGAATGTCGACAGTCTCCGTCGGATCCGTCCGCCGCGCCGCGATTCGGTGTTCAACGGCGCCGACGACGACGGCGCCGGCACGGCCAGTCTCCTCGCAATCGCCCAAGCCTTCGCCACCGATCCCCGCCGCCCGGCACGGTCGGTCCTCTTCATCTCACACGCGGGTGAAGAGCAGGGACTGCTGGGGTCGCGGTGGTACGCCGACCACCCGACGGTCCCGCGGGATTCGATCGTCGCCTATCTCAACATGGATCTCTTAGGCGCCGGCTATGCCGCCGACTCGGCCCGGGCCGGCCCTCGCTATCTCCAGGCCGGCGGCGCCCGGCGCCTCTCGAGTGAGTTGGGTGCGTTGATCGACTCCGTCAATGCCGCGCTCCCTGAGCCCATGGCGATCGACTACTCGTGGGACGTCGCGGGCCATCCGTCGCAGAAATATTGCCGGAGCGACCACGCGTCCTACGCCCGGTACGGGATCCCGGTGTCGTTCTTCTCGACCGGATATAGCGTGGACTACCACCAGGTGACCGACGAGCCCCAGTATCTGGACTACGCTCATCTCGCGCGTGTCGCACGACTCGTCTACGCCGTCGCCCGCCGAGTCGCCGACCGCGACCACCGACCCATCGTCGATCACCCCAAGCCCGATCCGAGCGCTCCCTGCCGGCAATAGGGGCGGCGATCGTCTTACGGCCAGTCCTCCGGACTCGCGCAATCGCCCCGCCAGAACAGCCGTCGTACGAGCCACACGATCAGCGCGATCGGCAGCACGACGAAGACCAGAAACTTCAGGGCCAGGATCGTGAATAGCCCCACAACGACCAGCAGTAGGAGCGGGATGCCCAGGATCGCCACCGTGAACAGAGGGCGCAGGGCAAAGAGGCGTAGCAGCGCGTCAATCATGTAGCCGGACTCCGCATTGGGTGTCTGCCCACCCTACGAGGTATGTACCGCCCAGAGTTTCGACGAGTTGGCCCTCTCCGCGGTAGTGGCGGTTGCGCTCCCACCATTGATTCTCGATCCTTGGGTGTCGGGTCTGGGAACCAACTGCGGTGGTTGGACATAGCTCTAGTGTATGATGGCCAAAGGGACGTACGACCTAGGAGCAGCCCCCCGGTCGGGCTCGATCGCGGTGGCGGTCATCGCGATAGTCGCCGCCACGGCCGCTACGTACGCCCTCCAGTTCGCCGTCACGTCCGCGTCACCGCCGCCGGCCATCACCGTGGCGACGCCGGCTCAGCCTTCAATCGTTCCGCGTACAGGAGGTCCTATGGATTTCAGCCATTATCAGAAGCCGCCCGAGAAGGAACTCGAGACCAAATTGACCCCCGAGCAACTCAAGGTCACCCAGCACGAGGGGACCGAACCTCCCTTCCGGAATCAGTATTGGGATAACCACGCTGCGGGGATCTACGTGGACGTGGTCTCCGGCGAACCGTTGTTCAGCTCACTCGACAAATTCGAGTCGGGCACCGGGTGGCCGAGCTTCACGAAGCCGCTCGACCCGGGGAACGTCACCAATCGAACGGACCGCGGCCTCTTGATGTCGCGAACCGAGGTTCGATCCGCGCATGCCGACTCGCATCTCGGCCACGTCTTCGACGACGGTCCGGCGCCGACGGGCCTCCGCTACTGCATGAACTCAGCGGCGCTTCGGTTCATCCCGGTGGAGAAGCTCGAGGCGGAAGGGTATGGTCAGTTCCTGCCGCTCTTCCAGCCGGCGACCGGCAACTCCCCATCGCGCTGAACGAGCGGCGGCGGCTTCGTACTCGATGCCCATGACGACATCGGGTGAGCCCGCGGCTGCGGCGACGGCTGCGGCCACGGCTGGGGCCACGGCGACCCCGACCCTAGGGCCTCCGCATATCGAACGCAATCGTCATGCGCCGATCGTGCGCGTGACCCACTGGGTCGCGGTGGTCGCCATCCTCGTGATGGCCGCCTCCGGGCTCCGGATTTTCAATGCGTACCCCGCTTTCCACCGCAAAGGCGAGACGTTCTGCTGCTACCCATTCGAAGGGCGCGCCATCCCCAATTGGCTCACCTTCGGCGGCTGGCTGGGCGGCGCCCGCCACTGGCACTTCGCCATGATGTGGGTGCTCGTCGTCAACGGACTCGTGTACGTCGGTTACGTCTATCTCCACGGCGCATGGCGCGACCTCGTCCCCCGCCGCGGTGACATTCGGGACGTCACGCAGATGATCCGATTTTATTTGTTCATTCGTCGCGACCATCCGCTGCAAGGCAAGTACAACGCCCTGCAAAAAGGCGCCTATTTCGCCATGCCATGGATTGGCGCGCTGATCGTGCTGTCCGGCATCGCGATCTGGAAGCCGGTCGAGTTGGCGCCGCTGACCGCGCTCTTCGGCGGCTACGTGTGGGCGCGCTACTGGCACTTCATGGGAATGGTCGCCCTCCTCGGACTCGCGGCCGGCCATGTCTTCATGGTTTTCGCTGTGGATCCCTACGTCCTCCCGTCGATGATCACGGGCCGGTACAACGAGCGATTTGCACCCGAACGACGGAACGGGCGGCCGTTCTATCATCTCCTGCCGCGGTGGGCGCAGCCGACAGAGCCGACGGCCGTCGATGCGCCGCCCGCAGTCCCAGGTGGCCCTCAATGACAGTGGCTGCCCCACACTCGTCCCGCCATGACTGACGCCCGGGATTTCGAGCGGCGCATTGCGGCGCTCACCGAGCGGATGGTTACCGCGCGCGGCGGACACGCACTCGACCGTCGGCATTTCCTACTCACTGGCGGCGGCACGATCGGCGCGGCCCTCCTCGCCGCGTGTGGCAGTCCCGGGCCCAAGCGCGCGCAACGACTCCTGGATTACGCCGAACGGAAGAACGAATCCGTGGAACGCGTGCTCTTCCGCCACACCTCGATGGACGTTGCGGGTAAGAACGCGCGGAACGCGGGCACCGCGTTTCCGGCCTATTTCATCGCACCCACCGTTCCGATATGGGATGCCTCGCAAGGCCCGTGGGCGCTCGAGGTGAGCGGCATGGTCGCCACTCCGATGCGATTCTCGCTGGCTGATCTCCAGCGCCTGCCGGCGGTGACACAGCGCATCAACCACTATTGCGTCGAGGGCTGGTCGGCCATTGCATCGTGGACGGGCGTGCGGCTTCGCGATCTAGCGGCGGTCGTCCGTCCCGCGCCCGGCGCTCGGTACGTGGATTTCCAGTCATTCGACGATGACTACCACGAGAGCTGGGACATCGAGAGCGCCACGCATCCGCAAACAATGATCGCCTACGGCATGGACGGCGCATTTCTCGGTGCTGCCCATGGTGGACCCGCCCGTCTCTACTCGCCCGTCAAGCTCGGCTACAAGAACACCAAGTACCTGACGAAGGTCGTGTTCCTACCGACCCGCAACGGCGGGTACTGGAGTGACCAAGGCTACGAGTGGTACGGCGGGATCTGATGATGTTGAAGCACGGTAGGTGATGCCTGGCACCGGGTCGGTGCCTATTGCGATGCGTCGCGAATTACCGCCCCGCGAGCGGAGTCGACGAACACGAGCGCATCCAGCCATGGCTGGCCCCGGCTCAACGTCGTTGGTCTCCCTCGTCACGTAACGCCGCGCCCGGCGTTTGCCGCGCGGCCGCTTCTTCCTTGGCCGAGGAGGCCCTGTCCATTGCTGCGTTGAGCTCGATCGCCCATTTGGGGAGCTGCTCAACTCGCGCTGCGGCCTCAATCAATGAATTCGCTAGCGATTCTTTTGTCACGGAGTCCTCGTCTTGGAAAGCCGAAGATACATCACGAGGAGTCCCCGGCGTCCATATAGTCTTTGTATCTGGAGTCGATTGGTGATTCTCGTAGAGGAATCACTCTCTCGAGGTTCGCCAACAGGGTGCTGAGCCGGACGTCTTCGACGGAATAGCCAACCTCGGCCAGAATCGCCGTCAATGCGGTCGTCACCAAGTCGACTTCCGCACCAATAGCTGCCACAATGCCGAAGAACAGCTCTGGGGCCGGTGGTTCGCTACTCCCGCCAACCCGCGTACCGGCAGACGCATTTGAGGACTCGGGCAATCCAACACGTCGTCTCGTCGATCGCGATGCCGTCACTCGATGTGCTGCCGCTGAGAGAGATTTGGGAGCCACGATTGCGTTCGGATACTCTTGGTTGGCTTTCTGCCAACGGATTCGCCGCAAATGATAACGCAATCATCGCGACGCAACAGCACTGTGTGTAACCGCTAACGCTACCCAGGTAACCGAAGTCGATGATGCCGCGCGCCGATTTCGACCCGCTTGCATTATCTGGCCATGCTGGACATTGCGACGAGCAACAAGTCGTCCATAGCGACCTCATCGAACCCGCCGTGCGTTCACCGCGGTTGATAGCGTTTCTATGATGCCGCCGCGTGCCCACGCGCTGTGGCGCCGTCGGCGCGCTCGATCCGCGCGACGCGCGATTCGTAGGCCGTCACGATGTGGCCACGCGTGATGAGGCCGACGATCTGACCCGAAACCCGGTCCACAACCGGTAGGGCGGCGGCGCCGCGCACTCCCATCTTGCGCACGGCATCGAGGAGGGAGTCCGACGGGCCAACGACTTCAGAAGGCTCCGTCGCATCAGCCGCGCGGACCAGCGGGCCGGCGTGGCCCAGCGTCGCCGCGAGCTGACCCAATCCCGCCATCGTGATCACTCCGACGCAATGGCCTTCGGCGTCCACCACCGGAAAGCACGCCTGATCGCCGCGCTCCAAATGCTCGAGCAGGACATCCAGGGGGGCCGATTCATCGATCACGCGGGGATTCGCGTCGATCGCGTCGCGCACGCGAAGCCCCGCAAGGACATCCCGATCTGCACCGTGCTCGATGGTCTCGCCGCGGCGGCGGAGCCAGCCGCTGTACAGCGAGTCCCGCTCCCAGTGCCGGGCGATGGCGTGGGATACGACCACCGTGAGCATGAGTGGGATGATGATCGCATAATCATTGGTCATCTCGAACACGAGGAGGATCCCCGTGATCGGCGCGTCCGTCGCCCCGGCCACCAATGCTCCCATCCCCACCACGGCGTACGCCTCGGGATGGATGCCCGCGCTGGGTAGTAGTCGCATCAAGAGCACGCCCACGCCGCCGCCGGTGGCGGCACCGATGTAGAGCGATGGCGTGAATACACCACCCGACCCGCCGCCGCCAAGCGTAATCGCGGTGGCAATGATCTTTCCGGCGGCAAGCGCGAACAGCGCGTACCAGGCCAAGCGACCGAACATCTCCGCGTGCAACGCCAGATGCCCGTACCCCACGAGGAATCCGCGCGACAGCCACACCAGCACGCCAACGACCGCGCCCGCCGCCCACGGGATCAGCCACGCGAGCCGCCGGCCACGGAATCGCGCGACGAATGCGTCGAAGCCGAAATACGTTCGTACGAACGCGATCGATGTAACGCCGGTGACGATCCCGAGCAGAGGGAAGAAGAGCAAAATCTCACCGACCGACCCGTAGCCGTACGGCGCCGGGATGGGAAACGCGGGATGATTCCCGAACGCCGTGCGCGAGACGACCGCGGCCACCACGCTGGCCACGACAACCGGGGAGAACGACGCAACCGAGAGGGATCCGAGGATTTCCTCGAGCGCGAAGAATGCCCCGGCCAATGGCGCGTTGAATGCAGCGCTGATCGCCGCCGCACTCGCACATCCGACGAATGTCGCGACGCGCTGCGGAGTAAATCGAAACGCGCGGCCTAACACCGAGCCGATGGCCGCGCCGAGCACGACGACGGGTCCCTCGCTCCCAGCCGAGCCCCCGCTGCCAATCGTGATCGCGCTCGCCAGTGTGCGGGCCAAGGCGGGGCGCGTCGGCACGGAACCGCCGCGACGGACGACTGCCAGCTGCACATCCGGGACGTTCAGCCCGTCCTGTCCTTGGCCGAACCGTCGCATGACCCACCACGCGAGCGCAAACCCGGCGCCCGTCACGATCGGTCGGTAGGCAAGCCCCGCTGCAGGTGGAAGCGCCGCACCGGGCCATCGGTAGAACACGGCGTACGCCAGGTCGATCGTGCGGTAGAATGCGATGACGCCGAGTGCCGTCAGCACGCCGATCGCGCTCGCGAACCCTAGTAATACCGCGTTCTCGCTAAACTCTCGGCGATTGAACCAGTCGGTGAATGCGTTCCACCGGCGCCTGATCACGAGCGCGCGCTATCTCCGGTAGCCGCGCGTGAGATTGTATCCCACGGTCGCACCCACGCTCGGCAGGATCACCACGCCGATGAGACTCAACACGCGCGCCACGCCGCCCGCGTCGACCGCGCGATTGAGCCGCACGAGCGCCACGCTCCCCGTGCCGCCCACGATCGCGCCACCAAGCGCGCCGAAATACGAGCCGCTGGCGTGCGGGCCGCCTCCAACGAGCGTCGGGCCGGCGGCCGTGGCGAACCCGGCGCTGGCATACGCGCCGGCTAACGCGATCGAGGACACGCCGTCGGATGTCGCGCCGAACCGGTTGGCGACCCACCGCGTCGCCAGCCCGCCGCCGATAAACCCCACCGGCATCGCGAGCACGCCCGCACCGATCTGTGCTGCGGCCCGGCCAATACCGACCGCGGGGACCCGCTGTTGCGCGCGCGCACCCCGCGGCGAGAGCAGGACGACCGCTCCGATGACCACCCCGCCGAACGCTCGGCAATTCAGCACGTGCACAAGTTAGCGCGGTCGGACAGGCCGTGCCCCAGCCGACCGGCGGATGCGCTGGACCTCCGCCCTCGGCCCCGATTACGTTGCGCAAAGGCGGTTCGTCCCTGCCTCATTGCCTCCACTTTTCCTCTTGAAGACCGGCCATGACGACCCCATCGGCGCCACCCTCACCGACCGCCGCGACACCGCGCCCAGGTACCACGTCGGAGACCGCGCTTTTTGGCGCCGGGTGTTTCTGGGGAGTCGAAGCCGCCTTCCGCCAGGTGCCTGGCGTGTTGGCCACCCGCGTGGGCTATGCCGGCGGGGCGAGCGAGCACCCGACGTACGAGCAGGTATGTAGCGATCGCACGGGACACGCGGAGGTGGTCGAGGCGACGTTCGACCCGTCGCGTGTGAGCTACGAGCAGTTACTCACCGTCTTTTGGGAGAATCACGACCCGACGACCCGCAACCGCCAGGGACCGGACGTCGGGACCCAGTATCGCTCGGTCGTGTTCTACGCCTCCCCAGCGCAACTGGCGGCGGCCACCACGGCGCGCGATGTGCTCCAGGCGAGCGGTCGGTTTCGCAAGCCTGTGGTGACCGAGATCGAGCCGGCCCCCAGCTTCCACGCGGCGGAAGAATACCACCAGCGATATCTCGAGAAGCGGGGACAAGCGTCCTGCCACATCGGGTGATGAGGCGAGTCCCGCTGACCTCTTCAGCCGGCTAACGGCGCCAGAAATCCTGTCCTAGGCAGTATCCCGGCCACTGCGCGATGCGTCCTCCAAGCGTATGGATGACACCGTGCAGGCGGAACACTCGGCGGTCGCCGCGCCCGATCAATCCCGCACGGACCGAGAGGGGGCGACCAATCCCCAGGGGCTGACCCGGTCCCCGCGCGTGTGGATCCGCGACCCCGGCAACCTATTGCCGATCGGGATGACGGCCTATGCCGTCGCCTATGTCGCCTGGCTTGGCTCAGCCCCGGCCGACAGCGTCGTCCGACAGGTAATTCTGCTGCTGGCGTTCCTCCCCATGAACCTTGGGATGGCGGCGCTCGCGTGGCGCACCGCCGGCCGAATCCCGGCCGAAAACAACGCTGGCCTCCGGCGGGCGTTCGAGCTGACGGCCATCGGGTTCTTGGGCGTGCTCGCCGGAAACATCTGCCAATTCGTGTACGTCCACGCCTGGCACCGCGATCCCAACGATGCATGGGTCGGGTTCCCGTATCTGGTCCTCTATCCGTGTTGGCTGATCGCGCTGCTCGCGCTCCCGCGCGCCCGACGCGTGCAGTCCGAGCAGCGCAAGTTCCTGTACGACGCCGCGACGATTCTCCTGGGACTCGGGATCGCCGTCTGGTACCTCGTCGTGCGCCCGACCGCGCTCGCCGACACGCAGAGTTTCCTCGGTCGATTCTTCGACGTCGCATACCCGACCGGCGACGCGGCCGTCGCCCTCGGATTGATCACCGTGATACTCCGCCGGCCACCGGGCCGGCGTCGTACGCCATTCATCCTGCTCCTGCTCGGCATCACCGTGTATCTGGCGTCCGACCTGGCGAGCCAACTGGTGCTGCAGAGCGTCGGGTATGGCGGGATCCATTGGACGGACATGACCTTCATGGCCGCCTATCTGCTCCTGGCGTGGTCGTGCCAGGGGTACGCCTGGAATCCGCCGCCGTCGGCCGCCCGCGAGCGGCCCAGTCTCGGCGGCGCGCGCGTTCAGCCCTTTACGCTGCTCCCGTATCTGGCCGTGGTCCTGTGTTACGCGTTGCTGATCGACGAAGCGATCAAGCGGCCCGGGGAGCAGTGGGCGTATCTGGCCGAGGGCTGCGTGGTACTCACCGTCCTCGTCGTGCTCCGGCAGATCGCGGCCGTGCGCGAGAACGCGCGGCTCGTCTCGGAGACCGCAGCCCGTGAGAACGAGGCCCGATTCCGTGCGCTCGTGCAGCACTCGACCGACCTCATCGCCATCGCGGACATCGACGGCGTACTCCGCTACGTGAGTCCGTCGATCACCAAACTGTTTGGGTTTCTGCCATCGGAGATGGAGGGCAACCCATTGATGGCGCTCTTGCACCCCGATGATGCGGTCCACGCGTCCGCGGCGTTCACGACGGCCACCGATCCGGGGTCGGTGACGGCGCCCGCCGAATGGCGCATCCAGCACCGCGACGGACGGTGGCTCGTGATCGAGGCCGTGGGGACGAATCTCCTGCACGACCCCACCGTGCGGGGCATCGTCGTCAATGCGCGCGACGTGAGCGATCGCAAGGCGCTCGAAGCGCAACTCACGCACCAGGCCTTCCACGATCCCCTGACCGGACTCGCGAACCGCGCGCTCTTCTTCGACCGGGTGACGCACGCCCTCGAGCGTGGTCACCGGAGTGACGACGGGCTGGCCGTCCTCTTCCTCGACCTGGACAACTTCAAGACCGTCAACGACAGCCTCGGACACGCGGCCGGCGACCGGCTGCTCGTCGCGGTCGCCGTTCGCCTCGGTGTATGCGTCCGGGCGGCGGACACCGTCGCCCGCTTGGGCGGCGACGAGTTCGCGGTCCTCATCGAGGACGCGGTAGGCGATCTCGCGTCGCTCGCCGCCGAACGCATCACGGCGGCCCTCCGCGAGCCGTTCGGGCTGGAGGGGAAGGAGGTGTTCGTCACCGCGAGCCTCGGCATCGCCGTCGCCGAGCCCGGCACGACAGCCTCCGAGCTACTTCGGAATGCGGACATGGCGATGTACACCGCGAAAGGGCTGGGCAAGGGACGCGCGGAGCGGTTCGAGACGCGGATGCACCGTGAAGCACTCGATCGGCTGGAACTCGAAGCGGATCTCCGGCGGGCGCTGGAACGCGATGAGATGATCCTGCTGTATCAGCCCATCGTCTCGCTCGACTCCGGAGCGGTGATCGGGATGGAGGCGCTGGTCCGATGGAAGCACCTAGACCGAGGGCTGATGTACCCGGCGCAGTTCATCCCCTTGGCGGAGGAGACGGGACTGATCGTCTCGCTGGGCGAATGGATCCTGCGCGAAGCGTGTCGGCAAGCCAAGGCGTGGGATGCCAAATTTCAGCCGGCATCGCCCCTCAGCATTACGGTGAACATCTCGGGCCAGCAGCTCCAGCACCCCGACGTCGTCGATGTCGTCCGCCGCGCTCTCGCGCGGTCGGGGCTTCGACCTCAGAGTCTCGTGCTGGAGATTACCGAGAGTGTGCTCATGCAGCACACGGAAACCATGCTGGCGCGGCTCACAGAGCTGAAGGCCGTCGGGGTTCGACTGGCCATCGACGATTTTGGGACGGGCTACTCGTCGCTCAGCTATCTCCAGCGGTTTCCGATCGACATCCTCAAGATCGCGAAGCCGTTCGTGGATGATGTGGGCACCGGGCACGGCCACCCCGCGCTTGCGCGCGCCATCATCGCCCTCGGCGAAACGCTGTCGCTCCGCACGATTGCCGAAGGCATCGAACTGCGCGAGCAGTGGCATGGCCTCCGAGCGCTCGGCTGCGAGATGGGCCAAGGGTATTTCTTCGCCCGGCCACTCACCTCCGAGAACATGGGCGAATTGATCGCCGACGGTGCTCACCCACGAAAATCCGCGCCCCAGGCGATGATCGGTCGGCGTCAGACCATCGCCGGCTAGTACACGGCCGACGGCGGGAGTGGCGCCGCCGGGGCGGCGCGTACACTCCCTGACGGCCGGCTGGCGGTACTTCTGGACACGGATCGCGCGCGGAGCGGAGTCAGCGCTTCCCGCTGGATTTGGGCGTCCGCTTCCTGGCGGTTGGTGCCGCAGCATGAGCGTCCGGTGGCGCACGATTCACTCGGGGGGTCGCGCGGCGTGGCTTCGCCCGTGACACCGGTGGCTTCCGCGGGGTGACCAACGACGGTTCGTTGTTCGCTGAGTGCACGCGTGCATCGTCGCCCTTGGCGGCGGCGATTTGCTCCATCGTGCGCCCCGACTCCACGGACGTGGCGACATCGGCCACGATATCGGCGCCGGGTTTGGCAAACGCGTCGCGATGCTTGATCAACAGCCACGACGGCTTGCTACTCGAACCGCCAGGGCCGAAGCGCGTACGTACCAGGACCCAGGAGCCGCGCAGGCGTTGGCCGTTGAGCACGACCTTGAGGTCGCCCTTGTCGTACCCGTGTTGGACTGCGACCTCATCGCTGGCGCCGTTGGCCATCGCCGGATCGGCGATATAGGTGCCACGATCCCAGAGCATGACGGTGCCGCCGCCATACTCACCGGCGGGGATCGTCCCTTCGAACGTATTGTACTCGATCGGATGATCCTCGACCTGCATCGCGAGTCGCTTCACGGATGGGTCGAGGCTGGGACCCTTGGGTACCGCCCAGCTCTTCATGACCCCATCGAGCTCGAGGCGGAGATCGAAGTGCACGTTGCGCGCGGCGTGTTTCTGCACGACGAACTGAAGCGTGCCCGTGCGTGCCGCGCCGCCGCCAGCGGGTTCGGCTGTCTTGCTGAAATCGCGCTTCTTCCGATATTCGTCGAGCGCAGCGGGGGCCTTTTTCGGATCGTGCGATCCCGCGGATTTCGTCTTGCGATCTCCTGCTGCCTTCGCCTTGCCACGCTTTGCGGCGGCCATGTGTCCTCCTGGTGCGGCGATTCTGATGAAGAATCTGTGCCAGGACCGCCTCGCGAAACAGATCTCGGGCGGGCAGATTCCCCTCGCGAACCAACCGGGAGAGCGATACGACATGGCGTCGGGACGGATGAATGACCACTTCGAGGCGCACCAGCGGGTCGTCCGGTCGAGCATCGAGCAGCTGTCGGGCGTGGCCACGAAAGTGGGCCAGGCGCTCGTCGAGGTACTGGAGCGGGGCGGCAAGGTGCTCGCCTTCGGAAATGGGGGAAGTGCGACGCAGGCGAGTCATCTGGCGGGTGAGCTGGTCGGGCGGTATCTGCGCACGCGCCGGCCGCTGCCGGCGATCGCCTTGTCCGCGGACGCTGGAATCGTGACCTGTATCGGCAACGACTTCGGATATGGGGCGCTCTACGAGCGGCAGGTGGAGGCGTTCGCGGGGCCGGGTGACTTGGCGCTCGGGCTCACCACGAGTGGCACCTCGGAGAACGTGGTGCGGGGACTCGCGGCCGCGAAGCGGCGTGGCGCGGTGACGGTCGCGCTGACCGGCGAGACCGGGCTCGTTGGGGCTGACGCCGACCACGTGGTCCGGGTGCCGAGCACCGTGACCGCGCATATCCAAGAAGTGCACCTGATGCTCCTGCACGTGTGGTGCGACGCGGTGGACGCGGCGTTCCCCTAAGAGCAGACTGGCAACACGAGACAGTTGACGTCGTAATGTTCTGATCGTATGTATATGACGTCAACCACGAAGGGTTATAATGGCAAAATCCCCGCCCAAGAAGCGCGCTCGCAATACGGGTCCGGTCGCCACACCCGCGGGAGGGTCCCGCCCCACGTGGGCCGAAGCCGCATTCCACGCCGCGGCGGGTGCGCGACCGGACTCTGATCTCAAGGAAGTCCTGTTCGCCCGGTCGGCCTACGCGCTGTTGGCGCTCGTGCGCGAGATACCGGAGAGCGTGGTGCGGACGGCGCTCGCAGCTCCCACGGCGATCGGCTCGATGGCCCGGCTCGTGGCCGAGGGCGCGGTGCTGGCGCCGGGAGTGGAGGCGGGGGAGCCGCTGGCGGCGTCGTACGCCCGATCCGCGGAGCGGAAGCGCCGTGTCATCGAGCGCGCGGGTGGCGTGGTCGGCGCGACCGAAGTGGGCGCAATGCTCGGTATTTCCCGGCAGGCGGTGGATAAGCGGCGCGGCGAGGGGAAGCTCTTGGCGATCAAGTCGCCGAGCGGCGATTACCGGTACCCGAGCGCTCAGTTCACGGCCGATGGCGTCGTCGTCCCACGCCTGCGCGAGTGGCTGGCCGCGTGCGGGTGGCGCAACGAATGGATGCAGCTCCAGCTCCTGATCGGGAAGCCGGCGACGCTCGGGGGCCATACCATGTGCGAAGCATTGGCGAGCGGCGACGTCCGACTCGTGGAGGAGGCGTTGCGCGTCGCGCGGACGGCGGGCGAGCAGGGGGGGTAGCATCGCACGGAGCCCGCTCGTGGAACGGATTATCGTGGGCACCATCTGGTGGCGGATTCACCGCGCGGAGCACGAGCCGTTGCGGTTTGGGCCGTCACCGGGCACTGTCCCGCACCATCGGTTCGACGCCCCGGCCGGCGAATATCGCGTCGCGTATGTCGGGGGGACGCGTGAAGCGTCGTTCGCGGAAGTGCTCCTGCGCGAGCCGGACGTGGACTACATCGCGATGGACGAGATTCGCGCGCGTCGACTGACGCGGATTCGGGTACGTCGGGCGATGGCGATCGCTGCGCTGCACGGCCCTGGTCTCGTCCGCGCCGGGATATCCGCGGCGGCGACGACCGGCGATGACGACCCGCGATCTCGTCAGATGGCGCACCGCATTTGGGCACGGCCGGAGCATCCTGACGGCGTCACCTATCGTGCTCGGCATGATGACGGCGAGATGTCGGTTGCGCTATTCGACCGCGCGGCGGACGCGATCGAGGTCGTCGAGTCCGTCCCACTCGACGACGACCCGCCGTGGCTCGCGTCGTTGGCGATCCCCTACGGGGTCGAGTTCATTCCCTAGAGGGCCTGTAATTGGCGGGCGACGCTCTCCAGTGGCATGAGATGGTGTCCGCCGTCGTGGCGGGCCGGGTCGCCGCGCGTTGTTTCGGCGATCGGCCCGGTGCCCGGTCATTTGGGTGATTTGACGGCCGGTCCGCCGGGCGGTATATCCGGCGTCGGTTGAGGCTGTTCCCATATTCCGAGCCTCACGGTCTTTTGCCGAGGATCGGATGCACGACTCGAGGGTCCGCGCGCACACGCCCGGACTTGTTGCGCTCGCGGCGGTGATGATGCTCAGCTCGGCGCTCGACGCGCGCGCGCAGAGCGCCACCGATAGCGCGGGCCCCGCGCGCGGCGCCGGCGATTCCGTCCCCGCGACCGGTGGCCGATTGCCGCGGCTCCAGGTCGGCGCGTCCATCGGCACCATTCGCGCCGACTCCATCGTGCCGACCGCGCCGATCTTGCAGTTCACGGATCTCCTGACGGCGCGACTCCCGGGGGTGGATGTCGAGAGCGGCGGTGGGATGAGTGGCAGCGGGGCGCGGATCATCATCCGGGGCGGCGGCTCGCTGATCGCGGGGAGTGATCCGGTGATGTACTTGGACGGCGTGCGGATCGCCGCCGATCCCCCGACGTTCATGACTGGTGCGGCCGCAACCTCGATTGGACTCGTCTCCAGCGGTCCGCTCGCATCAGGGCGACTCGAGGACCTGAACCCAAATGAGATCGAACGCATCGACGTGCTGACCGGGCCGGCCGCGACGACGCAGTACGGGATCGATGCGTGGAACGGCGTCGTGCTGGTGACCACGCGCCGGCCCGCGTCCGCGACCGCGCACTGGAGTGCGTTTGCCGAAGATGGCGTGCTGACCCCGCCGCCGACCCGAGAGGCCGACAGCTATTTCGGATGGGGGCAAACCACCGCGTCCCCATCGAGCGCTACCGACTGCCAGCTCCTGGAGCAGATCAACGGCACCTGCGTCCTGGACAGCATCACGCACTTCTCGCCGCTCAGCACCGGCGCGACGTCGCCGCTCACCAACGGATACCGGGACCACCTCGGATTGCAGGTCGGCGGCTCGGTGGGTCCGGGCCGCTACTTCTTGTCCGGCGACCGGCAGAACGAAACCGGGATTCTCAAGATGCCCGCGTCCGACGTACAGCTCTTCACGACGGAAGACGGGGCGGCGCCGCTGCCCGGACAGCTACGGCCCAACTCGCTCGACCGCACGAACCTTCGCGCCACGCTCGGCGTCGATTTCGGGACGCATGCCGACCTCACGCTCTTCGGAAACGGTATCGGAGGCAATCACCGCACCGCGGACGACCAGGGACTTGCCGAAGCCGTGGCGCTCGGATCCGGCTCGAGTGCGGTCAACGACGGGTGGTTAGGCGGTCCATTGCGGCCGCGGTCGCTCTTTGCCAACGAAGCGACCGACCGCTTGTACCGATCCATCTTGGGCGGGGCGGTGACCTGGCGGATCGCCACCGGGATCACGGCGCATGCATCGGGCGGCACGGATCACTCGGACGCTCATTCTGTCGAGTTGATCCACGCCATCGATGCGCAAACCGAACTCTTGCCCGACGGCCTCGAGTCCGACGATCACCGGGTGACCGACGAGCATTCGGCGGATGCCGACGTGAGCGCCGACCTGCCGATCGGACGGCGCTGGTCGATGCGGACCACGATCGGGGCACAGCTTCGGTCGGAGCGCGACGTCGAGCTGCTCAGCAACACCATCGGGCCGCGGATCATCACCTCGAACTCGAACCAGAGCACCGCCGCGAATCAGCGGGGCGCGTACATCGAGGAAACGGTGAGCGATGCGGATCGGCTCTCGCTCACCGCGGCATTTCGGGCCGAGGGGCCGTTCGGACTGTTCGGGAGTTCCACGGAGGGACTGCCGCGCTTCGCCGCGTCGTGGACCGCCGTAACGCATGGCGACGACGCACTTCGCGTGCACGCGGCATATGGCCGGACGTCGGACCTCCCGGCGAGTCCTGGATTCGGCCTGCCGCTCAACACGACCGGATCGGGCTTGTTCACGCCCGCCAGCGGCGCGCGAATCGACCCCGACTTCATCACGGAATACGAAGCCGGCATGGATGCCACGCTGTTCGACCAACGTCTGTCGGTTGCCGGCAACTTCTACGACCGCACGATCGATCACATGGCGTTTTTTCTGTCGAATGCACTGGGTACCTCGATCATCAGCTCGGGTGTCGTTCGGAACCGAGGCGTCGAGCTGTCGGTTGCGGCGTCCGCCGTTCGGACTCCGATGGTGACCTGGGATGCAAGCCTCAACGCGTGGACGAACGCCAACTGTGTCATCACGCTCTATCCCAACGCGTCGCCGATCGTATCCAACACGTTGCTGAACGGCAGCTTTCGTGCGACGCCCGGGTACCCGCTGTATTCGCTTTGGGAACCGAACATCACGTACCACGACCAAAACGGCGACGGCATCATCGAGCCGAACGAGGTGACGGGGAGCGCTCCGGTCGAGCAGGGGAGCTCGCTGCCGACCCGCGGGGCGGCGCTGCAGAATACGATTGGCATCGTCGGCGGCCGGTTTCGGATCGGCGTGCTGGCCGACTACAAGGGCGGCAATCGGATGATCGACCCGGTGCTCGCGCTGCAGCTGCTGGAGGGGACCAGCCGAGGATCGGTCGATCCGCATGCACCCCTGATCGAGCAAGCGCAGACCGTCGCCATGCGTCAGGATTCGTATTTCGGACCCGCCCAAGATGCGTCGTTCGTTCGGCTGCGCGAGCTGTCGCTCACCGTGACTGCGACCTCGCGCATCGCACGCGCCCTGCGGACGACGTCGGCCGCGATCTCCCTGCTCGCGCGCAACCTCTGGCTCTGGACCCCCTACAAGGGAACCGATCCCGAGATCAACACGAACGGCAACACCGATCCGATCACCGGGCAAACCGTCGTCCCGCAGCCGCGGTATTTCGTCATTCGCGTCACGCTCGGCTACTGAGCGTCCCAGGTGGTCGTCCACAGCGTGGCACCCAAACGAAGCGCGAGGCGCTCGGTGGCTCGGCCAAAAGGTCGCCAACCCTCGCGTGTTCCGACAGCAGCTACTAGAACGGCACCTTCTCCCCGATCTCGACGACCCGGTCCGCGGGCAGTCCGAAGAAATCCGGCGCCGAGCGCGAGTTGCGCATGAGCACCCCGAACAACGCCTTGCGCCAGCGGCGCAGCGGATTGCGCTCGGGGGTCAGCACCAGCCGCTCGCTGTTCATGTAGTACACCGTGTCCGCGGCCGCCAGCGCGACGTGCCCGAGCCGGCATTCCGCGAGCACCGCCGACAGATCGGGCTCCTGCAGGAACCCGACCCGCGTGACCACGCGTACGAATCCTTGGGACAGCGGCTCGATCTCGATCCGCTCCGCCCCCCGCACCCACGGCCGCTCCTCGAAGACGATGCGAATGAGCACGACGCGCGAGGCCAGGACATGCGTGTAGTCGAGCTGCCGCATGAGGACCCGCGGCGCGCCGTCGGGGTGCGAGGTGAGGAAGACCGCGGTCCCCGGCACGCGCGGCGTGCGTTCGTGTTCGAGACGCGCGAACAGATCGGTGAGCGGCACCGCGTTGTGACGGCGGAAGGCCACGAGTCGCGCGCGACCCCAGGCCCACGTCGTCATGAGGATCCACACGGCGGCCGCGATCGCGAGGGGCACCCACCCGTCGTGCGCGATCTTGAGCGCATTCGCGGCCAGAAACGCCCCGTCCACCACGAGGAACACCGCGCACAGGGGAACCGCCCGGGCGCGCGACCATCCCCACTGCGTGCGAGCGATGGAGTAGAACAACACCGTGGTGATCGCCATCGTCCCCGTGACGGCGATCCCGTAGGCCGCGCCCAAGGCATCCGATGAGCGGAACGTCACCACCAGCAGCAGACATCCGAGCATCATCACGCGGTTGATCGCGGGCATGTACACATGCTCGGTCGTGGGCGCGGTGTGGACGACCGTGAGCCGCGGGGCGTAGCCGAGCTGGATGGCCTGGTTGGTGAGGACGAAGACTCCGGAAATCAGCGCCTGCGAGGCGATGATCGTGGCGATCGTCGCGAGGGCGACGTACGGAAAGAGCACCGCCCGCGGCGCCAGGAGGAAAAAGGGGTTGGCGACCGCGGCGGCGTCGTGCAGCATCAATGCGCCCTGGCCCGCGTAGTTGAGCAGCAGGGACGGGAAGACAAGTCCAAACCACCCCCACCGGATCGGTGATGGGCCGAAGTAGCCCATGTCCGCGTACAGCGCTTCGGCCCCCGTCACCGCGAGCACGACGCCACCCAGGATGACGAAGCCGTGTAGCCCGTGTGCGAGGAAGAATTGGACCGCGTACGAGGGATCGATCGCGCGCAGGATCATCGGCGACTGGGCCACCGCGATCGCGCCGAATCCCGCAATCGTGAGGAACCAGAGGACCATCACCGGCCCGAACACGCTGCCCACGCGATGGACGCCGAACCGCTGGACGGCGAACAGCGCGAACAGAATCACCGCGCTCACGGGCACCGAGAGTCCGACGAAGCGCGGCGATGCGACGTGCAGCCCCTCCACCGCGCTCAGTACTGAGATCGCGGGCGTGATCACGCCGTCCCCATACAACAGCGCCGCCCCGAAGAGGGCCAACCCGACGAGGTACCCCCGGCGCCGCGTGCGCGGCGCGTCGCGCTCCCCGCGGATGATCGCCAGCAGCGCGAGGATTCCGCCCTCGCCGTGGTTATCCGCCCGCATGATGACGGCGACGTATTTGATGCTCACGGTGATCGTGAGCGCCCAGAGGATGAGTGAGACCACGCCGTACACGTTTGGGGCGGTCGGCGCGAGACCGTACTCTCGGCTGAAGCACGCTTTGAGCGCGTAGATCGGACTCGTGCCGATATCGCCGTACACGACGCCCAATGCGACCAGCGCGAGCCACGGCGTACTGCGCGCGGTCCGGCGTCCACCTCGGCGGTCGGACAGCGGGCGACGGGCGGAATCCGCGACGGCGCTCCCAGCGTCTCCCCTGGCGGGGTCGTGTCCTTGACCGGGCCGCTCAGGCGCCCCCGTGGTTGGTACGGTCACGACCGCTCGACCGTGTCCACTTTAGAGGTCATCGAATAGTCTAGGCCGGGGCGCACTGTCACCAGCAGCGGACTCGGCAGCACGTGGTTCGTAGCGGGGTAACCGGAAACTAGATAATGACTTATCAGATTCATAAGTCGTCAGCAGGGGGAGGTGGAATTCACGGACCAGCCCTTGCCAGTAAGACTGCATAGCCGGAGGGTACGACATGCTGAGAACGTGGTGGTTTTCGGGGGTCATGACGATTGCTGCGGCGGGCGCATTGGGCGTTCTGACACCGAGCCAACTCGATGCCGATCCGCCGGCACGCGTCGGCCGACTCGACTACATGACGGGCGCCGTGTCCTTCCGCCCCGCCGGTAGCGACGAGTGGGCCGCGGCCGTACCGAATCGGCCCCTGACCACCGGCGACCGCCTGTGGACTGACAATGACTCACGGGCTGAGGTTCACGTCGGGTCCACGGTCATTCGGATCAGCTCGCAGACTGAACTCGACTTCACGGCGCTCGATGACAATACCCTGCAGGTACGGCTTGCGCAGGGATCGATGAATATTCGCATTCGGCATCTCGACGATGGACAGGTCTACGAGATCGACGCGCCGAATGGTGCGGTCGCACTCGGCCAGGCCGGCGAGTATCGCGTGGACGTCGGACCCGACGGCAACTCGACCGTGGTCGCGGTGTGGTCGGGCAATGCCCAAGTGACATCCGCGGGGTCGTCGTTCGCCGTCAATCCGCGGCAGCAGGCGTCGATCAGGGGCGTCGATTCTCCGACGTACGATCTCACCGATGCGCCCACGCCCGATGCGTGGGACCAATGGTGCGTGAGCCGCGACCAGCGCGAAGACAACGCCGTGTCCGCGCGCTACGTATCTCGGGAAATGCCGGGCTACGACGATCTCGATCAGTACGGGCAGTGGCGCTACGCCGAGGGCTACGGTCAGGTGTGGGTTCCGGCTAACGAACCCGCAGGCTGGGCGCCGTACCACACCGGCCAATGGGTATGGGTCGATCCGTGGGGGTGGACGTGGGTCGATGACGCGCCGTGGGGATACGCGCCCTATCACTACGGTCGCTGGGCATACGTCGGCGGCGGATGGGCATGGGTCCCTGGGCAAATCGCGCCCCGGCCCGTCTATGCGCCCGCGCTCGTCGTCTTCGTCGGTGGCGGTCCCGGGCCGCGTCCCGGGGGCGTCGCGGTCGCGGTCGGTGTCGGCGCGGCGGTCGCATGGTTCGCGCTCGGACCCCAAGAGGTGTATCACCCGGCGTACGCGACGAGTCCGACGTACGTTCGCCAGGTCAACGTCACCAACGTGACGAACGTGACCAACATCACGGTCGTCAACAACACGACGAACGTCACCAGCGTCGAGTACCGGAACCGGATGGCCCCAGGCGCCATCACGGCGACCACGGGCACCGCGTTTTCGAGTGCGCGCCCCGTCCAGTCGGCACCCATCGCGGTGACGCATGAGATGCAGACCGCGCCGCCGATGGGATCCGCGCCGGCGATCGTGCCGACGCGCGCCAGCTTGGCTGCCGTGAATACGAATGAGTCGGCCAAGGCCCCACCGTCGGCGATCGAGAGTCGGGCGGTGGTGGCGAATGTCGCGCCGCGGCCGGCACCGATCCCCTTCGCCGCGAAGCAGCAAGCGCTGGCCGCCAATGGCGGTCGCCCGCTTGCGCCGGCGCAGGAGGCGGCGATCCGCCAGAGCTCTCCAACACTCAGCAGCCCGAACACGGCACTGGTGAAGCCTGCGTCGTACTCGCCGAACGGCGGCGGTCTCAAGCCCGCTCGCGGCGGACTCACCGCTGCTGCGCCGGTCGCCGGCGCGGCGGGCCAAGGCTTCGTTCCGCGGACCGTTGCGGCGACCCACTCCGCGGTGCGGCCGCCCGACGCTGCACCCGGCACGCACGTCGTGCCGCCGCCGGCCAGCGCGAATCGCGTATCAACTGGGGCGAATAGCAATACCAGCGCGGGCTCGGCGTCCAGTACGACGAACGCCAGTGGGGTGAACAACACCCCGCGTCCCGCGAGCACGGTACCGCATCCGCCGGATCGGGCCGCGCCCGCTACGGCGACCCGTGTACCGTCTGGCGCAGCCGACAACACGACGACAACTTCCAAGCCAGCCGTCGTGGGTGGCAACCCACCGTCGGAGAACCACGGAGTGGGTACCGGTGGCACGGCGGCCGAAGGCGGCGCATCGGGCGTCAAACCCGGCGCGAGCGGCAGCGCGGGAACGGGCGCTGCAAGCGGCACGAGTGGAGGCACGAACAGCGGCTCCAACAGCGGGTCCAACAGTGGGGCCAATAGCGGGGCGGCCAAGCAGCACAAAGCCAAGCACGCCAAGCCGAAGCCGCCACCTGCACCGCCAAAGGACGAGGAGAAGCCGAAGGAGAAGTAGGTGGCACTCGGGCACTGATGTGGGGTATCACGTTGTGCGGTAGAATTTCACTCTCTTGAGCAGGTGATGGAGGCGTTTATGATCTCGACGTTGCTAGGGGCATTCCTTTTCGGGTCGGCGGCGGTCGCGCCGATGCCTGCGGTGGGAAGCGCGACCAGCGGCGCCGGACAGAACGCCGCTGCGGATGAGCCGGCGGTGCGGATCACGCTCAACAGTCAGAACGTGTTCGATGCCGGCGATCGGGCCCGCGTTCGGGTCAAGGTGCGCGACGATGCCTATCTCGTCGTGCTGCGGGCCGACCCGAACGGCCGCGTGTCCGTGTTGTACCCGGAGAGTCCGGCCGATGATGACTTCGTGCACGGCGGCGAGGAATTCGACGTCCGGTCGCACACGTCGGACGGGAGCTTCGTCGTGTCCGCTACCCGCGGCACGGGGACGATTTACGCGGCTGTCTCGAAGGACCCATTCAAATTCGACGAGTTCGCCAACGGCGGCAGCGCGTGGAACTCGAGCGCGTTTCCCGACACCGCTCGCGGGCAGAGCGCGGAAGCGACGCTCACCGATGTGATCCAGCGGATGGCGACATCCGGGGGCCGGTTCGACTACGACCTCGCGAACTATACCGTGACGTCACCGCGCGATCGCGCACGCTCCTCGTATGCGTCCGGCGGTGACGGCGGATCATCCGACTACTATCCCTACCCCCCGTCCTACTATGGGGGGTACGACCCGTATTGCGACCCGTGGGTGTGCGGCCCGGGTTACGGGTTCGCGTATAACCCGTGGTTCTATTCGCCCTGGGACTACTCGCCATTTGGGTACGGATTCGGCTCGGGCTTCGGGTTCGGTTTCGGGTTTGGCTTCGGCGGAGGATACTTCCCCGGGCGCTTTGGGCTGGGCGTCGGGCAGCGGCCGATCTTCAACGGGCGTCCCTTCATCGGCGGCCCGCAGGTTGGCTTCCGTCCACGGGGCGCCGGGTTTGCGGCGGGCCGCGGCAATGCGATCTTCGCCAACGCGCGCCTCACCTCGTCACGCGGCGGTATCAGCGCGGGCGCGTTCCGTGGCGGAGTCGGCGGCAACGCAGGCAATCCGACCGTGTTCCGTCGCGTGCAGGCGATGGGGCAGTCCGCGCAACCGGGCTCCGGACGGCTCGTCGTCCGCGGGTCGGCTGGCGAAGTCGGCCAGTCGGCACGTACCGGCTACGCGGGGGAGACGATGCGTGGTGGGCCAGCCACGGCCGCACGTGTGTCGCGCTCTGAGTCGAATGGCCAAGGCTCCTACGGTGGCTCCCGCTACGAGTCGCCGTCGGCTGGACGTGGCGAGGGCGGCGGGTCGGCCCGCGCGATGGGCCACCGCGTCGAATCCGCGCCGGAAAACTCGGTGCGGAGCGAGGGTGGTGGAGCGCGCGAATCCGGCCCCCGGCAAGGCGGCGGTGGAACCCGCGCCAGCGGCGGCGGCGGATCCCGTGGCGGGGGCCATAGCGGGGGCGGTGGTGGGCATGGGGGCGGCGGGGGCGGCGGGGGCGGCGGCGGCCACCACAGATAGTCACTGATCGCTAATCCGCGGTCACCGGTGACGCCGACGACAGATCGCGCCGGCCGTATGTAACACCGTGGTTGTAACATCAGCTAACAACAGCTAACAACAGCTCGAGCGTTCCGGCTCTACGTCTCTGTAGAGCCGGAACGTTTGTGTGTGGCCGATGACGGCGCGTCGTCGCGGCCCCCACCTCGTGACATAGCGGGCATGCTGTGTCACGAGGCGTAACGAACGACGATCAGAGTCGGTACATGAAGTAGCGGAAGCGTGACCTCGACGGATGTCTCACGGGCGTAGCTTCGCACTCAGCCCACCGTGCGGAAACCCGTACTCTGAGATCACGCATGCGTCTAGCTTTCGTCCACCCGCTGAATGCCCCGCTGTTTGCTCTTCTCGCCGCAATCGGAGGCATGGCGACTGCACCTGCGATGGCAGTCGCTCAAACACAAAACGGAACGATCGCTGGCCGGATCGTCGACACTGCGGGCGCCCCAATCGCGGCGTCCATCAGCGTCCTCGGCAACGCCCGGTACGGCGTCTTTGCGGCCGCCGATGGTGCGTACGCGATCGCGCAACTTCCGGCCGGTGCCTACCGGCTGCAAGCGCATTTCATCGGGTTCAAGCCGGACACATTTGCGGTCACGGTCACCGCAGGCCAAACCGCCTATCATCACGTCGTGCTCCACGCCGATGCCAACACGCTCAAGTCGGTGGTCGTCACATCGCCACGGCTGAACGAGACGACGGCGGGCGCCCTGCAGGAACAGAAGGACGCGGACAACATCATAACCGTGATGTCGGGCGATGAGATTCGCGCGCTCCCGAACGCCAACGCGGCCGAAGCGTTGGCGCGCCTACCCGGCGTGACCTCGGAGCGGGATGAGGGCGAGGGCAAGTACGTCGAGATCCGCGGGACGCCGCCGGATTTTCAGCATGTCACAATCGATGGCGCCGACGTGCCGGGGACGCTCGCCACCGACGTCCGCGCGGTGAAGCTCGACGACGTGCCAGCGGACCTCCTCGGCGCCATCGAGGTCTCCAAGACGCTCACCGCCGATCAGGATGCCCGCGCGATCGGTGGGTCCGTCAATCTGGTGACAAAAGTCCCGGAAGGCGCGCCACACGGCTACTTCTCGGGCACCTACGCCTACCAGTCGCTGCAAAGCAACAACAACGGTCAGGCGAACATGAGCTATGGCGGTCGCGTGGGCGACGTGCAGAAGTTTGGCTTCCTCTTCAGCGGTACCTACGACCGCACGAACCGCGTGATCAACGACGTCGAGCCGGCATTCCAGGCCGACGTTGCTGGCGGCCCGACGGGGTTCACTCCGGTGCCCAACGGCTCTGCCTTCACGCATGTGTTCCCCACCGCATGGGGCCAACGCGAATACGACTACTACCGCACACGCTACGGCGCCGGCGGGGATCTCGATTATCGCTTCTCACCCACATCGTCGATTTACGTCAAAGGGCTGTGGAGCGCGTTCTTCGACGAGGCCAACCGGTGGGAAACGGATGTCTCAGGCGGTACCGATGCGTTAGTCAACGGCGTCCCCACGGTCACCGATGGGAGCGTCAGCAACGCCGTGGCCAATCGAGGCCCGATCGAACATACATGGGGATTCACCGGCGGTGGCAAGCAGGACCTGGGCCACGTGCACCTCTCGTACGCGGCGAATTACGCCGGCTCGCAAGCGACGCAGCACGACCATTATCAGGACGACTACAACGGCGTCAACAATTTGAGCTCGTTTTCGTACACGTACAACACGAGTCCCTTGATTCCCACATACTCGGTGTCGCCAGCGGTCCGCAGTGCCATCGCCAACCCGAGCAACTACCAGCTCGGCACGCTCGAAACGGACAACGAGTTGAATAGCGGACAGACCGTCGGGGCGAAGGCCGATGCGCTCCTGCCGTACCAACTCGGCGGCCTCCCCGCGACGTTCAAGTTCGGCGCCAAGATCGACAACGAGCACAAAGGCTACCTATCGTTTCAGCCGCAGTTCAATTACACCGGCTCAAACCCCATCACGTTAGCCCAATTCTTGTCGACCTACAACAATCCAAATTTCTACGGCCACATCTGTTCCGGGTGCTACCCTCTCGCGCCCTATGGGAGCATTCCGGCCGTCAACAACTACTTCGGCAGCAACTCGGGTCAATTCCAGGAAGCCTCGGGGCAGGCGCTGTCGGACAATCTTGCGACCTTTGCCGGGACGGAGCAGGTGATTGCCGGCTATGTCATGCAGACGCTCGATGTCCGCGCATTACACATCAACCTCGGGCTTCGACTGGAAAACACCGTGGTGGGATACGCCGGCCACGCCACGTCGAGTCCGAGTGATACGCTCGGCTCGACGGTCGTACACGGAACGAGCTCGTATACCGATCTGTTTCCTAGCCTGCAATTGCGGTACGCGCTCGACGACAACACCAACGTGCGGGCCGCCGTGACGAAAGGCATCGCCCGGCCGGACTACATCCAATTGGCGCCGAGCTTCAATGCCGCCGGCGCGCAGCCGGGCCAGATCTCGAGCCCGATCAGCACCGGCAACCCGAATCTCAAGCCCGAGTACGCGTGGAATTTCGACCTGCTCGGGGAGCACTACTTCCCGTCGGTCGGGGTGCTCTCAGGGGGCGTCTTCTACAAAGACATTCATGACTTCATTTTTGAGCGCACGGCACTGTACGCGGGTCCGGAGGCGCAGTACGCGGGATTCTATGCCACGCAATTTCAGAACGGCCCGAGCGCCCATCTGTGGGGCGCTGAAGTCGATTACACGCAGCATTTGACCTTTCTGCCGGCCGCCTGGAGTGGAATCGGGTTCGACGTCAACTACACGCACGTCGAGTCTCGGGCGGTCGTACCGATTCCGGGCTTCGACTCGGTCAGCTACCTGACGCCCCAGGGCACCCCGGTCTTCCCCTACGCGAACACGCCAGTTCGTCACACCCCGCTTCCGCGGCAGTTCCCGAACATGTTCAACGTGGCGCTGCTCTATGATTATTCCCCGGTCACTGCTCGGCTCGCCGGTCAGTATACGTCAGCGAGCATTTATCAGTACGGCACCGACGGGACCAGCAACCCGGCCTCCGGAGACGTCTACAACTACGCGCACTGGCAGATCGACGGGGCATTGACGTGGACGGTATTTGGCACCACGGCGCTCACCGCGCAGGTGCTCAACCTCAACAACGCGATCTTCGGCTTCTTCACGGGCACGACCGCGCATCCGTACAACGCCCAACGTGAGTATTACGGCACTACGGTCGGGATCGGGATACGTCAAGGATTCTGACCGGGCGCCTCCTCGTCACTCGGACGGCCGCCCCTGGACCTCTGACCCCCGTAGGCTGTACTAGCTCTAGCTGACCCGAAACCACTCGATTCGGACAGCCGCGCGGTCCGAGCCAATCGGTTCTACGCCTCGCCGCGCGCAATTCTTGCGAGAACGCGTACCCGCGCCGATCATCCAGGGCGGGGCGATTTCTCGGGGGGCTACGATGGACGGGTTAGCGTT
Organism: Gemmatimonadota bacterium; assembly: GCA_003152485.1. Lineage (GTDB taxonomy): Bacteria > Gemmatimonadota > Gemmatimonadetes > Gemmatimonadales > Gemmatimonadaceae > Palsa-1248. The sequence continues at coordinate 19,987 of PMAE01000078.1, read as the reverse complement.
GGCCACGGGTCGCGTAATATTTGTGATGGCCGTCGGACCCGGTGAGGGCAAGATCGCTGTCGATTCGCTCGACAGCATGGCGGCCTTCGAGCCCGAGGCGGAAGCGTGGATCCTCGACGACTGTACGATCGACGGCACGTACGACGCGCTCGTGCGGTGGGCCGCCGATCATCCGCGGAGCCGCGTCCTCCGCAATCCTGAGCCTCGGGGCTACCGCGGCATCGCGCGCTCGATGTTTTCCCTGCTGTCGGCGATCGCCGCTGAGCCGGTCACCCCCGGTCTCGTCATCAAGATCGACCCCGACACCTGCGTGATCGGTCCCGGGCTGGTCGATCTGATCCGCCGTCGGCTCACCGCCGACGGACCGGGCATCGTCGGCGCCTATCGCGTGGCTGCGAACGGCAGCGCGCGTGAATTTCGGCGGATCCGCCGCAACATGATTCTCGATCTCATGCCGGTCGGGCTCCACAAGGATCGCCACTCGATTCGGGTCGGGCGCCCCTTCTGGGCCCGCTATCTGGCCGCCGCTCGCCGCAACGGCTACGAGTTCGGCGAACACGTGCTAGGCGCCCTCAGCGGCATCCACGGCGCCACCCTGCGAGCGCTCAGCGACTCCGGGTACTTCGACCGCATCCCACCCCGCTATCGCGCGTTGACCGTCGAGGAGGACGTGCTCCTGGGCTTGGCAACCAAAGCCGTCGGCCACCAGTTGCTCGATATCAACGTCGATCCCGCGCGTCCCGACGTCTGGATTCAGTTCCGGCCGCCTCTACCGATCGACGCGGCTCAGCTGCTGCAACAGGGCATTCGCGCGGTCCATCCGGTCAAATTGTCCCCTGAAGGCGAGACCATGCGCGCCGAATTCAAGCTCCGACGACCCCAGACCGAGGTCGCAGCTTAGGTTTTGTACGGTCGCTGCCCGGCGGGTGTGGCCGAGGCGCAACGGATTGTGTGCCATCTGGGTTGTCGTTCCAGTCTGTTGAGACGAGGCGGCGGCGAGAAATACCTGGTCGAGACCCAAAAAAGCTGTGGAACAGTGATGTACGTCACAGCCCCAAACGCCTTTTAGGGCGTTAGTTACGCGATGACCGACGGGTGCGAGACTTGCGGCTCATGGAGCCGCCGACCCGCACGCCGCGGGGCCGGCGATGCCGGTAGGATGTCGGACGGTTTACTCAATGACCCAGGGTCGCACCAGCCGTCAGATGGTGGGGTGCGCGATTGGCGTCACAATGCTGACGGAGTGGCACTTGGAACAGGTTCTGGCGATACCAGCGGGTCGAGAGACGCGAGCCGCGCGCAACGGAGCAATCCACGGGATGCTCCACTCGTTATCTCCCGCACGCCGTGCACGCAGCATCTCCATATGCACGCTCGTCGCCGCCGTCTTGTCGACCGCCGCCGCCGGCCAATCGACTGGACAAGTCGCGACCCAGCCCGCGCCGCCGCCACCGAACCAGAACGGCCGCCCAAGTACTGACGCGTCGGTCGCCCGTTCGGACGCGGCCGCCAACGCGATTCTCTATCCCGGTGATTTGGTTCGCCTCAAGATCTGGCGCGAACCGGACCTGTCGGGTGATTTCTCGGTGGACGAACACGGCCTCGCCGTGTTCCCGAAGATCGGTCAGGTCCACGTCACCGACATCACCACCGATTCGCTCCGGCGCATGCTAGTGGGGACGTACTCGCAGTACCTCCGCGATCCGTCGATCGAGGTCACCATGCTGCGCCGGGTGACGGTCCTCGGCTCGGTCAAAAACCCCGGTCTGTATCCGGTCGACCCGACGATGACGATTTCCGACGTGCTGGCCCTCGCCGGCGGTGCCGACCCAAACGGCAATCAGGACAAGCTCGAGCTGATCCGCGGTGGCAAGCGGCAGCCGATGCGCTTTACCGAACGGACCCCAGTCAGTGAGACCGCGATCCGGTCGGGCGATGAGCTCTTCCTGCCGGAACGCAGTTGGATCGCCCGCAACGGCTATATCGTCGGCGCCATGATCGGCGCCATCGTGATCGTCACCACCACCGTCATCACGCACAACTAGCCCGACGCGCCTCTGTGGCACCCGGCCAATTGCGGAGTCCCTGTAGGTGATCTGGTGCTGATCGCTCCATGTATGCGCTCTCGCTCGACGCTCCACCCGCTTTCGTAATCCACTGGCTTATCTGCCAGACTTTCACCAACTGACCTGCCATGCTCAACGAAGGGCTACCGCCGTCTCAACCCCTGCTGCCACACGGCGGGTCGATCGTCCCCGCGATGTCGGCCCACGTGCCGCTCGCGGCGATCGACCGACCGGGCCGCGTCGACCCTGCCACGGTCGCCGGGCTCTGGAGTCTGGTGCGGCGGCATCGGTGGACGGTCGCGAGCGGCGTCGTCACGATGGTGGTGCTGGTCGGCCTCTTCACGTTTCTCATCCCCCCGCGCTGGGAATCCGTCGCCGCCATCCGACTCGAGGAGACGAGGGTCGACCTCCCCGATCTCGTCACCCGCGTCGGTCAGGACCGTGACGTCAGCACCGAGCTCGAAGCCCTCGAGAGCCGCCGGCTCGCCGAAGCCACGATCGATTCGCTCGGACTCCGCGCCATTACCACCCCGGTGCGTGCGCCGCGCTCGTCGCTGTTCAGTGTCGTCAAGGTCGCGCCGGTGGACGATTCGGGGGAGTACACATTCAAACTTCGGGAATCGGACAAGACGTACGTCGTGCACGACGAGAACGCGGACAAGGACATCGGCACCGTCAAGGCAGGCGGCTCGCTCTCGCTCCCCGGGGTCGCCGTAACGGTCGCGCCGACCGTCACGACGGATGAGTTCACCCTCATTGTGATCGGACGGGATGTCGCCGCCGAGGCGTTCGGTAAGGCGCTCAAGGTGGATCGCCCCGATCGCGACGCCAACGTCCTCACCCTGACGTATCGTGGGACCGACCGCCAACTCGTTCGCGATGTGCCGAACGTGGTCGCCGGGCTCTTCATCGCGGACCGCGACTCCCAGCACAAAGTCCAGGCCCGCAGCACGGCCAAGGTCCTCGCGCAGCAACTCGACAGCGTGTCTCGTCAGCTCACCGCCTCGGAAGGCCAGCTCGAGGCATTCCGCGAGCAGAACGGGATCGTCAGCTTGCCCGATGAAGCGACGAGCGACGTCACGCACCTCGCCGAGCTCCAGGCCGACCGCAATACCGTCGGCGCGGAACGGGACGCCCTCTCGGCGCTCATGGCTGATATCACGGCGCAGGCCGCGCGGCAGCGCCCCGACCAGCCGTCGCCCTTCCGCCGGCTGATTGCCTTCCCCACGCTCCTGAAGAACAACGCCGCGTCCGAGCTGCTCGCCTCGCTCGCGACGGTCGAGGACGAGCGGGTGGCGCTCCTCACACGCCGCACGCCCAAGGACCCGGACGTGATGACGCTCACGGCGCGCATCGATCAGATCGACCAGCAACTCAAGTTGATCGGGCAGACGTACCTCCAAGGCCTCAACAACCAGGTCTCGGCTGACGACGCCGTCCTCCAGACCTCCGCCGCCAAGATGCGCACGATCCCGTCGAAGGAGATCCAGTTCGCGCGACTCTCGCGGCAGCCGAAGGTGCTCGAGGACATCTACACGACACTGCAGACCCGACTCAAGGAAGCCGAAGTCGCGGCCGCGGTCGTGGATCCAAGCGTGTACGTCATGGACCCCGCCGTCGAGCCGCACAAACCGGTGATGCCGAGGCCCCTGCTCTACATGGCGGCGTCGGTCATACTCGGCCTCATGCTCGGCATCGGGCTCGCGCTGACCCGCGAGGCCCGCGATCACACGATCCACACTCGCGCCGACGTGCTGGCCGCGACGGGCGCACCCGTGCTTGGGCTGATTCCGCGGATCAATCTGGGCGACGAGTTCATGTCGCGGCTCCGGCTCGCCGAGGACCTCGGTCCGCCGGGTACGGGCGGTCGCCGCCGACTCACCGGCAAGCGGCGGTCGTTGAGTGGTCCGCATCTCAATGGCAATTCGGATAGCGTCCTCGTCACTGACCCGTCGGCCCGCAACGCCGTCGCCGAGGCGTATAGCACGCTGCAGACGAACCTGGCGTTCATTCACCCGGGCGGCGAGCTCAAGACGATCGTTTTCACGAGCCCGCTGTCCGGCGATGGGAAGACGACCAGCGCCACCAATCTCGCGGTCACCCTCGTGCAGCGCGGCCATACGGTGCTGCTCGTGGATGCCGACATGCGGCGTGGCGTGATCAACCGTGTGTTTGGATCCAATCGCGAGCCCGGACTCTCGGACATTTTGCAAGGCACCACGTCGCTCGAGGCCGCACTGCGTCGAGTTGACCTGGGACGGGCGGGATCGCTGCACTATCTCACGACCGGCGCGTTGCCGCATAACCCGGCGTCGCTGATCGATTCGCCGGCGATGCGCACGCTCATGGACCGCGTCAAGCAGCACTACGACACGATCATTCTCGATTCTCCGCCGATCAACGTCGTCACTGACGCGGCGCTCCTGGGATCCCACGCCGATGGCGTGGTGGTCGTCGTGCGCTCGGGCGTCACGGCCGTCCAGGCATTGATGTTCGCGATGGAGCAGTTACGGCACGTTCGAGCCCCGGTACTGGGCGCCGTCCTCAATGACATCGACTTCCACCGGGACGCGGCATACGATGGTGCGTACCGCTTTCAGGGTCACAGGGACCGGTATTACATGGCGGAGGCTTAGAGGTCAGCAGTGATCGCTCCGGCTGGGCCTGTCCTATCAGCACCCGCGAAATCCCCGGTGCCGTCGAAGAACGGCGACGCGAAGGGCGCCGTCGATCGCTTCGCCACCGCGTATAGCGGCGGCATCGCGGCCGCGGCGCGCTTGGGCGTGCTGCCGCCCCGCGCTGCGCGCGCCACCCAGCGCATGCTCGACGCCTGCCGCTACCTCGACGTGGCCGCCGTGCTGGGCGCCGTCGTCGGCGTCTTCGTGCTCACGAACGCGAGTCACCCCGGGGCGGCCAGCATCGCGGGTTTCCTCAACATGCGGGTCACCGTCAAGAACTTGCTGCTGCTCGCCGTGTTCGCCGCGGTGCTGCACGCGAGCTTGATGATGTTCGGTCTCTATGACGAGCGCCGGCTCGAAGAGCCGATGCTATACGCCCTGCGCCTCGTCGGCGCCTGTCTCGTGGGTGGGATCCCGCTGGTCCTGTTCCCCCTCGCTAGTAGCACCGGCGCGGTGCGGCCGATCTCCGTCGGGTATTTCGTGACGGTCGCCGTGGTCACGCTGTCCGCGCTGCGCTGGCTCGTCTGGTTGGCCGCCGCGCCATCCCCGGCCGCCGCCATCCGCAACGTGCTCATCGTCGGGAGCGGGCCCCGGGCCCAACGATTGTACCACGAGCTCTACGCGCACGCCGAGGACGCGGTCCAGATCTACGGGTTCGTGGATACGAATCCTGATCCGGTCGCCGAAGAGATCGCGCAGCGTATGATCGGGACGCTCGACGACCTCGAGGGGATCCTGATGCGACACGTCATCGACGACGTGCTGATCACCCTCCCTATCAAGTCGTGCTACGGCAAGATCCAGAACACGATCGCCCTCTGTGAGCGGCTGGGCGTACGGGCCGCGTATCTGGCTGATGTGTTCCAGTCATCGCTCGGCCGGCCCAGCTACGAGCAGACGGGTCGCTTCCCGGTCGTTCGGATGCACGTCGTCAACGACGACCACCGGATGCTCGTCAAGCGCGCGATGGATCTCCTGGGCGGCGCGATGGGCCTGGCCGTCGCGGCGCCCGTCATGCTCGTTGTCGCGATCGCCATCAAGCTGTCCGACCCGGGCCCCGTGATCTTCAGCCAGCAGCGGTTCGGACTGAACAAGCGGCGGTTCGCGATGTACAAGTTCCGGACGATGGTCATTGGCGCGGAAGCCTTGCAGGCCGACCTCGAGACGCGCAACGAGGCGACGGGCCCCGTGTTCAAGATCCGTGATGACCCGCGGATCACCCCGATCGGTCGCGTGCTGCGCCGGATGTCGCTCGACGAGCTCCCACAGCTCTTCAACGTCGTGCGAGGCGACATGTCGCTCGTCGGACCGCGGCCGCTCCCGGTGCGCGACGTGCACAAGTTCTCCGAGTCGTGGCTCATGCGCCGGTTCAGCGTGCCACCCGGCCTGACCGGTTTGTGGCAGATCAGTGGGCGCAGCGACCTCGCGTTCGACCGCTGGGTGCTGCTCGACCTGCAGTACATCGACGGCTGGTCGCTCGGCCTCGATCTGCAGATCCTGGCGAAGACCGTTCCCGCCGTCCTCTGGGGGCGCGGGGCCGCCTGAGGGCGCCCGGCGCACTCGGGCTCCCGCGTCCCGCACCGTGATTCACGACCAGCCCTCTCGCGTTTCGCTAGGGGCCGAACCGCCCGCAGCTCCGCACGTGGAACACCGCCTACTGGCCCGCAATACGGCCTGGATGGCGCTCGGACAAGGTGGTCGGGTGGCGGTCGGCGCCGCGTATTTTGTCGTCATCGCGCGCGCGCTTGGCGCGGACGGATACGGTGCCTTCGTCGGGACGGTGGCACTCGTTGCGCTGGTGGCGCCGTTCGCCAGTATCGGGGCGGGCAATCTCCTCGTCAAGCACGTGTCCCGCTCACGGGACAACTTCCAGCGCTACTGGGGTGGGGCGCTCTCCACGACGGTCTTGTCCGGCCTCGTGCTTGCCGTCGCGGTGATCCTCGGTGCGCGAATCTTCCTGCCGCCGACGATTCCGCTCTCACTCGTGGTGTGCGTCGCCGCCGGCGATCTGCTCTTCGCCCGTCTCATCGATATCAGTGGTCAGGCATTCCAGGCGCATGAGCGTCTCTCGCGTACGGCCCAGTTCCCGGTGATGATGTCGGTGCTGCGACTCGCGGCCGCCGGCCTGATGGTGGTGTTCGGACACCCGACCCCCGCGCGGTGGGCCGGATGGTACGTCGCGAGCTCGGCGATCGGCGCGCTCCTGACCGTGACGATTGCCTGGCGCGAACTGGGGAAACCGGCGTGGGTGCTTGGTTATCCCGCCAGCGAGCTCCGGGAAGGCACGTATTTCGCGACTGGACTGTCGGCCCAGTCCGTGTACAATGACATCGACAAATCGATGCTCGCTCGTCTGTCTACGTTGGAAGCGACCGGGATCTATGGTGCGGCCTATCGTGTCATCGAGGTGGGGTTCGTTCCCGTCCGCGCCCTGCTGGCTGCCGCCTATCCCCGATTCTTCCGCCAGGGCGCGGGTGGTGCCCGCGCCAGTCTCGCCGTGTCCCGCCAACTGCTCCCGATCGCGGGCAGTTACGCCGCGGCGGCTGGGATTGCAATGTATCTTGCGGCACCGTTGCTCCCAGATATTCTCGGTGCAGATTATCGTGCCAGTGTCGGTGCTGTCCGCATCCTCGCCATCCTTCCACTACTGAAGACCATACACTACTTCGCGGCCGACGCGCTGAGCGGTGCAGGCTACCAAGGGCGGCGAACCGTCATACAGGTCGTCATCGCCGCGTTCAATATCGGCGTCAACATCCCCCTGATCCTTTGGGCGTCGTGGCGCGGGGCGGCGTGGTCCAGCCTCGCCTCCGATGGTCTGCTTGCCGTCCTTCTGTGGTGGACGTTGCTGGCCATGTGTCGCCGCGAAGACCGCGCCCGCGGCGCCGCCGACCCGCCGCACATGGCCATGGCCGTAGCTGGAGGCACACCGTGACCGCCGAATTTGGCGCACGTCGCCTTGGGTATCTGTCCGGCGCCCCCCGCGTGTCCACCCGCCGTGACGCCGAGATTGGCGGCCCGCGGTCGCACATCCTTGGCGTGATGTCAGGGTTCGAACACATTGGATGGTCGGTTCAGCCGTTCATCATTGGCGACCGATCGCCCGGCGTGGTTGCCCGCGACGCCGGCAAACTGTTGCGGAAGGGCGGCCAATGGGCGCTGCTCGCGGACATGGCTCGCATCGGACTCGCGCTGGTGAATACCCGTGCCGCGTGGCGTGCGCTCGCAGGCCGGGTCGATTGGGTGTACGAGCGCTACTCGGTGTTCCAAGCGCTGGGGCGCCCGTTCGCGCGGGCTGGCATCCCCTGGATTCTCGAGACGAACGAGATGCAATCCGAGGAGGCGCGCGTTGATCGCAACAGTCTGGTGCTCACGTCGCTCGCCCGCCGCCATGAACGGCAGGCATATCTCGACTGTGGGATGCTCGTCTGCGTCAGCAACCCGCTCAAAGAGCTGGTGACGCAACGGCTCAATGTGCCGGCCGAGAAAGTCGTGGTCGTCCCGAATGGTGTGGATACCGACTTCTTCCAGCCGTTGGTTGACACGCCGCGGACATTTGAGGGCTTCACGATCGTGTATTCGGGCGGTCTCGAACCGTGGCAGGGGATCGATCTCCTCCTCCGTTCGATCCACGCCGTCCGCGCAGAGGACGGGCTCCCGTTGCATGCGGTGATTGCGGGCGATGGCCCCGTCCGCCGTAACTGCGAGCGCCTCGCTGCCGACCTCGGTCTCGCGGAGTACGTGCGGTTTCTCGGCACCGTGTCGCGTGAGGCCATACCAGGCGTCATCGCCGGCGCTGATGTTGGCTACTCGGGGCACACCGATTCTCAAGGCCGCGCGGTCTTTCGGTCGCCGCTCAAACTGTACGAGTACATGGCCATGGCGAAGCCGATCATCTCCTCGAACGTGGCCGACGCCGTCGAGCTCGTCGTCAACGGCGAAACGGGATATCTGTTCGATGCCGGGAGTACCGACGGTCTCTCGAACGCGCTGCGCCGCGCGTACGTCGCGCGCGATCGGCTTCCCGCAATGGGGGCGAGGGCCCGACAGATCATCGAGCACGGTCACAGCTGGACCGCCCGATGCCGGACGATCGTGGACTCGGTGCAGCGCGTCGCGCTCCAGCTGTCGTGACCGTCTCCACTGCGGCCGGTCCCGCATCAGCGGGCAGCACCTCGTCGCTCCCCGACGTGCCACAGTACACCATGCTCGGCATCCGCGTTGGCGCGTACGACATCCCACGGCTGAACGCATGCATCGCGAGCGCCATCGCTGACGACCGCCGGATCGTGATCGCCAATCACAATCTGCACAGCGTGTACCTGCACAGTCGCGATGCCCGGCTGCGGGAGTTCCATGCGGGGGCTGATGTCTGCCACGCTGACGGCATGGCGGTCATCGCGCTCGGCCGGTTGCTGGGGGTGCCTCTCACCAAACGTGACCGCGTCACGTACGTCGACTGGATCGGCCCGTTGCTCGCCCAGGCGGCACGCTCAGGGTGGCGCGTCTTCGCGCTCGGCGGCCAGCCAGGCGTATTCGAGCTCGCCGCCACCCGGCTGCGCGCCGCCCATCCCGGCCTCGCTCTCGATGGCACCCACGGCTACTTCGACGCGGCCGCGGGGAGCGCTGGCACGGCCGCCATGCTGGCCCGGATCGCCGCGTTTCGTCCGCACGTCCTCCTCGTCGGTATGGGGATGCCTCGACAAGAGTACTGGGTCCAGGACAACCGGGCTGCGCTCACCGCCAACGCGACATTGATCGCGGGGGCGGCCTTTGACTATGTCGCCGGCATCGTTCCCACGCCGCCACGCGTTGCGTCGGCGGCAGGGTTCGAATGGCTCTGGCGGCTCGTCGTCGAGCNNCTGGCGCCGCTATCTCGTCGAGCCCTGGTGGGTATTGGGTCTCGTCATATCGGAATGGACCGGTCGCCGCCTCCGAGGTGGTCAATGACTGTCAATTGGGTGCCTCTCCCGGCCGGGACGCGCGCCGCGACGAGCGAGCCGCTGCCCCGAGACGTACGGGACACGTCACGCTCCGGCATGCGCGTCCAATCCACACGGCCCTGGATCGCATACGTCGCGCTGATCGGACTCTTCGCCTTAATGGGGCCGTACTCTCTGAATCGGGTCCCGGACGCAGGGGGTCAAAACGCGGCCGCCGTACGGACCGCGGCCGCGCAGTCAGGCGGGGGGGTCGAACAAGGGGCCAAGAGTCGACGCGCGGCGGTGTTGCTGCTCGGGGTGTTTGCGGCGTTTACGCTGAGTGCCGTTCGACAGCGGCGTCGCACCTACCACGGCAGTTGGGAGGCTGACCAGCCGCGGGCGCCTGGCGACCCGCGCTACGCCCCCCTGGTGTGGCACTCGGCGTCGCCGCGGGCGAGGAGCGCGCTCGATCCGCCAATGCGCCGGACAGCGCTGTCGTGGCTCCTGGCGGCGTACGTTGGGGTTGCCGCGGCGAGCGTGGCGTGGGCCGACGATCCCGCGTTCACGGCGCGCCGGTTGATCGCGTTTGTCATCATTGCCTTTGCCGCGTTTGTCCTCGCCCAGGCGTGGTCGCTCCGCGACGTGGTCTACTTCGCGATCGTCGCCAACACGGCGACACTGCTCGTGGGTCTTGGTGCCGCCATTCTGCACCATGACTTCAAGCCCTTCGATCCGGCCTTTCGATTCGCCGGGATTGCCCACCCGAACGTGCACGGACTCGAATCCGCGTGCCTGGCCATGGCGGCGGTGTGCGCACTTCGACTCGGCGGACGACGCGTACCGCTCGTCGGGCTGCTGATGTTCTCGCTGGCGTTGCTGTACCTGACGAAGTCACGGACCTCGGTCGGCGCCGTTGTGTTGGCCGGCGCGGTCTGCGCGATCGTGTCCGTGCCGCGTCGTCGATTGCTGACCGTCGGGGTGCCCATCGTTGTCCTGGCCAGCGCGGCCATCCTGTTTGTCCCGGATGTCGCGGGCCGAGCCCATGAAGCGGCGCTCTTGGAACGCTCGTCGCGTTCCGAGGATCCCGCGACGTTGAGTGGCCGCACGCTGGTGTGGACCGATCTAATGGTGTACGCGGGTGAGCGGCCGGTGCTGGGGTATGGATTCGACTCATTCTGGACCGCTGAGCACATTGCCGACGTGTCGCTACGGCGGGGCTGGGTGATCGTCCAGGCACATTCGGGGTATCTCCAGGAGTTGCTCGATACCGGGGGAGTCGGCCTCAGTATCCTCGTGCTCGTATTGATTGGAGGGTTACGGGCGGCGTGGCGGCGCTATCGCGCCACCCGGTCGGACTTAGCCCTCTACGCGCTCGCCATGTTCGTCTGGTACATCGCGACGCTGATACCTGAGGCAGTCGATGTGGCGCACATCAGCACGTTCCTGATGATGATCCTGTTGGCGCACTTTGCGCTGCGCAACGCCGCGCCAGATGACGATGTGGCCGAGGCGTCCCGCCTCGCTCCGGCCACGCGCTAAGTTCCGGCCCCATCCAACAGGACGGGGCCGCAACACGACTCAGCGAATGCTGATTGACGGACGCACGATTCCGGCGGATACAGTCATCGACACGGACGTGTGCATCGTCGGCGCTGGCGCCGCGGGCATCTCGCTGGCGCGAGCCCTTGGCGGCGAGTCCTGTCGCGTCGTCCTGCTGGAGAGTGGTACCGCGTGGCCACGACCGAAGACCCAGGCGCTCTATCGCGGCCGCAACGTCGGACGCGAGTACTTCGCCCTCGATGGCTGCCGGGTCCGCACCTTTGGCGGCAGCACTCAACGCTGGGGCGGCTGGTGCCGAGCGCTCGACACGGACGATTTCACGGCGCGTCCCTGGATCTCGGAAAGTGGGTGGCCTTTCGATCGCGACGAGCTCGATCCGTATTACCGCGAGGCACGGAAGCTGAGCCAACTCGTGGTCACCAGAGGCGACATCGACCACGGGCCTCCCATCCCCCGGCGCCCGCGCCTCGCCGTGCCGCCCGAGTTGCAGACGATTATGTACGAGTTCAGCCCGCCGACGCGATTCGGTCAAGCGTATGGCGGCGATCTCGCGCGCGCCGACAATGTCACGGTCTATCTCTCCTCGAACGTCGTCGCGCTCGACGGAGCAGCGCACGGCGCCCCGGTGACCGTCGCCGTCGTTCGTACCCTCGAGGGACGCGAATGGCGCGTCCGATCGCGCGTGTATGTCCTCGCTACGGGCGGCATCGAGAACCCTCGTATTCTGCTGGCGTCGCGCAACACGCGACCCGAGGGACTGGGCAACGAGCATGATTTGGTGGGACGCTACTTCATGGAGCACGTGCACGTACGCCTCGGCTGCTTCGTCCCCGCACGCGGCGATGCCAACCTGTCGTTGTACGTCCAAGGCCGGCGTAGTGTCCGCCGTCCGCTCGGCGCGTTGACCCTCACGACCGCCGAGCGACGCGCTCGCCACCTCTATGGCTTCTCGGCCGCGCTGTTCCCTCCGCGCCAGCGCGCTGTGGCCAATGTGCTCCACCATCAGGCCCAGCTCCAACCGCCGTGGATGATGCACGGTGTCTCCATCGCCCGTGCCGGTGTGCTCGGCTTCGGACTCCGGGTGATCGACAAACTCGTTCGCACGGCGCTCGAGGCCGGATCCGGCCGCGTCTTCCTCCATACCGAACCGCAGACTACGCCGCACGCCACCCCTGTGGTCTACGAGATCATGGGGCGCGGCGAACAGACTCCGCTCCGCGACAGCCGGGTCACGATCCTGCCCGAGCGGGACCGCCTGGGCATGCCGATCGTGCAGTTGGACTGGCGCGTCAATCCCGCCGATCTGCGAAACATCCGCGAGAGCCTAGAGGTCATCGGCCGGGGCCTCGCGGCCTGTGGCGCGGGACGGGTGTATTTGCCCGATGATCCGGACGCCGCGTGGGCCGAGCGCATCATGGGGAGTTGGCATCACATGGGCACGACGCGCATGCACCCGGACCCGCGCCACGGTGTGGTCAATGCCGACGGCAGAATGCACAGCGCCCCCAACGTATTCGTCACCGGCAGCTCCGTATTCCCCACGGGCGGATTCGCAAACCCCACCCTGACCATCGTGGCGCTCGCGCTTCGCATGAAGGACACCGTGCTCAAGGATCTCCGCGTCCCCGTCCTGGACACGACGCCGCCAGCCCCGCCCGGTCAGGTGCGCGCGCTGCCCACTACGCTGTCGTAGATCCGCTCCAACGCGGCAGTTTGCGTGCGGAGGTTGAACACATCCTCCACGAATTCCCGGCCGCGACATCCGAGCCGGAACGCGAGTCCCGGGTCGGCCAGCAATGCCGTAAGCGCGTGGGCAATCGCGACCACATCACGCTCGGGGACCACGAGCCCGGTCTCGCCGTCCAGGACCGCCTCGGGAATCCCGCCGTGTCGTGTGGCCACAATCGGCACACCGCAGGCACTGGCTTCGTTGAGCACAATGCCGAGCGCCTCCTGATCTCCGTCGGCCGCAGTCTGCGACGTGTGCGCCACCGCGAACGCGTCCTGCATGAGCGCCCGCACGGTGTCGGACGATTGCGCACCCAGAAAGTCGACGCGCGACGCGATCCCCAGCTCGGCCGTCAGGGCGTGGAGCATCGGCGTGAGCCGGCCGTGCCCCACCTGCACCAGCCGAACGTCGGGAAACCGGGGCGCAACCTGGGCGAACGCGCGCAGTAACGTGTCGAGCCCCTTCTTGTCCGCATGGCGCGCGACGGAGAGCACATACCGGTTCCCGGCCCTGGCCGCGACCGACGACGGCACGAACCGGTCGATGTCCACTCCGATGTAGTGCCGAATGACCCGTTCAGCGGGAAACCCGAGCACGAGAAGGCGGTTACGGATGAAGTCCGATACGGCGATAAAGGCCGCGCCCCGTCGTCGGAGCGCGGCCCGCGTGAGCAGGTAGCGCACGGTCGTCGGATTCGCGGATCGGATCATCTCCGCCGTATGCACCGTGACGTCCCACCCGTGAAAGGTCGTAATCAGCGGAACGCCGAGCGCGGCCGCGAGCGGCATCGCGTACGTGCCATCGGGCCCAAAATGCGCGTGGACGAGGTCGACCGGTGGCAACGGGTCGTCGCTCCCGAACAGCGCGGGCGACGCCGTCAGCGAGTATGCCCACCGACGCAGTCGTGCAGGGAGCGTCGTCCGGCGGCCGCCAAGGCCACAGATGGGGAGCGATGAGGGCACCTCGTTCACCCACGACCGCGTGATGACAGTCGGTCGATAGCGCAGTAGGGCGCCGGCCTGCTCCCGAATAAACGTCTCCGAGCCGACCGGGTAGCGAAGCCGGAAGATTCCGACGCTGGTCACGGGTGACCCATGCTCGACGGCGCTTCGACGGCGGCACCCGGCGACGACGCGGTGTCGCGGGTGTAGCCAATGAGGCGAACGCCCGACGAGGCGTAGCTGTACAGGCGACGGAAATGCGACTCACAGAACGCCATCAACGGTGCGTACTCCTCCGCGGTGCCGCGGCTCAGGGACAGCCACACGCGGCGTTGGCCGCGAACGGTCGCTGCCAGCTCAGCCATGAGCTGCGTCGAATCCAGCGCCACCGGGTTCGGGGGGAATCCCACGATCCGCGCGGCCGTCGTGGGCGCGTAGAACTGCAGATCTCGAGCGGTGAACGCGCGGTGCCCGAGGACAAGATCGCCCGAGTCGGCATGCGCCGTGAAAAAGGCCGCCTCGCCGCGGTAGTCGTCACGCGCATACTTGGGATCGTCGTAGTAGCCCACCAGCGCCACGACGGAGACCCCTCCGACGACCACCCATGCGATCCCGCGGAGGACCGCCGTGGGCAGCGCATCCATCCCATATGCGATGACGATCAGCGCCGGCAAGAAGGCGATCACCGCGTACCGCACGTTAAATGGGTGGACGGTGATCAGTGCACCGACCGACGCAAACACCATGGGGAAGAGAAACCACAGCCCGACGAACCCAAATGCGCGCGGCTGCCGGCGCGCCATCCACCGCACGCCGAACGCGTACAACACCAACAGTGCCGCACCGACGGGGACGACCTCCCACGCGGCCCGCATGAGGATCGCCACGCGATCGTGGCTGTGGAGATCTTCGAGACTCGGTCCAAACGAGAAGCCGACCACGAAACTCCACAACGCGTATCCGAATTGCACCGGCGATAGCGGGCGGTCGCTGTCCGCGGAGTTGGTGGGTGGAAACGTCGCGAGGCGGTACAGACCCGGCACACAGAGCAGCGCCACGCCCGCGAACGTGGTCGCCCAGGCCCGCCAATGGGCCGCGCTCTGCGCTCGGATCCGCGCCCGCCACGCCGCAGTCCACGGAGTTCCGCTCCCCGGCGTGGCCGCGACGATGTAGACCGCCGAGAACCCGATGAACGCCACGCCGACGGTATGGCAGTAGAACGTGGCCGCCGTCGCGAACGCGAACGCGACCTTCCACCCCGTCCGATCGGGGTTTGCGAGGGCCTGCTGCGCACACGCCAACGCGATCAGCGCGGCCAAGAGGAGCACGGCGTATGGGCGTGCTTCCTGGCTGTACCACACGTGAAACGGGGACGCCGTCATGAGTGCGGCAGCGATCAATCCGATGCGGATCCCGAGCCACGAGCGCACCACGATGAAGAGCAGCGGGATCGACAGCACGCCAGCGACGACCGACGGCAACCGGATCGCCTCCTCCAATCCGAGCCGTCCGCGCAGTGTCAGCGCGGCGTCGGCGATCAGATAGTAGAGAGGCGGAATATTACTGTTCTCCACTCGTTGCGTGATGACGTGCCACACGGATCCCTGCGCGCTCAGCCACGACACGATCTCGTCGTTCCAGAGACTCTGGTGCCCAAGACGGTACGCGCGAAGCACGCTACCCACGATCATGAGGCCGCTGAGCGCGATCAGCACGCCGGTGGCTGGGCGACGCGTGGAGCTCGATGCGGTTGGGGCCGGGTCGGTCACGGACCCTCCGGTGAGTGGATCAGATGTCGCATACGTGGGGTAGGCCTGGTATCTATCATACACGCGTGACGGTCGCGACGTCGTCCGCCTCACCGGCAGTAAAATTGCGCACGCGTGTTGGCATCGTCACCCCGGCTCACGGCAATCAGTGATCTCCCATCTTGTGATGCGCATCACATCGAGTCTCACGAGGGGCGCGGTGCGGTCTCGACGACTCTTGCGGCTGACCTGGCTGCGGAGTCGCGCGCCATGACCGCGTCTCCCGCCGCGGTCGATGCCACGATGTCGGCCGCCGGTGCGCGGCGGGCAGACCCAAGGGCGTCCGGGTCCACCGCGGCCAGCCGCGGCGGGATCGAAGCGTGGCTCGTCGTCGTGGCCACTGCGTGCACCGTGGCCGTGGTGTGGTCGCTGCGGTATTTCCCCTATCACGACGCGACCAACAACCTCGCGCGCTACGTGCTGATGGACCGCGCCTGGTTTGGCCACCCAGCGCCATTCGTACGGGTCCGACTGCTGCCCACGCCGTATATCGGGCTCGATCTGGTGGGCGTGGCATTCGTGCACCTCTTCGGCGCCGCGACCGCCCTCCGCGCCATGGCGACGCTGTTGGTCTGCATCATCCCGCTCGGGCTGTACCGGCTGGTGGCCGCGACGTGTCCGGATCGCCGGGGCTGGGCCCTGGTGGGCGTCCAATGTAGCCTGAGCTTCTACATGATGTTCGGCTTCTTCAATTTTGTCGCTGGCATCGGCGTCGCTCTGCTCTGGCTCGCCGCGTGGTGGCCGCACCGCGACACCACATCGTGGCGTAGCCGCACGTGGTTGGCACTCGGGATCGCCCCCGTGTTCCTCGTGCACCTCGCGGGGGCTATGACGGTGCTCGTCGTGCTGGGCGTCGCGTGGCTGACGGACCTCTGGCCGACGCTGCGGTCGCGAACGGCGGGGCAGCGTGTCGAGCTGCGCGCGATCTGGTCACCACGTCTGACGATGCTCGTCGCCGTCGGCGCGTCGGTCGTGGTGCTCTGGGTCGCGTGGCGCCTGTCACTGGGGTACGAAGCACCATCGTCGGTGGCGCCGTGGTTTCGCCCGTTGGGATCGAAGGTGTCGAACCTCGCGGCTCCGTTCTATTCGCTCTCGAAGACGCAGATGGCGGTGATGGCGGGCGGGTACGTCGCATCGCTGATCGCGTTCTTTGTCGTCAACCGGCGCACACTCCGGTGGGACGCGGTGCTGCTGTCGGCCGCCGCGTTCGTCGTGCTCTATCTCATCTTTCCCTACGGCGTCGATGGCGCGGGCTTCGTCGACATTCGGTGGCTGCTCCCTGCCGTGTTGCTCCCGGTCGCCGCCACCGCGACGGGCCCGGTGCCATCCCAGCGGGCGTGGCTGGCCATCCCGTTTACCATGGCGGTGGCGCACGCCGGTGTGGTCCTCCACCAGGCGAGGGCCTTCGACCGCGATCTCGTGGCCTATCGCCAACTGCTTCGCGCCGTTCCCGCCGACGCCCGACTGTTGCCGCTGATTGCGGATGGCAAGCGACACGGGCGCCTGGATCCTTACCGTCACTTTGCGCTCTGGCACACGATCGACGGCGGCGGACGCGTGTCCGGCCTGCTCGTGGAAGAAGAACATTTCGATTCCAATCCTGCGCGGCTCTTGCACAAGTTTTTCGGCCATTTCCAAGAGCCCTCTCTCCTTTATTACCCTGACGAGCACTGGGGCACCGATCTCATGCTTCCTCTCGATTGGCAACGCATCGCAACCGATTATGACTACGTCGTCGTGGCGGGCGCTGACACCGTCGCGCGCCACGCGGTCGCGGCCCACGCCGATTCCGTGGCGAGCGACGGCGACGTGTCGCTATTTCGCGTTCGGGCGCCACGAATCGCGCGGCGCGGCGCGTTCGCGGCCGCCGTGCTGACGGCGTCTCTCGCGCACCTCGCGGGGCGGGCGACCACGCCTGTGGCGTTCGCGGCGCTGCGCACGCCGGCCGCCGTGGTGACGACGGGTCGGCTCGATCCGTTCCCGCATCCCGGCGGCTTCTACACCCAGGAGCAAATCAACTACGTCAAGAAGCAGATCCAGGCACATGCCGAACCGTGGTCCTCGGCGTATACCCGCCTCATGAACTCCGTGGCCCAGAAGCGCAATACACAGCCGAATGTGCCTGCGAACTTCAATGTGCCAGGCTTCTACGAAGACAAAGCCGGGTTCTTCGCGGCCACGCACGAAATGACGGCCGACGCCGACGCCGCGTATATGATGGCGCTCGCGTACCAACTGAACGGCGACCAGAATCTCGCCGACCGTGCCCAGCGCATTCTCACCGCGTGGGCCCGCGGCAATACGGGGCTTTCGGGCCACGATGGGCAATTGACGATGGCGTACATGGGCTCGGGACTCATCCTGGCCGCCGAGCTCCTGGGCAACTACTCAGGCTGGTCAGCCGACGATCGGGGCGCGTTCCAGAAGTGGGTCCGCACCGTCTATCTTGCCCAGGGCGTCAATCCCATCAAGGACCGGACGAACAACTGGGGAGAATGGGGAACGTTCGGTGCGGTGATCGCCGCCCACTACCTCGACGACGCGGCCGGCCTCGGCACTGAGACGGCTCGCCTCGAGCACCACATCGATGAGGCGATCGCCTCCGATGGCCACATGCCCGACGAGACCGCCCGTGGGCCATCCGGGATCTGGTACACATTCTTCTCGCTGGCGCCCATGACCGCAGCGGCCCGCGTCATCGAGAATAGCGGCGGCCCGAATCTCTTCACGTGGACGTCGCCTAGCGGAAAGCGCATCGATACGGCGCTCGCCTATCTGTTCACCGCTTTGAAGAACCCGTCCGGTTGGTCGTTCGCGCAAAATCCGGGCGTTCCAAATGGGCCGCGCGACGACTGGGCGTACGATATGTTCGAGGCGATGGCCGACCAGTACGGCAACCAGCCGTATGCGGATTACGCTGCCATGCGGCGCCCCATCATGACGAGCGGACACCACTATGCGTGGACATTTGCGACACTGATGAAGGCTCCGGCCGGCATGTGACCCTGCCGCGCGCTGGGGCCGCGCATTGGCGCTATGGCGGCAACCGCAGGGCCGCGCGCAGCCCGACGGTTGCGGCCCGGCCGTGACCACCCGTCGTCGCCTGCGGTTGCTCGTTCGATACGCGGTCGCGACGATTGCGGTTGGGGTACTCCGCGCCTCGCCGGCCATGAGTCAGGATGCGGCGCCTGCCGTGGTGGCCCGGTTGGCGCTCGGTACCTCAGCCACACGCGATTCCATCCGTCTTTGTGTCGGCGGGGACGTAACGCTGGGCACGAATCTCGATACCGCGTGGTCCCGGCGAAACGCGACCGCCCCCGGTGATGCCACCGGCGCGCTCCACACCCCGGAGACGCTCGTCGCCGCGCTGCAGCCGCTGATGCATGGCGCCGACCTGGTGGTCGTGAACGCCGAGGGCGCCATTGGCGACGGGCCCGTGGACGCGCCGAAGTGCGATCCGACGCGCAAGAACTGCTACCTCCTGCGCGCGCCGGTGGAGGCCGCGCGCGCGATCCGACATCTCGCCGATAGCGGCACCGTCGTCGTTGCCAACGTGGCCAACAACCACCTGCATGACGCGGGCGCCGCGGGCGTCGCCGCGACGCTCGATGCACTCGACCGTGCAGGCGTGCTGGTCACGGGCGCCGACACGGTGCCCGCGCTGGCCGTCACGGCGCGCGGCGACACGGTTGCGGTGTTGGGATTCAGCGTATGGACCGATCCGAGCGTCAGTGACCTGGACCAGGTGCGACGGCTCGTCGCGAACGCGGCTGAGCGCTACGGCCGCGTCGTAGTGACTGCCCATTTCGGGGCCGAAGGGCGCGCCGCGCAGCGCACTCCGAATGCGGTCGAGCGCTACGTCGGCGAGGATCGCGGCAATTCCGTCGCCTTCGCCCACGCGGCCGTCGAGGCCGGAGCCACGGTCGTCATCGGACACGGGCCGCACGTGTTACGGGCCATCGAGTGGTGGAACAGTGCGCTGATCCTCTACTCGATGGGCAATTTGATCAACTACGGCCCATTCCGCCTCGCACCGCCGATGAATCGGGGGGCCGTCGTCTGCGCGACGCTCGATTCCGCCGGAGTCCCTCGAGACGCCGTGCTGCACGCCACCCGACAGCCGATGCCGGGAACGGTCGTGCCAGATTCCACCAACCGGGGACGGGTGTTGGTCGATTCACTCAGCCGTCTCGATTTTCCGGCGACTGGTGCGACGATCGACATGGTCAGTGGCGCAATTCTCGAACGGGGACCGGTCGCCCCGTCGGTCGCTCCGTCGGTCG
>PMAE01000095.1 GCA_003152485.1 Gemmatimonadota bacterium | reverse complement strand
TTGGCGGGCTTTCGCCCGTGGGTTCTCCGCGCCGAACCCTGCCACGGCCACCGGCGTCCCCGACAGCGAGCTGTCCACGATCGCCAGTGTGCTCGCCGCCGCCGCGTAGCGCACGCTGGTGATCCCCAGGAAGTCCCGCAGGCGTTCCGCTCCGACATCGATTGGGCCGGGCGCGCCAGCGGTACCCGGTGCGGGCTGGGGAAATGCGGTGGAGAGCGCCGTGTGGAAGGTGATGTGACCCTCCACTTTCTGGATGGTTTGGTGGATGTGCCCGTTCAACACGGTCACGGAGCCGAACCGCGTGAGATACGACAGTGCCTGCGCTCCATCGTCCGTCCCCCATCCCCACTGAGGGTACACGGCCCACAGCGGAACGTGGGCGAACACCACGATCGGTGTGCTCGACGCCAATCCCTTGACGTCACGCTCCAACCACTCGAGTTGCGCAGCGCCCAGGTTGCCCAACCCGCCGGGTTTGAGATCCAACACGTTCACGAGTCCGATGAAGTGGACGCCGCTGTGGTCGAAGCTGTACCAGCCGTGACCGAGTGTGTCCCTGCCATAGCGCTGGAGGTATTGGGCCCCATTGTCGTTGAGGACGTCGTGCTCGCCTGGGACGTAGAACACTCGGCCGGTCTTGGTCTTTGCGCCGCGGATCATCTGATCCACAGCGTCGAACTCGCTGGCTTGCGAGAGGTGGCTGATGTCGCCCGTGTGCAGCAGAAACGCCGGCTGCTGCGGGAGCGCGTTGAGCCGAGAGATCGCTTGCTGAAACGTCGCGGCCACGTCGCTGTTCGCTGCCTTGTTGAACCCCATGTGGCTGTCGCTGATCTGGGCGAAGAACAGCCCGGACTTCGAGCTGTCCCCCTTGAGAAGGCGGCCCGCCTGGCCCAGCGCCGCCGATGTCGGCACCCCGCCCGCCATGCTCCACAGCACCGCGCTCCCCGCCCACGCCATGCACGTCAGAAACCCGCGACGGTCAACGCCGTCGTCCGCCACATCGTCCGTGATGTAGTGCGCACCGATCCCTCGTTCCCGCTCGGCCACGACGCCTCCTGTTGAATGCCTGCGTTGCCCGACGGCCAGGGTTGTCAGCCGGCTGCTCCGCAATGGTCACCGCGAGTAGAGACCACGTCCGCCCGTCGGATATTCCCGGCGGGCGACATGGGGCGCAGCACACGGATCGCCGCCGGCCACGGCACGGGAATATCTTTGGGGGTCCAGGGGTCTCCTTGTCAGCTACGGGCGTGGTCGCAGCCGAGAGAGGAGGGCAGTGTCGGGGGACACGGTGACACAGTTCGAGCAGGCGGTGCTCCCGCACCTGGACGCGGCGTATACGCTCGCGCGCTATCTCCTGCGTGACGAGGACGAGGCGCGCGACGCCGTCCAGGATGCCTATCTCCGCGCGCTTACGTATTTCCAGGGATTCAGGGGCGGCGACGGCCGCGCGTGGATCTTGGCAATCGTTCGCAATACCTGTCACACGCGGCACCAGCGGTCCCGCACGGCACCCATCACCACGTCGTTCGAGGACGAGCAGCACACGCCGGAGGCGACGGACGACAGCGCAATCTCGGCCGATGCGGAACGGATCCCGGTCGAATCGGTGCGCGAGGCGGTGGAGCAGCTACCGTGGGACTTTCGGGAGGTGGTGATCCTGCGCGAGGTGCACGGCTATTCGTATAAAGAGATCGGGCAGGTCGTCGGCGTGCCCGTCGGCACCGTCATGTCCCGGCTATCGCGCGCCCGCCGTCGCCTGCGCGACACGCTCGCCCCTGAGCTCCGTCGGAGGATGTCGGCATGACGTGCGATGAGATCGTCGAGATGATCGACCCGTTCATCGATGGCGAGCTGGAGCCGGCCGCGGCGCAAACAGTGGCGGCGCACGTCACCAGCTGCGCGGCTTGCGCGCACCAGATCGGTGAGGCGCGCGCCATGAGCCGCGCGATCCGCGACGAGCTGCCGTCGCTCGCTGCCCCCGGCGCGTTGCGATCGCGCATCGTTGACGCCATTCGCGCGCCCGAGTCCGGGTCGCCAATGTCGTCCGCGGCGCGCCACGCGTGGGGCCGGTTCTGGCTCGCCGCGGCCGCGTTGTACGTCGTGGTGGGCGGCGCAGGGTGGCTACTGGGAGTCGGTCACGGACGGTCGGTGGCGGCAGACGGGGGAGTCTCAGGGCTGCGAGACGCCGTCGTGGCCAGCCACCTGCGGTCGTTGCAAGCGAATCACTTGCTCGACGTGCCGTCGTCGGATCGACATACCGTAAAACCATGGTTCGACGGAAAAGTCGACTTCTCGCCGCCCGTCACCGATCTGGTGGCGCAGGGATTTCCGCTCATCGGCGGCCGCTTGGATTACGTGGGTGGTCATCCCGTGGCCGCGCTGGTGTACGGCCGTGCGCGCCACGTGATCAACCTCTTCCTGTGGCCGACCACGACGAATGAAACGGTGGACGCCCCAGCCACCACGGTGCGCGGATACCATGTCCAGCACTGGGTACGCGACGGCATGACGTATTGGGCCGTGTCCGATGTCGCCGAACCCGATCTGCAGACGTTCGCATCGCTCGTTCAGAACGCTGGCCAACCCGCGGAGGCCGTCCACTAGTCCCTCCGCACTCGCGCAGTCAGCGCACGCGTCGCCACCCTGTGACGAGAGTCGGCACGCGATCTCAGAGCCGAAACAGGTAGCTGAATTTCACGAAGAAACTGTCGGCGGTCCGGCGCAGCGTGACAAAATGAAACGACTCCGGTTCGGAGAGGTTGTTGCCGTAGCCGACAAACGCCACGGTTCCCGGGGTCGGCTGGTAGGAGAACAACGCGGACGCCACGAATTGATTGGTCGTGAAGGTCGCGGCCCGGGTGTACACCCCCGACGCGGGATCAAACGTATAGATCGGCAGATTCGTCCGGCTGTCGTCGCGCAAGTTGTCCTGGTAGGCCGCGTCGTATTGACCAACCAGTCGGAAGAAGATCGGGCGCGACAGTTGGTATTCGACGTCGAGCCGGGGGATGAGAGTTCGGCCGACGAGCGAGCCATCGCTGTGGCGGTGGTAGAGTTGCGCGGTATAGGTGAATTCCGATCGCAGTTTGTTGGTCGGCCTCCAATCCACCGTGAGCGACGTAAAGCCAATGTCGGCGCTCGACCACTCGTAGAAATTCTCGTCACGCCCGGAGACGTAGGTGAGGGTGGCGTAGAATTGCGAGAACTGCGGGGTCGTCAGCGAGAGGAGGTTGTCTGTATTGGGAATGTTGTTGGTCCCGACAAAGTGCGTAAACGTCGTGTCCGATCCCACGACGTGGCCGAGGTAGTAGGTGGCGTACAGGGACGAGTCGTAGCCGAAATGCTCGACGAAGATGCCGGCCTGGAGTTGCCAGCCGCCGCGCAACGTGACGGTTCCCGTGAAATGGAGCTTGATGTCCTCGGGCCGCTCGGCCGCGGTGAGGTGCCGGTATTGCCAGATGCCGACGCCCAACACGTCCACGCTGAATGTCTCGAGAAACGATTCAGGTGGCGTATACCACGTGTAGCGGTGGTCGAGATTCACGTTGACGACGCCGTTCCGACTGACGAACCCGCTCCCGGGGACGAACTCGGGATCGATGCCCAGCACGTCGTAGTTCAGCCCGAAGGAGCGGCCGCCGCGAATGAAGTGCGCCTCCCACAGCGGACCGGACCCCGTGCCGAGCCGTGACGTATCGGGCTCGCCGATGTTCGGCGGGAGGAGGCTTCGCTCACCGCTGCCGGCGGCCTGCAGGGCGAGCGAGTAGATCTTCGCCCAGGTAAACCGGGCGTCGATGCCCGCGACCCGATTGTAGCTGCCGCCATCCTCCTTGTCCGTGAGCACGGCCCCGAGCTGCGACGACTCGCCAAGGTCCCCCTGGACGCGGAGGATATTGAACATCGGATGTCCGAAGCCGCCGACGGATCGCGAGCCCTCGTCGTCGAGCGCGTTGAGCACCGCGACATTGAGCCCCGAGACGCTGCCCGTGAGCTTCGTCGCCTCGATGGGCGCGAGGATCTGGCGCGTGTAGATCAAATTGTTCGGCGCATTGAACTGCTCGATGCCGTCGAGGAAGAATGGACGCTTCTCCGGATATTGGATCGCCTGGCGCGGGTCGAAGACGACCTGCGTCGCATCAGATTCCACCTCGGCGAAATCCGGGCGATAGGTCGCGTTCAGCGTGAGATTATTGGTCATCGCCCACCGCGCGTTTCCGCCGAACTGCGGCCGTTCCACGCCGTAATGCCACGGCGAACCCACCACGAGTGGGGGATTGCCGACGACCCGTTCGGTGACGATCGGATTGGCGTCGAGCACGAGCCCGCGCTCGAGTCCCGTCAGACCCACCAGCGTGCCCGACTGCGCCAGGAACGACGCCGCCGCGAGCGCCGTCGGAACCCAGGTATCCATTTCACCGGTGTGCTGCACCTTGCGCACAATGTTGAGCCCCCAGTTCTGAGGGTCCGTCGACTGGTACTTGATGCTGCGAAACGGGATCCGGATGACGACCTCGTACCCGGCCGGCGTGAGATGTCCCTTCGATTCGTAAACGAAATCCGCGCTGAGATCGATCGGCGGCGGTCCCGTCTGACTGCTCGCGCCGAACCCCGTGTTGGTGACCCCTTCGGTAATCGTGCCATCCTCCTGCACGCCGAACGGGTTGACGGCGATGACCAGCGCGTGGCGCCCGTGAATGAACGGGGTCAGGATGAGCTGCACGTTGTCATCGCCATCGATCTTGTCACGGTTGGCGAGCGTGGCGTGGACCGCCCCGTGGGCTTCGAAAGCGCGCACACCGAAGTAGATGGCGGTTGGAGAATACCAGACCAGGACCTGGGTCGAGTCCACGGCGGGCGGACCATCGACGGGGAGGTACTGAGAGAATCCGGTCAACACCGCCGCCTGATCCCAGGCCGGCGCGGTCAGCGTACCATCGACCTCGACCTCCGAGGCGATCCGCGGCACGCGCACGGTGATCTCACCGGCCCGCCCGTTGTAGGTCTGCGCAGGCGCGGCGACCGAATCCCGCCGCGCGGTGTCGCGTGATGACGACAGCGGCGGCGCAGCCGGATGCACGGCTCCGGACTGCAGGCTGTCGCCCGGGTAGGTGGCGGCCAGGCCGAGGGCGACGACTATCGCGAGCACCGGCAATACTAATGGGCGTCGGGCGCCACACGCCAACCCACGACACAATCGTCCCCGCGTGACCGGCCAGGACTCGTGGAGCAAGGGCCAGGTCCCCAGTTGGACAGAACGTCGGCGCCCGCTCGACGGCCTCGGCGGATTTCAATAGGTTACGCCATCGAGCTCGTCCCCCCCGGAGGATATGGTATGGCCGCGACGTTAGCCGATCGCATGGTCGTCACCGGAGTCCGATCGCAATCTCGGGCAATCGACAGCACATGGACGCTGTACGCGGTGCTGACCGCCTCCGCGTGCATTGTCGTCGGTCTCATCTGGGACATCTCGTGGCATCGGACCGTGGGTCGCGACACGTTCTGGACCTATCCGCATGTGCTCGAGCAATTCGCGGCGACGTTGTCGGGATTGAGTTGCGGGTGGCTCGTGCTCCGGACGACATTCGCCGGCGACGACGCCGCACGCGGATCGACGGTACGGTTCTGGGGATTCCGCGGGCCACTCGGCGCGTGGGTGTGCATCTGGGGTACGATCCTCATGATCGCGTCGGCGCCGTTCGATGATTGGTGGCACAACGCCTACGGGCTCGACGTCAAGATCGTGAGTCCCCCACACATGGTGCTCGCGCTCGGCATGGTGGCGATCGAGGTCGGCGCGCTCCTCATGGTGTTGGCCGCCCGGCGCCAGGCCGATGACCCATCCGAACGTCGGGACGCCCTGAGCTATGCGCTGGCTGGGGGGATCCTCATCACGATGATCGCGACGTTGATCATGCAAGACGCCGCCGCGGCGAACGAGATGCACGAGGCCCACTTCTACCAAGTGACCGCTGCGGTCTTCCCCTTGTTTCTCGTGGCCTTCGCACGCGCCTCGCGCGGCCGGTGGCCGGCGACGTCGGTGGCCGCGGTGTACATGGGGATCGTGCTGGTCATGATGTGGACGTTGCAGCTGTTTCCGGCGACGCCGAAGCTAGCGCCGATCTACAATCCGGTGACGCACATGGTCCCGCCGTTCTTCCCGCTGCTGCTCGTCATCCCGGCCGCGGCGCTGGATCTCGAACTCCGTCGTCGCGGGACGGCGGCGCACTCCGGCGGGGACTCGGATGTAGAGCGCCAGCGGGGCGGCAACGACTGGCTGCTCGCGCTGCTGCTCGGCGTCACCTTCGTCGCGGTTATGGTCGCCGTGCATTGGTTCTGGTCGGAGTTCATGCTCACGTCGTGGGCGCGGAACTTCATTTTCGCCGCGGACCAGTGGGACTACAACTCGCGGCTTGGCGGTTGGCGGTATGAGTATTGGCGGCTCGACGGACCGAACGACGCGTTCGCCCTCGCACCCTTCGCACGTGGCCTAGGCATCGCGACGCTACTCGCGGTCGCGTCGGCCCGAATTGGGCTGTGGTGGGGCAATGGCTTGCAGCGCGTGACCAGATGACGACGGCCACGGGCCGACAGACATCGAACACGAGCAGCGGAGCGTTGTCGGTGCGGGCGGGAGTCCACCCGCGGGCCAGGCACGCAGCCCGACGACCGGTGACGCAACTGATGGGGCGGCTATTCGCACTCGCGGGAATCGTCGCGCTGTGTTCAGCCCACGTGGGCAGCCCCGACGTGTACTACGAAGGAAGCGCAGGCCCGTATCACGTGCTGGTGGTGGTGCGGATGCCGGGCGTCGTACCCGGCGTCGCGCAAATCGCGGTGCGGGTGTCCGGTGCCGGCGCGGCGTCCGATCGGGTGGAGGTCGGCGTCAACCATTTCGATACCCAGACCGCGCCGCCGCTCGAAGACGCCGCGCGGGATGCGTCTGACCCCGGCTCATATCTGGGGAAGTTGTGGGTGATGGCAGCGGGCTCGAACGCCGTCACCGTGCAGATCATGGGGCACGCGGGGACGGGCACGGTCGTGGTGCCCGTGGTCGCCGTCGCGACGCGCCGGCTGACGCTGTACCCATGGCTCGGCGCAGTGTTGGCGGTGATCGGCGTGGCGCTCTTTTTGGGCGCGGTGTCGATCGTCGGTGCCGCGGTGCGCGAGGGCACGCTGCCTCCCGGCGCGGTACCGGATGCGGCACGCCGACGCCGAGCCCGTATCGCGATGGCGGCGACGGCACTGTTCGTGGCGGCGATCGTGTATGGCGGGAAGAGCTGGTGGGAAAGCGAGGATCGTGCGTTTCAGCAGGAGCTGTATCGACCGATGGCTTCGCGCGCCGACGTGAGGGACGGCGGCCGCGAGTTGGCGTTCACCATTGTCGATAGCGGATGGACGCATCGAGGTGACACCGTCTGGCTCAATGCGCACAACGCCGCGGCGTGGAGCCCACTCATCCCCGATCACGGGAAGGTCATGCACCTGTTCGTAGTCGGCGAGTCAACTCCCTCGGCGTTCGCGCATCTGCACCCGACGACCACGGATTCCAACACGTTCACGGCGGTGTTGCCCGCACTCCCCGCAGGGCGGTATCGCGTGTTCGCCGACATCGTACACGAAAGCGGCTTTGACAAGACGTTGGTGACGACGGTCGACCTCCCCGGGCCATCGCCGTCAACACCCGGTCGTGATGACGCGCGCGCGGCGGGCGATTCCGATGATGCATGGACCACGGCGGCCGGGGTACCGATGGGCGCACGCGTCCCGCTGGCCGATGGCTCGATACTGAGTTGGGCCTCGGGCGGAGGCATACCACTGGTGGGGCGCGACGCCGACCTGCGATTCGTGGTCGCCGCGCCCGACGGGCGGCCGGCGGTGTTGGAGCCCTACATGGGGATGGCCGGACACGCGGTCGTGGAGCGGGAAGACGGCGCGGTGTTCATTCATCTACACCCAATGGGCACGGTGTCGGCTGCCTCCCAGATGGCCTATGCCGTCCGCACCGCGGCGGACACCACCAACGGCGATGTGGCCCGGCGGCTCGCGTCCATGGATGTGTCGGCGATGCCGATGGCGACCGCCGCCGGCGACACGGTGTCGTTTCCGTACGCATTTCCTCGAGCAGGCCGGTATCGCGTGTGGGTGCAGGTCAAGCGGAACGGCACAGTGTTGACCGCGCCGATGATCGTCGATGTGCGAGAAGGAACGGTGGTGGCGAACCGGTAGCCGGCTTCCGATTCGCGATGGATGATGTTTGCCGATCGGTACCGCACAAGCTGCGATTGCCCGCTGTCGCCAGCGGCATACGCAGCAGGGGCCGTTCGCGAACGGCCCCCGAACCATCGGTCGCACGACAGTCTAGCGGCTGGCTCAGCTCGGCTAGTCCGCGTACTCCAGCGATTGATCGGCCGCGCGGACCATGACGCTGGCCATCGGGTCGGGAGTGGTGAATGCGATCGTCGAACCATCGCCGAGATCGAGGTCGAGCGACGTACCGGATTGGCGGACGCTCGTTACCGTGCCGCGCCGATTCGGCGCGACGGGGGGGCCAGCCAACTTGACCGTCATGCGGGATCCATCATCGAAGTGCACGACGCTTTGCGTGGCGTCGGTGGTGACGTCGACGACGGACCGTCCCCGGATGACTCGCGTGAGCTTCTGATTCAGGGTCACGGGTTCTCCTCCACCTCTTGGGTCGGTGCGCGCGCGCTCAGATGCCGCGACCTGGACGCCGGCGCGGCATGTACATCTCGTACGCGGCGATCCAGTCGGTAGCGATCGCGTGTTGGGCCGCCTCGAGTGAGATCGTGTGCGCACAGACCATGCGATGCAGGCGATTTTCCAGTGCGTTTTTGACTCGCGCGTTCCACGGCTGCGTGCGATTGGACTCCGGCCAGAGGTTGGTCCGCGCGTTCGAGCCGCCGAGCTCCAGGCTGATGAGGTGGTCAACTTCGTAGTCACCGGGATCGTGCTCGGTGATGCGGTATTCGGCGTAGACGTCGCGTTTCGCCTGCGCCGTCACGTGTCGGATCCGGGAGGCGAAGCCTGGTGTGCATACATCCACCTCGGTCACATCGAGCGTGGCGCCGGGAGTCAGCGTGGAATCAGGGCGGATCGGCGTCGGCTGACTGTCGGTGTCGATCGACGATTTGCCTTCTCGTACGATCGCACTCCGCTCACAGGCGATCGCCCGGATCGACGCGCACCCGTGTGTACTGACGCCAGCGGACCGGTACCCAATCGAGTCGACGCTGGTGAGGGTGAGCGCGGCGATCGTCGCCAGCGCGGTGGGAATTCCAGAGTGCATGTACGGTCAGTCCGGGGGGTGAGAACTTTCGGTGGGCCATCACTCGGTCGTCCGCTCCTTGACACCCCCCAGGCCGCGTCTCAGTCGGTGAGACCGGGGGTAGCATCGCCGAGGATTGTCGACGGCGGGACACACATCGGCTAGTATAGCGAGACCTGGGTGGCGGGTGGGCACGGACCGCGGCTCCTTCGACAGACACCTCTTACGAGAATAATCCCTATGGACCGACGTTCGCTGCCCCTGTTCATCGTTGGCATGTTGTCGTGGGGGATCGCGGGTGGCCGAGTAGCCGCGCAGTCGGACGCGTACGCGAAACTGGTGGGGACGTGGGTGATGGACTCGACGAATGGACCGGACGACAAAGGACTGCCGAAGAGCGAGACGCTGAAATTCTCGCGCGTGGGCAAAGCATTGCGGATCGCGGCGACCACCGATGAGGGGACGGGTGCCAGCTCGTCGGCATTCGACTGCCTGACGGCGGCGGGAGGCGGCACGGCCGATGTCGGGAACGGCGTCCTGACGCACTGCCTACCGCATCCGTACGCGGACAGTGTCGTGTACGCGATCGACGTGACGAAGGGCGGCCAGATCGTGGCGACGGAGCGTGGCCGGCTGGTGGTGTCCGGCGGGGGCAAGACCTTGCGCGACGAATATGACGCGACGAGCGGGGCGGGCGCGGCGACGCACCACCGGCACATTTACACCAAGACGGGATAAAGCCGACATAATGGAATTGCGCGCCAGCTGGCGGCGGCGTTACATCCATGTCTCTGGACAGCGCGTGCGGACGAGCGCAACATCGATTCATCCTCAACCCGAGTGGTTTCTCATGCATATACGCAGCCTCGTTGGAACTCTCACCATCGCCGTCATCCCCTCTCTTGCCGCGGCCCAGTCGTCGCCGGTTGCCCAGGCGTTCCGTGACAACGCCAGCAACGAGGCGAAGAATCTCATGGCGGCGGCCGACGTGATGCCGGCCGACAAGTTCGGATTCAAGCCCACGCCGGCGCAGATGACCTTTGGCGCGATCATGACGCACTTGGCCCAGGGCAACGACTATCTGTGTGGCGCGATCGGCGGGATGAAGGCGCCGGACCGAAGCAAAGTCGCGGCGACGGACAGCAAGGACGCGTTGGTCGCGCGGCTCAAGGAGACGTTCGCGTTCTGCGATAAGGCGCTGGCGGGGGTGGACGATTCGAAGCTCGGCGAGCAGCTGCCGTTCTTCGGTGGAAAGATGAAGTCGCGGGCGTCGGTGATGACGATCACGACCGGCGACTGGGCCGATCATTACAGCCAGGTGGCGATCTACCTCCGGCTCAACGGCCTGCTGCCGCCGACCGCGAAGGCGCACGCGGAGTAGTTCAACGCGGGGTGCGCGAGCGCCCCGTCGGGTGATCTAAGGGGTTTGCAACCGGAGAGGCGGTCGCGCGGAGTTGAGTCCGCGCTACCGCGACCCGGAACCGGCTGAGTTGATCACTGGCGCCAGGCCCTTGCCGGGCCGCTGGGCGCGGTCGATTTTAGAGCGTCCTCCTCCGGTCCACAGCGTGGCACACGACGCCTTCATCAGCTATTCCTCGCACGACAAGACCGTCGCGGACGCCGCGTGCGCGTTGCTCGAGACACGCGGGATCCGGTGCTGGATAGCGCCGCGCGACGTGACGCCGGGGATGGATTGGGGATCGGAGATCATCGACGCGATCAACGGCGCCCGGGTGATGGTGTTGGTCTACTCGTCGAGCGCCAACGAGTCGGGCCAGATCAGGCGCGAGGTCGAGCGCGGCGTGCACAAAGGGATCCCGATCGTGCCGTTCCGGATCGAGGATGTCCCGATGTCGAAGTCCCTCGAGTACTTCATCAGCGCGCAGCACTGGTTGGACGCGTTGACCCCGCCGCTCGAGCAGCACCTCGACTATCTGGCACGCACAGTAGCGCTCCTGCTGTCGCGGCCGGGGCCGAGTTCCGAGACCACGGACGACACGCCGGAGATGAGCGCGCCCACGGGGGCCGCACCACTGCACGACGCGCCGTTCGCGACCGTCGCGTCGGCCCCGGCGTTCACGATTCCGACGGCCGCCCCCACTCCCACTCCGATCCCGACGCCAGCCCTGCCGACGACGCGGCCACGGGTGTCACGCGCAGTGATGGCGGCAATCGGGTTCGTCGCCGTGTTGGCGATCGGCGGCTACGTCATGTTTGGGCGCGCAAAGGCGATGGACAGCGCGATCGTCGGGCAGTGGGGGTTCACGAAGGATGACCAGAGCGGGCATTGGCGCTCGTCGCTCGCGTTCACCGCCGACGGCGGCTATCGGCTGCAGGTCTCCCTGCTGGAGTCTGGGCGCCTGACCGGCGCGCCCGGTCATTTTCACTTGGTATCGTCGGCGCAAACCGTGACGGACGGGACCTACATCCTCGTGGATCCCATGACACTCGAGACGACGACGATCGCGGGGACGGTGCGGTGGACGCGCCAGCCGTCGTCGATCAATCCCAATCGGACGTCCGATCTGTACGGGATCTGGGACGGGTCGCCGATCGTGAATGGTGTGCTGGTGCACCAAGAGATGGAGAGCCGGCCGGACAGCACCTATCGCCTCAACTCCACGACCGAGGATGTCGGCACCATTCAGGCCTCGAAGAACCGGTGGCGAACGGCATCGAATACCGGCCGGATTCTCGAAGGTACGTACCAGCTCACTGACCCACACACGCTCTCTTGGGTCGGGCCGCTGGGCTCGACGGTGTGGGCGAAGCAGTGAGCAGACCGGGTGGAGACATTACCGCTGACGCTATCCCTTGCACAAGATGTGCGGGATCCAATCCGACGTCGCTCTAGTCGCTAGATCTGCTTCAAATCCGCCTCGAGCGCCGCAAGGTCGAAGCCCGATGGCGCGGTGTTCGTGGCGCGGTTGATCCATTGAGGACCGAGCACAGCGTACGCTTCGTCACAGTACGTGTCGAGGAACTGCCACGTCATTTGCTTCGTGGCACCCCAGGTGACGACGGTGAGGTCGCGCGCGGTGTAGCCGACGATGGGCACCGCGTGGCCGCCCCAGGAACCAGGTGCGCCGTCGCCTGTTGGCCCGCCAGGCGGGACCGACCACACGGTCTGCGACTGTGCGCTCAGCGGAAGCGCGATGCCGATATAGCAGTTGCTGAACAGGAAAACAGAATCCTGGACCTGGCTGTGGTTCTGAAGCTCGACCGCGGCATACCCGAAGATCTTGTTCCGCGCAATGCCTTTCGTGCGCCAGTAGTTGAGCACATCGAGCTCCACGGCCCCATCGTCGTGCGCGCCCGTCACTGGATCATATCCGGTGATCGCCGCGTAGGCCGCGACGATCTGCTTGTCACTCGGCACCACCTCCGGCCCCTGCCCGTACGTCGTCCACTGCTCGATCAAATGCCCCGCCGCGGCGAAGGTGCAATCACCGATGCGGTCGTTCGCCATCATCCCCCACGCCGCCACTTTGCTGGAATAGTCGAGTGCCACGGGCGCCGCCGCGAGCTTGGCAGGCTTGAGATAGGCCGCGAACTGCAGGGTGCGTGGGTCGAGCCTGGGGTGACGTTTCCCAAGTCGATAGGGGAACGGCGGCCGGACGCTGCGCGGCAGCACGCTGGCGGGCGCGGCTGTCGTGACAGGAGCCGGGCTGTGGGATTTCGGTGTGCGAGGCGGATGAATACGTGGCATTGAAGGCGACCGGTAGATGGGTATTGGATGGGGTCCTCGCGGACCACTTATCTACTACTCCCGTGATCGCCGCACCAGCGCCCGAGGTCACGCCATCATACGCGTGGTAACCGCGATAGGATGTGGCTGAATCGACGGGCCGCCGTGTCAACTGGAGTGCCCGCCAGTTGGTATCGAGACTCGGTCTGGAACCGATCGTGTGCATGGCGCGCGCCGGCCTGCCCCCACCACGCCAGAGTCTGCCGTCGTATACGACGGGCGCGCTCGGCACGCCGCCGCATCAGGGTGAGACCTGCGGCCAGCGTGCTACGTCCTTTAAGGCTAAGGCGGCCCGATTTCTGGGCCGACCCCGTCCCCGGAACAGCTTGACGACCGGCCGAGCGGACGACGTATCGGCTGATCGTGGGACCGGATATCGTTCAATGGGAGTCGGAATGCAGAGGGGAAAACATGGCAGAGAATCGCGGCACTCAGCCTAGTCGATCCAGCGGGTCGAGCGACCTGATTACGCTCGATCCACAGGTCCGGTATCGCGTCGTCGCGGGCTTGCTCTATCCCGCGGCTCTCGGCGCGGCCATCGTGTGGTGGGTGCAAGCCATGACCAGGCGACCGATGAGCGGCGAGTTGGCGCCACTCCTCTGGTCCCTGTGGTTTGGTGGCTGGTTTCTGATCTATCACGGCGTCTGGTATATCCACCTCGTCAGCGAACACGAGGGACCATCGGCGAATCTCGCCTACCCCGTGCGCCGATTCGTCGCCGACCTCGTCGACGTCTCCGCCATTCTCTGCGCGTTCGTGGCGCTCGGATTCGCGTCGGGACAGTACCGCGTGTTCCTGCCGGGGGTCTACGCGGCCGCGGGGCTGATCCCGCTCGCCGCGCTGATCGGGCGGAGCCATCGCCGCTTGGGCAACACGGCACTCATGGCCATCGCCGGACTGGCCTCACTCGTCGGTGTCGGCAGTCATTTGGCCGCCGGCGCCGACGGGATCACGAGTCTCGACGTGACGCTGCTCCGCGAATTCTGGCTGGTACTCGTGGCGTATCTCGTCGTCCCGTCGGTCTTCGGTACGAAGATCGGCCGGACCAGCCGTGGATTCCGCGGAGAGATCTACGGCGTTGAGTGAAGGGGGGGCGGCTCCCCCTTCCTGTGTCGGCCACCGAACACATTGCAATGTTCTCGGTTTATAGAATCTGGCCCCACGATACATTTGTTGTCCCATATGCACGATGAACTCGCAGCCTGGCACACCCCCGGCTAGACATGGGGTCACGATTCTTGTATCATATTACAACATATAGCTTTACGTAACTTCACCTGACCAATGGTCATCAGACGGACGTAAGAGGACAAGTGGCGATCGGCTGATAGCCATTGCCTAATATCTGGTCGTGTCGTATTATGTAATTCGCTATTCGCGAATAGAGAATATTTAACCGAGAAGCACTCACGATGCCAGCCCAGATCGCACTTCATCCCGTTGACGTCGCGGTCGCACTCCGACTCCAAGAAATGCCGGGAGCCACATATCTGGGGATCGCCTCAGACCTCGGAATCAGTTCAAGTACCGCGTTCGAAGCCGTTGCCCGTCTCGCGGCCGCCGGGCTAGTACGTGAAGAGGAGCGGCAGGTCAATCGACATGCTCTGCTCGAATTCTTGGAGCACGGCGCACGCTACGCGTTTCCTGGAACACTCGGCACGCGAGCACGCGGAGTGCCCACTGCCCACGCGGCGCCCTTCCTGGCAAATGAAATCGCGGGCGGTGACCCGGTGGTTTGGCCTGATCCTAACGGTTCCGTCGTCGGCGCTACGCTGTCTCCGCTCTTCCCGAAGGCGACACAGCTGCCATCACGGTGCCCAGGCGTGTACGAGATGCTCACGTTGATCGATGCGATCCGTATCGGACGTGCTCGCGAGCGCGCGCGCGCAATGGGCCGTCTGCGGCAACGTTTCGGCGCCGCCGCCGCATGAGATGCCGGTCGCTCCAGGCCCTCATTGTGCCCGATCGGTGAACGGCGACTCCCCGACGGTGCCCGTCCATTCGGGAGCGCTAACACCCGCGCTGCAAGCGGTGTCACGTATCGCGATCGCGCTCGGGCCACTCCGACCGGAGATCATCTTCATCGGCGGCGCAATTGCGTCTCTTCTCCAAACCGAACAAATTCTTCCCAACATACGCCCGACAAAAGATGTTGATGGCATATGTGCATCGAGTAGCTACGTCGACTACGGTCGAATCCAGTCCAAGCTTCGTGAACTCGGATTCCGGGAAACGATGCCAACGCCCCGACAAGCGCGACCTCACCACGCGCACCGCTGGGACTCGCCGGACGGCACTTGGTTCGATCTCGTCCCGTCTGGCGCGCACCTCGGCGGGACCGGAAGCTCCACCGATGCCTTCGCAATCGCGTCAGCCCTGGAACTCGAGCTGAGTCCTGACATCGTGATCCGTCACGCGAGCGCCGTTGGGTTCCTTGCGCTAAAGTGCGCGGCTTATGGGGATCGCGGCAACGCAGATCCGTTCATGAGTGAAGATCTTGAAGACATTATCGCGCTCGTGGCATCGAGAGCTACAATCGTTGATGAGCTTTCAATGATCCCTTTCGAGATACGCGACACGATCGCTCACCAAGTTCGAGAGATCCTCGCAAACCAGGATTCGGCCGAATTGATTCTGGCCCACCTAGGTCAACCTCTCAACGGCGCGGCGGCGGTCGCTCGTGTGGTTACCTCCCGCCTCGAGATGATGGGAAGGCAGGCACCGTAAACGGATTCGTTCCGTCTTAGTGCGCTGCCTCTTTGAACAGCGACCGTCTCGCGCCCCTACGCCGCCGGCCAGGTCACCGCGAACACCGCACCCGTCACGAGACTATAGATCAGACCGTCGATGATGTTCTTGAACGTCGAACCCCACGGCTCGGCCCTCCAGATCGAGTTCTGGGCCTGCACGCCAGCGTAGCCGAGAAACGCCACGGCACTCACGATCCGGAGCACGAGCATGCGCGCGGTGCCGGGCGCGATCGTGAGACTCGCCACGTAGGCCGCAAGGAACGACAGGGCCAACGTCAGCCCGAACCATTGCGTGAGCGACGGCCCCATCTTCGGAGCACCGGGCGCACGCAGCAGCACGAAGCCGGTGGGGCCCTCAGTCATCTTCTTGATCATTGCCGGTTCCCTCATGCCCTTCATATCGGGGCAATACGGGAGGACGTACATCCCGGCCCCGGCACCCCCCTTGTTGATCGCGGCACGGACGTCGTCTTCGTTGGAGAACGGCTTGTAGTCGGAGTTATGATAGGTGAACAGCATGTGCAGCAACGAACTCACCACGAAGACCGCGACCGCGGAACCGATGATCGCGAGCCAGAGATGCGACAGCGGGATCATTGTACGACCTCCCAGACGACACGTTGGTGGCAGGCACCCCGCTCCGGCTCGAACGAGCCGGCCCGAGTGGCCGGGTAGCACGCAGCGCCTAAAGATTGCCGCATTTTGAATTTTCGCGCCAGTCGAAGAGTACGCCATTCGACCCGCGACGACTGCGCCTGGGGCTCTGACCCGGGTACATCCGCGCCCGATCCTACCGCGCGTCGGCGAGAGCCATCAGGGGCGAGGAACTGTAACCATTGCCGGCATCCCCAGGGAGCATAGCCGATCGCCCGGTAGTGGGTCGACCCACTACCCGATCCCCCGGTCACCGGCGCGTTTCCTCGGCGCCGTCCGACTGCCAAATGGAGGCCGTAGCCAACTCCACGCTGTTGCCGGAGGGATCCCGGACGTAGATCGACCGGCCGCCCCGCGGCCATGCGACCTCCGCTTCGATCCGCACCCCGGCGGCCACCAGCTTCGCGCGCCAGTCGCTCAACGCGGTTTCCGCCACCCGGAAGGCCACATGTCCGGGGCCTCGGGGACCGTGTTGGAGCCGGGTCTCACCCCCCTCAACCGCCATCCCGGCTCGCGTCGCCGCCGGGTCGAACATCAGGAACATACCGGCGCCGCACCGGAAGAAGACGTGCCGTCCGGGCACCCGCGCATAGACCGGGAGGCCAATGATCCCCGAATAGAACCGCTCGGCGGCACCGAGATCGCCACCGTAGAGACAGGCCTCTAAGACACCCTCGACCTCGACTGCGGGGTTGGACATGAACGCTCGCTAGACGGCCGCTCGTGGACCAACGTACCGACGCGCGATGAATGCAATCGGCAGCCCAATACATGAAGATGTGGGCGAACACCAGATTCGACAGGGTACCGACGGAACTCGTGGTCTTGGGGGCGGCCGACACAGGCACCATGATGAAATGCATGATCGCGAAGACCGCCAAGCCGAAGGGTGGTCCCCAGACGAGGGGCTTCCGCGCGAGCGGCTCGCCCAGCGGAGTCGTCGATCCGCATCGCCACTCCGTTGCGACCATCAGGGGGCCGCGCTAACGTGCTGGCATGAGCGCATCAGCAATGCAACGACGGAAACTCGGCCACTCCGGATTGGACGTGTCAACCCTCGTCCTGGGCGGCAACGTCTTCGGATGGACGATCGATCAGCCGACCTCGTTCGCGGTGCTGGATGCCTACGCGGCGGCCGGCGGCAATACCGTCGATACGGCGGACGGCTATTCCATCTGGGTTCCGGGGAACAAAGGCGGTGAGTCGGAAACCATCATCGGCGCGTGGATGAAGAGTCGCGGCAACCGCGACCGGATCGTCGTCGCCACCAAAGTCGGGTGGGAGTTGAGCCCAACGCGCAAAGGCCTCGCGCGCGCGTACATCCGGGAATCCGTCGAGGGATCTCTCAAACGGCTGCAGACCGACTACATCGATCTCTACCAATCGCATCGCGATGATCCGGCGACGTCACCCGAAGAAACGCTCGAGACGTACAGTGAATTGGTTCGCGCTGGGAAGGTACGAGCGATCGGCGCGTCCAACTACGGCGCCGACCGGCTTACGGCATCATTGGACATCAGTCGCGCCTGCGGCTACCCCAGATACGAAAGTCTGCAGCCGCTGTACAACCTCTATGATCGGGCCGAGTTCGAGACGACGCTCGAGCCGGTGTGCGCGGGCGCGGGACTGGGCGTGATCCCGTACTACTCGTTGGCGAGCGGATTCCTCACCGGCAAGTATCGATCGGAGCACGACCTCTCGGCGAGTACACGCGGCAAGAACGTCGGGAACAAGTATCTCAACGATCGCGGCCGGAGAATCCTCGCCGCGCTCGACGATGCGGCGCGTGACTGTCATGCCACACTCGCAACCGTGGCCGTGGCATGGCTGATCGCACGCCCCAGCGTGACGGCGGCGATCGCGAGCGCGACCAGCGTGGAGCAGCTGCATGACGTCGTCGCCGCGACCGCGCTGCAGTTGGACCCGAGCGTCATCGAGCGATTGGACACGGCGAGCGCGTATGCCAACGAGCCGACCTCGGTCTCGACGTCGGGGTGATCCATCGGTTGCGGGCCCCGGCGTTTGCAGGCCATCCCGTCCCGCTGCATATTGACCGCCTCGACACCGCTCGCTTCTTTCTTTCCCCTCCCCAGACGTGGCGACCACCTGACACCGGAAACCACGCCTCAGGATTTCGCGGGCCGCGTCGCGATCGTGACGGGAGCCGCTCGCGGATTGGGGCGCGCGGTCGCGGTCCGACTGCATACCCGTGGAGCCGCGGTCGCCGTCAACGTCCGGGATCGGGCACGCGCGTCGGCGCTGGCGGACGAGTTGGGGGAACGCGCGCTCTCGGTGCCGGGTGACCTCGCGGCGGACGGCGTACCCGAGGACATTGTAGGTCGCACGCTGGATCGATTCGGGCGAATCGATATTCTGATCAATAACGCCGCCCTGGCTGCCACGACGCGGTTCGGCGATATCTCGCCCGCGGAGTGGCGGCAGGCACTCGAGGTCAACATGACGGCGCCCTTTCTCCTGATCCAGGCCGCGCTGCCTGCCATGAAGGCGCAGCGGTACGGCCGAGTCGTCAACATCTCGTCCTCCGCCGGCCGGATGGTGAGCACCTTGGGTGGTGCGCACTACACCGCCTCCAAGACGGGACTCCTGGGATTGACCCGTGCCGCGGCCAAGGAGCTGGGGCCGTTCGGCATCACCGTCAACGCGGTGTGTCCCGGGATGATCGACACGGAGCTCACCCGCGAGAGCGCGACCGCGGCTCGGCTCGACGAGCTCGCGGCCGGCTATCCTGTGCCACGCCTTGGGACCGCGCTGGAAGTGGCGGACCTCATCTGCTTCGCGGCCTCGGAGGGGGCAGGCTACATCACTGGGACGTCGCTCGATATCAACGGCGGCGATCTCATGATGTAGCGTTCAACCATGAACAACGCCGTCACCGTTCTCATCGCACTGGTCGTGGCGCTCATCGCCGGCGCCGCGATCGCCGCGTCTGGGAGCACGTCGCTCCTGCACGCGGCCGATCTCGTGATTCCGATCGGCATCCTCTGGGTCAACGCCATCCGGATGACGGTAATCCCGCTGGTGGTCTCGCTGCTGATCACCGGGATCGCCTCGACCACCAAAGTCACGTCGGTCGGTCGCATCGGCGGCCGGACGCTGGTGATCTTTACCGCACAGGTCGCGTGTGTGGCCCTCGTCGCGGTGCCGACCATGGTCACCGTATTCGCGATGC
Organism: Gemmatimonadota bacterium; assembly: GCA_003152485.1. Lineage (GTDB taxonomy): Bacteria > Gemmatimonadota > Gemmatimonadetes > Gemmatimonadales > Gemmatimonadaceae > Palsa-1248. Next base: position 29,163 of record PMAE01000095.1, on the reverse strand, counting down.
TACCCCCGACATCATCGCCTCGACCGCCGCTCCCCGCGGGTGCCGCCGAGGCCGCGGGCCAGATCGGTGCGTCGGGCGGCGCTACTGGATTTGGTACGTGGCTCACCTCATTGATCCCGCAGAACCCGATCGCCGCCGCCGCGAAGGGCGAGATGCTTCCGCTCATCACGTTCACCATCCTGCTGGCGCTCGCGATCTTGCGGAGTCCAACGGCGTCGCGCGAGCGGCTCGTGGGATTCTTCCAAGCGTTGTGCGACGCCATGCTGCAGATCGTACGGTGGGTGGTCGCACTCGCACCCATCGGTGTGTTCGCCTTGATCCTCCCGCTCGCGGCTCGGGGCGCGGCGGCGCTGGCGGGGGGCGTGGGACTCTACATCGCGATCTATTCGATCGGCTGCATCGGCGTCGTGCTGCTGTTCTATCCCGCGATCGCGATCCTTGGCGGCGTCTCGGTCAGGCGCTTCGCGCGCGCGGTGTTGCCCGGCCAACTCATCGCCTTCAGCACGAGCTCGTCGATCGCGTCACTCCCGGGCCTCATCGAAGGGGCGGACCGGGACCTCGGACTCGACACCCGAGTGTCGGGCTTCGTGCTGCCGCTGGCCGTCGCGACATTCAAGACAGCGGCGCCTGTGTCGTGGACCGTCGGTACCCTCTTCATTGCGCGGTTCTATGGAATCCCGCTGCATTTCCAGCAGTTTGCGACGGTGGCGTTCGCGGCGGTCTTTCTGGGATTTATCACACCCGGCGTGCCCCGGGGGGCATTCCTCATGCTCGCCCCGCTATTCATCACCATTGGGTTGCCGATCGAGGGGATCGGAATTCTGATCGCGGTCGATGCGATCCCCGATCTATTCGCGACGGTCCTGAACGCCACGGGCGATCTCGCGGCGACCGTGCTTGTCGCCCGAGCCGAGGCCGCCGCGACGCGATCGTAGCCAGTACGCGATGGTTGACGAGTGCGGCCATCGCACGTCGGAGCGGCGACGGCCGGCGCTGGACCGGCGCTGGACCGCGGTGGGCGTGGCTATTCGTGGGGATTGATCGCGGTGGTGATCCCCATCTCGATCAGCAGCGCGTCTGCGGATGCCCGTCCCCGTCCTTCACCGGTGTCGTATCGACCTCGCGATCGGAGTCCGTCGGCAGGATCGGAAGCTCGTGGCGCGCGAGCTCGCGGGTCAACGCCCGCTCCACACGATCGCGCGCGGTCCGCGTCCACCGTCGGCTCGGGTTGCCCGTGAGTGCTTCGACGGCGAGGGATGCGGCGGCGTGCTCGGCGCCGCGGGCGGCGCTCAGGATATCGAGTAGGAGTGGGAGTACGACACCGGCCGCAGACTCTCCGGCGTAGTGTTGCACCGCGCGGATCGCCGCGAGTCGCACGACGGCGTCGCCGTCGCGCATGCCGCCGATCAGCGTGGGGATGGCGTACCGATCGGGCGGCACACGGCCGAGTACACGAAACGCCTCCTCACGAACCCGCGTTCTCGTGTCGCGCGCGTACTCGCAGAGCGCGTACACGGCGGCCGTGGCGCCCGCGATGCGGGGCTCGCGTCGGACCCGTCGCGTCGGCTTCGTGGCGGATGACTGGGCTGGCATCTAGGTGATCGTCCGGGCGTCAGGTGGCGGCATCACTCGGGCTTCTGTCGGATCGACTCAACGGGCGGCGGGCGACGTCACCGACCGATCGAACGTCGTCACCAGTCGCTTGGGTGCGACGTGACGCCAGGAGTGTTCCAGAATTTCGCGGAGCTGCCCGGGTCGGATGCGCCCGAGACGCACGAGTACAATGGGATAGCTCAGATAGTGGTCGGTGACGAAGAAGGTCGCGGGCTCTGCGCGCAGCAGGAGATCGCGCTGGAGGAACGTGGTCTTGAGCGCGAGTGTCTCACCGTCCTCTCGGAGACGCGCCAGGAAGGCGCCGCGGACCTTGAGCGCGGGGGTCCCGTAGGAGGTGCCGTCCTCGACACCCGGCAACTCGTGGGCGATCCGGCGCGCGATCTCGTACGCGGCCGGGACGTCGCGGGACGCGGGCGCACCCACTGGCGATTTCTGTCCTTTCGCCGGAGTTGCCTTCCGCCCGGACGAGGCGGGCGCCTTCTTCCGCTTGGCGGCCATTCTGACAAGATATCCAGATCGATTCGTCAGTGCCGCATCCGACGGCCAGTGGTTGGACGGTCCGCCTGCGAATGCCTGCGCTATCCGTCGGCGACTGGTACATTATCGCCCCGTGTCCGAGCGGCGTGATATGACGCCCGAGGTCGCGGAGATAGTATGGCGCCGTGGGCTGGAGGACGCGGCGTCTCGACTCGAGCACCGAACGGTTTATGGCCCACACGCTGTCGAAGTCCGATTTCAAGGTCGCACGGAGCTGCGCGACGAAGCTGTACTATAAGGAATTGGGGTATCCGTCCAGAATGGACGATGATCCCTTTCTCGCGCTCCTCGCTGACGGTGGCTACATCGTCGAGGCGATCGCCAAGCTGCTGCATCCTGATGGGCAGACCATGGCCTATGGCCCCGACGCGGACACGAACGCGCGGCGCACGATGGACGCACTTGCCGCGGCCAAGACCACGCTGTTCGAGGCGACGCTTCTCAGTAACGGCAAGCTTGCCAGGGCTGACATCCTCATCAAAGATGGGCGCCGATTCGATCTGCTCGAAGTCAAATCCAAGTCGTACTCGGGATCCGCGGCGTTGGCCCGAGCCACTGCGGGCCAGCCGAATCTGTTCCGGGGCATGCGCGGGCGCATCGAGAGCGCGTGGCGGCCATATCTGGAGGACGTGACGTTTCAGTGCGTCGTGCTCCGCGAGCTGTTTCCGGATGCGGAGGTGCACCCGCATCTGGTGCTCGTCGATACCTCGCGGACCACGACTATTGATCTGCTCCATCAACGGTTTACGATCACGCGGCACCACGAGCCTGGCCAGCGCGCCCCGACGACGACCGTCCGGTTCGATGGCGACCCGGCGCGACTCCGCTCGGATCATTTCCTCGTCGTGGTGGATGTGCACGCGGAAGTGGACGAGCTATTCGACGAAGTCAGTGCCGCCGCGGCGACGTTCGTGCGGTCGCTCGTGCCGATGATCCAGCGAGTGACGGTGCCCGTCTCCGTCACATGCGGCAGCTGTGAGTACCGCGTGAACGAGGCGGCCGTCGGTGCGGGCCAGCCGTCCGGCTTCCTCGAATGCTGGGGCGAGCGGGGGCGCCCGGCGCCTCACATTCTAGAGCTGTATCACGTCGGCACATTGGGCGGGAGAGGCGGCCCCTTGGCGAACGCGCTGATCGACAAGGGCGAATGCTCGGTGTGCGACGTGCCGGTTGACCGGCTGGTCACTCAGAAGGGAGAGGTCGGAGCCGTCGATACGCGCCGGCGAATCCAGATCACGCACAGTCGGCACGGCACTCCCTGGATCAGTGACGCGCTCCGGGCATCGGCGACCGCGGTCGAATATCCGCTGCACTTCATCGACTTCGAGACGTCGGCGCTCGCCGTGCCGTATTACGCGGGGATGAAGCCATACCAGAGCGCGGCCTTCCAATGGAGCTGCCACACGATCGCGGCGCCCGGCGCGGCGCCCGTGCATCGGGAGTGGATCAACTGCGAGGACTATTTCCCGAACACGGCATTCGCTCGAGCGTTGCGGCAGTGCGTCGGCACATCAGGGACCGCATTCATGTGGGCGCATCACGAGCGGACCGTCCTCCGCACGATCGCGCGTCAGCTCGACTCGCGGGGCGAGCCCGATCCTGCACTCGCGGCGTGGATCCTGGATCTGGCGGGCGCGGCCGATGGGGATGACGATGGCCGACTGGTGAACCTCGAGCGGTGGGCATTCGCGGGGTATTTTCATCCCGACATGGGCGGCAGCACGTCGCTCAAATACGTGCTCCCCGCCGTGTGGCATTCCGATCCCGCGCTCTGGGCGGCGTTCCCCGAATATGTGCGGCTGGGCCCTCATGGCCCGGTGGATCCGTACCAGACGCTCCCACCGATCCTGATCGGCTCGTCGCGCGCCGTGGTCGCGGAAGGCACAGCCGCCGTTCGCGCCTATCAGGCCATGCTCTACGGCGCCGAGCGTGACGAACCGGGCGTCCGCGACTCGTATCGGGAATTATTACTGCAGTACTGCAAGCTCGATACAGCGGCGATGGTCATGGTATGGGACCACTGGAGGCGGGCGTAGTGCGCATCTCGCATGTGCCTCGGTGCCTCGTGTCGCCATTCGCGGTGGGGATGCTGTTCATCGCGGCGGGGACACTGCACTTCCTGCGCCCGTCGCCGTACGCGGGGATCATCCCACCCAAGCTCCCGCATCCGCTGGCCCTGGTCTACCTCAGCGGGCTAGCCGAGCTGGCGGGCGGGATCGGCGTGCTCATCCCCCGCGCCCGCGTGCTGGCAGGACGCGGCCTCATCCTGCTGTTGATCGCGGTCTTTCCCGCGAATGTGCAGATGCTGGTGAACGCCCGCGCCGCCGGCGCGCCGTTGTGGTTCGAGGCCACGCTCTGGCTGCGGCTTCCAGTGCAGGTGCTGCTCATCGCGTGGGTGTGGCGCGCGACATTGAGCGGCGAGCCGGATTGACACGAGGGCGCCGCCCCCGAACCCTTACCCGGACAGCGGCAGCGTGGTCAACCAGAGGGCAGGAATCACGCACGAGATCGGGCGGATCCGCAACGCGCGACATCGGAAACCCAGCAGCATGTCTCGCTCGGAGTTGGCGGCCACCAAATGTGTTGTGGTCGAGGTTGGTACGCCAGAGCGAACTGCGCGCGCAACTGTATGAATTTCAATAAGGTATCTGTCGCCTGTCCTCGATCGGCGACGATCTGACCGAACCGGGTTACATAGAGTGTTGATATGTTACGTGGAGCACCATTTGAGACCGAATGACCTGCGCGCGCGGACGCGCGAACCGCGCCGCCTGCGTGTGCATATTGATATCGTTGGCGCCATTAGGGTGCCTGCGGAATCGCTGGTTGACGATCAGACATCGCACGAGATAGGGAGTCACGTACCATGATGCAGACCCGCCGAAATATCCGAGACGCTGGCGCGCTGGCGTTCGCCGAATCGCGGCGCCGCTCGTGGATCGCCGCCCTTGGCTGCGCCGTCGTCCTGGCAGTAACGCTCGGCGCGTGGCGGCTTGGTCCCACACCCGCCGCGAGTCCGGTCCCGACTGATGCCCGCGCGCTGACCGTGGCGGCGGGCGACGATGTCGTGGTGTTCTCCGGGGGATGTTTCTGGGGGATCCAGGCCGTGTTCGAACATGTTCGCGGAGTCACGAGTGCCACGGCGGGGTACACCGGCGGCGCGGCGGCCACGGCGACCTATGAGGAAGTGAGCACCAGCACGACGGGCCACGCCGAATCGGTGCGGGTCACGTTCGACCCGAAGCGAGTGGCATACGCCGACCTGCTCAAGGTGTTCTTCACGGTGGCGCACGATCCGACGGAGCTCAACCGGCAAGGTCCAGACGACGGCACCCAGTATCGGTCCGCGGTCTGGTATACCTCCGACGCCGAGCGTCTGATCACGGAAGCGGCGATCCGGCAGCTCACGGCGGCCAAGACCTATTCCCGGCCGATCGTCACTCAGGTCACGCCGCTCCACGGCTTCTACGTCGCCGAGGGCTACCACCAGGATTATTTGGTGCACAACCCCGACGCGCCATACATCGTGATCAACGACAAGCCGAAGGTCGAGCACCTCAAGGCGGCGCTCCCCACGCTGTACAGCGACACCCCCGTGCTGTACGCAGCGGCGACGGCAACGAAATAACTCCCGCGGTCGCGCGTGCGTCCGGCCGTGCTTGCGCCCGGCCGGCGCGCGATCCATCGTTGGCGGTTCTGCCACCCGTTGCCACTTTCAGAGCCGCGATCCCAGCGAATGGGAAGGGGAGGGATGCCGATCGTGTCGCCACTTGCCTGGGCCGTCCTGACGTCGGTCGCACTCACGCCGCGGACGGGCACGCCGCCGGTCCACCTCCCGGCCTCGACGGCCGCCCACCGTGCGACCGCCGACGCGACCGCCGACGCGACCGCCGACGCGGCCTCCGCGAGCGCGACACGCGCGGACCCGAGTGGCGAGCAGATCCTCCGCCAGATGCACGACCGCTATACTGGCAAGTGGTATCACAGCATGACCTTCGTACAGACCACGACGGCGTGGGATTCGACCGGCGCCAAGACCGTCGCCACCTGGTACGAGAGCATCACGCTGCCGGGGACGATTCGTATCGACTTCGCACCTCGCTCGGACGGCAATGGTGTGCTGGCGACGCACGACTCGACGTTCATCGTGCAGCACGGCGCGGTATCGACCGTGCGCGCCGGCGGCAATATCCTGCTGACCCTCGCGTTCGATGTCTACCTCGGTCCCGTGGATCATACCGTGAGCGCGGTGCGCACCGCCGGCTACGACCTATCGAAGGTCCACCGCGACGTGTGGCAGGGGATGCCCGTCTACGTCGTCGGCGCCGACTCGGGGAATCTCAACACGCCGCAGTTTTGGGTCGATACGAAGCGGCTGCTCCTGGTCCGCATCCTCACCCCCACGAAGCCGGGAGCCACGCAGCTTCGTGACGTCCGCTTCAATCAGTGGCGCCCGATCGACGGGGGCTGGATCGCGCCGAACGTGGAGTTCTTCGTGGGGACGACCCGCCAGCGGCTCGAGGCATACGCGGACATCAAGACGAATGTCACGTTGAGCCCCAAGTTGTTCGATGTGACGCAGTGGACGACGGCGCCGCATTGGGCGCCCTAGCACGCCCCGACGACGTCGCTCGATAGGAGGCAGCCGTGGGGGTCTGGGGACAGCGTTATCGTCCTCGCCGACGGCGTGCGTCTGCGGGTGAGCCGGCGCTATCGGCTCGCGCTCGAGCAGCGACTGGCTGCGGCGAGCGACTGACTCGGCCGTTTCCGCGTGGCGACATCACGCCCGTGGCACGGCCATTGGACGCAGTCCGCTCAGGGGCATGACTTCGGCCGTTCGCCGTGGTCCGTCCATTCGTCTGCGCGGCCGCCGTCGGTGATCGCTTGACCCCAGTCGGCGCTTGACGGCCGACGTGAGCCGGACGAACAGCGGCGACGAGCGAGTGCGCACGGTAGCCGAGGGCGGCCGATACCGATGCCGCGGTCTCCATGACTGCTTCCGCCATCATGTCCAACTTCTCCGTCGCGCGGCGGCGGGGACAGCCGACCGTCAGCGCGGCTGACACATCGCCGCGATGGTCGAAGATCGGCGCGGCAACGCCACACACATCTTCGACGCGTTCGCCATTGACGGTGGTGTAGCCGCGCTTGCGGGATTTCTCGAGCTCCCGAATCAACTCAGCCACATCGGTAATCGTGGTCGCCGTATACCGCGGCAGTGGCCGACGAATGAGCGCGCTTTGTCGGGCTGGCGGCGCCCACGCCAACAGCGCCTTGCCGCCGGCCGTCGCGTGGAGGGGCATGAGTCCGCCAAGCAATCCAGGTAGCATCAACGGCTGAAAGCTCTCGACCACGTCGACCGTGACGCCCTCGTTGCCGTTGAACAGCATCAGCGTCGCCGTCTCGCCGGTCGCGTCACTTAACGCGCGCAACGACGGGCTGACGACACGTTGCAGCGACGTCGAGTGGCGCGCCAACTCACCGTAGGCCGCGAGGCGAATCCCAAGGCGATAGAGCCCAGTACCTTCGTCGCGATCGAGAAATCCACTCGATTCGAGCCGGCTCAGAATGCGGTACGCGGTACTCTTGGGCCACCGGAATGGTCGGCCGATCTCGCGCACGGAGAGCTCAGGCTGCGCTGGTGAAAACAGGGCCAGGACCTTACTGAGTTTCTGCAGCATCAACCAGCTCCCAGGAAGGGTGCGTTAACGTAGACGCGCCACTCGGCTGCCGCAACAGCCGTTTGTCCGATCAACGTGAGCGATCTGGTTACTAAGAGGCAGGGCAGAGTTACATTGACGGTCGAACTGTGAGATTTGTGCCACGTCGGCCACGGTCGCTAGTCGAAATGCTCGCGAAAATGCTCGATTCCTGCCACCACTGGCCACACATCCGTGTCACGATTCTGCCGGACGGACGGCGGCAATCGGGGATCCCACGCGTCGAGACGCGTCGGGGCTCCATCGCGTCAGGGCCGCTACTATATGATGGTGGGAATAGCGCGTCTCGCTGGATACCCGTCGGGGCGCGACCATGTCAGGTCTTCACTCGTGACACTGCATTCCTACGACGCCGGAGTATGTGGCCATGCCCTGTTTGTTCATCGTGCTTGCGCTCGCTGCCCCGCGCCTCGTCGTCGCGATCCTGTGGTTCGCGACCCACTGGTTTCGGGGAGTCTTTCCCTCGCTACTGTGGCCGGTCGTCGGGTTCATCTTCCTCCCCACGACACTCCTCTGGTACACCGCCGTGCAGCACTGGTTCGGTGGCCAATGGACGCTCTGGCCGGTCGTCGGACTGGTGATCGCGCTGGCCATTGACGTCTCACCAGCGACCCGCGCCCCCCGCCGCCGTCGCGCGTCATGAGCTTGACGACGTAGTCGCGTCGGCGGTGTCGCGACGATGTCGTCGGACCGCGCAACCGGGCACGCGATGATCGATCACCTGATCGTCGGCTGTCATGATCTCGATTCTGGAATTGCCGCGATCGAGGCCAGCACCGGCATTCGCGCATCGCTGGGTGGTGCGCACCCGGGCAAAGGAACGCGCAACGCCGTGCTATCGTTGGGCGCGGGTCAGTATCTCGAGATCATCGCCCCGGACCCGGCGCAATCCACCCTCACCTGGTTCACGGCAATCCGCGGGATGCGTGAGCCGCAGCTCATTGCGTGGGCTGCTCCCGCTCTCCACATCGACGCGGTCGCGGTGGGGTTTCGCGACGCGCGTATCCCGTGCACGGGGCCCACACGGGGATCGCGCGCGCGACCGGATGGGACGCTGCTCGAATGGCGCACGTTGGTGCTCGATGACGACGCGGGCGGATTGCTTCCGTTCTTCATCGAATGGAGCACCGACTCCGTGCATCCATCTGTCGATGCCCCGGCTGGGTGCGCATTGTCACGATTCGACGCGGTGTCGCCGGACGCTGACCAATTGACTCACCGCGCGCACGCCGTGGGAGTCGATCTCCCGATCGAGCGCGCCGACCACCCGCGACTCAGGGCATCGATCGCGGGGCCGCGAGGATCGATCACGCTGTAGTCGCGCGCGCCGCGCCGCTAGCCGTCCGTCGCGACCGCGATCTCTGCCGTGGGACGGACCAGCCCCCACGCCGCCGCTCCAACCACGCACAGCGCGGCAGCTACCAAGAATGATGTCGTCCACCCAAAGCGATCGGCGATCCACGGCGTGAGCGATGCCGTGACGACGCCTCCGAGTTGCGCCCCCATGTTCATGACCCCCGACACGGCGCCGGCCGAGGAGCCGGCGATATCCGCGCTCACCGACCAGAAGGAGCTTTGGGCGAGGTACAATGAGCCGGCGCCCGCGGCGAGGGTAAGGCTCGCGAGTCGCGCGCCTTCCACCTGCGTCCCGAGCACGATGAACACCGCAGCGAGTCCGATCCCAAACGCCGCGATTCCGCACCGTCCCGCGCGGCGACCATAGCGGTGAGAGATGACGTCGTTGAGAATGCCACCGACTCCGGAGCCTACGGCCATCCCGATACCCGGGAGCATCGCGTAGCGCGCCGTCGTACGCAGGTCCATGCCGCGGGCCGTGCTCAGATAGATGTAGAACCACGCGAGGAAGATCCACGCCAGATAGCCGTAACAGAAATAGCTGACGGTGAGGAGACGAACATTGCGGTCAGCCCAGATTGTGCGCCACGCGAGCGGCGGCGCGGCGATGCGGGCGGGAATCCCAGCCTCGATGTATGCGCGTTCCCCGTCCGAGACCCGCGGGTGGGCGGCGGGCGCATCTCGGGCAATCTTCCACCAGGCGGCGCCGGCGCACACACCAATCACGGCGCACACGACGAACGACATCCGCCATCCATAGCGGAGCATGAGCGCGGTGACGAGCGGCGGTGTGATACCGGCGCCAATGCCCGGTCCCATGAAAATCAGGCCGTTGGCCAACCCCCGTTCACGGACCGGGATCCACGTCGCCACGACCCGATTGGCGGCCGGATACATGACGGCTTCACCTGACCCAAGGGCGAATCGCAGCAACACCATCACGGCGATCGCGTATCCGACGGTCGGCACGAATGCCATGGCGGCGCTGAACACCCCCCACCAGATGACCGCGACGGTAAGCGTGCGGCGCGCGCCAAGCCGGTCGGCGGCGCGACCGCCGGGAGCTTGGAACGCCGCATAGCCGAGTAACAGCGCACTGGACAGCCACCCCAGCTGGACGTTGGATAACCGGTATTCGTGCGCAATCACCTGTCCGGTCACCGCGATGTTGACGCGGTCGAGATACGCGATCGTGCTGAGCACCGAGAGCCACCCGACTAGCGCCCAGCGCACGCGACCGTCGCGCCTCATCGGCCCTCCCACGCTGGCATCCGCCGATACATCTGCGACGGGTCGGCCGGGTGCGTCCCACAGTCCGAGACGCAATTGACCCACGCCAGAGCGCGTGACACTTTGGAACGCGTCATTGGAGCGCCCCGCCGGCGTTGCCGCGAGCCGCGACGCCGGTCCCCCATCGGAGAAGACCATGAGTCGAAACACCTGGCTCCGCTGCCAGTTCGTGATCGCGCTGTGCGTCGCCCTCGGCCCGGCGCGTCTGTGGGCACAGGACCGTCATGTGTTCAATCCTCCGGGATCGCCGACCAATCTGCCATTCAGCAATGGCGTCCAGGTGGGCGACATGTTGTGGGTCGCTGGGACAGAGGGCGTCGTCAGCGGCGACATCGAATCCGAGACACGGACCGCCCTGGAGAACGTGAAGAAGGTTCTCGATGCGGCGGGGTACCAACCGAGCGAGGTCGTCCAGGTCACCGTGTATCTCACGGACATCAACGACTTCGACAAGATGAATGGGGTGTACCGCACGTTCTTCCCGGACCCGAAGCCGACGCGCACCACGGTGCAGGTCGCCCACCTCGTGCACGACGCGAAGATCGAGATCACCTCGGTGGCGGTCCACACGCATGCCGGGACGACGCGATGACGACCCGTCGGGCATTCGTGCGACACACCGTGGCGGGCGGTGCACTGCTCGGCTTGCGTCCCTCCGCGCTCGAGGCGCTGGGCGACCATCCGGTCACCGACGCGGCGCCGGCGGTCGATTACTACGCGAAACTGGGTGTGCCGAAGATCATCAATGCCGCGGGCACCTACACGTATCTGACCGCATCGGTCATGCCGGCGGCGGTTCAGGCGGCGGTCGCGATGGCCGCCAACCACCCGGTCCGGCTGCGGGATCTGCAGAGTGCGGCCGGCGCCTACATCGCGCAGCGCCTGCATTGTGAGAGCGCGCTGATCTCGTCGGGGGCCGCGGCCGCTTTGTCGCTCGGGACCGCCGGGTGTCTGACGGTCGGCAACCCGGACGCATCGAAGGACGTACCGGCGCGCGCGGGCACGCTCAAGAACGAGGTGATCCTGCAACATGGTCACCGATTCCCGCACGACCACGCGCTCGAGATGTGCGGCACGAAGTTGATCGAAGTCGAGACGCTGGCGGAGTACGAGCAGGCATTCACGCCGCGGACAGGCATGGCCTTCTTCTTCAACGCGGCGGAGATTGGCCAGATCTCGCATGAAGATTGGATACGCGTGGCCCACGCGCACAGCGTTCCGTGTTTCATCGATGCGGCCGCCGATGTCCCGCCGATCGCGAATCTGTGGAATTACACGCAGATGGGATTCGACCTGGTCACGTTCTCGGGAGGGAAGGGCATCCGCGGGCCACAAAACGCGGGGCTGTTGCTCGGCCGCACGGATCTCATCGCGGCGGCGGCCGCCAACGATAATCCGAACGACCGATCGGTCGGCCGGGGGATGAAAGTCGCGAAGGAGCAGATCATCGGCATGGTTGCCGCCTTGGACTGGTTGCTCGAGCAGACGGACGAGGGAATCGAGTCCGAGGCCCGTCATCGGACGGATCGGATCGTGGCGGCCATCCGCGACCTGCCGTCGCTGACCACGGAGATCCTCATCCCACCGGTGGCGAATCACGTCCCCCATTTGATGATCCGGTACGACCAGCAGCGCATCGGGATCACACCCACTGATGTCGCGATCGCGCTCCGTCAGGGAACGCCGTCCATCGAAGTCAATCCGGGCACCGGCCAACCGTCGGGCGCGTCGGGACTGCACTCCGATGCCAACACCATCGTGATCGGCCCCTGGATGATGCAACCCGGCGAGGACGCGATCGTGGGTCGGCGGTTGCACGAGGTCTTGTCCGGCGCGGTGCGCACGCACAGCTAACCAGCCCCGGCGGCGACCGCCGCCATGATCGCCGCCACATCGCCCACCCGAGTCCCGAGCGATGCCGGTACGATCGTACACGCGCGGGCGGCCGCCGGCAGCGCGGTCGCGGCCACCACCGCGCGCGCCGGCGCCAGCAGACGCTCGCCCAGTGCCACGCCCAGAGTGCCGACGACGATCACTTCCGGATTGAGCGCTGTGATCACGAGAGTGATCCCGCGGCCGAGCCATTCGCCGGTCCGGGCAACCGCCGCGAGCGCATCCCGGTCATCGGCCAGCGCGGCATCGACGACGCCGCGGATCGTGGCCCGCGCATCCCACCGATCGGGAAACATCGTCCTGGCATGGTGCACCAGAGCGGTGCCAGAGGCGAGGGAATCCCAGATGGTCTCCTCCCGAGTCCCGTTGACGGCTCGAGTCACCATCGGGAAGAACCCGAATTCTCCCGCCGTGTCGCTTGCGCCGCGAACGAGCACACCGTTGGCGATGATCCCGCCACCCAGCCCGGTCCCGGCTGTGAGGAAGACGAGGTGGCGAAGCGATGGCATGCGGCGACCGATGCCGAAGTGATATTCGGCCAAGGCCCCGGCGTTTCCATCGTGTTCGACGTATACGGGGAGAGCCGGGTAGCGATCAGCGAGTGCCGCGCGCAGCGCCACGCCGTGCCACCCTGGGAGGTGGGGGGGGTCGAGCAGGACACCATCGCGGATGCGAAGCGGGCCACCGACCGAGACGCTGATCGCGCGTACGTGCCGAGCCGCGCCGACCGCCGAGTCACGGGTACGGTCGATGACGGCGGCGATCTCGGGAAAGCGACTCGCGAATGGCGTGCGCGCTTCCGTGGGGATCTCCGTGCGCTGCAGGGTGGCTCCCGTTTCCGGGTCCCCCTCGACGACGGCCGTCTTCGTGCCGCCGATGTCCAGTCCGATGATCGTGGTTGCGGTCATGAGTCGATCGTTAGGTACGCCCGCGGTGGCGGAGCCGTTCGCCGAGCACGGCGAGCAGGATCACGACGCCGACGACGACCCGTTGCAGGTAGGGATCGACGTTGGCGAGGTTCAGGGCATTGTCGAGCGTCCCGATGCACACGGCGCCCGCGAGCGTGCCGAGCACACTGCCGCGACCGCCGGTGAGCGCGGTCCCGCCGACGACGACGGCGGCGATCACGTCCAACTCGTACCCGAGCCCGGCGTTGGGGACGGCGGCCCCCAGCCGGGCCGTGAGCACCGCGCCGGCGAGCCCGACGAGGAGGCCATTCGCGACGTACGTCCCGAGCGTGACTCCGCGGGTATCGATTCCGGCGAGCCACGCGGCGGCCTCGTTTCCACCCACGGCGTATATCCAGCGTCCCCATGTCGTGCGCGCGAGGACGAACCACCCGACGCCGAAGCAGGCGGCCGTCAGCCAGACCGGGACCGGCACGCCGAATACGATCCCCTGACCCAGCCAGTTGAAGCCTGCGGGCAGATCGCTGACGGCCTGGCCGGACGAAAAGAGAAATGCGAGGCCACGCTCGATCGAAAGGAGCGCGAGCGTGACGAGAAACGCGGGTGCGCGGAGTCGCGCCACCGCGACGCCGGTGAACACGCCACCCGCCGCGCCGACGGCGAGCGCGGCGCCAAGCGCCGCGACCACGGGGAGCAGCGACGGGGAACCACCAGTCGCCGCGCCGCTGTCCACCGCGTGCGCGGCCAGCGCGGCGACGACTCCGGACAACGCGACGCCGGATCCGACGGAGAGGTCGATTCCCCCGGTCAGGATGACGGCGGTCATCCCCACACCCAATATGCCGATGACCGCGATGGAGAGCGCGACGTTGAGGAGATTGCCCAGGGAGAAAAAAGCGCCAGCAAGCGCGCTCACGCGCCGACCGCTCGCGTGGTCATGACGGCACCATGAGTGACGCCACGCGTTCCGCCGTTTGGTCGGCGCCCGTCAGTTCGCCGACGATCCGTCCCTCACGCATGACGAGGAGCCGGTCACAGAGCGCCATCGCTTCGACGAGATCGGATGTGATGATGAGCACGCCGGTGTGGTTGGTCGCCAAATCGCGCAGTGTGTCGTAGATCTCTGTTCGAGCGCCGACATCGACGCCTCGCGTGGGCTCGTCAACGATGAGGACGGAGAGCGGAGGATCGCCGGCCACGAGCCAGCGCGCCAATACAACTTTCTGCTGGTTGCCGCCGGAGAGGCGGCGCACGGGCGTCTCGATCGATGGCGTCTTGATCCGCAACGCCTCGACCCACTGGTGGGTCATCGCCCGCTCGCGCGCGCGGTTGACGACACCGGCCCGAGCCAGACCCCGCAAAGCGACGAGGGTCGTATTGACTCGGACGGAGTCTCGTGGCATGAGCGCACTCGCGGCACGGTCTTCCGGTACGAACCCGATCCCGGCCCGCACTGCATCGCGCGGCGACCGCGGCCGGAACGGCGCCCCACGCAACGTCACGGTCCCCGCGGTGCGGGGCATGGCGCCGATCAGGGCGAGTGCCACCTCGCTCCGGCCCGCGCCGACGAGCCCGACGAGTCCGACGATCTCGCCGGCGCGGAGGACGAAGCTGGCCTCGACGACGTCTGTCGCGCCGGTGACGGGCGCGCCGCTCGGCCGGACTCTGGCCCGTCGATGTGGCGCCGGCGGCGGCGCCGTCGCGAGGCGATCCACCTCGAGCAGCACCGACCCTGGGACCATCTCGGCGGGCGCTCGCCACGAGCGGCGCTCGATGGCTCGACCAACCATGAGCGGGATGAGCGTGGCTGGCGGGAACTCCCGGATGGTGCCGCCGCCGACGTACGCGCCGTCGCGCAACACGGTCACGTGATCGGCGAGCCGGTCGATCTCGTCGAGCCGGTGCGAGCAATAGAGAATGGCGAGGCCGCGCGAGCGCAGCACGACGAGCCGCGCGTGCAGCGCATCCGTCTCGTGGGCTGAGAGGATGGCGGTCGGCTCGTCGAGGATGAGGACTCGGAGGCCGCTGGGCGCGTCGGCGGCGAGCGCCTTCGCGATCTCCACCATTTGACGCTGCGCCAGAGAGAGTCGCTCCACCGGGGTATCCAGATCGATCGACGCGCCCAAGCCGTCAATCGCCCGTTCGGCGCGCGCGCGCGTTGCGCGGCGGTCCAATATTCCCCACCGCGAGGGTTCGTCGCCAAGGACGATGTTCTCGGTGGCGCTGAAGCCAGGGACCAGGCTGAGCTCCTGCTGGATCATCCGAATACCGGCGCGGTGCGCGTCACGCGGAGTTCGAAACTGCACGGCCTCGCCGTTCATGGCCAGCGTGCCGGCGTCCGGCGACCGCGCACCGGCGAGCACCCGCATGAGTGTCGACTTACCGGCACCGTTCTCGCCGACGAGTGCGTGGATCGCGCCAGGATGGAGCTCGATGGTGACATCGCGTAGGGCGACGACTCCCGCGTAGCGAACCGTGATGTGAGCCGCGGCGAGTGCGGCGTGCGTCATGGCCCGCGTGCCGCGGAGGGCGTGGCGACGGACCGGCGCGACGAACGCCGGATGGGCCGACCCACCGGGGCAGTCACGGAGTCTCCGCGTCGACCACCCGGACCGGCACTGTGATCACCGAGTCGACCGGTCGGTGGTCGAAATAGGCGGCGAGGGCGTCGATCGATCGCTCGCCGATATCCCGGGGCTGCTGGGCGACGTCGGCTTTGAGCGAGGAGTGACTCTTGATCGCCTTCACCGCTTCGGGTGTCGCATCATAGCCCACGATCGTGAACGTCGCGCCCGTCTTACCGCGAGTGGTGGCGGCGGCAAGCGCGCCGAGCGCCGATTCGTCGTTGATGGCGAAGATGCCTCGGAGCTCGGGGTGGCCCTGCAAGATGTCATCAGCGGCCTTGAGCGCGCGATCGCGGACCCCGCCGCCATTGAGGATGGCCACGACCGCCATGCGTGGGTGGCGTCCGATCTCATCGACGAACGCCTGCTGTCGATCGAGGCCGGTCTGCGTCTCGGGCTGGCCGATGACGGCTACCGCGCCGGAGTCGCCGAGCGCGCGGACCATGTAGGTAGCCGCGAGCTGGCCGCCGGCGCGGTTATCCGAGGCGACCGCCGCGACGACGTGGGTACCGACGGCTTTGGTATCGGCGCTCACGACCGGAATGTGCGCCGCGGTGGCCCGGTCGATCGCTGGCCCGATCCCTTGCGAGTTCACGGGGCACACGATGATCGCGTCCACGTGCTGGACCACGAAATTGTCGATCTGCGCCTGCTGCTTGGCGAGGTCGAAGTCGCCGGATGTGAGGACCAGGCGATAGCCGCGGCGTGCCGCGGCGTCTTTGACCCCGGCTTCGAGATCCTGGTAGAAGTGCTGCTCGCGCGTGAGGAGCGTGACACCAACGACCTTCGTAACCGCCCCACCACTCGACGCTGCGTGGTCCCCGGAGCCGCTACACGCGGCGATGCACATCACTGCCGCGACCACGGCCGTCAACGGATTCCCGAGCGCCTCCGTGCGGACACGTCGACGCGCAGTGCATCTGCGCCCGCGCTGAGCGGAGGGGCATGCGTCGGCGTTCGGGACCCTCACCGGTAGACCGGCGCCGGCGCGCCGGGTACGCATTGGGTCAGGGCATGTTCTCGTCGAACCAGGCCGCCATGCGTCGCATGATGTCGCGACGGTGTTCCGGCTGACCGATCTCGTGTCCCTCGTTGGGATAGATGACGAATTGTGTCTTGACGCCGAACGTCCTGAGTGCGTGCCAGAACTCGTACGACTGCGGTGGTGGGCATTCGATGTCTCGGTCGCCGACCACGACGAGCGTGGGCGTCGTCACGTTCTTGATGAACGTGATCGGCGAGCTCTTGGCGTAGACCGCCGGGTCGTCGTAGACATTGCCACCGAAATAGGCATCCATCCATTTGTCGATCCCATTCTGGCCGTAGTACGATTGCCAATTGGCGAGTCCCGCGCCAGAGACCGCGGCCCGAAAGCGGTGGGTCTGCGTGACGGCCCACATCGTCATGTACCCGCCGTAACTCCAGCCGGTGACCCCGACGCGGGTGCTGTCGACGGGCGTGGTGTGCAGGACTTCCGTCAAGCCGGACAAGATGTCGCGGAGGTCGCCGTATCCGTAGTCCTTGACGTTCGCGGCCGTGAAGCTCTCGGCCTGCCCGGCGCTCCCGCGAAAGTTCGGGTAGAAGACGAAATAGCCCTGGCTGCCGAGCACCGTCGCGCTGCCGAACGTCTCCGGATAGTTGGGCGTGACGACGCCTTCGGGTCCGCCATGCACGTAGACAATCATGGGGTATTTTCGCGAGGGATCGAAGTCCTTCGGATAGATCAGCCATCCCTGGACCGTGAACTGATCACTCTTCCACCGCAGGTTCTTGGCGTCGCCCCACGTCGGATGGGCGTCGCGATTGTCCGAGGTGACTTGGCGCCACGCGCCGACCGGCCCGGCCCACACTTCCGGTGGCTGCGAGAACGATTCGCGCGAGAGCGCGGTGGTCTTGCCGTCGCGGGCGAGCGTCAGGCCGAGTGAGAAGTCGGCGGCACCATGGATCGACTCGGGCCCCGTCCACAGGACCTGGACCGGACCACCGGCGGCGGGCACGCTCCCCACCCCGCTCTCGCCATCCATCGCCGCGACGAAATACACGCGGCCCGTGGGGAGCCAGGCGAGCCAATAGGCAGACCCTTTCATTCCTGGTGTGATGTTGCGCGGCGTGCCGCCACCCGCATCCACGACGAAGATGTCGCCGCTGGCGATGCCTTCATCGCTCATGATGCCGCCGATGAAGGCGACCTGCTTGCCGTCCGGCGACCACCGTGGGACCGCGATCTGCATGCTGGGCTTGAGAATGGAACGGGTCTCGCCGCTCGCCGCGTCCACGGTGTAGAGTTCGGCGATGTACCAGTTGTCGTCACCCTCGCCGTGGGCCGCGGTCGTGATGAACCGTTTGCCGTCGGGCGACCAGTCGTATTCGTAGACGTAGAGATCGGCGGGCGAGAGCTGGTGCACGTCGCCGCTCGCCACGTTGACGATCGTGAGCCGCTGCTCGAAGAAATGATCCTCGACCACGCCGACATCCGGTGTCCGCGGCTGCAGCGGACCCGAGGCGCGCGCCGCGTTCTCGGTGAAGAGGATCGCAACGGTTTGGCCGTCCGGCGACCAGAGCGGGGTCGCGAGATAGCCCTTGAGCTTCGTGAGTTGCCGCGCCGTGCCGCCCGCGACGGGCGCGACGTAGAGTTGGAGCTGGCCCGCGTCGGCCGCGTCCGAGAGGAACGCGAGCGACTTCCCGTCGGGAGACCAGGAGACGCCGTGCTCATCGTGTGGTGCGTCGCCGGAGACAGCCGTAATTCGCTGCGGCGCCGGCGCGGCTGCCGCGGCGGACTTGGCCGCCGCACCCTTTGCTCCGGCCTTTGTCGCGGGCCCCGCGGCGACGGGCGCCACGTAGATGGCCGATCCCTGCGACGGGGCATCCTTGGTCGCGGGCAGTGACTCCACCCACGCGACCCATTTGCCGTCCGGCGAGATCACCGCCTCGTCGTACCGCCGCGTGACCGCCAGTTGGTCGATGGCCGCTTCGAGTGCCGGGTGCGCCGCGGGCGCGTTCTGCGCGGCGGCGATGGGGGCGAGACCCGCGAACAGGATTCCCGCCGCAATGCGGTGTGTGAGGTGCACCGTCCACTCTCCTGGGCCGAACGATGTAGAGACACGAGACCTCCGCCAGCGACCCTGAGGGCGTCGCGAACGGAGGTACAGGAGGAACTTCGTCGTGTGAATCTTATCGCACTACCCGGCGGCGGGCGACGAACATCGTCGCCGGCCGCCGGTCATGCTGCGGTTACATCGATGGGCACGTCACCGTGTACTGCCCACCACGCCCTTGGATCTCCGCCGCCGGAACCGGAATGACGGTCGTGTGCAGATCCCTCGTACCGAACGTCGTATCGGCGGTCGCCTCGAGGTTGTACATCCGGATCGAGACCGTGCGATCGTTGCTGGATTCGAATACGGTCGAGATGCGCTCCTCCTTCATCAGAGAATCGCGCACCGCCGTGTAGGTCGACGCGATAGTCAGTGGCGTCGCGAACCCGCCGACGCTCTGATGGACGTTGTTGATCAGCGTTATCGCTTCCGCAAAGTTCCCGAGCCCGAGCTGGATCTGTGCCCGGTCCAGAACCAGACCCTCCGAGCGGATGATCGGGATCGGGGTCGAAGTCGCCGCGTATGCGGTGTACAGGGTGCGCACGGTGATCGAATCGTACTGCGCGAGCTGGAGCCCGAATGGGTTCGGACCAAACTTGGCCTTCCAGCGCAGGTCGTTGATCGTATCGACGTCGGCGACCAGCGTCCTGAGGGTCACCCAGACGCCTTGTGCCGAGTTGAGAGGATTCACCACGTCGCCGGCCTGTGCGCTCCAGTCCCAGAATACGCCGTCCGGCGAATCCGTCCAGCCACCGGTCGGCTCCGGCGAAAGGCTCGTCGGGGTGTAGAGCGCCGATGCGGTCGCCGCGCTGTCGGCGCGGGTGAGTGCGTTCACGTCGGGCGCGCCTGACGTGCCGGGCGTGGGGGCCGTGCCCGCCGCGTTCCGGGCAATCGCGTACGCCAATTCCAGGCCGGCTTTCGCCGCCAATGCGCGGTTGAACGCCGCGAACGAGCCGGGAGTCGTACTTGGCGCCGCGGTCGTGTTGACCGAGCTGAAGCCCGCCGGCAGCTTCACCGGCAATGGGATCGATCCGGCCGCCTGCAGGCTGTTGTTGGCCGAGTCCAGCTCGGCGACGATCTGGGCCCAGACGTCCTTGTTGCAATACACCGGCCCGACCCCGCCGCTAGTCACGGCGTGAACCGGGATGCCGAGTGTATCGCGCGTCTCGGCGAGGATCATCAGGTTGAGCGCCTCCATCGTCTGCGCGATACCGACCACCGCGGCGGCCTGCGGCGCGGTATAGGCAGGCACGACGTTCGGCACGGCGTTGATGACGTTGATCGCAGCCCCGATGCTCAGGTAGAGATTGTCCCACGCGATGTCCTGGGCGGGCGGGATGGCGTCAAGTCCCAGCCCGTTGAGCGTGTTTTGTGGGTTGTCTTCCTGAATGTTCGCTTCGTCACGCGCGAACATCGTCATGTAGAAGATATAGTTCCCGACATCCTGCCGCGACGCCGCGATCAGTCCCGTGACGGCGTTCTGAATGCCGTCCGGCGAGTTCGAAATGCTCGTCGGCGAGGTGTAGAACGGGATATTGGAATCCTTACAGGCAACGGAGCTGGCGAGCACCAGCGATCCGAGCGCCATCCCGGTGCGCGTCCATCGCCGGTGGCCGGTGCTGCGTGACGGGGATCGGCCGCCAGCAACCGCCGCGCCCTGCTTCATATGTGCGGTCATGTCAGAGGCCCAGGTCGAGTGAGAAGAAGAAGCTGCGGGACGGCGGATACTCGAACACGTCCTGCGCGGTGGTGATGTTCTGGTTTCCGAACACGCTGACCTCGGGATCCAGCCCGGTGTATGGGAACCAGGCCAGCAGGTTGCGGCCGGTCACCGACAGTCGCGCGGTCTCGATATGCAGTCCGGAGCGGGCCGCCATCCACTGGGCCCACTTGGAGGGTAGCTGCTTACTCAGGGTGACTTCGCGCAGTTTCACGAACGATGCGGACTCGACGTAGGGGAGCGGGCTGCTCTTGTTGAAGGCAGCGATGCGCTTGTTCGCCGCCGCCGTGTCGGTCAGCAGCTTGTCTGTGAAGTCGTAGATGAAGTTCGTGATGTTGATGACCGAGCCGCCGCGGTGCCAGTCGAGCAGCCCGTAGAGGCGGAAGCCCTTGAACTGGAACTCTTCGGAGAAGCTCATCACATACGACGGCTGGAAATCGCCGATCTGAATGGGCACACCCACCGAGTTCAGGGTCCCCGGTGCCGCCAGCTCCGACACGGAGCGGCCTGGGGTGAGATAACCCTCGCTCCCGACAATGCCTTCGAATGTGCTGCCAACCTGGAACGAGGGCACCGGGAGGGAGTTCACGACGCTGTAGTTCCGGTAGAACGACACCATCGTGTTCCACGTGAAGCCGTTCCGGAGCAGGATCGGCGTCGCGTTGAACGCGATCTCGATGCCCTGGTTCGTGAACTCTCCCCCGTTGAACCACTGGGAGTTGAAGTACTGCGACGGAGCGACCTGCGCCTGCAGCAGCAGGTCCTGGATCCGCTTCTGGTACAGCGTGAATGAGAACTGCGCGCGCGAGTTGAACATCGTCGCGTCGAACCCGGTCTCGATTTCCGTCTCGGACTCGGGCCGGATGTTCGCATTGCCGCGCAGGGTGTCCGGGAACACGCCATTGGACCCGCTCACAAGCTGGGCCGGGAACGGCGTGTACTTCACGCCGTAATTCGGCTCCGTTCCCGACTGGCCATACGCCACACGCAGCTTGAGCTCGTTCAGGAATCCGGCGAACTGCGGCACACGGTAGGAACCGGACAGGCGGGGATAGATGTAGAACTTGTCGATCACACCGTCGTTCGTCGTCCGCTCGGCCGTGACGCCGCCCGTCAGCGCCAGGCGCTGGTTGAGCAGCAGCAACTGCTCCTGCCCATAGAAGGACTGGTCGAGCACCGCGTCGCGGTTGTAGAACACGGACGTGACCGTGCCCGCCGTCGGCGCGTTCACGCCGGCGAGCAGGTTCTGCGCCACGATGTCCGGCGCGTTGTCGCTCCGGCGGTCGCGGCCGAAGCCGATCGACGTCGTGGCGTCGAGTGCCGCGGACGGCGTGTAGTGATAGATCGCGTTGATCGAGTAGTTGAGATACTCGGTCAGGTCGTTCTGGATCGTCGCCACGCCCGGAAGGCCGGTCGTGATGAGCTGCTCGACCTGCAGCGTCGGTGGCGCGTAGAGCTGGTCGCGCTGCGATGTGAGGTCAACGCCTCCGATGAAACGGACCTTGAGGCTCTGGTGCTCCGACGTGAACGGCGACCAGTCGATGCTGCCGCCGCTGATGAAACGGAGGACTTCCTCGGGGGTCTGCACCTCCGCCGCGTCGGCGTAGGGGTTCGCGAGGCCGTAGGGGTTCGTGGCCCAGGCGCCGGCCGAGTTCTGTGAGTTCAGGTTGACGAACTGCGGCGTCGTGCTCAGCACGTCGGCCGGCGCGATACCGTTGTTCTCGTTCGACGTGACGCCGCGCCGGTCGTTCGAGTGCGCGAACATCATGTTGAGGCTCGCCGATATCGCGTTGTTGAACTGCTGCGTCACGTTCGTCCGGGCCGTCTGCTTGCTGTAGCCCGTGTTGAGCAGCGAGCCGTTGTCGTACTTGGAGAGAACGGACAGGAAGTACTGAGTCTGGTTCAGGGTCCCGCCGACGCTGGCATCGGTCTCATAGGCCGCCTGCCCGTTGCCGTACAGCGAGCTCTGATAATCCTGCGGGCCCTGGTAGGTCGCCGAGATCTTGGCCGCGGGGACGCCCTGCAAGACGCCCCAGGCCTGCGCGCTGGCCAGCGTCGGGAAGGTCTTGAGGTCGTAGCTGTTCGCGTCGGAGAAGTGGCCGACTTTCTGCGACAGGTTCCACTGTGGCTTACCGGCGCTTCCCTTCTTGGTCGTGATGATCACCACGCCGGACGACGCCTTCGATCCGTAGATCGCGGAGGCCGAGGCGCCTTTCAGCACCTGGATACTCTCGATGTCGTCAGGATTAATGTCGGCGATCCGGTTCGGAGAGTTGTCTTCCTGGTTCGGCGAAACCTGGCCGTTGGCGAGAGTCAGGGCGTTGGTGCCGGCGTTGATCGTCTCGTTATTGACCAGGACGCCGTCGATCACGTAGAGCGGTGAGGCGCTGGCGTTGATCGAGGTGATGCCGCGCACCTGGATCTGCATGCCACCACCCGGCGCGCCACCGTTGTTCTGGCTGATCACCGCGCCCGGCACCTGGCCCTGCAGCGCGTTCTCGACCGTCGGCGCCGGCACTTCGGTCACTTCCTGCGTGCTGACGACGGCGACCGCGTTGGCGGCGTTCTGTGTCGACACGGTCGTCGCGACACCGGTCACGACTTGCTGCTCGAGGCGCAGCACGTCCTTCGCCAACGCGATCGTGTAGTCGGTCTTGCCCGCGACGACGGGAACGATTGCCGCCGTGTAGCCGATCCGGCGGACGGTGAGGCTCCGGGCGTCGGCGGGCAGGCGGAGCTTGAACGACCCGCTATCGCTGGTATTCGTCCCGACCGTGGTGCCGGTCACGAGGACGGCGGCCGCGGCGAGCGGCTCATGCTCGGCGCCATCCACGACGCGCCCCGTGATCTGCGTGCCTTGCTGCTGTTGCGCACGGGCGGGCATGGCGAGCCCCAGCGCGGTGGCCAAGATGGCTCCGACCCACACGGCACTTCGGAGCCTGACGACGGGTGTGATCACGAGCCCTCCTCTCAGTAGTGAGCCAAGCGACGTACCACGCGATATACCAAGGACCTGGGCAGCCGGGAAGCCGAGATGGGCTCCGACCGGCGGTGTTCGACTACGACTACGGCGACCCACTCGGGGCAGTCACTTCCCGCTGGCGTGCCCGCGTCTCGGCGTCAGGCAAGACATAAAGTCCCATATTTTGGCAAGGCGTCCCCCTTTGTCGTTCCGATATTACAACTGACCGTCGCAATGTCAACATCCGGTAACGAGCGCGCACCTGGCGCCGTGCCGCTCAATCTTCGTTGCCCGCCGTCGCGGGCGCGGTGCCGGCGTTGACGACGGGGAGCACGATGACGGACGGGTACTGCGGTCCGTGGTGGATCACGTTGTGCGCGACGAGCGGGTCCTTCTCGTCGTAGTTGTTCCCACCCGTATTCAGGTTCCGGTCGAACCGCGGGAAGTTGCTGCTCGTCACTTCCACCCGTATCCGGTGCCCCGGCAAGAACGCGTTGCTCGTCTGCAACGGCCCGATGTCCACCTTGTACACATGCCCCGGCTCCATGAACACCGGCTTGTCCCACCCGTCGCGCCACCGCACCCGCTCGATGTTCTCATCGAGGTTGTACGCCCGCCCGTCCGGGTACACGTCCAGCAGCTTGAGCGTCAGGTCCGTGTCCTTGCGGTCCGATGAGAGATAGAGCGACACCTTCACCGGCCCCGCCAACTCGATCGTCTTCGTCACCGGCGCCGTCGTGTAGACCAACACGTCGTTCCGCATCTCGATCGTCGACTGATCGAACGCCCCCCCGACAAACGCCGGGCTGAAACAGCAGACACTCCCCCCAAGCGACTGGACGGGGCGGAGCGGGTCGTACGTGAACGCATCCGTCCCCGCCTTGGCCGGCTTTTCGGTCGAGAGGCGGCCGTTGCCCAGCGCGGAGTTCGCTCCGCCATCGCTGGTCAGGTAATACGGGACAAAAACAGTCTGCTTCGCAGGCCAACTGTCGTACGTCCGCCACTGGTTCACACCCATCATGTAGGCCCGGACCTTGGGCTGGTTGGTGACGCCGTTGTCGGCGCCCTTGAGGAAGTGGTCGAACCACTTCTGGATCAGGCCCACGTAGTCGAAGCGCGCATCGCCCATGTCCCGCTGGCCGACGACCGTGTGCTCGGTCTCGACGGTCCCTTCCTCACAGTGCGCCGTGGGCGCGATCACCGTGAACACGTTGCTCTTGGCCTGCTCGGTGGCCGCGTTCTTCGACTGGTAGTCGTACATCGCGAGGTTGGGGCCGATCGAGACGTCGTACCACGAGTTGATGTAGAGGGAGGGGGCGCTGTTCCGGTCGCCTTCGCCGCCAAAGTCCACGTTTTTCCACCGCGGGTCGTTTGGTTGGCGCTCGACAAAATCATCGAGATCACTGGGCACTGCACCCATCTTGGCCATGATCGTGTTGATGGGCAGCGTCCAGATCGCCGTGTCGATACCGCTCGGCGGGATGTGTTCCGGCTCGAGGTCCCAGAACCGCGCGAGCTTGCGCAACTGATTCTGGGTGAGGGTGCTCGGGAACAGCGGCCGGTAGGTATACCCGGCGTCGTAGTACCAGGCGAACCAGAGCATCTGCACCGCGCCGCCACGGTAGAAGTTGCCCATCTCGTTGTACGGTCCGACCTTACCGATCCCGGCGCCCGAGCCCATCGGGACCGCCGCCGCGAGGCCCGGGGGGTGCGTCCCGTTCAGCTTGTGCTGCTCTTCGGCGCTCGAGGAACAGCCTAGCGTTCCGACTTTCCCATTGGACCACGGCTGCTTGGTGAGCCAGTCCACCGTGTCGTAGCCGTCGTTGCCCGAGCCGACGAGATAGGTGTAGGTCCCCTCGGAGTAATACCGACCACGCTCGTTCTGAAACACGACCGCGTAGCCGTGCTGCAGCAAGCTGGCCGTGTACTCCGCGAAGAAGTCGAGCCAGCCTTTCGTCAGGTAGGGATTCCGGATCAAGACGGCGGCCATGTGCTCGCGCGGCTGGCCCTTGGGGAACAAGATCAGCGAGTAGAGACGGACGCCATCGCGCATCGGCATCATGGTCATGTCTTCGCTGTCCGCGTGCTGTGCGATGTAGGCGACGGCGGCGGCGTGGCGCTCGGCGATCGATTGCGCCGACACGCACGGCGCACACACGAGCGACGCGACGACGACTAGCGCGACCCACGCACCGCGGGCCCCTCCGCCATCGCGCAGCGACCGCCGACGTTCCGTCACCGTGGAACGGCCATCACCCATGTGCTCCCCCAAAAGTGGATCGCGGTGAGACAAGGTCCCGGAACCACATCGCCGCCGCGGCCGCCCGGTCGGCCCGTGCGAGCCCACCCTGACGCGACACGAAACCACCGTGTCCCATTTCTCGGCCCCGAGTCCCGATTAGGCCATTATACGCCCAAACGGACGAATGTCAAATCGCCGGCGTGGTGCCAGGCCGGCGGGTGATGGCGCGCCTGCGCGCGCCGAATGTCAGTGACGAGAGCGGGAGTCGCGCGCCGCGATTACGCGGCGTGCGAGCGGTCCGACGGGGCGGCCACGCTGGGGGCCGCGCGGCATCCCGCGCGGCGTGTTACGAGGAGTCGCGCTCGGAGTCGCGGTGTTGCGGCACGAGGCCGTCGGCGCGCGGGCCCTCCCGCGCGACAGTGGCGGCCCCGAACCGCCCGACCGCGAACGGCGAGAGATCCGTACGGGAGGTCGCACCGGTCACGAGGTCGGCGTTTGCTTCCCCAACCGCGCTCGCGAATTTAAAACCGTGGCCCGAGCACGGGCTGCTGATCACGACCTGCGGAAACGCGGGGTGACGGTCGATGATAAACCGCGCATCCGGGGTGTTCGTGAAGAGGCAGGTCATGCTCGCGCGCACCGGCGCATGTGCGAGCGCCGGGATAAAGGACCCGAGGGACTCCTGCAATTGCCGGATCTCGGCCGGATCGACCGCCCGTCGGTAGCTGTCGGGATCGGCGATCGGCTCGCCGTCGTGGAAGA
The DNA here is from genome assembly GCA_003152485.1 of Gemmatimonadota bacterium. Classification (GTDB taxonomy): domain Bacteria; phylum Gemmatimonadota; class Gemmatimonadetes; order Gemmatimonadales; family Gemmatimonadaceae; genus Palsa-1248. The sequence continues at coordinate 2,443 of PMAE01000095.1, read as the reverse complement.
TCGACGCCTTGACGCCCGTGGTCAGTCGCGGGAATCCGTACACGGAACGACCGAGTTGGTGCTCGCAGATGAACACCGGGCAGGTATCCACGGCGAAGTCGTCGGGGGCGGTGGGTGGATCAAACCACGCCAACACCTGTCGCTCGGGGACGATGGGAAGATTCAACTCCGGGACCTGGCGCGTGATCCACGACCCGACAGCGAGCACGAGCCGGTCGGCCCGGTATCGGNNTCCTCCGGCAGCTCCGAACTGACCGTGACGCCGTCGCCCTCCGCGCGCCAATTCAGGGCGGCCTCTCCGATGTCGAACCGCGCGCCGTGTTGGGCCGCGAGGGCGAGATAGGCGGCGATCGCGGCCTCCGGGCGAAGATAGCCAGCCCGCGCGTCCCAGATTCCTTCGAAGTGATCCGGCGGGTGCAGGGCTGGGAAGCGCCGATGGATCTCGGCGGCCGAGAGATCTTCGTAGGCTAACCCGAGCTGCTTCGCCGTGTGCCGCGAGCCGTTGACCACGTGCCCGTTGGGCACGCCGAGCATGATCCCGCCGGTGATGCGCAGGAGGCTGCTGCCGGATGCGCGTTCGAGCTCGTCCCACAGCTCGTACGCGCGCTGGAGCAGCGGCACGTACAGCGAACCCTCGTAGTAGAGCTCGCGAATGATTCGACTGTCGCCATGCGATGACCCGTGGGTATGCCCCGGCGGATACCGGTCGAGGCCAAGGACCCGGAGGCCGCGGCGTGCCAGCTGGTAGGCCGTCGAGCTCCCCATGGCGCCCAGGCCAAGAACAATCGCGTCGTAAGAGTCGTTCATCCGACTTGCTCAGCCTGTGGTCGGCGGGCCGGTGCGGACCGCGCCGTCCCAAGTGTTAGGCGCCCGGTACCTCGGCCGCCCGTTGGGCTCGGCCGCGCCACGCGTAGTACACGGGAATGCCGAGCGCGACGATGACGAGGCCGGGCCATGTGTATTGCGGCTTCTCGACGAGCAGGTCTCCGCAGAGCAGCACGGTGGCACCGAGATACAGGGCGGGAAGCACCGGGTATCCCACAGCTTTCACGGGCCGGTCGAGGTCTGGACGCTTGATCCGCAAGGCGAAGAGGCAAGATACGGTCAAGATGTAAAACAGCAAGGACGCGAACACCATGTATTCGAGGAGTTGTCCATACGTGCCGGAGAGGCAGAGCGCGCATGCCCACACGGCTTGCACAGCGAGGGCCACCGACGGCGTTTTATAACGGGGGTGGAGCACACCGGCGGCCCGGAAGAAGAGCTTGTCGCGGGCCATCGCGTAGTAGACCCGGGGACCGGAGAGGATGAGCGCCGCATTGCAGCCAAAACAGGAGAGCATGACCGCCGCGGCCATCGCGTAGAGCCCGGGCGCGCCGAAGACTGCCTGAAGGGCCGCGGTCGCGACCCGATCTTGGGGCGCCCCGGCGATGGCGGCCGCCGGGAGGATACCGAGATAGGCGACGTTGGCGAGGAAGTACAGGATACAGACGAGGAGTGCGCCGGTCAGCATCGCGACCGGGATGTCGCGTTTCGGATCGCGCATCTCACCCGCCGAAAACCCGATTTGGTACCACAGATCCGCGGCGGCGATGGAGCCCACCATCGCCGCGCCCAGACCCGGCAGCATCGACCACCGGAGTCCGCCGGCCGGCCAGAATCCCGCGCCGAAATTCGCCGCGATCGCGGCCGCCTGTCGGCCGAAGGTGAGCCCGACCAGGATGAGGGCGAGCAGCGCGGTGGTCTTGATGACGGTGAGGGTCGTTTGCAGCGCGGCGGCGGTCTTGACGCCGCGGATGTTGATCGCGGTGAGGAAGAGAATCGACGCGATGGCGAGCAGCCGCTGCCACGACAGCCCGATCTCGATCGGCCCGCTCGGCAAGTGCACGGTCATGCCGAGAAACACATCCGGTGTGAGCGCGGGCCAGAGCACGGCGGCGAAGCGCGCGAATGCCGCGCCGACGGCGGCGATCGCGCCGGTTTGGATGACCGCAAACAGTGTCCAGCCGTACAGGTACCCGAAGAGCGGCGAGATCCCTTCGCGCAGGTAGACGTAGAGCCCACCGGTCTCGGGGTACATGGCGGCCAGCTCGCCATAGCTCAACGCGCCGAACACGATCACGACGCCCGTGATCAGCCAGACCAGCAGCAGCATGCCGGGCGTACCGACCTGTCGAAGGATGCCGGCTGGCACGATGAAGATCGCCGACCCGATCATCGACCCGGCGACGAGCATCGTCGCGTCAAACCGCGACAGCGCCTTGACGAACCCCACTCGCCCGTCGGGTGACGATGGGCCGGCGGCCGGTCCGTCCGGTCGTTGCTGGCTCGGGTCCCGCACTGGTGTCATGCTCGCTCCTCGTTCGACGTGGCGTGCGACGTGGCGTGCGACGTGGCGTGCGACGTGGCGTGCGACGTGGCGTGCGACGTGGTGTGCGACGTG
>PMAE01000090.1:19081-19224 GCA_003152485.1 Gemmatimonadota bacterium | reverse complement strand
GCCGCAAGGCGATGCTGCAGGATGTCGCCGTGCTGACCAATGGTCAGGTGATCTCAGAGGAAGTCGGCTTCAAGCTCGAGAACGCCGTGGTCACCGATCTCGGCCGCGCGAAGCGGATCGTGATCGACAAGGACAACACGACG
>PMAE01000090.1:10514-19071 GCA_003152485.1 Gemmatimonadota bacterium | reverse complement strand
GAGATGAAGGAGAAGAAGGCGCGCGTCGAAGACGCGCTGCACGCGACCCGCGCGGCCGTTGAAGAGGGAATCGTCCCAGGCGGCGGCGTGGCGTTCGTGCGGTGCCAGGGCGCGCTCAAGACGTTCAAGACGGGCGACGCAGATGAGCAGATCGGTGTCGATATCATTCGGAAAGCGATCGAGGAGCCGATCCGCATGATCGTGCAGAATGCGGGTGGTGAAGGCTCGATCGTGATCGAGAAAGTGCGCGCGTCGAAGGACAGCGCGTACGGGTACAACGCGCTGACCGACACGTACGAGAATCTCGTGCAGGCCGGCGTCATTGACCCGACCAAAGTCACCCGGACGGCATTGCAGAACGCGGCGTCGATCGCCGGGTTGCTGCTCACGACCGAGGCCTTGATCGCCGAGCGGAAGGAAGAGAAGTCGGCGCCCTCCGGTGGTCCGCCAGGCGGCGGCATGGGCGGGATGTACTAGGGAGAAGCGGTTCGTGGTTCGTGGTTAGGAATAACCACTCCATGTGAAGCGGCCGGTCCCGGATAATAGGGGCCGGCCGTTTTGCATTCGCCCGAATGGAGTGCGTCGGATCAGCGAGCGACCGTGCCTGCGACCGGGCCCGGACCGATTCCCGCCGTCAGAAATCCAGCGAGAGCTGGCGTGGGTCCGGGGCGGGGCCCAGTGACTCGTGGGCGAGAAATGGGCCGGTCACCGTGTGTTGCGACGCCGCGCAGACCGGGATCCCGCCGCGTCGAGTGCGGGCCAACGCCGTGGCCACGGCGTGGATCGCCAGTCGGGGCTCGTTGCAGTTCTCACTGAGATGGGCGAGGACGACTCGACCCAACCCACGGTGCACGACGGCCCGTGCGAGATCCGCGGCCGCTGCATTACTGAGGTGGCCGCGCGGGCCCGCGATCCGGTCGGCGACACTCACGGGGTAGGGGCCGGCTCGCAGCATGTCGAGGTCGTGGTTTGCCTCGAGGATGAGGAGATCGAGCTCCGCAAGCCCAGCGCACGTGGCGTCCGTCACGTGCCCGAGGTCGTAGGCCACCCCCGCTCGGATGCCGCTGCGGCGCGCGGTCGCGACTACGGCCACTGGCTGCGCCGCGTCGTGCGGAATCGGCACGGTTACCAGATCCATCGTGCTGAGCGCCAATGTTTCGCCGACGCGAACGGCGATTGCGCCCGCCGCCCGCAGCTCAGGATCGGCCTCCAGGGTCCGCAGCGACGCGTAGATGCGCCAGCCAAACGCGCGCGCGCCGGCCGCCGCGCTCCGGGCGTGATCGGTGTGCTCGTGTGTGACCATGACGGCTTCGATCGACGTGGGTGGCGCGTCAATCGATTTGAGGCGACGCGCGAGCTCCCGGATCGGGAATCCGGCGTCGATCAGCACGCGGGCGCCGTCAACTTCGACCAGCACCGCGTTGCCGCGGCTCCCGCTGCCAAGAACCCAGGTCTTCACGGCGCCGCGCTCGGCGGCGTGGGGGACGGTGACGCCATGCGCAGGTCCGCGGCCCGCGCGTGCGCGGCGGTCAGGAACCGGTGTCCCGCGGCGCTCAGCATCACGGTGCGTCGAGCCATCTGCCGCTCCGCGACCTCGAGAAACTTGGCCAGCTCGAAGGTGCCATATGGTTCGCGATCGCCCCACGCGAATGGCGGGATGACCTTGGGCGCGACGCCGGTCGGAAAAATGTTCGCCCCCGCGCCCAGGACGGTGCCCGTCGTCAGGCGCGTCCCGATGCCGGTGCGCCCGTAGTCGCCAATAAACGATCCCAGGAAGGTCTCGCCCGTATCGCGTACGCCATCGGGCGTCCAAATCTGGACCGACCCATAAGTGTTCTTGAGATTGCTCGTGATCGTGCCCGCGCCGAGGTTGACCCAGCGGCCCAGGTAGGAGTGCCCGACGAATCCATCATGGGATTTGTTGGTGCATCCCATCACGATCGACATACTCAGCTCACCGTGCACCCTGCAGCGCTCGCCAATCGATGACGCGGCGATCCGATCCCCGACGACCACGGATCCTTCACCGATCACGCATGGTCCGACAACTCGGGTGAACGCCTGGACCGTCGCCCCCCGTCGAACAAAGACCGGTCCGGCCGTCAGATCGAAGATCGTGTGGGGCTCGATCATCGCGTCGCGCTCGACGAACAGACGCTCGCGGGGCCCGATCACCGTTGCGCCGGCCACTGCATCGGCGCGGAGCGCCGCCCCGGCGGCGAGTGCCGGTATGTCTGCGCTCAGATGCGCGTGCAGGTCGCGGATGTAGTCCCACACGTTGTCCACCCACCACCCGGACAGGTTCGCGCGTCCGGCCGCGGGGCTGACCAGCGCATCGAGTGCCGTGGTGCCGTCGGCTAGCGTCGCCGGATCGAGCGGCGCCTTCAGGCGCACGGCGGCCACGCGGCCGTCGCACACCCAGACGTCGCCCTTTGGCGTGGGACCACTCGACGGGAGGCACCGCGCGTTGACGATGCGAGCGCCAGCCGGGATGACGCCAGCGACCGCCGGCGGCGCATCGAACTCGACGAAATCACGCAGATGGTCGGCGACGATCATCCCGGCGGCGGGCTCACCGCACACGCGCACCCACCGGTGCCGAGTGATCAGCGCGCCCGCGCAGAGCTCGGACACTGGACGGGTCAGCGCAAACGGTTCGAACTGTCGGGCCCGCGCGTCGTCGTAGAGATAGAAGGGCATCGGAGGAGTCGGCGAAGCGGTGGCGCTACGTGGGGTGCTCAGCGAGCCAGGCGGGCAGCGATTCCACCAGCGCCTTGAGATCCGCCGAGCGTTCGACGGTGGTCACGAGGGTGACGCCGTCACGCGTCACGACGACGAGATCGGAGACGCCGTACAGCACCACGGTCCCACCCTCTGCGTGCACGACATTGTCATGAGCGTCCTTGGCATGGACTGGACCGTGGACCGCGTTGCCGGCGTCGTCTCGCGACCGCACGCGCTGGAGTGCCGCCCACGTGCCGACGTCATCCCACCCGAAATCACCGGGAATGACGAGCACCCGATGACTGCGCTCCAACACGCCGACGTCCACCGAGATTGAACGCGCCGCCGCAAAAAACATGTTGGCATCGTTGCCGTTGGCGAGGGCGGCATCCAGGGCCGGTGCGACCTCGGGTGTGTGACGGCGCACTTCATCGAGAAAATCCCCCACCCGCCAGACGAAGATCCCCGAGTTCCACAAGCATCCCTCGGAGACCATCTCCTCGGCGCGCGTGCGATTCGGCTTCTCGACGAACCGGTCAACGGCGAACACGCCCGGTGCGACTGGGGGGCCTCGGCGAATGTATCCATAGCCGGGATCAGGCCGCGTCGGTACGATGCCCACCGTCACCAGGCTGCCGTGCTCGCGCGCGACATCGACTGCACGCGACAGTGCGAGGCGAAATTCCTCTTCCTCGGCGACCGCCCAATCGGCGTGGACGCAGATCATGACCGCGTCACGTCCGGCGCGCCGTTCGATCTGGGCGGCCGCCCAGGTGAGCGCGGCGGCCGTGCCCGCGGCGCGCGGCTCAGCAAGCAGGTTGGCCGTGGGCACCCCGAAGGGCCTGGTGACCGCCGTGACCGCCGGCACGAGTGCCGCACTCGTCAGCACGAGCGTTTGGTGGGCGGGGACGAGGGGTTGGAGTCGTCGCAGCGTGTCGTCGAGCAGTGACCGGTGTCCCACGAGCGGCAGCATCTGCTTGGGCCGCTCCGGTGTGCTGATGGGCCAGAATCGTGAGCCGACGCCGCCAGCGAGTATGACGGCCCAGTGGGTGACGACGTCAGGAGGCGTCGATCCCCCCGGTGTCGTGTGGAATGCCAGCCAGTTCCGCCATCCGCGCGTAGAGCTTTTTCGGACTGAAAGGCTTGGTCAGGAACTCCGTCGCGCCGAGCCGAAGCGCCAGTTGATGTTGCTGTTCCTGTCCGGCGGCCGTGAGGATGATGCACGGCAGCGACTTCCACAACGGGTTTCCCCGGATCTCGGCCAGCACATCGAGTCCGCTGAGGTGCGGCATCATGAGGTCGAGCAAGACGACCTGGATGTCGGGCTCACGGCGCAGCACTTCCAGCGCCTCGCGGCCGTCGTACGCAAGGGTGACCCGGAAGGCACCCTGCTCGAGCTTCATCTTGATGATTCGCCCGATGTGCGGCTCGTCGTCCGCAACAAGGGCGTGGATCGGTTCCATCGCGGGGCCCAGGTCGCGTCAGCTAGACCAGGGAAGCGATGTGCTCGCGATTGCGGCGAAGCTCGAAGAGGAGCTGCCCGATATTGGCGCTCGCCTGCACCAGCACGAGCAGGACGGCATCGTCGGACAGCACGGAGACGATGGCCAAACCGTGCGGGTGCTCCAGGACGGCGGTCGTCAACGCGCCCCGCTGTGCGGCAGCGCCGAACTGATCCGCGGCACTGATGATGGCGGGGACGTGCGCCGCCACATCCTCCGGCGCGAGGTTGGCAACTGTCTGGCTGTCGATCAGCAGCCCATCGCGGCCGAGGATCACGGCGGCATCAACGCCGTCGCGCTGGCGAATGGCTGCCACGAGGTCGCGGATGGTGGGCATGGCACTCCCGGGCAAGTGGGTGCGAAGCTAGGGCGCGCGAATGGCGAAGTCAAGCCGTGAGAACGGCTTGCACGGCGCTGCGCACCCGGGTAACGTACGCGCATCTTCCCAATGTTGACGTCGATCGCCATCCGTTCGAAACGCCATCGGCGTCGGGCCGCCTGGTTCGTGGCCGGGGCCCTGGTGGCCCTGGCTGGATCGGCATGCGGTAATGGGAATCCCACGCCAACCGTCGATATCGCGACCGACACGCTGGTCGCGTTCGCGATCAACAACTCTCCCGCGTTCGAACCCTCGGGGTTCGATCTGTTCTCGGAGAGCATGGTCCGGGTCGACGACAATTTGGCGTTCGATGTCGCGTTCGATGTGGACTCGGCCACCGGCCAGGCAGTCGTGTATCCCGTGGCGCTCGTATCCAACGGATTCATTACAACCCGGCATGTCGGCCTGCAGCGGATTCTGATCGCCTACGATTCCGTCACGTACGGACTCCGGACCGGCTATCAGTTCGACTCGAGCTATACACTGTCGCCGGGCCAGTCGTTGTACGTGGTGACGAATCCCGTGGCATGCCAGGTTGACCCGAATCCGTCGCTGTATGGCAAGTTTGTCGTCGACAGCGTCAACACACTCGATCGAACGATCCACTTTCGCGCGACGGTCGATCCGAACTGCGGATTTCGGCAGTTCCAGCCCGGCATCCCGACCTTCTAGCGCCGACTCCGGCGCCCATCGCCAGTGCACGACCTGCGCTTGCTGCGAGAGCGACCCGACGCGTTGCGCGACGCGCTGCGACGCCGCGGCGTGCTCGACACGATGGCGTCCACGGTCGATCGCGCCGAAGCGCTGGAGCGTGATCGGCGCGCGTGCATCCGGGCCGAGGAAGAGAAGCGAGCCGCCGCCAACGCGCTGACGCAGGAGGTCCGGCGTCGCAAGCAGGAGCACGTGGACGCGACGGATCTGATCGAGCAGGGTCGCGTGCTGAGCGCGGAGCTGGCCCAGCTCGAGAGCCAACGCGCGGCGGCCGAGTCGGCGTTCACCGCGCTGGGGCTCGAGTTTCCCAACATCACGCTCCCCGACGTTCCGGCTGGCGGAGAAACCGCAAATGTCGTGGTACGGAGCTGGGGTACGCCGCGTCCCGAGGGCGGGATTCGCCCCCACTGGGAGGTCGCGGGCCCGGAGGGATTGGGCATCCTCGATCTCGCCCGCGGCGCCAAGGTTGCCGGCTCGGGCTTCGTCGCGTTTCGCGGGCTTGGCGCGCGGCTCGTCCGATCGCTCATGACGTTCATGATCGACCTCCACACGCGCGAGCACGGGTACGAGGAGGTCTGGATCCCCTTCGTGGTGAACCGGGCCTCGATGACCGGCACCGCGCAGTTCCCCAAGTTCGCCGATGACCAATACGGGATTGAGGGCGACGACCTCTTCCTCGTGCCCACCGCGGAAGTGCCGGTCACGAACCTGTACCGCGACGAGATTCTCGATGCCGCAGCGCTGCCCCGCGGCTTCGTGACATATTCGCCGTGCTTCCGGCGAGAGGCGGGCGCGCACGGCAAAGACACGCGAGGGCTGCTCCGATTGCATCAGTTCGACAAAGTGGAGCTGGTGCGATACTCCACGCCGGACGAGTCACCGGCGCAGTTGGAGCTGATGACCGGGCACGCCGAAGCCGTGCTGCAGCGTCTTGGACTGCCGTACCGGGTGGTGCTGCTCGCCGCGGGTGACACGGGCTTCGCGAGTGCGAAGACGTATGATCTCGAAGTGTGGGCGCCGGGCGTCGGGAAATGGCTCGAGGTCTCGTCGTGTAGCACGTGCACCGACTTTCAGGCGCGGCGGGCGAATATTCGCTTCCGGCCCGGCGGCGCGAGCAAGCCGACGTTCGTCCACACGCTGAACGGGTCGGCGACCGCGTTTCCGCGTCTGATCGCGACGCTGCTCGAGCACTATCAGGAGCCGGGCGGAGCGGTGCGAGTGCCGGACGTGTTGCGGCCGGCGCTCGGCGTCGACCGCCTCGGCTAGCGCGAGGGACGCGGCATGCCGCGCCGGGCGCCGGCGGTGCTGTTGGTCGTGGGATTCGCCGTGCTGTTGGGTTGGTACGCGATCTACACTCAGCGAGTCATTGCCGAACTGCGTCGCGAGGCATCGCGCTCCGGGTTGATGTCGGCGCGGGTGTTCCGCGCCCTGAGCGACCCATCGGAAGGCGCGAGCATCGCGGCGCTACTCGACCTGGCGCAGCACATCCGTGAGATCGGTGTCCCCGTGATCGTGACCGACCCGCATGGTGTCCCGCGGGATACCGCGAATCTGCCATTCGTGGCGCGGCTCGACAGCCAGCAGATGCACGACTACGTCTTCGAGCTCGATGCGCAGAACCCGCCGGTGATCGAGCCCGCAGTCGGCATCGTGCACTTCGGAAACACGCCCCTCGTCCGCGGCCTTCGCGTCATCCCGGTCTTACAAGGCATCCTTCTCGCGTTCCTGATCGCGTTCGGTGTATTCACGCTGCGCACCCGCGCGCACGCGGACCGCGAGAAAGTGTGGGCGGGTATGGCCCGGGAGTCGGCGCACCAACTGGGCACGCCACTCTCCAGTCTCAGCGGATGGCTCGAACTCCTGCGCGAGCGCGCACCAGGCGGCCCGGCGGCGGCGGTGCTCGACCACATGCAGAGCGATCTCGATCGCCTCGACCGTGTGGCGCACCGGTTCGAGCGGATCGGTCGGCCCTCGCGGGCCCAACCCGTCGAAGCGGGCGACTTGGTGGAGCGCGTCGCCGCGTACTTTCGCGCTCGGGTGCCGTCGCTGGCGCACACGGTCACGATCACGACTCAGCGAGCCGAGGGCGACCTCCAAGTGGAGGGCGATGCTGTCCTCCTCGAATGGGCGGTGGAGGCATTGACCAAGAACGCGATCGATGCGCTGGCGGGACGCGGCGGTCACGTGTGTCTCTCGGTCGAGCCTGTACCCGAGGGGGGCGTGCGCCTTCGGGTGGAGGACGACGGGCCGGGCGTCGCGCGCGAGTTACGCAAAGAAGTGTTTCGCCCCGGGTTCTCCACGAAGGCGAGAGGATGGGGGATCGGTCTGTCGCTCGCGCGCCGCATCGTCGAAGACAACCACGGCGGACGACTCGTGCTCGTGCCGTCGGACCGCGGGGCGACCTTCGACATTATCTTGCCCTGATGTCCACCTCGGTCGCACCCGGTCACGCGTCGGCGCTGCACGCGACGCTCAATCCGGCGCAGCGAGAGGCCGTGATCCACGGGGACGGGCCGCTGCTCGTGCTCGCCGGCGCGGGCTCGGGCAAGACCCGGGTGCTCACCCTGCGGATCGCGCGGTTGATTCAGGACCGGGGCGTTGACCCGTCGCAGATCCTCGCCGTGACATTCACGAACAAAGCCGCCGGTGAGATGCGCGACCGACTCGCGACCTTGCTCGGTGGCCAACCCGCGGGAATGTGGGCAGGCACGTTCCATTCCACCGGCGCGCGCATGCTCCGCGCGACGGCCCCGCTGGTCGGCCGGTCGTCCAACTTCACGATCTACGACGAGGACGACACGCTCGGCGTCGTCAAGCGGGTCATGGAAGGGCGGGGGTTGTCGCCGCGCGAGTGGACGCCGAAGGCGATCCATTCAGCCATCTCCGACGCCATGAACGCGCTCGTCTCACCCGCGGAGTACACGCGACTGGCTCATGACCCGCTGAGCCGGGCCGCGGCGGCGGTGTACGCCGATCTCGAAGCGACGCTTCGCGCGCACAACGCGGTGACGTTCGATGACCTGCTCGTTCTTCCCGTGCAGGTCCTGACCGCGCACGCCGACCGGCGCACCGCCTACCAGGCACGGTTCCGATATGTCCTGGTCGACGAGTACCAGGATACCAACCGCGCACAATACGCCTTCGTCAAACTGCTCGGCGCCCATGGCAACGTGACCGTGGTCGGTGACGATGACCAAGTGGTGTACCAGTGGCGCGGTGCCGACATTCGCAACATCCTCGA
>PMAE01000090.1:0-10392 GCA_003152485.1 Gemmatimonadota bacterium | reverse complement strand
CGATTCTACGACCGACGCGAGATCCGCGACGTGATGAGCTACCTCAAGCTCATCGCCAATCCGGCCGACAACGAGGCGTTTCGCCGCGCCGTCGCGGTGCCGCGACGCGGGATGGGCGATGCCGCGATGGCGATGCTCACGACGGCTGCGGCGGCCCAGGGACAGTCGCTCCTCGCGGCGGCCGGTCGCCCCGAGGTGCTCGAATCGCTACGGCCGGCGGCGCGTTCGGCGCTGGCCGATTTCGCCCACCTCATTGCGGGGCTTCGGATCCAGGCCATGGATGCGAGCGTCGATGAGTTGCTGCGCGCGTTGGTGGACGCGATCCGGTATGGCGACTACTTGCGAGCGGAGGGCCCGGACGCCACCGAGCGGTTGGACAACATCCGCGAGTTGATCACCAGCGCCGCGGAGACGGTGGTCGATGATGGCGGCGAGGTCGGTATCACCCCCCTCGAGCATTTCCTGCAGCGCACGTCCCTCGTGGCGGGCATCGACCAACTCGACGCGAATGCCGATGCGGTCATGATGATGACNNCACAACGCCAAGGGGCTCGAGTTCCCGATCGTGTTCATCACGGGACTCGAGGACGGCCTCTTTCCGCTGGCTCGGGCCTACGATGACCCCGCGATGCTCGAAGAGGAGCGCCGACTGTTCTACGTTGGCATCACCCGCGCCGAGCGGCGGCTGTATCTGTCGTATGCCGAGCAACGGCGCCGCAATGGTGAGCTGCTGCCCGGCAAGGAATCGAGCTTTCTCGCCGCGCTCCCGGATGGACTCGTCGAACGTCGCGAGACGATCCGAGTGCGATCGTCGGGCCGCATCGCGTTCGACGGCGACAGTCACTGGTCATCGACATTGAGCTCGTCTCGACCCGGGGCCCGGCGTCCTGGTACTCCCGTTACGCTCGGCCACCGATGGGCCAACGAAGCCGACATCGCCGGCGGGTCGCAGGACGTCCCCGCGTATCAGCCCGGGGAACGGGTTCGGCATCGGACGTTTGGATCAGGAACCATCGCTGAGGTCTCGGGGCTCGGGCACAGTGCCAAGGTGAAGATCGATTTCGAAGACGCGTCGATCGGGCGAAAGACGCTCGTCATCGCCCAAGCCGGCCTGCAACCCGCACTCGAGTGATCCAGTGAGCGTCACCTTCGACGACGTGCGCCATATCGCGGCGCTCGCCCGAGTCGGCGTCGATGAGCGGAAACTGCCGGCGCTGGCCAACGAACTGTCCGGCATCCTCGCGCACATGGCCGTGCTGACGCGGGTCGATACGTCGTCCGTCGAGATCGGACCCCCCGCCGTCGCGACCCCGTGGCGCGCCGACAGTGGGCCGCCCATCCCACTGATGCATCCATTGCCGTCATTCGCGCCGATCGTACGCGATGGCTTCTTGCTCGTGCCCCGTCTCGCGACGCACGGCGGCGGTGGCCACACCGGCGATAGTGAGCCGAGTGGCAACGAACGGCCTGAGGACGAGGGATCGGCGTGACTGCGAGCAAGGTGCGGGCGGCCCTCGACCGGGCGGCCGCCGTCGGTGCAGGTCGCGAAGGTCTCAACATCCTCGTGGCCGTCAACCCGCGGGCCGAGGACGATGCGGCACTCAGTGTGGTCGGCCGGTCGGAGCAGGAACTCCCATTATCGGGCGAGCCGGTCGCGGTCAAAGACAACATCGCGACGCTCGATATGCCTACGACATGTGGCTCGCGCATCTTGGCGGGGTATGTGAGCCCGTTCGAGGCAACCGTGGTCCGTCGCTTGCGCGATGCGGGAGCCGTCATCCTCGGCAAGACGAACATGGATGAATTCGCCATGGGCTCATCCACCGAACACAGTGCCTACGGGCCGACACGCAACCCTGTCGATCCCTCGCGGGTCCCCGGCGGATCGTCCGGCGGATCGGCCGCCGCGGTGGCGGCCGGCATCGTGCGGATGGCCCTTGGGTCGGAAACAGGCGGGTCTGTCCGTCAGCCGGCGAGCTTCTGCGGCGTCGTGGGCGTCAAGCCGACCTACGGTCGGGTGAGCCGGTACGGGCTCGTGGCGTTCGCGTCATCGCTCGACCAGGTCGGCGTGCTCGGGCGGACAGTCGACGACGCCGCGCTGGCCCTCGGCGTGATCGCGGGACGCGATCCGCTCGACGCCACGTCGGCGGAGCGCGCGGTACCGGACTATCGAGCCGATGTGCGACGGGCCGCCACCGCCGCCGCACCGCTCGCGGGTGTCGTGGTCGGGCGCCCGCGAGAGTATTTCCCCGTCGCGATGCACGGCGGTGTCCGGGACCGGTGCGCAGTCGCGCTCGATGCGTTGGTCCGGCTCGGCGCCACTGTGCGCGACGTGTCGATGCCGCATACGGACTACGCGATCCCCGTCTATTACATCGTCGCGCCGGCGGAAGCCTCATCCAATCTCGCCCGCTTCGATGGTGTCCGGTACGGCGCGCGCGTGTCGGCCGACGCGCTGGCCGCGATGTACGACGCGACACGGTCGCAGGGGTTCGGACCGGAAGTCACGCGTCGGATCCTCCTCGGGACGTACGTGCTGTCCGCCGGCTACTACGACGCGTATTACAAGCGCGCACAGGAGGTGCGGGCCCTCATCACTCAGGATTTTCGGCGGGTGTTCGCGGACGGCGTCCATCTGTTGTTCACGCCGACCACTCCGACGCCCGCCTTTCCGTTGGGCGCGATATCGGATCCGTACGAGATGTATCTCAACGACATCTTCACCGCGACCGCGAACCTGGCGGGAGTGCCCGCGATATCGATTCCGATCGGCCTGGCCGACGGCCTCCCCGTCGGCGGCCAGATCATCGCCCCGCATTTTGGGGAGGGCCCCATGCTCGCGGCGGCCGCGGCGCTGGAACGCGCCCTCGGCGCCAGCCCGCTCACGACGCCGCCGTCGCCCGCCGCGGCCCGATCATGACGAGCCCTGGCGCGGCGCCCCATACCACCGATGGGGATGCGTATGAGATGGTCGTTGGGCTCGAGGTGCACGTGCAGCTCAAAACGGCCACCAAGGCGTTTTGTTCGTGCTCGGCCGCCTATGGTGCACCGCCGAACACCAACGTGTGTCCCATCTGCCTCGCGCTTCCGGGCGCGCTGCCTGTGCTGAACGCCCACGCGGTGGAACTCGCCACGCGCGCCGCGATCGCGCTTGGCTGCACCGTACATCCGGTCTCGATCTTCGCCCGCAAGCACTACTTCTATCCGGATTTGCCCAAGGGGTATCAGATCTCCCAGTACGATCAGCCCTTGGCCACCGGCGGGTCGCTCTCGATCGACGAGCAGGCCGTGCGTATCACTCGTGTGCATCTCGAAGAGGATGCCGGCAAATCGATTCACGACCGCTATCCCATGGCTACCGCCATCGATCTCAATCGGGCGGGCGTTCCACTCATCGAGATCGTGAGCGAGCCGGACATTCGCTCGGCTGCCGCCGCCGGCCAGTACCTGCGCGCACTCAAACGCGTGATGGAATACACCGGCGTGAGCGACGTCAACATGGAGGAGGGCAGCCTCCGGGTCGATGCGAACGTCAGCGCGCGGCGACGGGGGGCCACGGAGCTCGGCACCAAAACCGAGGTCAAGAACCTCAACTCGTTCTCGAACGTCGAGCGGGCGTTGGCGGGCGAATACATTCGACAATGCGCCGTCCTGGCGGCCGGCGGGCGCGTCGAGCAGCAGACGATGCTCTGGGACGCGGTGCACGGCACCGTCCGCCCGGCCCGGTCGAAGGAGGCGAGTCATGACTACCGCTATTTCCCGGAACCGGATCTTCCGCCGCTCATCGTCACCGCCGCGTGGGCAGCCGAGGTGGGCCGTGGGCTTGGTGAGCTGCCGGCGGTGCGCACGGCCCGCTATGCCACGCAATACGGACTCGGAACCGGGGACGTTGCCGCGCTGATCGACAAGCCGCGCGTCGCGGAATACTTCGAGGCCGTGACCGCGGCGCACGGCGATGCCAAGTCGGCAGCCAACTGGGTGCTGGGGGAAGTCCTGGCGGCGCTCAATGCATCCGGTGGCGAGATCGGCGATTTCGCGATCGGTGCCCCGGCGCTGGCGGGTCTACTTGACCTCGTCCGCGACGGCACGGTCAGTCACGCGGCCGCCAAGACCGTGTTCGCGGAGATGGTGCGGGGTGGTGAGCCTGCTGCCGCGGTGGCGCAACGGCTGGGCGTGACGCAGGTGGGCGACGACGCGGTATTGAATCAGTGGATCGATGCCGTGCTGGCCGAAAACCCGACCGAAGCATCCCGCTACCTCGCGGGCGAGCGCAAGCTACAGGGTCCGCTCGTCGGCCGCATCATGAAAAAATCGCAAGGCCGGGCCGACCCGACGCGCGTCAATCAGCTGCTGGCGGCTCGGACTGGCGGATAGAGCGGGGTTGTGAGCGCGGCTGCGTAGGCGAGAGAGGAAGGCGGCAGCCCGAAATGCCGGGCGGCTTCACGCTGGATGTCGCCCTGCCGGCCGCGGCGCAGCGCGGCGCGACGCACCCGCTTGGCGCGGTCCAGCGGTTCCTGACCCGCGGGATCGAGCGAGAACGCCTCCGACCCGTCGAACCGCTTCAGCAGGTCCATGATGAAGTCATACGATCGCGCGACGTACGCCGCGACCTCGTCTTCGGGCAAATCCCACCGACTGTTCTCAGCGACCAGATGAAAGATGCGCAGCCACGACTCGCTGTCCGCAACGTACACCATGCCGCGGAAGAGGCGCCGGTTCGTTTGCGTGCTGAAGATCGTCGGACTCAAGATGCGATCGAGGTGCGCATCGGCGCTCGCGTGGTCGCCAAGCAATAGATCGCGTGCCCGGCGACTGTATCGCTCGCCGAGGTGCGTCTCGAAGCGGCTCTCCCAGTAGCTATGCCCGAGTGCCGTCGTGCTCGACGTCACGGCGAGCTGACGGGGCACGAAGTAGTTGTGTGCCACTGCGTCGGCCGCGAGGTGCGCGAGGTAGCCAAAGGCAAAGGCCCGGAGCGGCGTGTCCGGTGCGTGGGAGTAGATCTCCATGCCCACGGGCCAGGAGTGACAGTGACGCCCGACCGGCGCGTACTTCTTGGCCATGCTCGTGTCGGCCGCAATCGAGCCGTAGAGAAACTCGTAGGGGAATGCCCGCAGCAATTCCGCGACGCCGACCGGTAGCGTGTCGAGCGACCGCATGACGGCTTCGCCGAGGAAGACGTGCGTACCCGGCGTCCACGCGAACGCGGTCGCCGGTGTCAGCGCGATCGCGAGCATGGCAACCGCGGCGATCGCGGCCCACCCAGCGACCGCCGAGCCGCGCCAGCGCGACGGTTGGGTCAGCGGGCGACGCGCCGCGCTTGAGCGCGCAGCGCGCGGCGGAGGGTCCGTAGCTCGCTGTGCACGGCCCGGTCGATCGCGTCGCGCGCCGACCGAGCATAGTCCTGGACCTGGTCTGCGATCTCATCGCGCGGCACACGATCCCACGCCTCTTCCCCTCGGTCTCGCACCCACCGCGCGCCCCGAGTGCTCGCCCGAGCCGCCGCCTGCATCACGGGCGAAATCGGCCGGACACCTTTGGGCCCGCGACGCAGCAGCAGCGTGGCGCTGACCCCCACGGCGAGCCCGATCAAGGCTGCCGTTACCAGGTCCATCTGCGCATCGTGCGCACCCGCGCGACTGACTGCCCCTCGCGCGCGGCCGCGCGCCTCACCGGCCGCGCCGGCGCGGCCCGACCCGCGGTGCTTCTCGCTCGCGTCCGCCTTCCCGCCCGTGTTCGTCGGCATCGCCGAGATCTCCCGAATCATGAGTCACCGTATCCCCACCACCCCGGCGGCGAGTCCGCGGCCCGTTGCCGGATGGACTCCGCCTCGGTGGACCGGAGCGCGTTGCCCCTGGGTGGGCGCCGTCGCGGTCTCCCGTGCGGACGCCTACGATGTTACCGAGTGCCACCACTCCAGCACGCACCCCTCGTGCCGCAGCGGCAGCCGTCATTAGGACGCCTTCCGCCTCCTGTTGGGCAACTCCGAGCAACGCGTCGAGCTCGCCAACCCGATGTTCGGCGACCCGGACGACCTCCCGGACACGGGTATTCACGTCGGCCACCGTGTCATGCACCATCTCCACGTCCCCGCGGAGGCTGGACGCGACCGACGTCAGGTCCCGGGCCAGCCCGGCCAATTCGCGCAGCAACGGCACGATGTCGCGCTCGGCCCGACCGACCGCCGAGCGCATATCGGTCCAGGTGCGGCGGGCCACGAACGCCAGTGGGATGGCGCCCACAACGACAACGCAGCCGGCGAGAATCAATAAGCCGTGCGCAATCTCAACTAGGTCTCGAAACCATGTGGCCACGGTCACCCCTATTTTATACCCATGCACGACCAGGGCCACCAGGGTAGCCCGTCCCTGACGGACCGCGTCCGAGGGTTAGTGTATACCGTTTGCTGGCCGGCCTGGCGGCTCGTCTTCAGGCAGCCGGTGATTCCCGGAGTTTCCACCGCTCGTCTCCCCCCGCCGTAGTGCCCCATGCCCGCCGTGCAATTCGTCGTAGAAGGTGGCCGTCAGCTCACCGGCACCATTCACCCCTCAGGCAACAAGAACGCGGCACTCCCCATCATCGCCGCCTCTCTGCTCACCGACCAGCCGGTCGTCCTCGATAACGTCCCCCGGATCGCCGACACGGAGACGCTCGTCGACCTCGTGCGGTCCGTCGGTGTCGAGATCGCATGGACGAGCCGGAATGCCCTCGCGATCCACGCCCGTGAGGTTCGGGGGGCGTCGCTCGATCCCGCGCTGTGCGCAAAGATCCGCGCATCGATCCTCCTTGCCGGACCCCTTCTCGCGCGATGCGGTGAAGTCCGGCTGCCCCCGCCGGGCGGGGATGTCATTGGCCGGCGCCGGGTGGATACCCATTTCCTCGCGTTCGAGCAGCTCGGGGCATCGCTGGTCGTCGAAGGTGGGTACTACCTCAAGGCACGCGCGCTACGGGGGGCCGACGTCTTCCTCGATGAACCGAGCGTCACGGCGACCGAGAACGCATTGATGGTCGCGGCCGCGGCCACCGGGACCACGGTGCTCCGCAATGCCGCGAGCGAGCCGCACGTCCAAGACCTGGCGTCCTTTCTCGTCGCATTGGGGTCGAAGATCGACGGGATCGGCACCAACACCATGACCGTGCACGGAGGTCGGCCTCTTCGCGGGGCACGGCATCGGATCGGGCCCGACCATATCGAGGTGGGCTCGTTTGTCGGCCTCGCCGCCGTGACCGGATCGGCGCTTCGCATCGCGGACGCCGGTGTCGAGCATCTCCGGGCGGTGCGCATGGGATTCGAACGCCTCGGCGTCGTGTGTCAGGTTGACGGCGCGGATCTCGTGGTCCCCGCGAACCAGGCGCGGGCGATTCAGCCTGACCTCGGCGGACACGTACCCAAGCTGGAGGATCAGCCGTGGCCCGCGTTCCCCGCGGACCTGATGTCGATCGCGATCGTGACGGCGACCCAATGTCGCGGCCTCATCCTGATGCACGAGAAGATGTTCGAGTCGCGAATGTTCTTCGTCGATAAGCTGGTGAGCATGGGCGCCCGCATCGTCTTGTGCGATCCGCATCGCGCGTTGGTGGCGGGGCCGTCGGAACTCCGGGGAGCCACGGTTGAATCGCCCGATATCCGGGCCGGCATGGCGATCCTGCTGGCCGCACTCTGCGCGCGCGGCACGAGCCGGATCAACAACGTGGGCCAGATCGATCGCGGCTACGAACGGATCGACGAGCGGCTCAACGCCCTTGGCGCCCGAATCGAACGGGTCACGGACGGCAAAGCGTGAGTCCGGGGTCCGCGCCCAGCGAGCTCGGGCGGGGGGGCTCGATCACTGCCCCCGTCCCGCCGTATGCCGTCATTGATGATTTCGCCGACTTCGGTGTGCGGGCACTGGTCACCACCCGTGCGGCTGGAAGCTTCAGCCTGACGGGTGATGATCCGATCGGCACCGTCCTGGGGAGATGGCAGGCCCTGCGCGAGTCGTTGGGTGTGGCGGGGCACGGGTCGCGATTCGCGACGGCGGTCCAGGTTCACGGCGTGCGTGTGATCTGGCATCAGCCGGGGTGGGAAGGCTGGCTTCGGATCGACGCGGCCGACGGTCACTGCGCAGACCAACGCGGCACAGGGCTTGGGGTGAGTGTCGCGGATTGCGTGCCTGTTTTTCTCGCGCACCCGACGGGCGTCGTGGGATTGCTGCACGCCGGGTGGCGCGGCACTGCTTCGCGGATCCTGCCGGCGACGCTCGCGAGTTTCGCCACGCGTGGACTCGCCGCCTCTGATGTTCGGGTCCACATCGGGCCGGCGATCTGTGGGTCGT
Source organism: Gemmatimonadota bacterium (assembly GCA_003152485.1). GTDB lineage: Bacteria > Gemmatimonadota > Gemmatimonadetes > Gemmatimonadales > Gemmatimonadaceae > Palsa-1248. Next base: position 2,080 of record PMAE01000090.1, on the reverse strand, counting down.
GCTACGAAGTCGGCCCGGACGTGTACGAGCAACTCACGAGTCGTCCCGTGATGGCACCGACCCGCGTGGATCTGCGCGGGCTGCTGGCCGACCAGGCTCACGAGTCCGGCGTGCGGGCCATGACGGTGAGTCCGTGGTGTACTCGCTGTGACAACGGAATGTTCTTCTCGCACCGAGCAGGCGATGCGGGGCGACAAGTCGCCGCATTGGTGGCAATCAATCAATAGAAAGGACGCGGGATAGGACGCACCCGGTCGCCTTGACCTGGCGACGCGGGCGGTTAGGTTGTGTGCACCGGGGGAGTTGGGCGCCCTCGGGTGAATGTGGGGGAGGTTCCCCACATTTTTTTATTCTCTACGCAGGCCGGTGAACGGCTCGGAAATAAGGTGAGCGTGAACCTGGAAGCTGTTGTACGACATGAACTTGACGCGCTTGGCTACGACCTCGTGCTAATCCGCCGTAGCGGGACTCGTTCCCGAGCGGTGGTGGAAATTCGCATCGATCGTCGCGACGGAGAACGGATCAACGTGGGGGACTGTGTACGTGCGTCGCGGGCCATCGAGGCCCGGATCGACGCCGACACGGCGACCACGCCGCTCTTCCCCGGCGGCCGATACGAGCTTCAGGTCTCGTCGCCTGGTGACGCCCGACGCGAGGCGGCGGGCGCAGCGCCTGGAACGGAAAAGATCTCAGAAGCGCCGCAGAGGTCGGCGGTCGATGAATACACGCGCGACGGGAGTCGGGATGGTTGGGTCAGCTGAAATACTGGCGGCGATTCGCGAGTTGGCGAACTCGAAGCAGCTCGGACGTGAGGAGTTGCACGGGTTGCTCGAGGACGGCATCAAGGCCGCGCTCGCCAAGAAACATGGCCCAAACGTGCAGGCGGAAGTCACGATCGACGACGACCGTGGCGCGATCGACATCCGGGTCCTCAAGACCGTGGTCGAGCATGTCGAGGACGCCAGCCGCGAGGTGGCCCTCGAAGAGGCGCGGTACGAAGACTCCGAATTCCAGGTCGGCGACACGATGGAGATCCCGGTCGATTTCGCCGAGTTTGGGCGGACCGCGGTCCAGGCCGCGAAGCAGCGGATCATCCAACGGGTCCGGGAGGGCGAGCGCACCAAGATCCGCGACGAGTTCAGCGGACGGGTGGGCGAGCTGCTGTCCGGCGAGGTGCAGCAGATCGAGCGCGGCAAGCTGGTGGTGATGCTGAACAAGTTTCGCGAAGCCGAGGCGATCATCCCGTATCGGGAGCAGAACCATCGCGAGCACTTCCATCAGGGCGAGCCGATACGCGCCGTACTCAAGCGAGTCGAGGAGACGCCGAAGGGCCCGCGGCTCATCTTGAGCCGGGGCGACCCGATGTTCGTCAAGGCGCTGTTCCGCCTCGAAGTCCCGGAGATGCAGCAGGGTATCGTGGAGATCCGAGCAGCAGCGCGCGAGGTTGGGAGCCGGACGAAGATCGCGGTCTTTTCGCGCGACGATTCGATTGATCCGGTCGGCGCGTGCGTCGGACTCAAAGGCTCACGGGTACAGGCCGTGGTCAACGAGCTGGGCGGGGAGCGCATCGACATCGTGCCCTGGTCGCCCGACCCGGAGCGGTTCGCCAAGCTCGCGCTCGCCCCGGCCCGGGTGGCTCGAGTGTTCAGCGATCCAGCGACCAAGACGATTCAGGCGGTGGTAGACGAGGATCAATTGTCACTCGCCATCGGACGCAATGGCCAGAACGTTCGCCTCGCGTCCGAGCTCACGGAATGGAAGATCGATCTCTACTCGAGCCGCGAGTGGCTGGAGCGGGCCGGTGAGACACCGCTCTTTGCACCGCTGCCGGAAGAAACCCCGGATGACGCGGCCGATGTAAAACTGTCGGAGATTCAAGGGCTCGAGACCGCGACGGTCGCGGTGCTCGAAGAGGCCGGCTACCGGACGCTCAACGACGTGATCGATCTCGAGCGGGAAGATTTGCTTCGGCTGCCGGGCATCGCGCCGGAAGAAGCCGACCGGATCATGGCGATCATCGATGAACTAACGGAGGACGGCGCGAGCGACGACGCGGCGGCTGGGGCATCAGCTGGGGCAT
>PMAE01000066.1:8465-20935 GCA_003152485.1 Gemmatimonadota bacterium | reverse complement strand
CTTGGCGGCGGGAGGGCGTCTCGGCCGGCATTGCGGCCCAGTAAGGCATTGACGAGTGTCCCCGTCCAGTGGCCCGGCGCAGGGTGGACGACCATCCCCGCCGGCTTATCCACCACTAACAGCCATTCGTCCTCGTAGACGATACGGAGCGGGATGGACTCCGGCTCGATATCACGGCCGGGCGGCGGAGGGACGACGACCGCCACGCGTTCCCCTGCGCGAGGATGATAGCTGGCCTTCTCACGGCGGCCATCCACGGTCACCTGTCCGGTGGCGATCAGCGTCGCGGCTTGTGTCCGCGACAACCCACCCTCGGTCGCGACGAGCATGTCGAGCCGGCCGTCGGAGGGGGCGAGGAAGTCGAAGTGGTGGGCTGGCGGCCGGAGTGGCGTGGCGTTCAGCGTGTCACATCTCGGGGACGGGGGCGGTCCGGTGATCACCCGCCCGGTCTTCCACCCATAACACCCACGCCAGCAGGATGGCGCCCGTCGTGACCGCCATGTCAGCAACGTTGAAGGTCGGCCAGCGGTACTGCCGCACGCCGATGTCGATGAAATCGACGACGCCGTTCGGCGAACGAAGCCGGTCGATCAGATTGCCGATCGCCCCGCCGCAGACCAATCCGATCGACGCGGTGCGGAGCACATCCCCCGGCCGGGTCGCCCGGTATAGGAGCGTCAGAACCCCGAGCGCGCACGCGGTCAGCCCGAGGAAGATCCAACGCGAGTCTGGTCCGAACCAGAGCCCGAAGGCCGCGCCGGGATTGTACACCAACACCAGTTTGACCACGGTGCCGACGACCTCACGTGGAATCCCGCGCGCGAGCTCGGCAACGGCCGTGGCTTTGGTGGCGACGTCGGCCAACACGACCGCGCCTGCCAATGCGAAAAACAATCGGTGTTGACGTGCCTCGCTCGCGTTGGCCGCTCCCTCTTGGCTGCCGGTCATAAGGTCAGCGCTTGCCGTCCTCTTCGCGCTGCTTGCACGCGATGCAGAAACGGGCATGCGGCAGCGCGTCGAGTCGTTCGTACGCGATCTCCTCGCCGCAATTGTGGCACCGCCCGAATGTCTCGGGGGTGCGGTAGAGCCTGCGCAACGCCTCGTCGATGTGCCAAAGGAATCGTCCCTCTTGGCTCGCGAAGAGAAAGGCTTTCTCGCGCTCCATGGCGTCGGTCCCTTGATCCGCCATGTGGAACGAGTACGAGCTCAAGTCGCCGTCCGCGCTCTGCGGTGTGGTGCCAAATGCCTCGGTGTAATTCCCCAGCTCTTTCACGACTCGCTTGCGCTCCTCGAGCAGCCGCTTTTCAAAATGCGCGAGCAGCTTCTTCGACATCGGCTTGGACTTCTTGCCGCCGGTCACGTCCGGTGACGTCATGATTTCAGTTCCCGAGTGAGGGCGATACGTGCGCCCAGTCCATCAAGATCGAGCGTGCGTACCGCGTCAAATCCCGCGCTGCGGTCCGGCGTTCCCCCATTGCCCACGTCCTGCCCCTCGGCTGTCCGGCCGCCGTCGGCCACGGGGCCAGGAAGCCGGTCGGCCGGCAGCGGACCGCCACCCACCACGATCTCGTGCGCCAACACCTCGCGCGCGATCCAATCGTGATGCGTCCCAACGGCGGCCGCGACCCCGGGGTCGGCATCCACCACGAGGCGGATCCGATCGCTGAGGGCGAACCCCGCCTCCTTCCGCGTGCGTTGGACCGCGCTGATCACCTCGCGGGCGAGCCCTTCCTCCGCGAGCGCCGGAGTAATCCGCGGGTCAAGTGCCGCGACATAGCCGTCCCGCTCTTCCACCACCAGATCGCCGGCGGCGTCATGATCGATCTTGACGTCGTCCCGATCCAGCAGTTGGGTGTCGCCCTCGACGGTCACCGACAGGGGTGCTCCGCGCTCAAACGCCCGCAGCTCGTCGCTCGTCAACCGCGCGATGGCCTCCGCGGCGAGCGGGGTCCGCTTGCCGAACTTCTTGCCGAGGGTGCGGAAATTTCCTTTGGCCGACAGCGTCACCAGGGCGTCCTCCGACGATACCCAACTGACCTCCTTGACGTTGAGCTCGGCCTGAAGCAACGGCGCCAACGACGCGAGCAACTCCGCGTCCGGCGCCAAGCCACCGCTAGGCACGACGCATACCAGTTGGGCCAGCGGCTGGCGCGTCTTGATCTTGGCCGTGGCTCGTGCCGCCCGCGCCAGCGTCGCCAACCGCCGGACAGCCTCCATCGCCGCCTCCAGCGCGGGATCGACCGACGTGGCCGCCCCCGCGCGCACGTAGGGCGCGAGGTGCACCGACCCACCCGTGAGCTCCCGATGGAGCCAGTCGGTCATAAAGGGCGCGACCGGCGCCAACAGCCGGGTGCTGACGGTCAGCACCTCGTGCAACGTCGCGAACGCGGCGCGACTGTCGGGGTCGTCCACCTCGTACCGGCGGCCGCGCGACAGCCGCACGTACCAGTTGGACACATCCTCATCGACGAACTGCATCACCGTGCGGACCGCCAACGTCGGTTCGTACCGTTCGAACAGCGCGTCCGCATCGCGCTCGGCCCGGGCCAGCCGCGACAGCACCCAGCGGTCCAGCGGCGGACGATCGGATGGGGCCGGGTCGAGCGGTGACGGCGCCCAGCCATAGTTCGCCAGGGTGGCGAACATGCCGTTGTACGTCTCCTTGAGGGTCCGCCACAGGAACTTCGACGATTCCTGGATGGCCTGCTCGTCGAAGCGCCGCGGCACCCACACTTGGCTCGTCGAGATGAGAAATAACCGGGTGGCATCCGCGCCATGGGTCTCGATGATGCGCCACGGATCGACCGCGTTGCCGCGGCTCTTCGACATCTTCTGCCCCGACGCGTCGAGCACCAAATCGTTGACCACGACGTTGCGGTAGGGTGCGGCACTCCCCGGTGCGTTGTGTGGCAGCTCCTCACCGAGTCCCGTCGCGATGGCGAGCATGGAGTAGAACCATCCGCGCGTCTGATCGACGCCCTCGGCGATGAAATCGGCGGGATATTGGCGCGCGACCAGATCATGATGCTCGAACGGATAATGCCACTGCGCGAACGGCATGGAGCCCGAATCGAACCACGTGTCGATCACCTCACTCACCCGCCGCATCGTTCCCCGCTGAGGGCCGCCCGACGCGACACATGCCGCGCAGGGCCAATGGTATCGGTCGACCGTCGGCTTGTGCGGATCGAAATCGGCCGGGAGCGGTGCACCCAATCGCTCGGCGAGCGCCGCGAAGCTCCCGATCACCTCCCGGTGCCCCGCGTCGGCATCACAGACCCACACGGGGAGCGGCGTCCCCCAATACCGATCGCGGGAGATGGCCCAGTCGATGTTCCCGGACAGCCACTCGCCAAACCGGCCGGCCCCGACTTCTGGCGGGTGCCACCCGATGTGCGCATTCCGGGCGACCATGTCATCGCGGTACGCAGTCGTACGGACGAACCACGACGACCGCGCGACGTACAGCAGCGGCGTGCCGCATCGCCAACAGTGCGGATACGAGTGCGTCAGCCGCTGGGCCGACCAGAGCAGGCCGGCCGTTCGCAGATGGTCCACGATCGCGCCGTCGGCGTCCTTGACGAAGGCACCGCCGACCACCGGTACATCGGCGGCGAACGCCCCGCGGTTAGTCACGGGCTGGAGGAAGGCGAGGCCGTGTCGCTTCCCGGCCGCGTAGTCGTCGGCCCCGAATGCCGGCGCCATGTGCACGACGCCGCTCCCGTCCTCCGCGGACACAAATGTCTCGCCGACGATGACTTCGTGATCGCCCATCTCTGGCGGATACGCGATCCATTCGAGCGGCCGGCGGTATCGGCGGCCGACCAACTCGCTCCCGCGCATCGTGCGCACGGTCTCCCATTGCGCGTCGAACTGTGCGCCCAACACGGCCGCGGCCCGCGATGCGGCCAGGATCAGCGACCGCCGATCGTTGCCGGCCCGCGCGCGGACCTCGACGTACTCGAGCTCCGGGTGCACGGCGAGCGCCACGTTGGAGACCAACGTCCACGGGGTCGTCGTCCACACGAGGATACGGCGGTCTCCGTCGAGCAAATCGAGGGCGACATACACGCTCGGATCCTCGACATCACGATACCCAAGCGCCAACTCGTGACTCGACAGCGCGGTCTCACAGCGCGGGCAATACGGCAGGATCTTGTGGCCCTCGTAGAGAAACCCACGATGCCAGAGCGTGGCCAACGCCCACCACACGCTCTCGACGTACTGGGGCGCGTAGGTGACGTACGGATCGGTGAAGTCGAGCCAGTATCCGATGCGCTCGCTCAGGCGCTCCCATTGCTCCCGATACTTCCAGACGCTCTCCCGACACAGCGCGTTGAACCGGTCGACACCGTACGCTTCGATCTGCGCTTTGGCGGTGATCCCCAGCGTCTTCTCGACTTCGATCTCGACGGGTAACCCGTGGGTGTCCCAGCCCGCCTTGCGCGTCACGTGGTAGCCGCGCATCGCCCGGTGACGGCAAAAGAGATCCTTCACCGTCCGAGAGAATACGTGGTGCGTCCCGGGTAACCCGTTCGCGGTCGGCGGCCCTTCATAGAACACGAATTCCGGGTGACCCTCGGTGGCGGACAGGGTGCGCGCGAAAAGGTGCTCCGTGCGCCACTGCGCGAGCACCGATTCCTCGAGCGCCGCGGCACTGAGCGGGAGCAGGCGGTATTGTCGCGGCGTGGTGGACACTCCGTCGGCTCGTGCGGTCACAGTCGCCCGACCACGCCCGTCACGAGCGACGTCAGCTTGGGTTCCGCCGCCGCCGCCACGGCGAGGATCTTCTCGACGGTCGCGGGTTCGAGTGTCTCCGGGATGCACCGGTCGGTGATGACCGACAAGCCCAACACTCGCATTCCGCCGTGCACCGCCACGATCACCTCGGGGACTGTGGACATCCCCACGACGTCGGCACCCATCCCGCGTAGCCACCGGTACTCGGCTCGAGTCTCCAGATTCGGTCCGGTGACGGCGACATACACCCCGTCTCGCAGGGCGATGCCGCGCTCGGCCGCGACCGCGTGCGCGTGGCTGCGTAGCCCGACGTCGTAGGGCGCCGACATGTCGGGAAATCGCGGACCTAACGCGTCATCATTGGCGCCGATGAGCGGGTTGTCCCCCAGCAGATTGATGTGATCAGTGATCACCATCAGATCACCCACCGCCCAATCCGCACGCATGCTGCCGCACGCGTTCGACACGATCAGGATCTCGGCGCCGAGCGCCCGCAGCACCCGGACCGGGAACGTGACCTGCTGCAGTGAATAGCCTTCGTAGCGGTGAAAACGGCCTTGCATGGCGACGACGGTCTGGCCGGCCAGCGTCCCACACACCAACCGACCGGCATGGGATTCCACAGAGGACAAGGGAAACTGTGGGATGTCCGCGTACCCGATCGACGTCTCGACCGTCATCGCGTCCGCGAGCCCGCCCAGCCCGGTTCCCAAGATCAGCGCGACGCGGGGGTGCCGGCTAAATCGGGCCTGCACCGCTCGCGTCGCCACCATGATCCGGGCCGACGTGTGCAGCGCCGTACCGTGCCCTCGTCCCTGTTCCAACGCCGCGCCGGTTTCGCGTGCGGCTGCGGTCATTCGGCAGGGACGGCGTTCAACCACGCCGGCGTGGGCGACGGTGCCCGCGCGGCATCCGCGCCGTTCGGCGGCGCCGTGTTGGGCGGTGACAGCGACGGCGATGGCGACGATTCACCACCGATCGGGCCCGCACCGGTGCCGCGAGCGACCGGCCCGGTGGCCGCCAACGACCCCTCCCCCGATGATCCCCCGGAGCCTGACCCGGCGCCGGTAATGCCCGCCATCATCTCGGGAATCGCGTCGAGCTCCGCGAGCTGGCGCGCCACCATGGCCCGGAGCTGCGCCAGATACGCGCGACGTGCGCGCTCGAGCCCTTCAATCTCGGCCGCAAGCCGGCGCACGTCCGCGCGCGCGACATCCACCAATTGCCCACCTTCGGCGCGAGCTTCGCGGAGCACGAGTTGCGCTTCCCGCTCCGCCTGATCGCGCGTCTCCGCGCGCAGCTGCTGGGCCGAGACCAACGCCTCGTTGAGCGCTTTGTCACGCTCACGAAACGCCCGCAACTGTTCGTGAAACCCCTTCGCCTTGGTCTCGAGCTCCTGATTGAGCCGCGTCAGGCGTTCGAGCTCATTGGCCACGCGGTCGCGGAACTCATCCACCCGCGCCTTGTCATAGCCGCGCAGCGCACCCGGGAAGTCTGTCCGCCGAACGTCGAGCGGTGTGAGGTGAAACGATTCGTCAATCATCCCCATATCCTGCGGTCGCTGGTGTTCGCACCCCAAATAATCGCGTCCCAACGCGAACCATCGTGGCGCCTTCCTCGACCGCTATCTCGTAGTCGTTCGACATCCCCATTGAGAGCTCAGTTGCCAGGTGCCCCGCCGTTCGCAGCACATCCCGCGCGGCGCGCGCACCCGTGAACGTCTGACGCAGCAGCGCCTCATCGGCATCGAGCGGCGCCATCGTCATCACGCCCAACACCCGGACGCCCCCCAGCCCCATCAAGCGCTCGGCTTCCCCCGGCAGCTCCGCCGCGGCCCATCCGGACTTCACCGCTTCCTCCGCCACATTGACCTGCACGAGTACATCGATCGGCCGCCCCCGCGCCATCCCGCGCTCGTGGATCGCATTCGCGAGACGCACGCTGTCGAGCGAGTGTACCAGCGCAAACGACTCAGCGGCCTTGGCCTTGTTGCGCTGTAGGTGTCCGATGAGATGCCAGCGCACGGGGACGGTCGCGGCCGCGATCTTTGGCAGCGCCTCCTGGACCCGGTTCTCGCCAACGTCGTGGACGCCCGCACCCCAAGCTTCTTGGACCGCGTCAACGCCGAACGTCTTCGTGACCGCTACCAACGTGACGTGCTGCGCATGTCCGCCACGCGTGACCGCCGCCGCTATCCGGCCCCGCACTTCCGCCACCCGCTCGGAGAGCTCGGGAAATTGCATAACGGTCGAAAATATCTGGAGTTACGGTGTGAAGCAAGGTGGGAACCTGCAGTGGCCAATCAGCGGTCGCCGCTCAGGAACAGACGGCCGGGTACCGGCAACCGACCGCCACGGCGTTGTCAGCCGTGCACGCGGATCGCGGTCACCTAAACCTCGCTCCGCTGCACTTCGATCTCGCCCGAATGCCGCGGCAGGCGGCCGGCGAGCAAGTCCCTGATCTGGCCGGGCGACACGGATCGCGTGAGCCGGCCATCGACGGCTGAGGAGATCGTAGCCGTTTCCTCGGACACGACGAATACGATCGCGTCAGACTCTTCAGCGAGACCGAGCGCGGCGCGGTGGCGTGTGCCCAACGTGCGGTCGGCGATCGGCGCCTGCGACAACGGCAGAATGCACCCCGCGCCGATCACGGTGTCGCCGCGGATGATGACCGCGCCATCATGCAGCGGCGAGTACGGGGTGAAGATCGTCGTCAATAGGTCGGCCGACACCTTGGCCTGGATCGCCGAGCCAGACGCGACGTACTCGCCCAGCGCCATCTCCCGCTCGACCGCGATGATCGCGCCGATCCCCGATTGGCTGAGTCGCTCGAGCGCGGCGACGACCTCCTCGGCCACTTCGCTTTCGCCCATCCGCCGCAACAGTCGCGTGACGCGCGATTGCCCCAGATGAGCAAGTGCCTGCCGCAGCTCAGGCTGGAAGATCACCACTCCGGCAAACGCGCCGTACGTGAAGAGGAGACCGAGCAAGTAGGTGATCATCGTGAGCTGGGTGACCCACGCGAGTCCATAGAGCACGACCAGGACGACAATGCCAGTCAGCATCTGCACCGCCCGGGTCCCATGGATCAGGAGCAGCACGCGGTAGAGCATATAGGCGACGAGCCCGATCTCGAGCACATCGCGGACGCCAACCGACAGGTGCCGTAATTCTTCCGGCATGACCGCTCAGGCCTGAGGAGCCGCCGGACCCGCCGGCGGTGGACGTGGGGGCGCCATCGGGTCGCGACCTAGAATGGCCCACGCGGCGTCCAATGCCTCGCGCGTGGCGCGGACGTCGTGGACCCGAAACAGCCGCACACCGAGTGCGAGCGCGGCTACCGCCGCGCCGATCGAGCCATTGGTCCGGTCTGCGGGTACCGTCACGCCGGTAATCTCTCCGATAAACCGCTTCCGCGATATGCCCACCATCACCGGGTATCCGAGCGCCACGACTCGCGGAAGCTCCGACAGCACAGTCAGCGAGTGCTCGCTGCGCTTCGAAAACCCGATGCCTGGGTCGATCACAATCGATGCGGGGTCCGCCCCGGCGGCCAGCGCGACGGCTACCTGTCCCGAGAGCTCGGACAGCACGTCACCCGTCACATCCGCCCCGTACGTCGCATGGGCATAGGTGCTCATGTCCTGTATGGTGCCTCGGGAGTGCATGAGGATGAGGCCTGCCCCGGCGTCGGCGCACACGCGCGCCATGCCCGGATCTATCCGCAAGCCCGACACGTCGTTGATCACCGACGCGCCGGCGTCGAGCGCCGCGGCCGCCACCGACGACTTGACGGTGTCGATCGAGATCGGAGTCGTGGGACAGGCCTGCCGCAGGGCACGAATCACCGGCACGACTCGGCGCCACTCCTCCTCGTCGCTCACCGCGGTCGCGCCCTGCGGCCGAGTGGATTCGCCGCCGATGTCGAGCACGTCCGCGCCCTCGGCGACGAGTCGCTGCGCGTGCACGATCGCGTCTCCAGTCGAAAAAAAGCTACCCCCGTCGCTGAAGCTGTCGGGGGTAACGTTGACGATTCCTACCACCACTGGACGAGCGAGCGGCACAATCCCGCCGCGCACCCGCCAGTTCATGTCGGGCCGCTCACCGCGATCTCACCTGACGACCATTCACGCGGGGGCGACTTCAGGTCCGCCGAGGAGAGGCGGTGTGCGGCGGGGCTCCGCGACGGGAATCGGCGCGACCGACGCGGGCGCCATCACCGGCGGTGCCGGCGGCCGCGGTGGCAGCTTCTCCCCCCGCAGGAGGACCGCAAAATCCTCGCGCGTCAGCGTCTCGCGCTCCAGCAAGGCAGCCGCGATCGCGTGCAGGAGATCGATGTTCTCCGTGAGCGTGAGCTTGGCTCGCGCGTACGCCTCGGTGATGACCCGCGCCACTTCGGTATCGACGAGCTGCGCGGTCCGCTCCGACACCTCGCGGCGGTGTTGCAGCTCGCGACCCAAGAACACTTCCTGCTCGTTGTCGCCGACCAACACCGGACCGATGGCGTCCGAGAGCCCCCACTGGGAGACATATCGACGCGCGATGCCCGTGGCTTGTTGGATGTCGCTGGCGGCGCCAGTCGTGACGCGGTCCCGCCCGAAGATGAGCTCTTCCGACACCCGGCCGCCGTAGGCCATCGCGAGCCGTGCCTCGATCTGCTGCCGAGTCACGGAGACCCGGTCGTCTTCCGGCAACGTGAAAGCCAGGCCCAGTGCGCGGCCGCGCGGTACGATCGTGACCTTATGCAGCGGATCGTTACCCGCCACCTTGATCGCGCACACGGCGTGGCCCGCCTCGTGATAGGCGGTGAGCCGCTTCTCTTCGTCTTTCATCACCATCGACTTGCGCTCGGCGCCAAGCATGACTTTGTCCTTGGCTTCCTCGAGATCCGCCATGTACACCTTGTCGTGGCCCCGACGGGCCGCCAGGAGCGCACCCTCGTTGACCAGATTGGCCAGGTCCGCGCCCGCCATCCCGGGGGTCCCGCGCGCGAGCGTCGTGATGTTGACGTCCTCGGCGACCGGCTTGTTGCGGAGGTGCACACGCAGAATCCCTTCACGCCCCCGAAGGTCGGGCGCATCCACAACGATCTGCCGATCGAAGCGTCCAGGCCGCAACAGCGCAGGATCAAGCACGTCCGGGCGATTGGTCGCGGCGATCAGGATGACGCCTTCGTTCGACTCGAACCCATCCATCTCGACCAATAACTGGTTGAGCGTTTGTTCACGCTCGTCATGGCCGCCACCCAGGCCAGCGCCCCGATGCCGCCCGACTGCATCGATTTCATCGATGAAAATGATGCACGGTGCGTGGGCCTTCCCCTGCTCGAAGAGATCGCGCACACGACTCGCGCCGACGCCGACGAACATCTCCACGAAATCCGACCCGGACATCGAGAAGAATGGACGTCCCGCCTCGCCCGCCACGGCCCTCGCCAGCAGCGTCTTGCCGGTACCCGGCGGACCGACGAGTAGCGCGCCCTTGGGGAGTCGCCCCCCCAGCTTGGTGAACTTCTGGGGATCTTTGAGGAACTCGATGATCTCTTGGAGCTCGACTTTCGCTTCGTCCGCGCCGGCAACGTCCGCGAACGTGACCTTGGGCGTGTCGCCGGTCAGCAGCTTGGCCTTCGACTTCCCGAACGAAAACGCCTTGTTGCCACCGGCCTGCATCTGGCGGATGAAGAAGATCCAGAGTGCCACGAGCACGAGATAGGGGAGGATCTGGACGACCGTGCCCAACGTCTGACTGGGCTCCTTCGCCTCAAGCTCCACATTATGGGCTCGTAGCCGATCGATCTCCTCGTCCGAGTTCTCGAGGGGCAGCTTGACCGTGAATTTCTGGACGTCTTTCCCGCCCAGCACCACCTTCTGCTTGAATTCGCCGGTGAGCTGCCGTCCCGATTGAATCGTGACCCGCCTGACGTTGTCCTGTGCAAGCTGCTGGTCATACTGCGAATAGATGAGCGGCGCGGGCTGGTCCGCCCGCGTGCTCGCGACCTCGAAAAAGACGACGGGGACCGTAGCAAGAAGAATCCAAAACGCCCATGTCTTGGAGTTCCGGCTCCAGTTTCCCTTCTTATTGTTGCTGTTGTTTCCTGGCGGCGTTGGCAATACTGGCATGGCGACCCCTACGGAACCGGCTCACTTGCCGGCCCATCACGTGGCATTCTGGCCGGCGGCCACGTAGCCGCCGCGCCCAAGCGGCGCGGCACTTGTCCGCCGACCGCCTGCTGTAATGTACCGACTGTCACCCCCGACGCGTGGCCCCCTCGGCGGTCACTAGCTCCACCCCGGCCGAAACACTTGGGCTCGGTCAGGACGCACGCTGACTCCACTCTAGTGCTAGTGCGCCCTGGTGCGCCCTAGTGCGCCACAAAGACAAACTCAAATCGCCCCGATGTAGGGGAGGTGCCGGAAATCTTCGGCATGGTCCAGACCATACCCGACTAGAAACTCGTGCGGTGCGTCAAATCCGACGAATCGAACCGGCTCCTGCAACGCCGTCGGGATCCGCTTGTGCAGTAAGGCGCAGACGGCCAGTGACCGCGGCCGACGGCGCCGAATGACGTCGAGCAATCGGATCAAGGTGCGCCCCGAATCCACGATGTCCTCTACAACCAGGATGTGACGTCCGTCGAGCCGCGTATCCGGATCGTATACGAGACGAACGTCGCCGCTGGATTCCGTGCCCGTCCCATAGCTCGACGCAATCAGGAAATCGATCTGCAACGGACGCTGAATCGTCCGCACCACGTCGCTGAAAAAGATCACACTGCCCTTGAGCAGCCCCAACACGAGGAGCTCGCCATCGGGGTAGGAATCCGTGATCTCGGCTCCGAGTTCGCGGACACGACTGGCGATCGTCGCTTCGTCGAAGACCACGCGACGGAGCGGACGCCCCCCCAACCGCGGGTCGGGAGGCGCCGGGTGGCCAGGGCCGGTCGTCGCGGTGGACGCGACCACCGCGACCGGGCGGGTGACAGCGCGTCCCGACTCGCCCGAGTCGCTGGTCATCGGGCAGTCGCCGGACCGCCGCGAGAGACGTAAGGTCCCCGTCCCCGTCGGAGCACGAAGCTGAAGGTCGTCCGTTGGACCTCGAAGCCACCCGAGAGCTGAATCGTTCCCCCGATCCTTCCGCGCGTCGTGAAATCCGCCAATCGAGCCGTCCCACGGCGATCGAGCGCGAGTCCGATCCGCGCGGCGAGCACCGGCCACACGATGGCCAGTGCGGCACCATCGTAGCGCAGCAGATCCGCAGCCGCAACCGACAGACCAGTGCTGTCCACTCGCGCCGGGCACAGGACTGTCACGAGGCGCTCGACCTCGCGCCGCCATTGCGCGGCGGCGTCGCCGACCCGTAACAGCTCGGCGTCGAACGTCGGCCGAACGCGCCGCAGCGCGGGCAGGAGGTCGAGACGGACGCGATTGCGCAGAAACGCGCGGGACTGATTCGATGGATCTTCGGTGTACAGCACACCATGCCGAGTGGCGTACCGGATGACGGTCGCACGCCGGACGCCGAGCCAGGGCCGGACCACCGCGCCATCGGCGTCGAGCCCCGCGAGTCCCCGCGCGCCCGCGTGCCGGAGGATGCGGATGATCAGCGTCTCCAGTTGATCGTCGCGCGTGTGAGCGGTGGCGATGCGCGCGCCGAAGCGCCCCGCCGTCGCGTTCAGGAATTGCCAGCGCGCGAGCCGCCACGCCGCCTCGGTCCGCGGCGTTGCGGCTT
>PMAE01000066.1:0-8432 GCA_003152485.1 Gemmatimonadota bacterium | reverse complement strand
CATCGATGCCGGCGTCCGGCCCGGTATCGGCCCGGTCGGAACCCGAGGTCCGCTCCGCTGGTGCCGCGCCGCCATGACGCATATCCTTATGCCACAGTCTATATGATCGCGCGGCGTGCCGCGTCGCCCAGCCGGGCGATCGTGACAGTGCGCCGCCTGGATGACGTCAGCGTGAGGCAGCCGTGGAATCGCAAGGACCGTTGGCAATCGTATGGGTCTCGCTTGGACTCGGCGCGTTCTACATCGCGTTGATCTGGGTCAACACACTGTTGGGCGTGTTTCTGACCCCGCTGTTCCTGATCCCCGGCACGTGGCTGCTCGATAAGATGGGCGTTGGATCGCGGCCACCAGCGACCGATGATGCTGCGGGGTCTACTGAGTCTCACTGACCTCACCGGGCGAATCCCATGCCGCTGATCGTACTGATAATAATCGTCGTGGCGCTGCTGGCGTGGCTCGTCGGCGCGTACAACGGGCTGATTGGGCTGAAGAACCAGGTCGCCAACGCGTGGAAGCAGATTGACGTCCAGCTCAAGCGGCGACACGACCTCATTCCGAACCTGATCAACTCGGTCAAGGGCGCCATGCAGTTCGAGCGGGACACACTCGATGCCGTGGTCACGGCACGCAACAAAGCCATCGCAGTCCAGTCGGGCGCCGGACCGGGCGGCGCTGGTGTCGCCGCAACAGCGGCGGCGGAAACGCAGCTTAGCGGCGCCCTCGGTCGGCTATTCGCCGTCGTTGAGGCGTATCCCGACTTGAAATCGACCGGCAACGTTGCCCAACTGCAAGAAGAGTTGACCACGACCGAGAACAAGATCGCGTTCGCACGCCAGCTCTACAACGACACGGCCACGGCGTACAACACCCGGCAGCACCAGTTCCCGAGCATGCTCGTCGCCGGTGTCGCGGGCGCCTCGACGGCCGAGTTGTGGGAGATCAGCGACGCGGGTGAGCGGGAGAACGTGACCGTAGACTTGTCGATGGCCCCGCCCACGGCTCCCGGTCCGACCGCTCCTCCAGTGTTGCCCGCGCCGCCTCCGCCCCGGAGCTGAGTCGCTCCGGTAGCCCGGCCGCGCGCGCCGGACCGCTCTCGGCGGGACGAGCCCAGTGAACGAACCACCCAACCTATTCGCCCAGCAGGCCGCGAACCGCCGTCGATCGCGCTGGCTGGTCGCGGCCTTCCTGGTCTTCTTCCTGTGGCTGGGCCTGGGAGCCGATCTGCTGGCCTATGGTCTCACCGCGGACTCGCCCCCCGACCAGTATCACCACGTGTTCCCGTGGTTCGGGATCCTCCTCTTGGGACTGGGAATCGCCCTAGCCCGATGGGGATGGATGTCCGGCTCGAACGCAGTGCTCTGGTCCACCGGTGCGCGAGAGATCACCGCACCGACGACCCCGGCGGAACAGCAGCTCGTAGACGTCGTGGACGAGATGGCGATCGCCGCCGGCGTCCCGAGACCGCGACTCTTCATCATCGCCGACCCCGACCCGAACGCGTTCTCGACCGGCCGCGACCCGGCATCCGCATCGATCGCCGTCACTACGACTCTGCTCTCGCTGTGCTCGCGCGACGAGCTTCAGGCCGTCATCGCCCACGAGATGGGCCACATCAAGAATTTTGACGTGCGACTCATGACGTTGCTCGCAACACTGGTCGGCGTGGTGGCCATTATGTCACATGGCCTTCGCCGCATCATGTTCCAGACGTCCGGGGGCTCACGGTCGAACAAACTCGGCCCCGTGTACATCCTGGTGTTCGTCGTGTGGTTCGTGAGTTGGCTCGTCGCCCCGATCGTCACCCAATTGATGGCCTTGGCCGTGAGCCGAAAGCGCGAGTATCTGGCCGACGCCATGGCGGCCCAGTTCACGCGGAACCCGTCGGCCCTCGCGTCGGCGCTGCACAAGATCGAGCAGCCCAACGCGCCGAAAAGTGCGATTACCGGCGGCGCCGCACACCTCTGCATCGCCGACCCATTGGGACGCGATTCGTCCACCAAGGAGGGATGGTGGGCCGATTTCCTCGGCACCCATCCCCCCATGCGCTTACGGATCGAGCGCCTGAACGCGATGGGCTACCTCACGGCAAGCCCGTCGGCGCAGACGACCCCCGCGCCCGCGACCTGATCGCTGGCGACCGCCGAACGGAATCGGTCGCCCCGCACGCGATGGCCGGTGAGTTACCGGTGTCCGCCCGGGTGCCGTACGTCAGCTACCGGAATGAGGACGCTCTCACCGAGCGCGATCGCCCGGCCCGCGAGTGCGCCGACATCGTCGCCTCCGGAGTACGCCTCCTCTCCGTGCTCGCTGAGATCGACGCTTCTGATCTCGTCGGCAATCGATACCCGTAGCGATGCCGTCGCCTTGATCAGCGACAGGACGACCGCGGTGACTGTCCCCGCGAGGACCACCGTGACGGCGACCGCGAGCAATTGTATCACGACTTGGTGCGGATTGCCGGCGAGAAGCCCATCGCCGCCGCCGGAATTGACGGCCCGTGTCGCGAAGACGCCGGTCAGCAGGGCGCCCACGATCCCTGCGACGCCGTGACAGGCGAACACGTCGAGTGCGTCGTCCACCGACGTCTTGGCACGGAATTGCATGGCGAGATAACTGCATCCAGCCGCGATGACGCCGATGGCGAGCCCGGACCCCGGGGTCACGAACCCCGCCGCCGGCGTGATCGCCACGAGTCCGACGACCGCTCCGGTCGCTGCGCCGACCGCCGTCGAGCGCCCGGCGCGCAGGAGGTCGAAGATGATCCAGGCCACGACAGCGCCGGCGGCCGCCGAGTGCGTCGTCACGAACGCGTTGGCGGCCACGCCGTTGGCGGCGAGTGCGCTGCCCGCGTTGAAGCCGAACCACCCAAACCACAAAAGTCCGGCTCCGAGGAGCGTGAACGGCACGTTGTGCGGCACGAAGGAGATACGTTTGAAATCGCGCCGCGGTCCGAGAACCAATGCAGCGACGAGGGCGGCGGTGCCCGCACTGATGTGTACGACCGTACCGCCCGCGAAATCGAGGGCGCCAAGCGTACGCAGCCACCCGCCGACGCCCCACACCCAGTGGGCCAATGGGTCATAGACGAGCGTCGTCCACAGCAGCACGAACAGCAGATACGCCCGGAACCGCACACGCTCCACGACCGCGCCTGACACCAACGCCACCGTGATGCCCGCGAACATCGTCTGAAACGCCGCGAACGCGAGATGCGGTACCGTCGCGGCGTACTCCGGCTGGGGGTCGATGCCCACGCCGCCAAAGCCCCACCAGGCAAGCGACCCGAGGAACGGTGAGCCCGGGGAAAACGCCAATGAGTAACCGAACATCAGCCACTGCACCGACACCAGAGCCAGCGCCGCGATGCTCATCATCATCGTGTTGAGCGACGACTTGCCCCGCACCAGCCCACCATAGAAGAGCGCCAGGCCTGGCACCATCAACATGACCAACGCAGCGGACGTGAGCACCCACGCCGTATCGCCGGCGGAGATCGCGACGGCGGCCGAGTCGGGCGTCATGCCGCACCTCCCATCGGCGAGCCTGGGTGCGACGCCTGCTCCTGCGCGGCACGCTGGACTTCGTCGGCGGTGACCGGGGTCAGCGCGGCGGTGTCGCGCTCGCCCGTGCGTATCCGGATCACGGCATCGAGCGGCTGCACGAAGATCTTCCCGTCGCCCACCTGATCGGTGCGCGCTGCGGACAGGATGGCCTCGATCGTCGGCTCGACGAACGGCTCCGACACCGCCATGTCGATCCGAACTTTCTCGTGGAACTCCATGACGACGGTATCGGCACGGTAGCGCTGGATGATCTCCCGCTCGCCACCGTGCCCGCTCACTCGGCTCAACGTCATGCCGGTCACCCCGGCGCGGAAGAGCGCTGCCTTGACCTCAGGCAGCCGCTCGGGTCGGATGATTGCCGTGATGAGTTTCATTGATACGCTCTTCCCGCTCAGGGAGTGATAGAGTGTCGGTCCGGGGGTGTGGATGGGATACGAGATCGTGCCGTCGCGTGCAGATCGCGCGCCGACTCCGCCGCAGCAAGGACCAGGGGCACGACGCGCTGGCCAGCCGCCGTCCGCGCCACGGGCGGCGAGTGGCTCGCCGGGTGAGGCGTCGCGGCGTTGGTCCTGGCACCGCCCGTGGCACCGCTCGTGGCACCGGCCGTGAGGCCCGAGTCGTCGGGCTCCCCGACGCGGCGCAGCGTGATCTGCATGTCGAGATCGATATCACCGGTCTCGTCGACCGGTCCGCTGCCCGGCGCGAATCGAATCACGATGTCCGCGCGGTCCCGCTGGGGCGCGATGTAGCGATCGGCATCCGGGCGCCGATGGGAGATCTTTTCCATGACTTGGTCGCGGGAGTATCCGCGTTTCGCGCAGTCGCGCTCCACCTTCCAACGGACCCGAAGGTCCGGATCAGGATCGAGAAAGACGGAGAGATCGAAGCACTGCGCGAGCGCCTCCGTGTGTAGCCCGAGCAGGCCCCGCACGACGATGACCTCGCGCGGCTCCACAACCTCGTCGGGACCAAATGTCCCGTCGTGGTGGTCGTACACCGGCTTCGCAATCGCGCGCCCCTGTCGGAGCGCCGCCAGGTGATCGGCGACGAGGTCCAGCCGATTGCATTCCGGGTTCAGCGCCGTGATCCCGCGCCGCTCGCGCTCCGCCCGGCCGTACCGGTGGTAGTCGTCGAGGCAGATCAGCGTCGCGCGCTCGGGGTCCGCCGCCTGTGCGATGCACAACGATAGCGTGCTCTTCCCGGATCCTGAGTCGCCGACGATGCCAATCAGTACTGGGGACGCGGGCGGCATAGACCATAATGTACGATCTCGAGGTGTCCGTCTACCGGTGGTCCAGAGGTTTGTCTCGTCGATCATTACCTTCAGGCATGCGACTCCGCCGCGCCGCCGCGCGTTGCGTCTGCCTCCTGGTCGCCCTCGCGGCCAGGCCCTTGAGCGCCCAGGTATTCACGCGCCCCGAGTTGCAGTGGGAGACCATCCACACGGCACACTTCGATGTCCATTTCCCACACGCGATGCGGCCCTGGGCCACCGACGCCGCGGGCCGGCTCGAGGCGGTGCGCGATGCCGTCGTCGCGCTGGTGGGCAGCGGACCCTCGCGCAAGGTGACGGTGGTCATCGACGATCCGTACAATGTGTCGAACGGGGCGTCCCTCCCGATCCTCGATAAGCCTACGATCGTGCTCTGGCCGACTCCGCCGGAGCCGAGCGACGAGATCGGGCACGCCCGCGATTGGGCGGAGCTCCTCACGGTCCACGAGTTCGCGCACATCGCCCACCTCACGCGCCCATCGAGAAATCCACTGCAACGCGCCATCTGGCGCCTCCTCCCGCTGGACATCAGTCCGATCGCGCGAAATTCCCCCCGCTGGGTCATCGAGGGATACGCGACCTACGTCGAAGGACGCATCACGGGTAGCGGGCGGCCGAATAGCGTGGCCCGAGCAGGAGTGCTGCGCCAGTTCGCGCTCGAGGGGCGGCTGCCGACCTACGCCCAATTGAACGGCAGTCCCCAGTATCTCGGTGGCGCCATGGCGTATCTCGCCGGATCGGCCTTTCTCGAATGGCTTGTCGCACGGTCCGGCGACGAGAGTCTCCCCCATCTCTGGCAACGGATGACCGCCCGCGAAGACCGTGACTTCGTGGCCGCGTTTTCCGGAGTGTTCGGCGACACGCCGCAGGCCCTGTATGGCCGGTTCACCGCGGATCTCACCGGCAAGGCGCTCCGCGCGGCCGACGATATCGCGGCCGCGGGTCTGGACTCCGGCGAGACCTTCCAGCATCTCACCTGGTATACAGGCGATCCCGCGGTCTCACGCGACGGCGCGTCGATCGCCGTCCCCGTGCGGGTACCGGGGCGCCCGTCGCGGATCGTGGTCTGGTCCACGGCCCCCCCGCCCCCCGACTCCGCGCGCGCGGCCGCCCAAGCCCGCATGCTCGCTCGCGATCCGGACGATGTGCCCGCCGTCCGTCCGTATCCTGCGGTCCGGCGGCCAGTGGCGATCCTGGAAGCCGCCCGCGGCGTAGGGTTCGACCTGCCGCGGTTTTTCGCCGACGGCGATCGCGTACTGGTAACCCACGACGAACCGTTGCGAGACGGTGCATTCCGTCCTGATCTCTACGTATGGAACATGCGAACGGATGAGGTCCAGCGCATCACGCACGGCGCCGCCGTACGGGGCGCCGACCCGGCACCCAACGGACGGACGGCGATCGGCGTGCGATGCCTGGGCGGCGTGTGCGACGTCGTGCGCATCGACCTGCACCGCGGAGACGTCTCGGTGCTACTCGCGGGCTCGCCTATCCGCGAATACTACCGGCCCCGATTTGCCCCCGACGGCCGCACTGCCATCGTCACCGTGCATGACGGCGACCATTGGCATCTCGAAGCATTCACGGTCAGTGACGCCGGAGCGTCCGACGTGCACGCCGTAGGTCCGCTCGATGGCGCGAGTCGCTATGGTGCGTCCTACGTCCAGGGCGGCGCATCGGTCGTCACCGTGTCTGAGCTGGGAGGCGTACAACACCTCGAGATCATCGACCTCGCTACAGCCGCGATGCACCCCCTCGCCGCCACGACCGGTGGCGCCGTCGCCCCGGAGGCGTCGCTCGCCGACTCGCATGTGTATTTCCTCAGCCTGTCCGCGCGGGGTCGGGACCTGCACCGGGTGGACGCGGCAGACGTCCGATCATCCGAGATCCCCACGCTCTCGCCGACACTCGCGCCGGCCGCCGTCCCGCTCGCGCATCTGGCTGACTCGCTCGTCCCCATTGTGGTCGCGCAACCGACGGCGTATGGCGTGGGGCCACGCGAATACCGCTACCTGCCTGGCGGCTCTGTCGCGCCCGATGGGCACTACGTGACGCTCTGGGTCGGCAGCAGTGATCCCGTCGGGCGGCTCGCGTGGAACGCCCAGGGCTCGATCGGCGACCCCGGCACCTGGCGAGGCGCCTCGGCGGGGGTCGCATGGCGCGGACTTCCGGCCATTCTCAATCTCTCCGCGTTCGCCGTCTCGCAGTATCCGTCGCGCCAAAGCGCGGGCCGGTTCGCCCCAGACTCACTCGATGCGACGTACCGGGGCGGCCTCCTGTCGGCCGACTACACCGACGTCGGCAGTCGAATCACGAATCAGGGCCGCCTCGGTGCATCCACAGCACGACTCGCGCTCGACGACGGCGGCGGTCGAGCACGGACGCTCGGCTTCGCGGCCTATTCTGGCGCGGCGGACCTCTCGCGCGGAGACCTGACGCTCCTGGGATCCGGCGGCGCGATTGGGACGGTCGGGACGACCGATGGCACCGGGTGGCGGCGGTTGCTCGCGCGTATTTCAATCGCGGCGGGCATGGGCGGCTCTCTCATCCGCTACGAGGTCTCCTACGGCACCGTGAATCGTGATGCGCCCGCCTTCGAGCAGATGGTGGCTGGTGGTACGCCCTCACCACTCACCGACTCGGCACTCTTGTCGCAACGCGTTGCGGTGTCCGCGCTGCCGCTGGGCATCATCGGCGGTCATCAACTACTGGACCAGCGCCTCGAGGGCGACGTCGGCCCAATCGCCATGTACTACGAGCGGCTCTCGACGGTGACGTCCGGCGACCCGAACCACGATGTGTACGGCGCCGAATGGCGGGGCGACTTTCCCCGTGTCCCCTTCCTGGCGCTGCCGTCGTCGTGGGTCACGGCGGGAATGGGATACTCGATCAGCGCGCCCTTCAAGTACAAGCTTCGCGGATACCTCGGCGTCCGCTACACGCCCTGAGCGCCGTCGATCGTCAATCCCGACGCGCCATCGAACACGTGGAGATGGGTGGTGTCGAGATAGACGGAGACCGGAGCGTCGAGCGGGGGGAGCGATGCACCGATCATTCGCGCCGTGACGATCACGGCACCGACCGTCGCGCGCACGATGCTCTCGTGCCCCAGTGGCTCGACGCCCTGGAGTATGCCTCGCATCGCTGCCGCTCCAGCGACGTCCGCCGCCGGCGCCGCCGAGATGATCACGTGCTCCGGCCGCACGCCGAGCACGACAGGCCGGCCGACCGTCGATCGCGCGAGTGCGCCGATCCGTCCACCGACCGGTGTGACCAGGGCACCGTCCCGCGACCTGAACACCAGGCCATCCGCGCCACTCCCCGCCGGCACCGCAAGCTCGCCCTCGATGAGATTCATGGGCGGACTGCCGATGAACGCCGCCACGAATCGATTCGCGGGATGATGGTACAGCGCCAACGGCGCCCCGATCTGTTGGACATGGCCAGCGTCGAGCACGACGATCCGGTCACCGAGGGTCATCGCCTCAACCTGGTCGTGCGTGACGTAGATCGTCGTCGCACCGAGATGTCGATGCAGGGCCGCGATCTCCCGGCGCATCTCGAGCCGGAACTGCGCGTCGAGGTTGGACAGCGGC
>PMAE01000012.1 GCA_003152485.1 Gemmatimonadota bacterium | reverse complement strand
GTGCCGCGTCGTAGCTCGCGGCGTCGTGGGGGTGCACACCCGCCGTAGAAAATATCTGCTCCGGATATCGCTCGGCGAGCGTCCGCGCATCGGCGGCCGCCATCTGTGACGCGCCGATGCAGATCAGTCCAACGGCGCCCGCTGCCTGCGCGGCCCGCACCACCGAATCTCGATCGGCGTCGAACGCCGGGTCCGCGAGATGCGCGTGGCTATCGAAGAACATGTGGGTCGGTGGCCGGTCCCCACGGCGGCTCGAGGCCTCGCCGCATCGGACGATGCGCTACTGCCAGCCGTACTGCCCGCCGGCGCTCAGCTCCTCACCGACGCGGCCTGAGTGGCGCGGCGATCCGGATCGGTGGGTGCGCGCGGCGCGGGGGCGCGAACGTTCTTGCGGTCGGACCCCTCGCGCGGGTACCGCCGCTCGATCCAGAGCAGGACTGGGCCCGCCACGTACACGGAGCTGAACGTTCCCGTGACGATACCGAACGCCATGACCCACGCAAACGGTCGAATCACTTCCCCCGCCAGCAGAAGCAGCGCGAGCGTGGCCGCGAACGCGGTCGCGTGCGTCATCACCGATCGTGGCAGCGTCTCGTTGATCGCGCGGTTCAGGGTATCGTACAGCGATTCTTTGCGCTTCTTGCGAAGGTCCTCGCGGACTCGATCGAAGATGATGATCGTGTCGTTGAGCGAGTACCCGATGACGGTCAGAATCGCGACCACGACCATGAGGGAGACTTCGATGTCGAGCAACTTGATGAACGCCAGTGTCGTCAGGATGTCGTGCGCGGTGGCGATGACCGCTGCCACACCGAAGCGCCATTCGAATCGGAACGCGAGGTAGATCAGCGTGGCGACGAACGAGACGAGGATGGCGACGACGGCGCCGCGGCGCAGCTCACTGCCGACGAGTGGCCCCACGGCTTCGGTCCGCACGATGTGAAACACGCCGGTGCCGAGCCGCTGCGTGAGGACCGTGTCGATGCGCGCCGCCACCTGTTCCGCGCTCGGCGCCTGTGCTTCCGCGTTCGCGCCGCGCGAGACCGACTGTCCGGCATCCTGCGCCCGGATCGTGAAATCGCGGTTCGTCCCGAACGACTGGATCTCGGCATCGTGCACGCCGCCCGCGTCGAGCGCCGAGCGGATCGCGCTGACGTCGGGCGGCTGCTGGAACTCGATCTGGACGAGCGTGCCTCCCGTGAAGTCAATGCTGTAGTGCACCGACGTGCCCGTCCGCGCCCAACTCACCCCGAGCAGGACGAGGCCCAGGGAGATGAACGCGGCGGTCGTCACGACCATGATGCGCCAGGGCCGAATGAAATCGTACGTCGTGTGATAGAAAATGCGGAGCATGGCAGCGGGGGTCAGAGACAGCATGTCGGCGCCGTGCGAGGCGCCGACACGCCGATAATCATCACCGTGGGGTCAAGTCAGATACTGATCGCTTGCGGCGACCGGGCACGGGTCAGCCAGATCATGTAGAACGTGCGCACGACGAAGATCGACGTGACCATAGACGCCATGATGCCCGCAATGAGGGTCACCGCGAAGCCGCGAACCGGTCCTGTCCCGTACTGATAGAGCACCGCCGCCGTGATCATGGTCGAGACGTTCGAGTCGATGATCGCGCTCATGGCGTGGCGAAACCCTTCGTCGATCGCGGTTCGTGGTGTCTTCCCGTGGTCGAGCTCCTCGCGGATCCGCTCGAAGATCAGGACGTTCGCATCGACCGCGATACCGATCGAGAGGATGAACCCTGCTAGCCCCGGGAGCGTGAGGACGGCGTCGAAACTCGCGAGCGCGGCCATCGTATAGAGCATGTAGAGCGCGAGACCGCCGACCGCCAGCAGGCCCGAGAAGCGGTAATACACCAGCATGATCAGGACGACGAGCACGACGGCGATCACACCGGCGCGGACCCCGGCGACGATCGAGTCTTGGCCCAAGCTCGCCCCGATCTGCCGAACCTCGGCGACCTTCAGCGGGACGGGGAGCGCGCCCGCACGCAGCACGAGGGCCAGATCCTGCGCGGCTTGAAGATCCTTCCCGCCCATCGTGATCTGGCCATTGGTCCCGATCGCGCTCTCGATGACCGGCGGACGCCCCATCACCACGCTGTCCAACACGATCGCCATGTAGTCGTGGATGTGGCGGCCGGTCTCGGCTTGGAACCGGCGGCCACCCTCGCGGCTCAAGCGGAAGTCGACTTTGGTCCCTTCGATGGGATCGGTCGTTGGGTTGGCATCCACCAGGTACTCGCCCGTGATGATCGGTCGGGCGTCGAGGACATAGAACGATTGATAGACCCGCTGTCCGATGGTGACCGTGTCGGTGGACCACCGGATCACTTTGCCCGGCGGGATCAGCCCCTGCACTTCCGGCAGGGACAGATAGTGGGTGATCGTGGGGACATCCGCCTTCGTGACGTAGAACTCGCCCGGCATGTTCCCCTGCTGGATCAGCTGGGAGAACGGCCCGATCGTCAACGCGGCCAGGGCACTCGAGTCCCGTTTGGTCGAGTCGCCGGTCGAGTCGGCCGCCGGCTTCTTGGCGGCGCTGTCCCGCCGCCCATGCCGGGCGGCGCCCGCCGCCGCGACCGACTGGGATTTCGTACTGTCACCCGTGTGTTTCGCGGAGTCGCCGGCGGCGTTTGAAAAGAGCGATTGGACGCCCGCATTGGTGGGGGTCTGCCCCGTCGTTCCAGCGGCGGCGACCCCTAATCCCTTGGATTTCAGGATGGCGTCGATGTGCGGCAACACCTTGTCGAGGGCCTGCGACTTGTCCACGATCTGCATCTGGAGGAACGCGGCCTCTTTGACAATATCGTAGGCCCGTTGCTGGTCCTGGATGCCCGGTAACTCGACCACCATCCGGTCGGTCCCCGCCTTCTGCACGACGGGCTCCGACACGCCGAACTGGTCGATTCGCGTGCGAACGACCTTGAGGGCCCGATCGATCGCGTCGCTCTTGTTCGCGACGACGCCCTTGGACTCGTCGACCTCGAGAGTGAGGTGCATGCCGCCTTCGAGATCGAGCCCGCGTCGGATGGGGATCTGCCGCACGGTGTCGTATCGAATGACGTTGTCGGTGGTCTCGAGGCGGCGCACGACCGCGCGCGGCCAAATCGCCCAGACCGATGCGACGATGAGTGCGATGATGATGGCGAGGCGATACCGAAGGTCTGTCATGACGGAGTCAGAGGTGCCGGCTACGGGGCAGCTTGGAAGGTTATCCCACGCTCGGGAGCGAGTCAACGCGACCGGCGAGAGCGAGCCGGGCTTGCGCTTCGTCTCGGGCCAGTTGCGCACGCAGGGCGTCCGGTCCCTCGAACGCTCGGGTCTCGCGCAAATAAGCCACAAATTCGATCCGCACGTATGCCCCGTACAGATCGGCGCCCGTGTCGAACAGATGGACCTCGATCGTGACGCGCGGGTCGGCGAACGTCGGTCGGGGGCCTAAGTTGAGCATCCCGCCACGCGTGCCGACCGGCGTCTGCACGCGGACGGCGTAGACGCCCTCCGGCGGCAGTAGCTTGCGTGGGGACGGGAGCGGGATGTTGATGGTTGGAAAGCCCAACGTACGGCCACGTTGGTCGCCCGGGCCCACATGGCCACTCATTGAGTAGGGCCGGCCAAGCTCCATCTCGGCGGCGCGCAGATCGCCACCGGCAATGGCGCGCCGGATCGAGGTGGACGAGACGGGCCGCCCGTCGTCCATCGTCGAGGGCGGCACGACCTCGACGCGGAACCCCCGCCGCGCGCCCATCGCGCGGATCGTCTCGACGTCGCCCGACCGGCCGCGGCCGAATCCATTGTCGTACCCGCTCAACATCTCGCGCATTCGAAATCGCGCGCGGAGCACGTGATCGATGAACTCGTCGGGCCCGTATCGGGCCAACGTCGGCGTGAACGGGAGCACGGCGACGTAGTCGATGCCGCTTTCCGCCAGTACCTCGAACTTCTCCAGTCCAACCGAGAGCAGCGGACGGGCCGCGGCGGGATTCACGACTTCCAACGGGTGCGGCTCGAAGGTGACGACCAGACTTCGCCAGCCCGTGTCGGCCGCGCGTTCCGCCAACCGAGCCAGGACCCGCTGGTGGCCGCGGTGCACGCCGTCGAACGTCCCGACGGTGGCGACGGTGCCCTCGACGCCCGGCGGGAGCCCGCTCGCGATGGACTCGAGGACCGCGTCACTCATCATCGGCTACCACGCGCAGGGCGCGGATCGGCGGTGGTGTGTCCGAGCCCATGATGTCCGGGAGCGTGTGGGCCTGGGCGACATCGAACGCGCCAACGCGGGTGCGGCGCAGCGCCACGAGGTGCGCCGCGCTGCCCGTCGCGCGGCCTAAGTCGCGGGCCAGCGCGCGAATGTACGTGCCTGTGCCGCATGTCACGGTGACATCAACCGCGTCGTCCCGCATGGCGCGGATGTCCCAGCGATACACGGTGACGCGCGATGACGGCAAGGTGACGGGTTCCCCTCGACGGGCCGCCACGTAGGCGCGCCCACCGGAGCCCGCGACATGCTTGGCGGAGTACGCGGGCGGTATCTGCTCGAGCTCACCGGTGAGGGCCGGGAGTGCGCCCGTGATCGCGTCCGCGGACGGGAGTGGCGCGGTCCGACCGGCGATCCCCGTGAGGTCGTCGGTGTCGGTCTCACTGCCAAACTGGACGGTCGCGTCGTACACCTTCGGATCGCCGTCGATGAACGTCGCCAACCGAGTCGCGCGCCCAAAGAGCAATACCAACAGTCCGGTGGCGAACGGGTCAAGGGTGCCCAGGTGGCCAATGGATCGCTCGCCGTAGGTGCGGCGGCACGCGTCGACGACGTCGTGTGAGGTCACCCCGCTCGGTTTGTCGACCAGGAGCAGGCCCTGCGCCGTGCCCGCCACCACGTTACCGGCTCGGCGACTCCTCGTCGCCCGCGTCGTCGGCCGGGGGCTCTGCCGGCGGACGCTTGATGCCTTCCAGCAGCGTGTCGATCCGTGCGGCGTAGGCGATGCTCTCATCGGGCTGAAAGCTGATCTCCGGCGCCAGTCGCAGACGGAGTGATCGCCCGATCCGTGGTCGCAGGTGGCTGGCGAGGCTCGCCAAGCCGGCAAAGGTCGCGGCCCGCTCGGAGTCCGTGCCCAAGACGCTGACGAACACCTTGGCGTGCCGCAGGTCGCGAGTGACCTGCGCGCCTGTGACCGTCACGAGTCCAGAGATGCGCGGGTCCTTCACGCCCTCGGTGAGGAACATGGCCACCGCTTCCCGAATTGCTTCGGCGACGCGATCCGGCCGGCGTCCGTCGTTCGGCATACGGCGGCCCGCGCCTTAGGCCGGAGTCGAGGCGAACGTCCGCGCGATCTGCTCGGTTCGATAACTCTCGATGATGTCGTTCACCTTGACGTCGTTGAAGCTCTCGACGCCGATACCGCACTCGAATCCCGAGCGGACCTCGCGCACATCATCCTTGAAGCGGCGGAGCGATCCGATCCGGCCTTCGTAGATCTGCGTCCCATCGCGAATGACGCGGACGCGGCCCTCGCGATTGATGACGCCGTTGCGCACCAGACAGCCGGCGATCGTCCCGATCTTCGCGACCTTGAACAGCTCGCGGACCAGTGCATCGCCATCGACCACCTCGCGCTGCTCGGGCCGGAGCAACCCTTCGAGCGCCGACCGGACATCGGCCACCGCCTCATAGATGATGCGGTAGAGTTTGATCTCGACGCCTTCGCGCTCGGCCGCCGCGCGGGCGTTGTTGTCGGGTCGCACATGGAAGCCGACGATGATGGCGCCCGATGCCTTGGCGAGCAGAATGTCGCTCTCGGTGACCGCGCCGACTCCCCGGTGAATGACCTCGACTTCGACTTCACTCGTGGAGAGCTGCGCCAGCGCGTCGGCCAGCGCTTCCGCCGGGCCCCCTTGGTCCGCCTTGATGACGATGCGCAGCGTGCGCCGCTCGCCGGCCGCGGTCTGCGCCATGAAGTCTTCCAACGTGACGCCAGCCCGCGACGTGCGCCGGTTCCGGGCTTCGCGGTCCAGGCGTTCGCGCTTCTGCGCCGTTTCGCGGGCGTCGGTAGCGTCCTCCACCACGACCAGCGTGTCGCCTGCCGTCGGCACCTTTTCGATGCCCAGCACCTGCACGGGGATCGCCGGTCCCGCGTCTTTCACGGGCTTGCCCCGTTCATCCAGCAACGCGCGGACGCGCCCCGCGTACATCCCACAGATGAAGTCTTCACCCACGTGCAAGGTCCCGTTCTGGATCAGCACGGTGGCGACCGGTCCCTTGCCTGGATCGAGCTGCGCTTCGATGACGGTGCCGCTCGCCCGACGCGTGGGATTCGCCTTGAGATCGAGGATCTCCGCTTGCAGCAGGATCTGGTCGAGCAACTCCTGGACGTTGGTGCCCTTCTTTGCCGAGATGGCGGTGGCCAGTGTGTTACCGCCGAAGTCCTCGAGGACGACGCCATGCGTGAGCAGGTCCTGCTTGACCTTGGCGACGTTCGCGGACGGCAGGTCGATCTTATTGATGGCGACGACCAGCGGCACGCCGGCGTTCTTGGCATGTGAGATCGCCTCGATCGTCTGCGGCATCACCTGGTCATCCGCGGCGACGACCAAGACCACGAGGTCGGTGACCTGCGCGCCACGGGCGCGCATCGCCGTGAACGCTTCGTGGCCTGGCGTGTCGAGGAACGTGATCTGCTTGTCGTTGGGCAGCGAGACGTGGTACGCGCCGATGTGCTGCGTGATGCCGCCGGCCTNNGCGTGATGCCGCCTGCCTCGCCCGCGACCACGTTGGCTTTGCGGATGTAGTCGAGGAGCGACGTCTTCCCGTGGTCCACGTGTCCCATGATCGTGACCACGGGCGGCCGGTGTACGAGCGTGCTCGGGTCGTCGATCTCTTCGACTCCCTGACTGTCGGCCGCGTATTCCTCTTCGCGTACCGCCTGGAACCCGTACTCACCAGCGATCAGCTCGATCTCGTCGAACTCGAGTCGCTGGTTGATCGTCTTCATCAAGCCAAGATTCTTGAGCGCGAACGCCACGATCTGCGTCGCCGGGATCTTCAGGATGTCGGCCAGCTCGCTGACGGTGATGAACTCGTTCACGCGGACCGTCTTGCGTTCTCGCTCGACATCCGCGACGCGCTGCGCCTCGACTTCCTCGCGCGTCACCCCATCATCGAACGACCGACGGCCGGGTCGCCGGCCTGGGCCGGTGCGCAGCGCGCTCATTGTCCGCGTGATGTTGGCCGACACGGCCTCTTGATCCACCGAGCCGCGCTTGCCTTTCTTCCGGCGAGCACCACCCATGATCGGCGCACCGGTCGAGACCGGGCGCTTGTCGTCGCGGCGCGGCGGCGCTGTTCCGGCTCCGGGCGCCGCCGACGCGACCGGGCGCGGCGGCGCGAACGGCGACCCACTCGCCACCGGGCGGGGTCGCGGC
>PMAE01000005.1 GCA_003152485.1 Gemmatimonadota bacterium | reverse complement strand
TCGGTCTACGGAACCGAAGGTCGGGAGTTCGAATCTCTCCGGGCGCGTTTGCGAAGGGCCTGCTCAGGCAGGCTTTTTGCCTGCTTAAGTACAACATTTAGTCCCACGTTTAGTCATAGGCCGGATCCGCCAACGGGGGCTCAGAGAGGCCTGAAGCGGGCCGATTCGTCCCCATATCGTCCCCACGGGGAGGCCGGTAACCGTTGTTGAGGCGCGCGTCTCACGACTCGGCATTGCGGTCACGGTCGCGACAAGAGCCTTGGTGGCAGCTCTGGTAGCTTGGGATGGTGGTCAGCCGCCTGGCTCTCAGCCGTCGGACGCTGGTGGCACTCGCTGTCGCCTGGGTGGGGCTCTTCGTGATCGCGGGCACCGCCGCTAACGGCAACAGCACCGTCGATGATGTCGTGTGGACCGTCGTCTGGGTCGCCCTGCCGGTGCTGATCGCGCTTGCAGTTCTCGCCGTGGTCCAGTCCCGGCGCTCAGGGTGAGTTGTCGGGTCTTTCGGCGTTCCGGAGCCGGGCCGTGAGAGGGCGTCTCAGGCGAGTACCAACGGGGTGTCCCCGGGCTTGAGACACCGGCGATGGACTGGGACGGGCTCCATCTCATCGGAGCTGAGCACGTACTCGACATCCTCGGGCCTGATCGGCTTGCCGCACCTGTCGCACGTGAGGGTCTGTGCCACAGCCGGAGTATGACCGTCGCCTCGTTCGCCTGAGAGTGCCGGCCGAGACTGCGGTAGATCGTTTCATCGGGTGGGACGGTGGTCTCTCGTGGTCAGCGGTGCCGGCGTGATGTCCGCGTCGGGCCTCGCTGGGGCGAAGGGCCTGAGGGTTTCGGAGAACCCCGTTTGCTCGCCGCGGCACCATCGCGTGTCAAGCTTTGCCGGGTCGGCGCCGATACGGACCTCGCGGGGGAATCGCGAGTGTGAGCATGCAGATGCGGTCCGACAANNGCGGCCGTTGCGAGCTACGGGTTCTCCCGCGAGGAATTCCTAACGCTGACCGTCCGCGACATCGCCCCACGCGAGGATCTTGCGTTGGTCGATCACTTCTTGGCCACCGCTGTCGGTGGCGAGCGCCCAGGACGCCTGTTCGCGCACCAGTGGCGGCACCGGTACAAGGACGGTACCGTCATCGATGTTGAGATCACCAGCGATGATCTCGAAGTGGGCGGCCGTAGCTGCCGCATTCTGTTCTGCCAGAACGTCACCGAGCGACGCCAGTCGGTGGCCGCACTTGCAGTCGCGCATGACGCAGCGGTGGAGGCATGCAACCTGAAGTCGGCGTTCCTGGCGAACATGAGCCACGAGATTCGCACGCCGATGAACGCCGTGATCGGCATGACCGAGCTGCTCCGCGGCACCGAGCTGACCGACGAGCAGCGTGGTTACGCCGATCATGTCGCGCGTGCCGGTGAGCAGATGCTCGCGATCATCGGCGACATCCTCGACATTTCCAAGATCGAGACCGGCCACCTCGAACTTGAAATCCTCAACTTCGATCTTCACGAGCAGATCAAGGCGACGTGCTCGGCCCCCGGCGGGCTCGCCAGGATGAAGGGCCTCGAGCTTGTTCTATCGATTGATGAGCGGGTGCCGCGACTCGTGCGTGGCGACTTCCAGCGGCTCCAACAAGTGCTGCTGAACCTCGTATCGAACGCCGTAAAGTTCACCTCGGAGGGTTCCGTCGCGGTACGCGTCACTGCATCCGAGAGACCGCCTGCAGCAACGATGGTCCGCTTCGAGGTCGCGGACACCGGCATCGGCATTGACCCAACGACGACGCTTGAGCAGATGTTCGAGCCCTTCACACAGGCCGACGTCTCGACGACTCGTCCCTACGGCGGCACAGGGCTTGGTCTGGCGATCGCGCGCGAACTCGTCTGCTTGATGGGCGGAACGATCAACGCAACCAGCGAGCCGAGGCGCGGCAGCACGTTCCACTTCGAGATTCCGCTCGAGATCCCGACCACGATCGGCGCACCGAATGAGGTTGCGCAGTCGTCCGCCGACGTTGCGGCCGCGAGCGGCATGCCGTCGTGGTCACGGCCGCCGCTGGTACTGATCGTTGAGGACAGTCAAATCAACCAGATCGTCGCCGCCCGCGCGCTTGAACGCTGCGGATGCCGCACCCACGTCGTCAACGACGCCGAAGAAGCAATAAAGGCGTTCCGCGCCCAACGCTATGACGCAATCCTGATGGACTGCCAGATGCCCAACCTCGACGGCTACCGGGCCACCGCTGAGCTGCGGCAGACCGAGCACGGCGAGCGCCACACGCCGATCATCGCCATGACCGCCCACGCGATGCAGGGCGACCGCAAGCGATGCCTCGCCGCCGGTATGGACGACTGCCTCGCGAAGCCGATGCGCCACAACGATCTCCAGACCCTGCTGCGGCGGTGGATCGGACCGGAAACGAAAGACACCGCCCCCGAAGATCGACGGTCGGCGTAGCACCGCGCTGGCCCGCAAGACCAACCCAAGCCCGCGGAGTCTCGACGGGCTGAGCGCCAACCGCAGCGACAGCCCACGAGCGGTGGTCCTCACCGAGAAGCTGGCGAAGGTGGGTTGACGCGGTCGCCTGCATATGCTTCACCAACCCGCTCGAGCGCGTC
>PMAE01000046.1:3904-37503 GCA_003152485.1 Gemmatimonadota bacterium | reverse complement strand
GCCCTCCAGTACGCGCACGAGCACGGGGTCGTGCACCGCGACATCAAGCCCGAGAATCTGCTCCTGACCAAAGACGGAAGCACGCTGGTCGCCGACTTTGGGATCGCCCGGGCGCTGAACACCACCGGCCCGGGAGCGACGCTGACCGAGACCGGAGTGGCCGTGGGCACCCCGCAGTACATGAGTCCCGAGCAGGCATCAGCGGACCGCGCGATTGACGCACGCACCGACGTCTACTCCTTGGGCGCGGTGTGCTACGAGATGCTGGCCGGCGAGCCCCCGTTTACGGGGCCCACGGCGCAGAGCATCATCGCGAAGATGATGAGTGGAGAGCCACCTTCGGTACGCCGCGCCCGGCCGACGGTGCCCACCACTGTGGATACGGCGATCCGGAAGGCACTCGCCCCGGTGCCCGGGGATCGCTTCGCTACCACCGCCGACTTTGCCAAGGCGCTCACGCTCGCGCTGGCCACCGCCGCCTCGGCGGCGACGACCGCGATTCCGAGTGTCGCCCCCACACTGCGTAGGCGCGGTGTCCGCGCGGCCCTACTTACCGCGCTCGCGGTGGCCGCCGCCGGGGCGTATGCCTGGCGCTCGCATGAGCGGACCGCTGCCGTACTGCCGGGTACAATCAGCATTGCGGTGCTCCCATTCGACAATCTCGGCGATTCCTCAGATGCGTATTTTGCTGACGGGATGACGGACGCCGTACGCGGGAAGCTCACCACGGTCCCTGGGCTCGCCGTCATTGCCCCGGCGAGTTCTGCTCAGTACCGCAAGACAACGAAGAGCCCTCAACAGATCGGTCGCGAACTGAGGGTCCGCTACCTCTTAATGGGGCGCGTGCGCTGGTCCAAGCTGGCGGGCGGCCCTAGTCGGGTGCAGGTCAATCCAGCGCTCATCGACGCAGCCACGGCCTCGGACAGGTGGGAGGCGCCATTCGATGCTCCGCTCACGGATGTGTTCCAGGTCCAAGCGGACATCGCGACGCGTGTGGCCCAGCAGCTCCAGCTCACGCTCACGCCCGCTGCCCAGCGGACATTGGCGCAGCAGCCCACGCGAAATCTCGACGCGTACGACGCCTACCTGCGGGCACGCGAGATCGAGACAAGCCTGGGTACGCTTGGCGAGCATCGGGCTGCCGCCGGCTACGGTGAGGCCATTCGCCGCGACTCATCCTTTGCCTTAGCATGGGCGGCGCTCGCGCAGGCGCACCTTTCGGCTATCGAGAGTAGTGCATCGGTGACAGCCGCCGATGACGCTGAGACGGCGCGCCTGGCCGCGCAGCGCGCGCTCGCCCTTGCCCCTGATCTGCCCGAGGCTCACGCCGCGCTCGGGCGCTATTACGAGTTGGGGCTCGGTGATGCGGCGCGGGCGCTCGCCGAGTATCAGGCGGGGCGCCGATTGGCGCCCGACAATGCACTGCTNNCTGCTTCTTGCCCTGACGGCGGGCCCCGAGTGGACGCGCGGCCAGTACGACTCTTCGCTCGCCCATCGCGAGTTGGCGGCCCGGCTTGATCCACGCGACGTCGACGTTGTAGCCGCCCTCTGCGACGCATACGCGGCGTTACGTCGGTACGCGGAAGCAGAGCGGGCCTGCGATCAGGTATTGGCCTTAGCGCCGACGAACATGGAGCAGGTCGAAGAACGAATGACCGTATCGCTGGAGCAAGGGGATCTGGCTGGCGCCCGCGCGGTGGTCCGAGCAGTACCTGCGACGGTCGATTCAGCGTACGTGGTTGAATTCCTGGCCCAGGGCATCGAACTCGGGTGGGTGCTCGACAGCGTCCAACAGCGGCTGCTACTGCGCCAGACTAAACCGATCGCGGTGTTTGACCGTGGGACCTGGATGGGGGCCTTCGCGCAGATGTATGCCTATCGCGGGGACACCGCGCGGGCCCGCATCTATGCCGACTCGGCTCGGGGCGGCTACGAGGCACAGCTAAAGGCCATATCACAGAGTAGGCTCCCTTCGCCACCGCACGCTCTCTCACAGCTGTACGAATTCCACGGACTCGCGCTGGCGTATCTCGGCCGCCGAGACTCTGCACTTGCGCAGGCTAAACGGGCCGAAGCTGCAGAGCCGGGAAATGGGTACGTCAAGTTCACGACGGCGAAGATTTACATTCTGCTGAACGAGCCCGATCGCGCGCTCGACTTGCTCGAGCCCGCGCTCACTGGGGCAGCCGTGCCTAACGCCGGGGATGCGGACACGTGGATTACGCCTGGATGGCTACACATCGACCCGAACTTCGCGCGGCTCCGCGGCGACCCGCGCTTCGAGCGGCTGATGGCGAAGCTCACGTCCGGTGCGACACCGCCTAAGGTGTAGGCAGACGTTCCGACTGGATCAGATGAGCTAAATCTCCTATGCCTTTATCGCAAAAGCGAACAACTGCACCCCAGTTTCTTCAAAACGGACGTCCACGGAGGTAGAGGCAAACTTACGTCGTGAGGTGTTCACGGTAGCGTCACATTGGAGGCAGTTATCCCGTCCCGCATTGGTTGGTTCCATGTTCAGGAGGCAGCGATGATATCGATCGAGCAGTGGACGAGGGTCATTCGGACGATCTGTGCGCTCCCGTTTTTGATGGCACTACCATCGCTCGGCGCGGCCCAACAGAGCGGTCCCGCGCGCAGCGGCGCGCTGAACGTGGTGGGGAACCAGCGATGGACTGACGCAGAGGTAAGCTTGAAAACAGGCCAAATGGTGACCATTTCGGCCTCAGCACTCACATTCTCAATCTTGAACGGGAGCACGCTGTTCGAGGCCGACTACGACAGCGGCAACATCTATGAGTTCGCCCCCAGCGGACCCCCAAGGGTGTTCGCATCGGTACCGCAAAATCCGATTGGCTTGGCAATCGATAGCAGCGGCGACCTTTTTGTAGGCACGATTCAGGGTTCAATTTTCAAAGTCACGCCCGGCGGTACCGTCAGTCCATTCGGATCGGGGACCAGCATTCGAGGCCTGGCCTTTGACCGCAATGGCAATCTCTTCGCTGCCGACTTCGCCAACGGCGACATTTACAAGTTCACGCCCAGCGGTAGCCGGAGCGTCTTCGCCTCCGGGTTGAGAGTCCCCATGTGGCTGGCCTTTGACGGCACCGGCAATCTGTTCGCCGGTACGCGTTACAGCGGCGAGATCTACAAGATCACGCCTGGAGGCACGCAGAGCATTTTTGCCTCTGGGTTGGGCCCTTTGGGGGGGCTCGCGTTTGATAACCTCGGCAACCTCTTTGTGGGCGACGCCAAGTGCGAGGGTTGTGGCCGTGGCCAGGGCTTGATCTACAAGTTCACACCAGCTGCCAACAAGACTGTCTTTGCTTCTGGGCTAAGCAGTCCGGGTGGCTTGGCATTTGGCTGGAATGGCAACCTCTTTGTAGCCGACAATGACGACAAGCAACTCTACGAAATCACTCCGAGCGGTAACCGGAGCGTCTTCTCGTCCACTGCCAGGAACCCGAACGGCGTGGCGTACGTCGTGAGTCCGCAGATCGTACCCGGAGCGCTGACCCAAGCCCCAGTTGCCCGGAACGGCGCGGAGTGGACGGACGACTTCACGCGCGACCAGTCCCTGGATTCGGCGCTATGGAGCACCAACACGCCACTTCTGACAACGCTCACCCGCAAGGTCAGCGACATACAAGCCAGGTGGGTCTATCCACAGATCAGCTTCTCAAGCGTGGGACTGACTATGGCGGGCGTGAACGAGACATATCAGTTCACGGCGATCCAGTCGATCAAGAGCTTCTCACCCCCGTTCACTATCCGCACAATCGTGCGCGGCTCCATCGCGAATGGCAACCCGTTCGAGTTGGATCTCGCGAGCGCGGATCTTCGGCAGCGCGTCACCGTCGCCGGGAACATCAACAAGAGAAATCGTGGCTACTATGGCATGTGGCTGAGCGTCGACGGTCCGGGGGTCGACCCGTTGAGGCACGTGAGCCTCTTTGCAGCGCCGGATATCAATCTCTGGTACACGATCACTGTCGCGGTGGACGCTCGCGGCGCTGGCACTGTCACGCTGACCGACTTCGCCGGCACCGTGCTCGGGTCGCAAGCCGGGCTGCACGTCGGGACTGACCCGTTCTTCATTGTGTTGGCGCAATTCGAGGGGGCCCCCTATACCGTAGGGGCCAACGTCGCCACGTGGGCGCAGGTGCAGGTGTCACCAACCGCCGGGCCGTCACGCTCTACCGAGATACCTAATCGCTGATGCTTCTCGACCCGCGTGCCCCTTCTATCGTCGGATTGTCGGAGAGCTCATTGCCCACCGCGCACGAGTGACTCGCATCCGGCCTGGCAGTGGCAATCCGCCGATCGTTGCGTACGACCGGTGGAGTACACACTTCCCGCAAACAGACAGCCTGCGGTTGGGGCTGGGTCGCCGCTCCGAATGAGTTCTGTGTTTTCTAGTTTGTCCCGGCCACAATGCGTTATGGCTGGGATGGCGTGGACAAGATCGCCGTACTTCTGCGCCTGCCGGGTTCGATGGACAGTGAGTTAAGTTGCTGCCGCCGCCCTGCTCGAACGCGACGAGGCCAATGTCGCTGAGCGTTGAATCGCGCCAGGCGGGATCGTAGAAGCGTTCGATGTAGGCGAAGATGTCGGTGCGCCGCAGTCGATGTGAGTTAGATACAAATGGGTGGTTTGTGGCGCGACGACTACTAGGACGTCGTGCTGCAGTCGTAGAACGGGATCCGCGTATTGGCCGGAATCTGTATCGGCCTCGCGTCCGGGATCTTGAGCAACGTGTCGAGCGATGCCTGAAAGGGTGTGGGAATCTTAAAATGAAAAAAAGGAATCTTCGGCGGCTTGGGACCCGCTGGCTGCGCTTGTACCGTTTTGGCGAAGCCGTCGTAGGGATCACATGTAACGGCGACGGTTGTGCCGTGCGACTCGAGCCCCAGCAGCAAGATCCGGAATCCGCGTCCAGCGGTTGCGCCGCTGCCGGTGTTGGGGCGGGCGAGCTGCAGCATCGCGCGGGCGCCGTTGGGAAACGCTGTCTGGCCGCCAACGACGATCGAATCGACCAGCAGACCGCTGACATTGTCGCCAGGGTTATTCGTGGTTGAGTCGATGGTAGCAGTCGTTTGTACATTTACCGTCGAACCCGGCGGTAACTGGGGAACTGGCGCAGGACTAGGCGGCGAACCGGGGGGGACGGGGGCGGGCGTCGTGGGGGCGCGGGATTGAGGGCCTTCCGGCTGCTTCGGCGCAGGCTGAAATCCATACGATGCGCCAGTGTTCGGATTCGGCCGAGCCGGCAGTTGTTTCGGTTTCAGGTGAGGGCTCGGTGGATTCGGTAGCAGAAACGCAGGGGCAGAGTCATGCGCGGCGGGAGATGGTAATGGCATGGCAGGGATCGTCGCCCGCAACGAATCCGTTGGCGGCTGCGATGCTGCGACTTGCGGTGGTGTCGCGGCTGCGGGCGTCCGCCGATGTGCTACGAGCACACCTCCGAGACCCAGGACCACGAGGGCGGCGCCTACGCCCGCGGCCGTGGGGAGAATTCGACGCGATCCAGGGCGCGTCGTCGGTAGGCGGTTAGGTCGCTGGAGGTTTGGTGGCGCTGGAGCTCCGAATGCCGGCTCAGGCGCTCGCGTTGGTAGCACCGCGGTGACCGGCGCGACAATCACTGGCGGTACCTCAGTGACTGGCGGAGGCACTTTGGGTGCCGGGGGTGCTGACTCATGAGCACCTGTGGATGCGATCGTCGGTCCCGCGTAGGGTGGAAGGGGTTGGGACCGTTGGACCGGCGCGGTTGGCGGACCGCCGTCGTTCGCCCGTATTCCACAATTCGTGCAGAACTGGCCGGCGACCACTGATTTGCCGCAAGTCGTGCAAAACATTGGTGTCACCTCTCGACGCGAACGCGTCGGATTCAGAGTGCGGCAGCGAGCGCAGTCACGAGGGCGGCGCGCAGCTGGTGGGTGACTTAGTTCGGAGCAACCTTCAGAGTCGCGGTGACCGAAGCGGACCGCGGAGCGCCAGCCAGCCGAGCCCGAAATGTCACGACACTGGCACTGCGCGGTGCCTTGAAAGGAACACCGAATGTCCCATCCGTGTGCGCCGTAATCGTGGTGGGCGGCACGGCCGCGCCGGCGACTGTAGCCGTGAGTTCGACCTCGGCGCGGGAAGCTGGACTCCCGCTTTCGTCCTGGACGACGCCGTAGACCATCACTGTCCTCCCGGATGCCACGACCGATGGTGCTAGCGAAAGACTGACCATGCAGCCGGCGCACGAGGCTGCGTCAACGCGTGTGTCTACGCCTGTGTCGCCGTCTGCGCCTGGCGCCGGGGTGGGCGCGGTCGTTGCGGCGGCCGACACCCGGACGGAGAATACCCCCACCGACTCGGAATGCTCGTCAGGGTTGGGTCCTGGGAGTCGCGGGCCTTTCGGATTGGCAACCTCGATCTTCACGACGTCGCCAACCTCAAACGCGTGCTTGACCCCGCCGCCATCCCACCCGTAGTCCTGGAAACCCTCGATGACCATTTCCGTTTCAGTCCATTTGGATACGATCACCGGGATCGCCGCAGTAGAAAAAGAAGCCCACCCAGCCATCCAGTTTCGCTGCGTGACGTCGGTAAGCCTGAAATAGCTCGACTTGCCATTGAACGGCTCCGCATGACCAAATCCAATTCCCCGGATCACGATCGTCTGCGTGCCCTTCGGTACAATCGAGCTGACCGAGGTGATCACGGGCCGCGGGAGGTCTTGTGGGTCCTGGGCGCGGGCTTGAATGGGCAATCCGCCGGCGGCGCCGATCCCGAGCAAGCTTGCGCCTCCGAGCGAGAGCAATTGGCGCCATGTCCCTTGCGAGTTCATTGCGAGCTCCGTTATGAGATGTGCTTGGCGGTAGCTGCCTACACTGGTCGTCGCCTGGCCAGTATTCGATCAATCACGTTCCAATCATTCGCCTTTAACCCACACGGACACACACCCCCGAGAGTGGCCAATGCCTCTTGCTAGAGACCGATGCGATCACTCACACGGTCGGAACAGACATTCGCGTGTTGTGCTCGATGTCGACCAGCACATTGATTAACTCAGCCCACGCCCATAGTGCCAGCCCCCAAATCAGCGACACGACGAGGCCGACGAGCGCCCCTAGTGCACCACTAAGCATCCCAAGGCCGCTGTTGGCGCCTCCGATCGCGATAAGGCTGCCGAGAACTCCGAACACCGCGACAATTGCGGCTAAGACCTTGAGGACGACAGCGATCAGGCGAAGAACCGGATACCGCGATCGCTCGCTGACGGTTGGCGCAGCGGCATAGCGGGCTACGGGTACCGTTCTCGGAGACGACGATGTTTCGGCCGGCGCTGCGGTATCGGTCGCCGTGCCGCACGCCGCGCAGAATTTGGTACCGGTGTCGAGTGCGGCCGCGCAATTTGTGCAGAAGCTCGCCATGACGCGCCTCCTCCATATTGTGATCGGGATCAGACCGGTGAAGCGCACTCCCTGCAGAACTTCGCGGCGACGACGTTGTCAGACCCGCACGCTGGGCACGTCTTGGTCGGTGGATCGCTCGCCGCCATGGCGGAAACACCTGGACTGGACGCCGACCCACAATGCGGGCAGAACCGCACGCCGGCCTTGATCGGACGGCCACAACTCGGGCAGCGACTTGTTGGCATCAAGGGCGATGGCGCAACCGACGCGGCGGCGAGCGTCGACCCTGATTGCATCACCAATGCGGTCAGAGGATCCAGATTGCGCGCAACGACGACGCCCAGGCCCACGAGCGGCGTCAGGATGAGGGCAAGGAATATCCAGCCGTACATCGCCACGTTGTCAGGCAGGAGGAACGGATACGCGATCCCGCGATATTGGTAGTATGCCATGCCCACGACGGCGGTGATGAGCGCAAGAGCGAGCATCATCCCAAGATCTGGCAGCGATGCGTACTCAGCGCGGAAGAGGAGCGCCAGGCTCCTGGCAAAAACGATCAGGAGTCCGAACATCAGCGTGTCGACGATCACTTTGGCGATCGTGATCGGATAGATCGCGTAATAGCCCATCAATGCGTCCAGGTCGACGTTGACGCCCGTCTGGATGGCGCGCTGCAACGCACCGTTGGCGTTGCCCTGCATGGCACGTTGCATCTCCTCGAGGAACGCCCGTGCTTGGGGATTCCCCTGCCCCGGGCCTTGGTCAGCCGAGGGCGGATTCTGTCCCATCTGCATGGCCGCACCCGAACCGAACGTCGAGTACACGGGAGCGGTTCGCAGCATCGGCATCGCGGACAGGATTGCTCGAAGGACGAGTAGCCCAACAATCGCAATCGCAACCCGAACAATGCTCCGTGTCACCTGCTGACCCAACCCATTGTGCACACCAGTCATGATCGCCCCCGGAAGCCGTGGCGCTAGTTCAGTCGTATCACATCTCCGCTGCAGCCCTTGAAATGTCGACGGCGCTCGCCATCGCGCGCATCATCTCACGAGCGTATCCGGACCTGTACATACTCTCGGCGGCACGCGCGCGCCAATTAAGAATCCATGACGACGTTGTCGATCGTCCGCCACACGTACTTCCGAACCAGCTACCGTCTCTCCGTGTAACCGCAGCGCACGCGGATGTAACCTCGCGCCACCGTCGGAGCCGACGCTGCGTGATCTGCTGATCACGTGCACTCCTCTGCGATCGGCGGCCCGAGNNCTTTCACCCCTGCTTGCCTGTTCAAGAGCGTATCGACAAGACCGCGTGGCACGTGAGGGATGAGCTTGAATATTCCGCCTGCTGGGGAAGGCTTGGTCGACTGGGGCTGCGGCTTGGCAACGCTGTCCGTGTTACACGACAGGACAATGGTCTTGTTCTGGTAGTCGATCCCAACGAGTTGCACGAGCAGCGCTCCCGAAGCCGACGAGTCGATCTGCAAATGGGCGGTCGCTCCGCTCGGCACCGTCACCTGGGTGTCCGCAGCAATCGATTGCGCGAGGGATCCGTGCGCGTCACCGCCCGGATGGTTCGATGACCAATCGATTTGATCCGCCGTTGTCACGCTGATCGCACCTCGCAGGGTCACTTGCGAACCGCTGGCCGCACTGGGCGGTGTGGAAGCCGGCTTGCTCGAATCGAGGGGGATCGGTGCCGGCGCGCTTCGGGGCGCCGTCCCGCCGATGGGCGCCGAGTCGTCAGGGCGGCGTTGCCCACCTTGAAATCCCCAGCTCGAGTCTGACGGCAATCTCGGCTTGCCCCGCGGCAGCGGCCGATGCGGATTGGGATCAGGGGGGACAGGGGGCGGCGGAGTAGGCACTGTTGCAACGGGCGCGGAGTCCCTCGGCGCGGCCCGGCTAGAATCTGGTTTGGAGACAGTACTGTCGCGATGAGGTATCGCCGCAACCGCCGTCGGAATGTCTTGTGCATGCGACCGCTTGTACACGACGAGCGCGCCACCGATGCTCAGGACGATGACGGCGGCAGACATTCCCGC
Source organism: Gemmatimonadota bacterium (assembly GCA_003152485.1). Taxonomy (GTDB): domain Bacteria; phylum Gemmatimonadota; class Gemmatimonadetes; order Gemmatimonadales; family Gemmatimonadaceae; genus Palsa-1248. The sequence continues at coordinate 28,056 of PMAE01000046.1, read as the reverse complement.
AACTGCCAGCCGCGGACGCCGCTCGTGAGCTGCGGCCGTCCGCACCGGCGCGTCTGCCTCAGTCGGAGGACGCACCGCGAGAGGGACACTTGGCGTTTCCGCGAGTTGGCTTGCGCTCGGCTGCTGCCGTGTAGCCGGCACAAGGGGTGTGCCGCTGGTCACCGAAGCATCTGCGCTCGCACTTGAGCGAGTGGATGGCCACGCATCCGTGCCCCCGGCGCGCTCCGCGATTGGCACCGCAGGCGGGCTCGGCGCGGCCGCGCGGGTGCCGCAATTCGTGCAGAACTCACCAGCGGCTATGGGTTTGCCACATCTCGTGCAGAACATTGATGTCACCTGCCGTAGCCAAATTGTCGGATCCCAGGGGACAGAGAGATACCAGCACTGATTTGCACAGACGGCCAACAGTCAGCTCACAGCGCCTTCTTCAGCGATCATCCCGCCGCTGGCCGTCCTCGCTGTTCGTCACGAGCAGAAGCCGAGCCTGGAACCGTCACGACCGCTTGCGCAGTCTTTAGATCTTCCCTCCCAATCGATGACGCGAGTACAGACTCGGCCGACCTGACTGCATAATTGGTTAAACGTCATGGCGTCAGACAGGATCCGGTGGTAGTTGCCAACCAGGCCACGCAGTTCTCTCTCCCGATCGAGGTTGCCAACGCCCTGCCAGCCGTACCATCCCGACGCAGTAGTAGAGTCCTGAGCGTGCGACTGGCGATCGCGGGAAATGACGCCGAATGCGATGATGAGTACGACGAGACCGACCATACCGGCGATCACCGGCCCAGGTCCAAACACTGATCTGCTTGAGCGAGTTGGAGGCGGAGAGGCAGCTGCCACGCTCGCATCGCTCGCCTTTTTCCCACAATTCGCGCAGAACTCACTGGCGTTGACCGCCCTGCCGCAGTTGCTGCAGTACATGGGTTTCACCTGTCGAGGAATGTTTGATTGGATGGTGAAAGAGAAAGACTCGGTCCTGGCGGGTCTTGAGATCGAGACTAGACCGGTTGACCGCAGGCTTTGCAGAACTTGGCGCCGACGGGGTTATCAGCCCCGCAGCTAGCGCACACCGTGTTCGTCGCCACGACTGAAGGCGCCTCGGCGGCAGCGCCACAATGCGGGCAGAACTTGCCGCCGGTGCTGAAGGCTCGGTTGCACTTGCTGCAGGTCACCGTCGGCACCGGCNNGGTCAGCGCATCCAGATTACGCGCGACTACGACCGCAAGGCCGGCAAGGGGCAGCAGAATGAGGACCAGAAACACCCAGCCGTAGATCGCCTCACTGTCGGGAAAGAGCAGCGGATAGGCGACCGGCAGGAACGAGTAATACGCCATTCCGACGACTGCTGTCACAACACCGAGTCCGATCATCAACCCCAGATCGGGCATCGGTGCGTACTCCGCACGAAACGGCTCAACGAGGCTGCGCGCGAATAGCAGCAGCAACGCGAATATCATCGTATCGACAATCGCCTTGGCGATATTGATCGGGTAGATTGCCGCGACGCCCATCAAGTTCGCGAGCATCCCTGCCCCGCCCGCCTCGCGTGCGCGCTGCATCGCTNNAGACCTGATCGGTGTTACCAGACGTGGCTCCTGCTTGGCCGCTGGTAGCCGAAGTGGTTGCCGCGGATGCCACGAAGAGCGGGTTCGTTCGCAGCATCGGCAAGGCAGACAGCACCGCCCGAAGCAGCAGCAAGCCCAGGACAGCGATGCCGACTCGTACAATTCGTTCCGTCACCTGCTGACCGAGCCTCTTCGGTGCGCCAGCCATCGTAGCCTCCTGAAGCGTTGGTCTCAGCCGCGTTGCACGACTGCGGCGGTCGGGTCTCGCGGATTAGCTACCGCTCCGCGTTACCTCGGTGAGCAACTACACCGACACACTGCAACTGCTTCGCGTGGCGCGTTGATGGCGATGTTGTGACGACATTGCAATGCTGCCCGCCGGTATGGTCTGGATGCGGCGGATGTGACAGTCACCCCAATGTGGGTAGCGCTTGCCGGCCAGTGTGAGTGGTCTCCCGGCAGACGTAGCGTGAGACAGTGATCGCTATCGTGCTCCCGCGAACGCGGGCGCATTGAAGCATCTGCGTGTCGATCTTGGAACCGCCCGTCGCTCATCACGTCGTCATCTCGGACGCGACAGCGTGTCAGGTCATTGACGTTGCACGAACAAACGACGGTCGACTCAATTCCCGCAGGAAAGCAAGCTCGGTGCCGATCGCGCACTCGGCAGCGTCGGCACTACGATGCATGCTGCTGGCCGCTATCCGCCAGAGTCGCCACGTCGAGACGTGACAACGCGATATGCATCATCGCGGAGCGTCGCGATGCGGGTATGATGCTGCGTAGTGCCCAACGCGGGGTCCAGGATACGTCGTCCCCTTTTGTGGACAATGAAATGACCGCGTCCGCAGCAACCAGGCTCCCGGTGTAGGATCCAATCACGGGCGTTGGCGCGAACGAACTTAGACAGCCAGTGCCGGCATTGTTTGCCCCTTCGCTGGCGGTACACCAGCACTCGGGCTGGTTACATGGAGTAACACGCGGTTACATAGGGTAACACTCGGTTACATGGCAGGAACGCAGTCACCCGGAGTAACACGGGCTGACATGGAGTAGTAGTCATTCAGTCTTATCCGCTTTGCCTGCTAGCGCCACTCGATTGCCGATCGTCAGGCGCGAACTGAGGACTAGCCGTGGTGAGACGCTCCAGGATCACGGGTGCGCGCGCTCCGACCGTCGGCTCGCCTCTTGTCAGGAGGTGATTGCGGCTGTATCACTGTCCACGCCGTGAGTGAGAGGCTCCTGTGTATTGTTCGGAATGTGGAGCGCAGCTCGACCAGGACGCCGGTTACTGTCATGCGTGTGGAACTCGGCGCGCGCCGGGGACAACCGCGCCTGAGGTTCCGGTTGGGCATGTTGCGGCACCCGCGGCCGGCGACGGTCGCGCTTCCAGAACGCGGCCAAGTCAACGACTGCTGGTGTCAATCGCTGGAGGCGTCGTTGCGGCCATTGTGCTGGCCCTTGCGGTCACACATCACGCAACGGGCACTCGTTCAGCGTCTTCCGAGCCGCCATCCTCGTCGCCGATTGTGCTGCGGAATCAGAACGACCCGCCTCCGGATCCTGACACTGTTGCAGCACCGAACGAGCCGTCGTGCGTGTATGCTGCCGACGGCAGGTGGGCGAAGGACAGCGAAGGCAGCGGCTTTGGCGCAAGCTATCCACCGTCGGCTGGGTGGAGCGACTGGACCTTCCTCGAGGGTCCCGGCAACAATCCGGCAGAAGGCCGCTTCAACATGGCCCGAATCGGGCGGTGTATCAATTCCACCCGTCTACACTTCCTGTTCGTGGAAGCACGTCAGTCAGCATCGGACTCCGAAACGATACCGCTCCGTCTCGTTACCAATAAGAAGCTCGTAGTATCATGCCCGGTCGAACCACTCGCGCCCGACAGTTCCACGTTCGACGTCGACGCTGACATCGGGCCTCAGAGGGCCGTCTGGGTCGGCGCGATCGCGAGTCCTGTTTACCACTGGCCGCCGTTACTCTACGGTTGCATCGGCGCGAAGTAGAGTGTGCACGGATGTCCAGGTGCAGCCGACATCGGCCGCCCTGCCCCATCGAGCGCCAACGTCGGTGCCCTCGACGCACGCGCGGAGGACCCCCATCGGCGACACGCTCCGCGATTAAGGTGCGGCCGTCCTCGACCGGAATCCGGACCGGCCAGTCAACGGTAAACCCCGACGTGCGCCCCATCGTTTTAGCGGCTTCCTCCGGGTCGCGGAACCGGCCGAAGCGGCTGTCGTTGAGCACCGGCACGTCTATCGCGGACTTGCGCTGGCCTACCTGGGACAGCGCGACCGCGGTGCGGGAGGGGGAGTGCGGGCTCGCGCTGGCCCAGGCGGCGGGTGACGGATTCCTCAACACCCCCCCTCGCCCGGCGTTTGCTGGCGCGGATCTACGTCACGGTCGGCGATCATCCGCACGCCCTCGACCAACTCGACTCGCTGCTCGCCAAACCGTACTTCGTCTCGCCCGCGTGGCTCAGGATCGATCCGACCTGGGCGCCGCTCAGGGGCGATCCGCGCTTCGAACGCCTAATCGCACAGCCCCTAGCCGGCCCGCGGCCGACGCCATAAAGGTGGGTCGCTACTCTGCGTTCTTGGCGGGGCCGAATGAACGCTGGCAAGAATCGGGACCGGTCNNCGGGACACGGCGCGTCGAAATCGGCGGCCGGCAGACGGCGACGTCGGGCCGCTTAGTTGGCCAGCTTGGACATCGCCCGGGTCACCGGCAACAGCGTCTGCCGGCGTCCTGGTTGGCTCCTCTCGTACCAGCGTAGGTCGCCTGCGGACCTGTGGCCGCATCGCCAGGACGGCCGGGCCTCCCAGCTCCGCTATCTTGCGACCNNGGTGTACGATGCCGGTATGACGGCACCAACGCGTTCCGGTAGCGACTCGCCGAGCCTTCGCCTCTGGGTGATGTTCGCGGTATCGCTCGCTCTGATCGGCGCCGCGTCGGCCGTCGACTCGTGGGCGTTCCACCACTTCCGGCTCCCCGACGTGTATGATCGGGACTGGGGCCGCGCCCTGCGGTCGGCGGGCTACTGGCCCTTATGGATCGCGNNCTCCGTCGCGCTCTGGCTCACCGATCGTGCGCGGGGCCGTGGAGTCCAGCGGGCCGCAATCCTCGCGGGCGCGGTCACTCTCGCCGGTGTATTGGACGAGGTGCTCAAGCTGCTAGTGCGGCGGGACAGACCGGGCGTCCACGACGGCGCCTACTCGTTTCGACCATGGTCAGATCGGCCGTTTGACAGCAGCGGCTTCGGGATGCCTAGCAGTCACGCGATCATCGCGTTCGCCGCAGCGGCGGCGCTCACCGAACTCTTCCCCGCGGCGGCGATCGTGTGGTACGGACTGGCAGTGGGCTGCGCGGTCACGCGGGTGCTCAGTGGCGCCCATTTTGTGAGCGACGCGATCGTCGGCGCACTACTCGGCATCGTGATCGCGACATGGTTCGCCCAACGCGTGGTGCACGCGACAGCGGCGTAGCGGCCAATGCGCATCCATCTCGGTCATCTCGCCACACTGGGCGATCCGACCCTTATCGACGAGCGAATTCTATGCGGCAGCCATTGGCGCCGGATCTGAGACGGTCCATTGAGCATGACAGTCCAGTCGAGCCGTTCCGCTCGACCGGAGACTCTGATCGGGTGCAGGGCCGCCCGCGCGACGCGCGATTGCACCCGTGTGGCACGGTTTCTCGCCGCGCCACGTCCACGCCCATCCCGTATCCGCAGATCCCGCCCGACATCCTACACGTCGGACCGTTTCGGCTTCGGTGGTACGGGGTCATGTACCTCGTTGGCTACGTCGTGGGCATCACCCTGGCGCGGCGACGGATCGCCTCCGGCCGGTCGCTGCTGACGCAGCCGCAGGTCGACAGTCTGGTGGGCTATGCGGTGATCGGGATGCTGATCGGCGCGCGCATCGTGTACATGGTCGCCTACGATCGCGCCACACTCGCGCGCGACCCGCTGGAGACGCTGCGCCTGTGGCACGGCGGGCTCTCATTTCACGGCGCGATTCTTGGTATGACGGCGGCGAGCGTCCTCTTCGCGCGCCGCGTCAAGGTGCCCTGGCTCGGCGTGACGGACACGATCGCCGTGTGCGGTGCACCGGGGCTGTTCTTCGGGCGGATCGGCAACTTCATAAACGCTGAGCTGTACGGACGCGTGACCAACGTGCCGTGGGCGATGATTTTTCCGACCGATCCTAGCCACCTACCCCGTCACCCGTCGCAGCTCTACGAAGCGGTTGGGGAGGGCGTGTTCGTCGCCGCGATCGTGTGGTGGATCGACCGGCGAAGCCACGCGGGCGGCTGGTATCGTCCGGGTACGCTAACGGCGGCGTTTCTTCTCACGTACGGCGTGACCCGGTTTTTTCTTGAGTTCGCCCGACAACCGGACGCGCAGCTCGGGTTCGTCCTCGGGCCGCTCAGTATGGGGCAGCTTCTGTGCATCGCGATGATCGTCCTCGCCGCTGCGGTTGCACCACGCCGACGTTCTTCCACGGGCACTGACACATAGGGGTAATAGCGTCGAGTCGCCGTCGCTATTTCGTTCCGGGCAGCCGCTGGAGAGAGGACCTGCTNNGCGGACTCGGGTCGGGGCCCCCTATGCGGAGCGCACGCCCGCAAGTGATCGGTCAGCCACTGGCGCACTGGCCCGCTCCGATCGGGACGCCGCCGGCAGCAACCGCGCCGAATTCAGAATGAACGTGAGTTCGGACGCCACATGGATGAACGCGGCGATCAGCGGGTTCAAATAACCAAACGCGGCGAGACCAACCCCGACCGTGTCGACGGCGAGCGTCCCGATAAAGTTGAAGCGGATGATCCGCTGGCAGCGCCGCGCGATGCGCAGGGTTTCCACGAACGCGCCCAAGTCGCTGCCGAGCAGCACGATGTCGGCACTCTCGCGCGCCACGTCGGTACCGGATCCCATGGCCACACCCACCGTCGCTTCCGTGAGCGCTGGAGCATCGTTCACGCCATCGCCCACCATCGCGACCTTCCGGCCCGCGGCGACGAGCTGCCGAACGTACGTCGCCTTGTCCGCCGGAAGCAGCTCTGCGCTCACGTCGTCGACCTGAATCTCCTCGGCCACCGCGTCGGCGACCGCCCGGGCGTCACCGGAGAGGAGCACCGTCCGAAGTCCCATCGTCCGCAATGCCTGGATCGCGCCCGGCGCCTCGTGACGAACCGCATCGGCGATTGTGATGCTACCGAGATATTGGCCTCCGCGAGCCACCAGCACGGACGATAGCGCCTTGATGCGACCATTTGGCGAACCCTGTTCGGGCGCGTCCGGATCTCCCGTGCCGGGCGGCACGTCGATACCATGCCGGGCGAGGAAGGCAGCAGTCCCCGTCAGGATCTGCTCCCCTCGACGGTTGGTCGCGATCACACCGCTCCCCGGCGTGTAGTCGAACGTCGCGGGTTCGGCGCCCGGGATACCGAGCGCGTCGGCTCGCGCGATGATGGCCTTCGCCAGTGGGTGCTCGGACCGTCGCTCGGCGAGCGCGGCCGTCTCGAGCAGCTCCCGCATGGTCCCCTCGACGGTACGGACAGACCGTACTTCCGGGGCGCCGACCGTCACGGTGCCGGTCTTGTCGAAGGCCACCGTATCGACGGCCCAGAGCGCTTCCAAGTAGCGCCCGCCCTTGATAATCGCGCCCGCTCGGGCCGACCGACCGATAGCACCCAAGACGGCGAGTGGTGTTCCCGCCGCGATGCCGCAGGCGCCGGCGACGATGATCACGGAGATCGTCGACCGCACATTGCGCGTGAGGGCGAAGGTTAGCAGCGCACAGGCGAGTGCGAAATACACGAGATAACCCGAGTATCGGTCCGCCACCTTCTGTATCGGCGCCCGCGACCGCTCGGCATGTTCCACCGCTTCAACGATCTTTCCAAAGCTGGTGTCTCGCCCCAGGCGTTCGGCTCTGACGTCGAGCGTGCCTGCCTGGTTCACCGTGCCGGCGTAGACGGACGCGCCGGCCACCTTTTCGACCGGCACTGACTCGCCTGTGATGGTGGCCTGGTCGACATATGAGTGCCCAGCCACGACCGTCCCGTCAACGGGAAGCCGAGCGCCCGGCGCCACGAGGATGATCTCGCCGACCCGGACCTCGCCCACCGGAATCTCTCGTGGGCCGCCCGTCCGGCGCACCACAGCCGTTTGAGGGAGGAAGTCCAACAGATCACGGATCGCCTTGCGGCCACGCCCGACGGTCAACCCCTCCAACACCTCCGCCACGAGCACGAAGAGGGTGATGATCAGCGCGGTGAAGAACTCGCCGATAAGGAGTGCCGAGAGGAGCGCGACGGTCATCGAGAGCTCCATCGTCATCCGCCGGGCGCGGATGTTCTCCCAGGCTTCCTTGAAGATCGGATAGCCCCCAACAGCCACGCCGACAATGCCTAGGATGCTGATCCGTGAGAACGGCTCCCATACCCGGAACCACACCCCAGCCGCGGCGAGCGCGACAAATGCGATCCGGGCAAACTCGACCCAGGGCCGCGCGTGGTTGTGCCCAGATTCGTCATCGTTGTCTCGTTCCTCGAACCCGTGACTGCGGTCGCGTCCGTGCGCATCAGCGACGTCGCTCGCTGGGGGCGTGAGCCGCTCGTCGGCGCCGTCCTCCAGGGTCTCTGTCTTCAGGGGCATGGGCACCTCATCAGTGGGCGGGTTTGCTGCCCACGCGTTACACGGCGCTACTTCAAATAGGAGCGAATCACGTCGATCACTTCGTCGGCCGCCTGCGCGTCGATCGACGATTCCCGCGCGCCGCGAAAGGCATGGTGGCGAATGTGGTCTTCGAGCACCTCGGCCATCAAACCGTTCATCGCCCCTCGGGCGCTGGCGATGAGCCGTAACACCTCGCCACACTCGGCCTCTCCTTCGAGGGCTCGCGCGACCGCCTCGATTTGTCCGCGAATCCGCGCCACGCGGCCGACCAACTTCGCCTTATTCTGGACAATGTGTGACATGGTTTGATAGTATACTGCACTACACTACAATTTTTAGCAAGGCTGCACGTTGACACCCAGCGACCCGTGGCGGTCGAAGGGGGAGTACAACCTCGGCCGCATGGCCGCGGAGCTCAAAATCCGGTGGCCCGCCCGCGCGTATCGATCTCCCCGGCTTCGGGCAATCCGACGGGCGGCCCGACCTGATGTCGCCGCAAGCGATGGGGGAGTTCGTCGTGCGTTTCGCTGACCACCTCGGCCTCCAACAGCCAGGATCCGACGGTAGCGATGGACCGTCACGCGCTTGCCGGCTGCTTGGAAATGGCGGAGGCCGACGCAGGCCTGCCAAAGCTCGAGGGTGGACTATTCCACCCCTATCGTCGGAAATGGGCGACGGAGCGGAAACACCAGCCGCTTACGGACGTGGCTGCGGCGGGTGGCTGGCAGAACACCGCGACGCTGGTGACGTGCTACCAGCAGCCGACGAACGACGCCCTTCTCGCCGTAACGAGCGAGACACGGAAGATGCGAGACGTAGCTGTAGTAGGCGGCCCCCGGCGAGAAACGGATAGCCAAACGGGTCAAGTTACGGGTCAACACTGGGCGACATGACAATGCCCCGCCCATCGACGCGATAGCGAGGCATTGACTTACAGCATGGACCGGAAGGGGATCGAACCCATGACCTCCTGGTTGCAAACCAGGCGCTCTCCCAACTGAGCTACCGGCCCCCTCCACGAAAGCTATTCGGTCGCGGGCAATGGCTCCATAGTCTTGGGATCCACCGGCACTTGCACCTCGTCCCGAAAGGGAGAGGTCTGCAGCAGGATCCGCATCTTCGGGAACGCGTCCATGAACCCGAGATAGCACATACCCCAGGTGCCCAGATACAGCAGCAACACACCGAACTCCGGCACGCCGAGCGGCGCCCGCGCCACCCGGCCATACAACGACGGATAGACCTCGGTGTACCGCTGCAGCCAGATGCCGATCAGACTGCTCGTCGCAAACAACGCGAACGTCGGGAGATAGACTTTCGCCGCACGCGACAACAGACCGAAGAACGGCAACACCCAGATCAACACCACCGCCGTCGTCGCGATCGGCTGCCACGGATGAATGAACCGCAGCCGGAACCAATGCGTCTCCTCCCCCATGTTGCCATACCACATCACGAGGTACTGGCCAAAGGTGAGGTAGCCCCAAAACGCGGTAAACGCGAAACACAGCTTCCCGAGATCGTGGAAATGCCGCTCCTCGATCACCGACTCGGCGTGCAATGTCTTCCGCCACCACATCGTCAGCAACGCAAACGAGGTCAATGACCCCAGCCACGCGGTCATGAACGTCCACCACCCGTACAACGTGCTCTGGAAGTGCATGTCCAACGTCATCGAGAGATCGAACGACAATATCGACCAGAAAAACCCGTAGGTCAGTACCATGAACACCGCGATCACACCCTGCCGCGAATGCGTGGTGTGCAGCTCACGCCGCTCGTCGCCGAACCCCGCACGCATCCGCGCCCGAATCCCACGCGCCCACTCCGACCCCGATTCCGCCACTACCCCGACGTCGAGCCGCACCGACAGGTAGACGAACCACAGCGCGAGCCCCGTGATCACCGCGAACAGGATGAGGTCGCGCGGGATCAAGAACCCAGGCGCCAGATACAGCCGCTTCTCCGCCACCGGCGGCGCGATGTGCGTCCACGGGAAGATGTGCGACCGACCCGCGGTCAGGATCAGGACCAGAAATACAAACGCCACCGGCAGGAACGCCACGTACCCCTCGACGATCCGCACCACTGACCGCGACCACCGCGCCGTCGTGATCCGCTGCACCGCCGCCAGCGTCGCCCCGGCCGACGAGATGAACGCGAAGAACAACCAGTTGAAATGGAACGCCCGCCACGCCCGATCCGGGTCGATGAACAGGTACGCGATGAACACCACCCCGCCGATCACCGCCGCACCCATCGCCGCCTTGCGCACGACGGGCGGAGTCGGACGCGCGGCCATCGCCGCAAGCTCCGCCCGCGACGGCATCTCGCCGCTCCCGTGCGCGCTCACTTGACCACCCCCGCACCACTCGGCGCGGTCGTGGGCGGCACTTTCGGAGCGGGTCCCGGCGTCTGCGCCCGGATGGCGTGGAGCGAGTCCAACGACCCCGCGCCACGGTAGTACGGCACCGGCCGCGTCGGCGCGGTCATCGTCGAGCCCGGCAGCGCATCGCCAGTCTGCCCAGGATATCCCACCGGCCCCGTCGGGACCGGCTCCGCGAGCTTCCCCTGTAATCCACGCACGTAATTCACGACGTCCCAACGATCCATGTCTTCGATGCGGTTGTAGGTCGGCATCGCGCCGCGCCCGTTGCGGATCATGCCGTAGATGTAGCCATCACTCAGATTCTTCGCGTGATCCATGATCAGATTGATTCCGGTCACGCCGTATTTTGTCGCCGCGCCATCTCCCAACCCCGCCACGCCGTGGCACGGCGAACAGTTGATCTGAAACAACTTCCGGCCGTTGACCAGCGACACCGGCGACGGCGCCGTTGGATTCTGGATCGCCGACATCGAGTCGACCACGCCGGGCAACGGTGCGTACGACACCTGCAGCCCGGATACGAATGTCCCGGTTATCGGCACCGAGTTCTGCGGATTCCCCCGCGACGGCAGCAACACCTTCCCCGGAAAGGTGACCACTTCCCACGGGTCGATCTTGGGCTGCATCACGAACGCGGTAAACCACGAGCACCCCTGCCCCACGACCATCACGCCGGCCAGCGCAAGAAGAGTGCGCGCACGTCGTACGCCGACCCATCCACTACGGCTCATTCCGCACCTCCACCGCCCCGCTCCGCCGCAATGTCTCCGTCACCGCCTTCGCCTGCTCGGGCAAACATTCGACCCACACGCCGTACTCCCCGTCGCTGAACCGCGCGTCGTACCCGACGGTCAATCGGAGGTCCGGCAGCCGCGCGTTGATGAACAATCCGGCCACGGTGGACAACGCCCCGATCAACACCATGAGCTCGAAGCTGATGATCGTGTACGGGATCCACGACGGAACCGGCTTCCCGCCGACCACCAGCGGCCACCACTTGGAGATGTAGATCGGGATCCAGTAGCCAAATGTCATTCCGCAGAGCCCGCCAATCAACGCGTACCGGCGCACCACACTCACCGGCGCGTCGATCGCGTCCGCGATCGAGTGGTCAGGCGCCGGGCTGTACACGGTCACGCCCGTCGATGGCTGCCGCTTGAGCGCGTTGATCGCCGCTACGGTCGCGTCCACTTCGCGGAACCGACCCAGCACGCCGCGCATTAGTCGCCCCCCCCAACGCCCACACTCGCGGCGGCGATCATCTGCCGCCGCTTCGGTGGCACGATCTCCTTGACCTCCGAGATCGCGAGGATCGGGAGCTGCTTCACGAACAGCAGGAACCACATGAAGAACCACCCAAAGCTGCCACACAGGATCGCGAAGTCCACCCACGTGGCCTGATACCCGGCCCACTGCCACGGCTCGAACTCATGCGACAGCGACGGCACGATGATCACGAACCGCTCGAACCACATCCCGAGGTTGATGAACAGCGAGAGGATGAACAACCACGTGGTATTACGCCGCAACTTCTGCGAGAACAACGACAGCGGCAGCACCATGTTGCAGATGAGCATGATCCACGCCGCCCACCACCACTGCCCGAAGACCCGGTTCCACCAGAACTCGTGCTCGATGCGGTTGCCCGAGTACCACCCGATGTAGAACTCGGTGAGGTACGCGCACCCCACGACCATCGACGTGAAGAGGCAGAGCTTCGCGCTCGCGTCCAAGTCGTTCAACGTTACGTAGTGCTTGAACCCGAACCACTTGCGGAGCGGGATGATGATCGTGAACACCATGCCGATCCCCGAGAAGATCGCGCCCGCGACGAAGTACGGCGGGAAGATCGTCGCGTGCCAGCCCGGGGTGTTCGCCATCGCGAAGTCGAATGACACGACGGAGTGGACCGAGAGCACGAGCGGGGTCGCCAATGCCGCGAGGAACAGATACGCGCGGGCGAAATGCCGCCACTCCCGATCGCTGTTCCGCCACCCCAACGAAAGGGTCGCGAAGATCTTCTTCCGGACGGGATTCGTGTCGTGGTCCCGCAATACGGCCAGATCGGGGAGTAACCCGATATATAGGAACGTCGCGGAGACGGTCAGATAGGTCAGGATCGCGAACACGTCCCACACCAACGGGCTCTTGAACTGCGGCCAGATCCACCGCCAATGCGGATATGGGATCAGCCAGAAGAATTTCCAGGGACGCCCCAGATGCAGCACCGGGAACAACCCGGCCGTCATCACCGCGAACACGGTCATGACTTCGGCGCACCGGTAGATCGTCGTCCGGAACCCCGCGCGGAAGAGATAGAGAATGGCCGAGATCAACGTGCCCGCGTGGCCGATACCGACCCAGAACACGAAGCTCACGATGTAGACGGCCCACATCACCGGCGGGTGGTATCCGGCGACCCCCAACCCCTCGTGGATCTGGTACATCCACGCCCCCGCGCCCGTGAGCATGAACAGGATCGCGATGCTGAGCCCGATGAACCACGCCACCGTCGGCCGGAGCACACTCGTGATCTCACGCGTGACCTGCTCGTAGTCGCGGACCGCCGGGAGCCGACGGTCCCCGGTCGCGACGTTGGGACGCGGGGCGCCGTCGCCGCCAGCGATCGGATAGGGAGGTGCGCTCGTGGCCATGCGGATGTCCGCTAGGTCGTCGCCGGCGCGCTAGGCACCGGATGGGTGACTTTCTTCAGGTAGACCACCGCGGTAAACGTGTTGAGCTCTTCGAACACGTGATAGGCTCGGCGATCCTCGATCAGTTTGGTCAACGACCACCGCGGGTCCGCGGCGTCGCCAAAGGTGATCGCCCGCGACGGACACGCCTGCGCGCACGCCACCGTGAATTCGTCCGGCTCCAGTTCCCGATGCTCGAGCCGCGCCCGGTTCTCCCCCTCGCGGATCCGCTGCAGGCAGAACGTGCACTTCTCCATCACGCCCTTGCCGCGCACCGTCACGTCGGGATTGAGCTGCCAGTTCAATGGCTCCGGGAACGCATACTGGATCCGGTCGCTCTCACCATACCCGAACCAGTTGAAGTAGCGGACCTTGTACGGGCAGTTGTTCGAGCAGTACCGGGTGCCGACACAGCGGTTGTAGACCTGGACGTTGAGGCCGTCCGGCGAGTGGTAGGTGGCGTACACCGGACACACCGGCTCGCACGGCGCGTTCCCACACTGCTGGCACAACATCGGGACGAACCGCGTCTCGAAGTCGGCGTCGAACCGCCCGTCTTCATGGTTCGCGCCCTCGAAGTAGCGCTCCAACCGGATCCACGCCATCTCGCGGCCACGCAGGATGTTGGCGCCGAATCCCGTGTGGTCCGGCAGCACCTGCGCCCCCTGCCATGGCGCACCGACGGTCGGGATATTGTTCTCCGCGTAGCACGCCGTGACGCAGGCCGAACACCCGGTACAGCGGGCCAGATCCACGGTCATCGCCCACCGGCGTTTCGCCATCCCGCTCCAATGGTCCGCCGCGTACATCCCCAGTGACTTGGATGCCGTGTCACCATAGTCGCCCTGCGCGTCGTTGGCGACCGGCGACCGAAGCCCCGGGAGGAATTTGTGCGAGGCATCGCCCGGCATCTCTTCCTCTCCGTCCCCGCCCCCTGTGCCACTGTCGGGCGCAGTTGCGGCCCGCGCCGCGGCCGTCTCCTCCGCCCCGGATGACGTCGCCGCCATCAACTCGGTCGCCGTGATCGCCCGCGCGATCCCACGCCCGTGCTGCCGCGCCGAACCCTCGGTGGACACGAGGAGGGTGTGGTCGGCCCCCTTGGTGACACGCGCCTTCGTGCACGTGAGCGCCAACGCACCCGCGCGATCCTCCGATGACGGGACCGCGATCAGCGGGTTCACCCCGACGCCGTGCGCGTACCGCCCGTACGCCGTGTGACCACGACCCAGCGCGACCGCCACCGTGTCGGGCCGCACACCGAGGTAGACGAATGCCGGCGCCTCGATCACGCCGGTGTCGGTCTCGACGCGCAGATGGTCGCCCGCCTCGACTCCCAGCTTCCGCGCGGTCTCGGGATGGATCTCGATCACGGTCTGCCATACGATCTTCGTGACGGGATCGGGCAGCTCCTGCAGCCACGGCTTGTTCGCGCCACGACCGTCTCCGAGGACGGGCGACGAATACACGACTAGGTAGAAGTCGCCGTGGCTCTGCTCCATCGGCGCGCCCGCGACGGACGCAACCTTCGCTGGCGCGGGTGCCGCCGGCGTACCGGATGATCCCTTGGCCACCGCGACCTCGGCGGCGCTCGCGGGCGCCAACCCCGTCGTCAGCGCGTTCGTGAAGCCGGTCGCCGCGCCCGGGAACCGGCTGATCAGCCAACTCCGGTAGTCGGCCCACGGGTATTTCGCCGCCAGCGATGGGTCGCCCTTGGCGAGCATCACCAGGACGTCCGCCGTCTGTCGGGTCGAGAAGACCGGGTCCATCCCCGGCTGTTGCAGCGAGATCGTCGCCGCGATCGGCGCCGCCTCTCCCCAACTCTCGAGCGCGTGATGGTCCGGCAACACGAGATCGCAGAGCTCGGCCGTCTCATCCGGATAGCTGGAGAAGCTCACTTTGAACGGCACTTTCGCCATCGCCGCCGGGAAGCCCACCGCGGGTGGCGTGGAGAACGCCGGGTTCGCGCCACGCACCATGAGGAGCGGCACCGCGCCGCGCCGCATCCGGTCCGCCAACTCGCGGACATCGGCATACGTGGCAGCGTGCTCGAACGCCGTGATCGCCGCCGCCGGGTTCACCGTCTGGCCGACGTTGCCCGCCGCCTGGTTGATCGCGTTCACCGCTTGCGCGAGTTCGAGCGCGTCCGCCCCTGACCCGCCGGCAAGCACCAAGCTGGGCTTCGATTGTGTGAGCGCCGTAGCGAGCCGCGCCAGCGCCCCCGCGTCCACGCCACTGGCTGCCGCGGCCTGCGCGATGTTCACACTGGTTGCGTGACCGAAGGCGCCGAGTAGCGCGTTGGCGACCATGACCTCGGACCCGGGCTTGGCCGGGATCCACTCGTCGGCGTTGAGGCCGGTCAGAGACCGACGCGCGCCAATGTAGACCAGCCGCGGGGCATCGCTCAGCTTGGCGCGTGCGTCCGCCCAATCCAACTGCTGCGGCACGCTGGCGCCCCACCCATCGAGGAAATCGGCGCCGAACGACACGATCACCTTGGCCGCGGAGAAGTCGAGACCCGGCCAGCTGACGCCGTAGCTCTCCCGGTTCGCGGCCAGCACCGCCGACGGGAGATCGGGATCGAACGACAGGTGGGCCGGTATCCCGTACGACGCGAGCCATTGGTCGAGGAATCCGGGGAACGCCCCGGACTCGTGCAGGTTGATGAACGCCGCGCCCGCCGCCTGGTTACGGCTCCGCAGCTCGCCCAGCTTCTGCGCCAGTAGATGGAGCGCGTCGTCCCAGGAGATGGGCACGAGCTTGCCGTCTTTTCGGACCATCGGCTCGCGGTACCGGTCGGGGTTGTACAACCCCTGCGGCGCCGCCTGTCCCCGCGCGCACAGCGCTCCGCGATTGAGCGGATGCGCCGGATTTCCCTCGAGCTTGATCACTCGCCCGTCGCGGGTCTCCACCAACACGCCGCACGCGGCCGCGCACTCTCGGCAGGTGCTCGCGTAGTAGGTGGACACTCCCGGCACGGTCTGATCCGGCGAGACCAGATACGGGATGAGATGGCCGACGCCCTTGGTGCTACAGCCGATCGTCGTCGTGACTGCGGTCCCGGCCCCAAGGATCTTGAGGAAATCGCGGCGCTTGACGCCGCGCGCCGGCGGTGCGTCCGGCTCAGCGGTGGCGCTCACTGCCTCTGCCTTGACTGGAGGATACGAATGGCACTCGGGTTATGACTGGCCATCGCGGGGACGTTAGTAGTGGCACGTGCTGCAATCGAAGCGCGCCTTGTGACGCGCGTCGCTGAGCGGCGGCCCGATGTTGAATTTCACCGCCGACGCGAGCGGGGAGGGAGCGGGCGTCGGCGTGGAGTTCGGAGCAGGCGCCGGCAACCCGGGGTTCGGCTGCGACGTCGCGCCCTTCGGCCCGTAGTCGCGCGCCGACCCCGCTGCCTCGTCGCCCTCCGCCGGGCTGTAGCCGTTGACGTGGCAGTTGAGACACCACCCCATGTTCAGCGACGCATACTGATAGACCTGGTACATCTCCTGGACCTGCCCGTGACAGGTCTGGCAGGTCACGCCGGCGTTGACGTGCCGCATATGCGGAAAGTGCACGTACTCCGGCAACTTGTGGATTCGCACCCACGGAATCGGCTGCTGCTTGTTCCAATACGCCGTGAGCTTCACGATCTCCGGCTTCTTCGCGAGCACGTAGGTGGAGAGATGGCACCCCATGCACGTGCTCATCGCGGGAAGCCCGGGGTCCATCGATTTGTTCGCCGTGTAGTGGCAGTACACACAGTTCATCCCCAATCCCTTGACGTGCTTGGGGTGGGGGAATTTGATCGGCTGCACCGGACTCGATCCCTGCTCCGACGACCCGCCGTGGTATCCCCACGGGCCGGGACCAGGATCATGCGTGATGACGGTGTCCGGCGCGGCCGCTTTGGCTGGCGCGGCCACTTTGGCCGGCGCGACCTGCTGCGAGGAAGCGCCCCGGTACGCCGCCAATCCGGCGACGATACCAGCCACGACGACGAACGTCGGTATCGTCGCCCACTTCCTCCGTCCCGTCATCAAATCGATCCGTCGTGTAGGCTCACGGTGGCCAATCACCTTGTGAACTTTTTCACAAGGTCAACTGTCGCGCGAAATGATGCGCGTACGCTCCAGCGTGCGCAAGACCTCGATCGCCATCGCGCGCGCTAATTCTATCTCGCGTGCGGTGGGCGCGGCACGATACGCCAGCGACCGCGCGGTGCGCATGACGTGCTCAGGGTAGCGCGTCTTGAAGAATTCGATCGCCACGAGCGCCCGCTCGAGGTCCTCGAACAGTTGCCCGTACTGCGTCGCCGTCGCGGGCGGCGCGTCGTGTTTCGGTGGGGCCGTCACACGGGTCGCGTCACCGGCCGCCAGGTGGAGCTCGTACGCCGCGACCATGACCGCCTGCGCCAGATTGAGCGACCCATGCTCGGTGGTCGGGATCGTGCACAGGCCGTGGGCCCGATCGAGCGCGTCGTTGGGAAGGCCCGCATCCTCCCGTCCGAACATCATCGCCACCGGGCCATCGCCCTCGCCCCCCACGAGTCGCGCGGCAGCCTCCCGCGGGGTCAGTACGGTCCGCTTCGCGGCGCGCCGCCGAGCGGTGTACGCGATGACATCCACGCAGTCGGCGAGCGCACCGTCCAGGTCGTCGAAATGCCGCGCCGCCGCCACGAGGTCCATCGTGTCGTGCGCGATCGTCTCGATCTGCTCGGGCGTGTATGCCACCGGGCGCACCAATCGCAGGGCCGAGAGTCCCATGTTTCGCATCGCCCGGATGGTCGCGGCGATGTTGACGGGATTCTGCGGCTCGAGGAGGACGACGACGACACGATCGAGGACGGACACGGCGTTCCGGGAACGAGGAGGAATGGATGAGTAACCCATTGGCCCGGCACGTTGAAGCGGTGCCTGGTCGCGTCGCTCGGAACGCAGGCGGCCCCGTCCCCTAACCTCCACTCCGGGATGCCTGCTAGTTTCCCCCGCCATGGGACCGTTCCAGGAACTGCTGCATCTCCTCCGCACCCGGGATCTGGCCGCGCTCGTCCAATGGGCCGGCTACGCGGGCATGGCCCTCATCATCTTCGCGGAAACCGGACTTTTCTTCGGGTTCTTCCTGCCCGGCGATTCCCTGCTCGTGACCGCCGGGCTGCTCGCGTCACAGGGGCTACCCCTCAATATCTACGCGCTGGGCACACTGCTCACGATCGCCGCCATCGTCGGGGACAATACCAACTATTGGGTGGGGCGCCTGTCCGGTCCCCGGATCTTCCGGCGCGACGAGTCGTTCTTCTTTCGCCGCCGCCACATCGAGCGCGCGCACGAGTTCTACCAGCGCCACGGGCCCAAGACGATCGTCCTCGCGCGGTTTATGCCGATTATCCGCACGTTCGCCCCGCTGGTCGCCGGGGTCGCCCGCATGGACTACCGGACCTTTCTCACCTTCAGCATCCTCGGCGGCACCGCGTGGATCTGGAGCATGGTGCTCCTCGGCTACTACCTCGGCCAGTACGTCCCCGGCGTCGCTCGACACATCGAGCTCGTGATCGGTGGCGTGATCCTTGTATCGATAGCGCCTGGCATCGTGGCGTGGTGGCGCGAGCGACGCGCTAGCGCGCCCGTCGCCGACCTCCCTCCCGCAGCTCCGTAACCCCCTCGAACCACTCTCATCCATGTCTGCAACCTCGCCCTACACGCTCCCCGCGCTCCCGTACGCGTTCGACGCGCTGGAGCCCCACATCGACGCCCAGACGATGCAGATTCACCACGACAAGCATCACGCGGCCTACGTCAACAACCTCAACGCGGCGATCGAGAAGGCGCCCGAACTCGCTAAGAAGCCGCTCGACGAGTTGCTCTCGGGGCTCGCCACGGTCCCCGAGGCCGTCCGCGCCGCCGTCCGAAACAACGGCGGCGGGCACTGGAATCACTCGCTGTTTTGGACCTGGCTCGACGCCTCGAAGAAGGGCGGCGAGCCCACGGGCGCGCTGGGCGAGGCCCTGAAGAAATCGTTCGGCGACTACGCGAAGTTCAAGGAACAGTTCGCCGCCGCCGCCACCGGCCGCTTCGGATCCGGCTGGGCATGGCTCGTCCACCAGGGCGGCAAGTTGACGATCACCTCCACGCCCAACCAGGACAATCCCGTGATGGACGGCACCCGCCCCGCCGATGTCCTCCTCGGCCTCGATGTCTGGGAACACGCCTATTACCTGAAATACCAAAACCGCCGCCCCGACTACATCGCCGCCTTCTGGAACGTCGTGAACTGGCCCGACGCCGGAAAGCGCTTCGACAAAGCAAAGGGATAACGATCACTGACTAGCGGCTACCGACTAGCGAATGACGAGGGGCCAGCTGCGTGCACTGCAGCTGGCCCCTCGTCATCACGCCCCTGTCGACTTTCGACTCACGACTCTCGACTCTCGTCTATATGTCGTTTGTCTGTTTTTTTTGGTTTTTTCTACTCTCTACTTTCTCCTCTCTCTCGAAGGAGACGCCGCGCTACTGCGCGGCCTCTCCTTCGAGATACGTATACCCCTCCAACCCCGCCACATACTCGGCGATGAACATGTTCCCTTCCTGCCGCGTGACCGCCGTCGCGGCCGCGACCTTTCGCCGGAACGTCGTCAGCAGTGCGGTCGGCTCGAAGTGCACATACTCCAACACCTGCGTGACCGTGTCGCCGTGCATGATCTCGGTCACGTCGTAGCCGTCGGCCGTGAGCTTCATGTGGACCGCGTTCGTATCGCCGAAGAGGTTGTGCAAGTCGCCGAGGATCTCCTGGTACGCACCGGTGAGGAAGATCCCAAGGATGTAGTCCTCGCCGTCGTGGTACGGATGGAGCCGCAGGCTCGAGCTCGCTCCGCGGCCCCGCCCCGCGAACTGATCGATCTTCCCGTCCGAGTCGCAGGTGATGTCCTGCAGCGTGCCGCGCCGTGTCGGCTCCTCGTCGAGCCGATGGATGGGCATGATCGGAAAGAGGTGGTTGATCGCCCAGCTGTCCGGCAGCGATTGAAAGAGCGAGAAATTGCAGAAATACCGGTCAACTAATGTGGCCTCGACATCCGCTCGGATCTCTTCGTACCGCTCCGGATCACGATCCGTGATTCGGGCGACCGCATTGAGGATCGCGTAGTACAACTGCTCCGCGGCGGCCCGCCCGCTCAGGGTGAGCACGCCGCTGTTGAACAATTCCTGCGCATGCTCCTTGTAGAACGTGGCGTCATGATACGCCTCGACGACCCGACGGGCGCGGACCGTGGGACTGCTCAATTCGCGGCAGTCGCCCACCATGTCGTGGAGCAACGGGTGATCCTCTGTCCCGAGCGCGGGCATGATCGGCTCGGCCTGCGACTCGACATCGATGACCTTGAGGAGCAGCAACGCGTGGTGCGCGGTCAGCGCGCGGCCTGATTCGCTGATGACGTGCGGCATGGGAAGGTCCCGCTCGCGGCACGACTCGCCGAGCACGTAGATCACATCGTTCGCGTATTCCTGGAGCGTGTAGTTGACGCTCGCGTCAGAGCTGGACGACGTGCCGTCGTAGTCCACACCGAGCCCGCCCCCGACATCTACGTGAGTGATGTCCACCCCCATCGCCCGGAGCTCGGCGTAGAACCGAGCGATCTCCTGCAACCCCGACTTGATGTAGCGGATGTCGGTGATCTGACTCCCGAGGTGGAAGTGGATCAGTTTGAGGATGTCGAGCCGGCCGCGGCTCCGGAGATGGTCGATGGCCTCGACGAGCTGGGCCGCGGTCAACCCGAACTTCGATCGCTCCCCGCCGCTCTGCGCCCACCGCCCGAAGCCAGCGGAGCGGAGCTTGATGCGCACACCGGCCATCGGCACGATGCCGAGATCGTCGGCCGCATGCAGCAACACATCGATTTCACTGAGCTGCTCGATGACGATGAACACCTTGTGGCCCAGCCGCTGGCCCATGAGCGCGAGCCGCATGAACTCTTCGTCTTTGTAGCCGTTGCACACGATCATGTGGTCGGTGGAGTCCGACAGCGCCAACACCGCCTGGAGCTCGGGCTTGGAGCCGCACTCCAATCCCACCCCGTGCAGTGCCCCGGCCCGGACGATCTCCTCGACCACGTGCCGCTGCTGGTTGACCTTGATCGGATAGACCGTCGTGTACCCGCCAGTGTACCCGAATTCCTGGATCGCTTCCGCGAACCGGGTGCTGATCGCGTGGAGCCGCGATCGGAGGATGTCGGAGAAGCGGAGCAGGACCGGGAGCGCGACACCTTGCTGCTCCAGATCGCGTGCGACATCGAACAGGTCCACCTGGCGCTCGGGATGCTCGGAGTCGGGCCGCACGACCACGTGGCCCAACTCGTTGATGTCGAAGAACCCCGCGCCCCACCCATCGATGTTGTAGACCCCACGGGCATCGTCGCTCGTCCACGCCGGGCGAACGGTCTCGGCCGCGCGGTCGCGCCCACGGGCACCGCCGCGTCGTGGACGCCGCGCCTCACCCGGTGCGACCGCCGGCTCATCGCCGACGTGCGGGTCGCTCACCGTTCCGCTGACTGTCGTCACGTCTCTCACCCCACTGCGCGGCGCATGAAGCTCCGCATGCCGAGCGTATAGAACACCGTCAGGATCACCAGTTGTGCCCCAGTCACCACCGCGAGACTCATGTGCGGCAAGTCCGGCGTCAGCGCGCCCCGCATTCCTTCCGCAACGTAGACGAGTGGATTGACCAGCACGGCATACTGCACCACCGGAACCACGTCGAGACCCCGCCAAGGATAGTAGGCGCACCCGAAGAAGATCATCGGGGCGATGATGATACTGAACATGAGCCCAATTTGCTGGGGACTGATCATCGAGCCGATCAGCAGTCCCAGCGTGGAGAACGTCGTCGCCCCGACGATCGTCACCACGACCAGCGCGCCCGTGTGAGCTAGCGTCAGGCCCGGGATGGGGCCCATGATCACCCGCGCCACCGGAAGCACGACGAGCGCCGCGATCACGCCCTGCAACACGCCCATGACGATCTTCTCGGTCGCGATCAACGGGATCGGGATGGGCGCGAGCAGCCGATCCTCGATCTCGCGCGACCAGCCGAAATCCTGGACCATCGGCAGCGCGACCGACTGGATCGCGGCGAGCGTCAAACTGAGCGCCAGCACGCCGGGGAGGAGCGCGGCGGTATAGCTGCTCCGCACGAAGCCCATTTTCGGGAGCAGGTACCCGAAGACCACGATGAACATGATGGGCTGCATGATCGTCCGTACGAGGAAATACGGCAGCTCGCGCCGTGCGACACGAATGTCGCGTCGCAGGAGCGCGACGAACACCGTGGACGCTCGCACGGTGCGGTCGTCCGCCACCCCCGAAGCCGGGACGGCCCGGGTCGCCGGCGGTGCGGTCATGGAGCCGACCGGTTCCGCGCGCGCGGCATCGACGCGACGGCGATCGGCATCACTCGAGCTTCCTCCCAGTCAATGAGAGGAAGAGCGTCTCCAGGCTTGGCGCGGCCAGATTGATGTTGTTCACCGTGCGGCCGCCACTCTGCACGAGATCGATGAGCGCCGGTATGACCTGACCGCCTCGGTCGCTATAGACGCGGAGCACGCCGTCGCGGACCGACACACCGGTGACGTGCGGCACCGTCTTGGCCTGCTCGGCGGCCGGGCCCGCGTCACCGTCCAACGTGAGCTCGACCAGCGTCCCGCCGGGCGCACGCGCCCTGAGCGACGCCGGCGTATCGAGCGCCAGCAGCCGGCCCTCATCCACAATGGCGAGCCGCTCGCATAGACGGTCGGCCTCCTCCATGTAGTGCGTGGTCATCACGATCGTGCGGCCCTGCGCGTGCAGGTCACGCAGGATGTCCCACAGCGAGCGCCGAGCTTGCGGATCGAGACCGACCGTCGGCTCGTCGAGAAAGATGACGCGCGGCTCGTGGATCAGCGCCCGGGCAATCATCAGCCGCTGCTGCTGACCTCCCGACAGCTCGTCCACCTTCGCCTCCGCGCGGTCATCGATGTCGAACTGCTCGAGCAACGCGTGCGCGCGCGCCGTGGCGCGGCTGTGCGCGATGCCAAAATAGGCGGCGTGAAATACCAGGTTGTCGAGCACCGACAGACTGCGGTCGGGGTTCGGCCGCTGGGGGACGACGCCAATTCGTTGCCGGACTGTGACGGCCGCGACGCCGACATCGGCGCCCGCCACGACGGCCCGTCCCGCGGTTGCGCGCACGCGGGTCGTGAGAATGCCGATCGTGGTCGTCTTGCCCGCCCCGTTGGGACCCAGGTACCCGAACGCGCAACCGCGCGGCACCTTGAGGTCGACGCCGTTGACGGCGACGCTGGCGCCGAAACGTTTCGTGAGATTGTGCGTCTCAACGGCCCAGTCGCTCTCGCGCGCCTGGGTCGTCGGGTCCTCGTCCACCGCAGTGACGCTCATCGTCTACTCCTTCGCAGCGCCGCCCGAGTAGACGCTTTCGTGACAATGGTAGGCAACCTCCTCGCATGAAAGAAATAGGGGTAAACCCCGACGACCCTTACGGGTGGGAACCGGCTGCAGTAGATCACGAAGCTGTCCAGACCTATTAGGAGTGTCTTGCACTGGCAGCTAAATACAATTGCGCGATGCTGGGTTCCCGCATGATCCAGCAAAGGTTCGGGTGGCCTAGTCGCGGAACAGTTGCGAGATGCGCACCTGGATCAGCTTCTCCACGAGATCCTTGGGAAGGGGCTCGTCTATTGCGAAGCGAAGTGCGCCTTTTGACTTACGGTACGCAACCAATTCTTCCTTAAGTTCCGGAAAGACCGAGCCGCTAAACGGCAGGTAACTGAGATGATTCTGGAACGC
>PMAE01000046.1:153-3854 GCA_003152485.1 Gemmatimonadota bacterium | reverse complement strand
GCGGTTCAAGCGTCGTCTTGACGCAGCGTCGGAGGGCCAACGTCCGCAATCTGCGACTGGCGTCTTCAGGAATGGTGAGGGCACTGGAGGCGTTCAGTTGAAGATCGAATGCAGGCTTCCTTCGCCTGGTCGTCAATGCTGCATAATCAATAGCAACACGGATCGTTGGTCCTGAAGAGTAGGTCAGGCTCCGTGTGGTTTATTCCGCTTCGCTTGAGGATCAGATAAGGGGCTTTGATGGGAAACCAGCCAGACGATGAAGATAGTGCACCTTTAGCCAACGCCGAGCAAGGAGACGTTCCAGTCGAGGCTGGAGTTGAGCCAGGTGCTACTTCGGAAGTGATCTTGTCGACGCGAACGTCAAGGGCGTGGATACGTTTACTTCCCGTCCTGGTCGTCTTGGTCGTCATCTTGGTCTTTGTATTTCAGAACCCGAAGGACGTAAAGGTGAGCCTTTTCACATTCTCTGGCACGCTTCCGCTCTCGGTGGCACTCCTTGGCGCGGTGATTCTGGGTGCACTCATGGCGCTGGCACTGGGCTCGGTTCGCATCTTTCAGCTTCGCAGACAGGTCCATCGGAGGTCGGGGGATTCCGAGGGGGACAATCATCGCCTTGGATGACGTTGGACTCACCAGGTTGTAAATCTTTGCCGTTGGAGGGCCGACTCACACAATCCGACTGCCTTCCAGAATGCTGGCAATGGCACGATTCCCGTGATCAGCGATGCAACCATTTCCGCAGAGACGGTACACGCGTTCCCACAGCGACAGCGCCAAATACGACAAGGATGAATACAATGGCGACAAGCCACATCGTCCGTACCCCGGACATCCATGCAGGGATCACGATGGCCAGGACGATGACGCCAACAATTAGTCGGTAGAGGTTCATCCTCCACGTGAACAGGCGACGCAACATGTGTTCAGTTTACGAGACGGCACTCCTCTCGGATCGACCGTAAATGCCAGGCGGTCGAACGGGAACTCATCGAATGGGGCAAGGTGTTCCCAGATCATCTTGAGGTGAAAATCTTCCGCGCCCCAATTAATGTCCTGCTCGGTGAAATGGGACTCAAAGTACCGGATTGTTGGTGTCGAGGGCCCATTTAGATCTGCAACCACGCACTGGCGGCGTGCGTCAGCGAGTTCGTGATTCGTTTAGAGATCCGACGCATCAGACATACATTTACGTGCTGGCGGCATGGTACTTCTACTCAGTTTTTGGAATCGGCCCAAGCTGTATTGATGTCACTCCAAAGTGGAAGTCCGTAAAACAGAAATTCAGATTCAAAGGCACAGTGAACGGCACTGAGTACGGATGGGGCCGCACTGGGAGCGACGCGGTGACACTCTGCGTCATGCAGGGACCCCCATTGGGATCTCCTTGGTTGTATGCGTCGCCATAGTTGATTCCGAAGGAGGCTGTGGCACCGGGCTCAATGACGATCCGTCGCGATGGCACCTTGGCAAAGATCTCTCCCCCTCCGTTGTCAGTGACACCGATCGACTTTCCTTTGTAGGACGAGCGGTAAAACTGAAGTTTGGGGTAGCCCTTAAGGCTGCAAGCGGCGTGACCGACATTTATTATGGCGAAGGCGACTCCGTGGTTGCCCGCGGCGGAATAAGCACCAGAATCCGCTTCCACCGCCACGGTGATTTGTTCAGTGGAGCACGTGGATATCGAAGTCGCTGACGAAGCAGCCACCGACTCGAAAAGTGGGAGAAACCCAGCGGTGCCCGCGACGAGCGCAACACTCAGAGCGACCAGCGCAGACCTGGTTTTGTTCTCCAATTTTCTCACGAGCAATTCACCGAGGATACATCGACTATCCGACGCTGGACACTGATTAGCCTCCCCATTGGTCCTTGCTTAACTGCCAAGCGCTGAGGAAGCGGACTCAAGATCTCCAGATTCACCGAAATAGCCTGTTCGATATAGTTCTCGCATGGAACTGGCCGCCAAGTTGCAGTTAAAGCCCAACCAGGCGTTGAAGGGCGTGGGGACCCCCCACTCAGTGTCGTCGGAGTTGGCCGAGCTGGAACACGTGAGCGACGACCAGCAGGAGGCGGCCCTGCTGTTCTTCATCACCAACCGCGCGGCGCTAGAAGTTCACCGCGAACAGATCGCCGATTCCGCATCCAGGGACCATCTGACGTGGGTCGCGTACCCAAATGCCGGACACCTCGGAACCGACCTGAACCGCGACTCACTGGCCGCGTTGCTGAACGAAAGTGGCGTCCAACCTGTCCGTCAAATCGCCATCAACGAAGTGTGGTCGGCCTTACGATTCCGACCGGGCCCGCGGCGCACCAGTCCTAAGGACAGCCACAATGCCCGAACCGCGCCGCTTCGTGCGAGAACCAAGCGAGAGCGCCCTTAGAAGATCCTCGACACCCCAATTAAAGGGGTCGACTCCGACGATTGAGTCTCAAAAGGCGCGGAGCAACACCTTGTGACGTAATTGTTCGACGGCTTCTGTAATTTGATCACGGCGCAGGACAGAACATCACTGGTGACGAGAATCAGCGCACTTAATTTCATTTCAACTAGTAGAAAAGGATCCACTTTGTCTGGCCCCACCGCGTCAATTCGATCAGGACTCGTTGCTTCGATTGTGTTCGCCTCGCTACTTTTTTCAGTTCCATCCGCATCCGCTTCGACCTTCAGCGCGCGCTCGGGCGACGTGAAAGCGACGTTTAGTGTGTCGGGCACGTTCCCCCAGGCAAAAAATGGTCGTCTCACAATTTTCCGTTCCGGAAAGGTCGTCGACCAAGTTGCGGTGAGCTCGCAGTGGTGCGGTCACCAATGTTGGCCCAATTCGGTCTCCTCGAAACAGTCAGTTGTGCACGTGGTCCGCCTTGCACCCCACGGTCCACTCGACATCGTGCTTGACCTCTACAGCGGCGGCGCCCACTGCTGCGCGATCGAGCAGGTCTACTACTTCGACGCGTCGGCGGGAAAGTACAAGAGAGTCGAGCATGACTTTGGGGATCCCGGCATCAAGTTGGTGCCGCTCGGCAAAGGTGGAAGTGACCTCTTTTTGACCGCTGACGACCGCTTCGCGTACGCCTTCACCGACTACGCGGCGTCAGGGATGCCAATTGAGATCGATAGTTTTTCTAAAGGTACATTTCAGCGAGTAACGAAGGAGTTCCCTCAACTCATCGCCAAAGATGCGATGCAGTATCGTGTTGCGTTCTTCGACGCTGCGTCCACGAAGTACGACGACACCGCCGGGATTGCCGCCGCGTGGGCGGCCGACGAGGACATGCTCGGACACTTCTCCCTCGTGCGTAGTTTTCTTCACCAAGAATCTCGAGCGGGTCGCCTCAATAGTGCCCTCTATCCAGTACAACCCAGTGGCGCAAAGTTCGTAGTAGCACTGCAAAAATTCCTGCGACACAACGGTTACCTGAACTAGTCATTGTGTGAGGTGGCGCCGAAGCTCAAATGGATAACGTCGATGTCACCGATAAGTCACTATTCGTTTCATAACCGCGTTGCGCCAAATAGTGAGCACAACGCTCTCGCCTAGAATCTCTTGGTCCCCGAAAGTTAAGTGAGAATACATGGCTTCCGTCGTGCACAGTGATTCCCTAACCAAGCAATACGGCAAAGTGTTGGCCGTCGACGATCTGTCATTCAAGATCGAGGCCGGGACGATCACCGGATTCCTGGGTCCCAATGGCGCCGGCAAGAC
>PMAE01000046.1:0-127 GCA_003152485.1 Gemmatimonadota bacterium | reverse complement strand
GACCACCTCCGAACGCTCAGTCGCGCCGCGGGAATGCCGGACGCGAGGGTTGACGAAGCACTCGGACTAGTTGAACTCACGGCGGCGGCCAAGCGTCGCGTCAAGGGCTACTCGCTCGGCATGCGCC
>PMAE01000075.1 GCA_003152485.1 Gemmatimonadota bacterium | reverse complement strand
GGTGGTTGCCGAGGCAGTTGTCACATCCATCACATTCGGTGCCCGCGTCCGGGTCGCCGAAATACCGGAGAATGAACGCGCGGCGGCACGCCGTGCTATAGGCGTACCGTTGCATGATGTCCAGCTTCGCACGATCCGCGCGGCGGCGCCGGGCCTCCGTCTCCGGGTCGGCGACGCGAGCATCGGCCCGGGCATCTCCTCGGGCATCCCCTCGGGCATCCCATCGGCCGTCGGTCGGGAGTGGCCGAGGGTTATCGATCAAAAACTCGTGCGTGAATCGATCCTGAAAAGCGTGGAGCAATACGCAATTCGCCCGTTGGCCGTTGCGGCCGGCGCGACCGGCTTCCTGGTAGTACGCCTCCAACGAGCCGGGCATGGTATGGTGGACCACGAGCCGCACGTTCGCCTTGTCGATACCCATCCCGAACGCGTTGGTCGCGACGATGGCCTTGACGCGCTCGTGCATGAAGTCGTCCTGCGCCGCGTGCCGCTCCGCGTCCTCCTGGCCGCCGTGATACCCCTGGACGCCCACGCCCGCCGCATTCACGACCGCCGCGATCCGATCCACTGCCTTGCGCGTTGTGGCGTAGACGACCGCCTGCCCCGGATGCGTCCGCAACAGATCGATCAGCGTCGCGTCCTTCTCCGCGTCGGTGCGGGTCCGGATCACATGGTAGTGCAGATTCCGGCGATCGAACCCGGTGACCACCGATTCCGGGTCGCGTAGCCCTAATTGGTCGGCGATGTCCTGCCGCACCGCCGGGGTCGCGGTCGCGGTCAGCGCCACCGTGCGCGGATCGCCCAGCGCCGCCCGCACCGCTCGTACCCGGCGGTAGCTGGGTCGAAAGTCGTGCCCCCACTCGCTGATGCAGTGCGCCTCGTCCACCGCCAGCAGCGACACACCGACCGCCCGCAAGCGGTCAGCGGCCGATCCCGTGTCGAATCGTTCCGGGGCGACGTACAACAGCCGCAGCTCCCCACGTTCGGCCCGCGCGAACCGGTCCGCGACCTCCGCGAAGCTGAGCGTGCTATTGATGAACGCAGCTGGCAGTCCGCGCGCGGAGAGGGCATCGACCTGGTCCTTCATCAGGGAGATCAACGGTGAGACGACGACCGTCAATCCGGGGAGCAGGAGCGCCGGTACCTGGAAACAGAGCGACTTACCGCCGCCCGTCGGCAGAACCACGAGCGTATCGCGGCCGGCCATCACCGCCGTCATGGCGCGCTCCTGGCCAGGCCGAAACTCCGAATATCCGAACGCCTCCTTCAGCACCCGCCGTATCTCGCTGGTCCCGCCGTCGCCCGCGCCGTCGCCCGCGCCGTCGGCCGCCGCAACCACGGGTGTGTCGCCGCCCAACGGTGCGATGGCTCGAGACGGCGTCGTCGTCATTGCCATATCGTTCGCGCGGCGGCACCAACCTGCGTCATCGATTCACGGCGTTGCACTGCTGACGACTGCGGATCACGGTCCATCTCCGCGGTCCCAACCCGATCACACGGCGCGGGCGAAATGCCCGCGTGTAAACGCACGGCCGACAAGCGCTCGGAGCGTGCCGCCGTCCGGCGCCCCGCCTACCGCGAGCGACCGCAGCGCGGCGGCGTATCCGGCCACGAGCTCGTGGATCGGATCGCCGGGTACGTTGAAGACGAGGTGATACGAGCGCAGTCCGCCGTGCCAGAGTGCCGGGAGAAACTCGGATGCTTCGATGGGGCGTGAGTGCAACAAGCGGTTGCGGCATGCGCTGTCGGTCGCGACGGCGAATCGGTACCCCGCCGGATCCGTCAGCTCCACGTTGGGATGCTTCTGGACACACAGGTCGCGACACGTCGTGGGCTCGCGGTCGAACGCGGCCGACAGGACACAGTGCTCGATGGTCATGCCTTCCGGTCGCCCATAGACGAGCGCGCCGAACCCACGCCCCGACCAGGGCGCCGATACGGCCGCCATCTCGTCGGACGTGAGCTCGACCGAGAGCAGAATCCGCTCGACGCCCATCCCGAACAGCGCGGCGGCCGTGTGCTGGTTGAAGCAATTCACCGCGTAGTCNNCCCGCCAGCTCGCGCGCGAGCCCGAGGTGGCCCGTGACGACGGGGAGGTCGTTATCCAACCATTTGCCCAGTGCGCGCCGGTCGCTCGGGCGCACGATCGTGGGCGTGCGGAGCCACACCGCGATCCCCGAGTCCGACAATTCCGCTGCGAGCTCGCGAAGACGTGCCGCGGGCGGCGCGGGATGCCGGAGAAAGGGATCGAAGATGATCTCTGTCGCACCGGCCGCCGCCGCGGTGCGCGCATCATCGATCTGGTAGACGCTCGCCGCGAGCGCGACGGCGCCGTCCATCGATGGCCGAGAGGTCGCGCGCGATGTCGCGCCCGGCGTCAAGCGGGGCGTCGCGTCCGTCGCCGCGACGAGCGCTGCGATTCGCTCCGCCCGGTGGATTCTCACCGCCGCGTGCGCCCAGTCGCGACGAGTGGCCAGCGCATCGACGGCTCGCTGGCGCAAATGATTGAGCTCACTGACGGGCAGAAACAGCCCGTCCGCCAATCCGCTGCGGTCGATACCACCGAGGACGAACGGTGTGTCACCGAGCCTGCCGAACTGCGCCCGGCACTGCGCGTCGTCGAGCGAGCGACGCGTCGCGGGCACGAGCGTGGCTCCGGTGCTTACGGTGATCGTCTCGGCGTCGCCCTCAGCTCCCGCGGTAAACACCGCGTCGAGCGGGAGGCCGGCAGCACCCAGCAACCGGACGTGGAGTGGCGTACGCGGCGGAGCGGGTGCCGCGACCGACGCGTAGCTGGCCCGGCTCGATGCCAGCAGCTCGGCGTCGGCATTACGCACCACCGTCGCCCCGATCGGTGCCCGCTCGCGCATGGACAGCGTTTGACGAAACCCGCGTCCGTCCCGCGCGGTCGCACGCACCGCGGACACGGTACCGCCGGTCCGCTGCTCCTCGGATTGTCCGGGCATCTCGAACGCCAGGCCGTCGCCGACATGGATCTCACGCGAGACATCCACCACGACATCGCCGCGGGCGATCGACACCACCGTCCCTAGCGCAACGCCCCGATTGTCGGGGCGGTCACGAGTGACAAATGTGCGGCCCGCACCACCGTGCAGCAGGCTCGAGGTAAATCCCCGGCTGTAGATCTGGACCAGGGGCTCGACCGCGTCGGCACGCGTGGGCTCCGCTGCGCCGCGCGCCATGGCGTCGAGCCACTGACGGTAGCCATGGGTCACCGTGGCCACGTATTCCGGCCGTTTTTTCCGTCCTTCGATCTTGAGGCAGCGGATACCGGCGTCGGCCAGCGCGGCGAGCTCGTCGTACGCCGCGAGATCTTTCGCCGAGATCAGGTAGCCGCTATCAAGCGTCGCGCCGTCGGTCGCATCGGTCAGCGTGTAGTCCTTGCGACAGGCCTGCGCGCACGCCCCGCGATTGGCGCTGCGTTCGGAGATCAGGCCGGACATCAGGCACTGGCCGGAATACGAGATGCAGAGGGCGCCGTGCACAAACGCCTCGAGCCCGAGCCCCGGAACCGCGTCCCGAATCGCGCGCAGGTCGTCGAGCGAATTCTCGCGGGCCAATACCACCCGAGCGACGCCCAGATCCTGCACCGCCGCCGCCCCCGCCGGATCGTGCACCGTGATCTGCGTGGAGCCGTGCACTTCGAGGTCGGGAAACATGGCTCGGATCAAGCGAATCAATCCCAGGTCCTGCACGATCACGGCGTCGATGCCCCGGTCAACGGCGTCACCGAGGAACACCAGAGCATTCGTCAGCTCCGACGGCTTGATCAGAACATTGAGCGTGAAATAGATCCGCGTGCCGCACGCGTGTGCCAAGCGGCACGCCTCGCCGAGCTCGTCCAGCGTGAGCTGCGCGCCGTCGTCCCGCGCATTGAACCCGCCGGCCCCGAGGTAGACGGCATCCGCGCCGTTGGCGACCGCGGCCCGGACCGCCTCCATCGTTCCTGCGGGCGCAAGCAGCTCCGGGACGCTGACCCGTGGGAGGGTAGCGCCCGAACGCTCGGCGGCCGGCGCGCGCACGCGTGGCCGTCGCTCAGACCGCGGTGGCGAGGAAACTATCGTCACCCTAACAACTTAACGACGATCCCGCGACCCAACAAAGCGCAGGAGAAACGCCACCCCAAGACAGACGATGCCGGTCCAGCGCCACACGACGAGGTCACTTCGGACCCCGTACCCAAAGACCGCCAGCCCGGTCACCGCCAACGTCAGCTTGGTGGCCGTGAGCGCCGTCATCTGGAGCGGAGAGGACCGGCGACCATCATGTGGACGCCCCGAGCATGCCGTGACGTCGCGGGGCGGTCATCGGACTGACTGCCGGGGGCCGGACGGCGCTGCCGCGGGCGCGGCCGGCAGCCGCAACCGCGTGGCCACGTCGTCGGGAACGTCGATCACCATGCGGAGGAGCGCGGTCGATACCACCTTGCCCTGCGCGTCCGTCTTGAGCGACAGCGTACCGCCGCCGTCGAGCGCACCATGCAGCAGAAAATTGAGGGCGCCGAGGTTGGGAAGGGCGAATCGTATCACGTCGCCGGTGATCAACCCGGTGAAATGGGCGGCCACCCGGTCGCGTGTCACGTACTGGTCCAGCACCTCGTACCACTCCGGGCGGAGCGCGAGGATGCCGACGTTGGCCGTGTCGCCTTTGTCACCCGATCGGGCATGCGCGATGTCGAGGAGTCGAACGCGCATCAGCGGGCGGGCCTCATTGCATCTCCACGGTCGGCTGCACGACGCGCTTGTCGATGAGCGCGGGCCAGTAGGCGACGACCTCTTCGACCTTCGGTCGGCCGCCGGCGAAGCCCGTGACGCTGGGCGGTCCGTTGAGCACCAGCGGGGCGATCTCGCGCGTGAACCGCTCGACATCGCGGCGACTGCTGCCCCGGACACCGATCCGCAGCTGGACTTCCGGAAGGTCCGGTGACGGTGGGCCGGCCAGGGCGCCGTGGGTGGCGCCCGCTCCGACGAACTCGGTCAACACACGATCGAAGTGCAACCCGAGCCGGTCGAGCCGCTCGCGCAGCACGCGGTCGGCGGCCTGCGCCTTCTCGACCGCGTCCGGCCATGCATAGACCAGCGTGCCGACGGCCTTGTAGCCGGCCCGATACGCGACCGACACTTTCAGGCTGTCGGTCGCCGGACGGCCTTTGATGCCGTGCACGCGCACCCGGTCGGCCCCATCGGCCGCAAGACGGATCGTCGTGAAGTCCGCGATCACATCGGGCGTGATGTACGAGTGTGGATCACCCATCTCATACACCAGTTGCTCAGCCACCGATTGCGTCGAGACCCGGCCGCCGGTGTGGGGATGCTTGGTGACCACGAAAGTGCCGTCGGCCGCGACTTCGACGATCGGGTACCCGACCTCGCCCAAGTCCGGGATGTCGCGCCAGTCGTAGAGGCAGTTCCCGCCCGAGCACTGGGCGCCGCATTCGATGATGTGGCCGGCGACGATCCCCGCAGCGAGTCGATCGTAGTCGTCAGCGGCCCACCCAAACTCGTGACGAAGTGGCGCCATGGTCAGCGCCGTGTCGGTGGACCGCCCCGTGATCACGATGTTGGCGCCACGCGTGAGCGCTTCGACGATCGGCGTCGAGCCGAGGTAGGCGTTGGCGGACAGCACCCGATCGCGGACAGACGCCAACGGCTCGCCGGTCTCCATATTCGCCAGCGGATGGCCAGCGGCCAACAGCGCATCGAGCCGCGGCAGCAGATCGTCGCCCAGCACCACGCCGATCCGGACTCCCGCGCTTGCCCCGTGGTCGGTGGCCAATCCGCGCACCGCCGCGGCGCACGCCTGTGGGTTGACGCCCCCGGCATTGGCGACCACCCGGACCCCGCGATCGGTGATGGCCGGCAACACACTCTCAACGGCGCCCAGGAAATCGCGCGCGTACCCGAGAGTGGGATCGCGCTCCTTCTGCTTCTGCAGAATGGACATCGTGACTTCGGCGAGGTAGTCGAGCATCAGGTAATCGACCGGGCCCCCGGTCACCTGACGTCGCGGCGCTTCCAGCCAGTCGCCCCAAAATCCTTGGCCGCTCGCGACGCGGACGATGCGAGGCGTGCTCATGGCCTGCTCATGGCGTGCTCATGTCGCGTGCTCATGTCGCGTGCCCGTGTGCGCCCGGCGTCCCATCGCACGGAAGCACGAAGGCACCGACGTGAGGTCCGGGGTTCTGCGCCGCGGTGCGCAGCGCCATGGCGAGCACGGCGCGCGTCTCTTCCGGATAGACCACGGCGTCGACGAGGCCGCGCGCCGCCGCGTAGCGCGCGTCGAGCTGAGTCTCGTATTCGAGGCGCATGCCATCGATCGCCGATGCGACGTCGGGCGCGAGCGGAGTGTTAGCCGCCCGGGCGGCCGCGATCACCGGTCCGTGCACGGCCTGAATGGCCGCTTCGCCTTCCATGACACCCATCCGGCCCGTCGGCCACGTGAAGATGAAATCAGGATCGAACCCTTGGCCGGCCATCGCGTAGTACCCGGCGCCGGAGGCGTGATTGACCGTGAGCACGAGCTTGGGCACGCGGGCCGTCGCCATCGCTTCGACCCACCGGGCGCCCGCCCGGATGATCCCCGCTTCCTCGGCTTCCGGCCCCACCATGAACCCGGACACGTCCTGAACGAACAGGAGCGGTATCCCTTGCCGGTCACACCGATCGATGAAGAAGGCGACTTTCTCCGCGCTCTCGGGATAGATGATGCCGCCGAAGCGCGGCTTCTCTCCGGCGGCGCCTTTAATGAGTCCCCGTTGGTTCGCGATCACGCCGACCGTGCACCCCTCGATGGTCGCATCCCCGCAGATGATTTCGCGCGCGCGATGCTCCTGAAATTCATCGATCGCGCCCCCGTCGAGGATCGCGCGCAGCACCGTATGCATGTCGTACGACATGCGATGATCGGCGGGCAGCAGCGAGTACAATTCCTGCCCCGTCGGTTCAGCCGATGCGGTGGCGTTCGAGGGCGGCGTGGACATGGGGGCCCGCGCGGCCGGCGGCGGCAGGCGGCCGATCAGCGCGCGCAGCTTTTCGAGGCACGCCACGTCGTCGTCGACCGCGTAGTGCGCGACTCCGCTCCGTTCCGTGTGCGTGGTCGCGCCGCCCAGCGCCTCCGAGTCTACCGTCTGGCCGGTCGCGCCCTTGACGAGGTTCGCGCCGCCCAGTCCCATGAACGACGTACCCTTGACCATCACGATGACATCCGAGAGCGCCGGTAAATACGCGCCACCGGCGATGCACTGTCCCATCACGGCGGCCAGCTGCGGCACGCGCAGATAGCGACGCATGATGGAGTTGTAGTAGAAGATGCGCGCGGCGCCGTACTGTCCCGGGAACACGCCCCCCTGGTACGGCAGGTTCACGCCCGCCGAGTCCACGAGGTACACGATCGGCACTCGGCAGCGCATCGCGATTTCCTGCGCGCGGAGAATCTTGCGGATCGTCTCGGGCCACCACGACCCCGCCTTGACGGTTGCGTCGTTGGCCACGACGACCACTTCACGGCCGTGGACGATTCCCACTCCGGTCACGACGCCGGCGCCCGGCGCCTGCCCCTCGTACTGGTCGTAGGCGACGAGCAGGCCGATCTCGAGGAATCGCGCGCCGACATCGCACAGTCCTGCCACCCGTTCGCGGGCCACGAGCTTGCCCTGCGCATGCTGGCGCTGGATGCGCTCCGGCCCGCCGCCCATCCGGAGGCGGCTCTCCAACTCGCGGAGCTCGTCGGCCAACCGCATGAGTCGCGGCCGGCGATCCGGCACTCCGGACCCGGTCCGGCCCTCGGGCGATGGGTGCCCCGTCGCGGGGGCCGCGCGGCGAGCCGCGGTCACGCCTCCTGCCGCTGCCGCTGGGCGAACCAGTCCTGGATATAGCGGACGAGCTCGGACGTGGATGTCCCGGGGCCAAAGAGCTTGCCGACGCCCTGGAGATGCAGCGCGTCCATGTCGTCCTGCGGGATGATACCGCCGCCCGTGATCAGCACGTCGTCGCGGCCTTGCTCCCGCAACAGCTGGAGCACTCGCGGGAACAGCGTCATGTGTGCACCGCTGAGGATCGAGAGCCCTACCACGTCCACATCTTCCTGCACCGCGGCGGTCGCGATCATCTCCGGCGTCTGGTGCAGTCCGGTATACACCACCTCCATCCCCGCGTCGCGCAACGCGGCCGCAACGACTTTGGCGCCACGGTCATGACCGTCCAACCCGGGCTTGGCGACGAGGACGCGAATAGGTCGTGAGGCGGTCATGGCGAGGTGTCGGATGGGGCAGCACGCCGCGTGCGGCGTCCCTGCAGTTTACTTGGCCCGCGGTACGCGGGGCAACTCGCGTTTGCGACCGATGAGGAGCATTTCTCCCGACCGGCGCGTCAGAGGCCGCGCGGTCCAGCCTTCGAACGCTTGCTCAACGACGATTCCCACGTCGGCGAGTAAATCGGCCAATTGGTTGGCGGTGTACAAACGGATCCGGTATGTCCGATGCCCGGATCCGCTGTTCCCCTGCCACCGTGCATCCACGGACAGAACGCCGGAGAGCGGGTCGAACGTCCGCTCGTGGGCCACGAACGTGCGATCCGCGGTGTGCCACCAATCCCGGGCCAGGAACCGCGCCATGACGCCGTCCCGGCTCGCGCCGTGCCAGACGAACGTCCCCCCGGGCTTGAGCGTCCGCGCGAACTCGCGCAGGACGCGCCGGTCGTCGCCCGGATGCAGAAAGAACCCGAACGACGTGAACACGTTGATGACGGCGTCGAACCGGTGCGTCCACCGCACGGGGAGGGCCCGCATGTCGCCGCGTCGGTAGTGCAGCCCCTCGCGCGCCCCCAGGGCGCGGGCAACGCCCAGGAGGTGCGCCGAGTAGTCGAGTGCATCCACCGCGTAGCCAGCCTCTGCGAGGAGCCGGGCATGGCGGCCTTGGCCGCAAGGCACGTCGAGGATGCGCGCGCCCACCGGGAGCGCGAGGAGCTCGATCAGCCGGGCGACGTCCCGCCGGTCCTGCGCATCGCTGAAGAGCGGCTCGTACTCGGTGAGGTAGCGGGCGTCGAAATAGGTCGCCCACCACTCGGTCGACGGCGTGGTGCGCGCGCTCAGAAGAACACGGGCTCGTGGTACTCGCCGAACACGGTTTCCATCGCCGCCCGAATCTCGTAGAGCGTGCAATACGCGCGCGCGGCATCGAGAATCGCCGGAAAGACGTTCCGGTCGGTGGCCGCGGTCTCGCGGAGTCGGGTGAGCGCCGCGTCGCAGTGCGCGCTGTTCCGCGTCGCGCGCAGCGTGACCAGTCGCTGACGCTGCTCGGCGGTCGTCTCGTCGCCGATCCGGAGCAGTGGGATGGCCGTCTCGTCGCCCGCCGACTCGAAGGCGTTGACCCCGACCGTGACGCGCAACCCCTGCTCCTGCTCCCACTGTTGCCGGCCCGCGGACTCCGAGATCTGGCGCTGGAACCATCCCTCCTCGAGCGCGGCGACGGCGCCGCCCTGCTGCTCGATCTTCGCGAACAGCGCCTCGGCCTCCCGTTCGAGCTGGTCGGTGAGCGCCTCGACGTAGTACGACCCGCCCAGGGGATCGGAGACGTTCGGCACTCCGGTCTCGAAGGCCAGCACTTGCTGCGTGCGGAGCGCCACCTGGACCGCCGCCTCAGTCGGCAGCGCGAGCGTCTCGTCCATCGAATTCGTGTGCAACGACTGCGTCCCGCCCAGGACGGCGGCGAGCGCTTGATACGCGACGCGCGCGATGTTGTTCATCGGTTGCTGCGCGGTCAGCGTCACGCCCGCGGTCTGGGAGTGGAACCGCATCATCCAGGAGCGCGGATCGCGTGCGCCGAACCGGTCGCGGAGCTGCCGCGCCCAGATGCGGCGGGCCGCCCGCAGCTTCGCGATCTCCTCGAAGAAGTCGTTGTGAATATCCCAGAAAAACGAGAGCTGCGGCGCGAAGACGTCGACCGGCAACCCGCGCGCGATCCCGCGCTCGACGTAGGTCAGGCCGTTGGCGAGCGTGAACGCCAACTCCTGCGCGGCGGTCGCTCCCGCTTCGCGAATGTGATAGCCCGAGATGGAGATCGTGTTCCACTTCGGCGCGTGCTCGGCGGCCCACGCGAACACATCCACGATGAGTCGCAGCGCCGGCTCGACTGGATAGATCCAGGCGTGCTGCGCCATGTACTCCTTGAGGATGTCGTTCTGAATCGTGCCCCGCAGCCGCTCCGACGGGACGCCTTGCTTCTCGGCCGCGGCCACGTAGAACGCGAACAGGATGATCGCCGGCCCGTTGATGGTCATCGACGTCGACACGTCGCCCAGCGGGATGCCGTCGAACAGCCGCTCCATGTCGGCCAGGCTCGAGATCGCCACGCCGCACTTTCCGACCTCACCCTCCGCGCGGGGGTGGTCGGAATCGTACCCCATGAGCGTGGGGAAATCGAACGCCACCGAGAGGCCGGTTTGGCCGTGCGCCAGCAGGAATTTGTATCGCGTGTTCGTGTCGCCCGCGCTGCCGAATCCCGCGAACTGCCGCATCGTCCAGAGCCGGCCGCGATACCCCGTGGGATGGACGCCGCGGGTGTAGGGGAAGTCGCCCGGGAGCCCCAATTCATCGAATGCGGGAGCGGCGTCGAGCGCCGTGTACACCGGCTGGACATCGCCGCTCGAGTTCGAGAACGCGACGGCCCGCCGCTCAGCGGCCGCGTGCTGGGCGCGCCACGCCGCCACTTCGGCCCGTAACCGATCCAATTCATCTGCGGCGTCGTCCGACCCGGCGTGCGTCGCTCGACCGAGGTCACCGATGGAGGTCATCTGCCTCTCCCGTCAACAGCCGCGCGCTCCGGCTGAGTAATTCGTCAGCAACGTCGAATGGCGTCGTTCCCCCGGATTCGAGCGCGGCGAGTTGCGTGTCCAGCCACGCCTCGGTATCCGGATCCTGCCACAACCGTGAGCGGACTCTCAGATCCACGACGTCCACTACCCGCGCCCGCAACCGGGCCCGCCGGCGCTCGACCAACACGCCGCTCGCGGAAAGATACTCGTGGTGGGCGTCGAGCGCGCTCAACAGCTCCGGGACGCCGGTCCCATCGGCCGCCGCCGCCGTCAGCACGGGCGGCAGCCACGCCGATCCATCCCCGAGCGAGGGCGGACCCGCCGCGTCCGATGGGTGCGCGTGGGCCGCGAACCCCGATCGCGGTGCGCGCGACTCATCGTGGCCGCGGCGCACTCGACTCGACCGCATCTGGACCATGACTTTGAGCTCCGATCTCAATCGGTCAGCACCCGGGCGGTCGGCCTTGTTGACCACGAAGATGTCGGCGATCTCCATCAGTCCCGCTTTTAGGGTCTGGATCGCGTCGCCGGATTCCGGCACCAGGACGACGACGCAGCTATCCGCGGTGCGAGCCACTTCGAGCTCACTCTGCCCGACACCGACCGTCTCGATCAAGACGCGGTCGAACCCGTACGCATCCATTACGTCCGCGATTTCGCGAGTGGTGGCCGAGAGCCCGCCGAGGGCGCCTCGCGTCGCCAGCGACCGGATATACACTCCCGGGTCGAGCGCGACCTGCTCCATCCGAATTCGGTCGCCCAGCAGCGCGCCGCCGGTGAACGTCGATGTCGGATCGACTGCCACGACGCCGACGGTGAGACCCTGGCTCCGGTATGCGCGGACGAGTTGGGTCGCCAGCGTGCTCTTCCCGGCGCCCGGCGGTCCCGTGATCCCGATCCGGCGCGCGCGACCCGTGCGACCGTGCAACGCCGCGAGCAACCGATCGCATCCCGGGCGGTGGTTCTCGACGATGCTGATGGCGCGGGCCAGCGCGGCCGGCTTTCGCGCGGTAAAGTCGGCGAGCAGACGGTCGGCCGCCACGCCGTTGGCGGTCATTGGGAGTTCGTGTACACGCGGCGGATGAGCTGCTCCTGGCGGCGCCACATGGCGGAGGCGACCCGAGCGGGACCGTCCGGGTGGTCGTGGCCGAGCACGTGGAGGACCCCGTGTACGACCAACCGGGCCACCTCCTCCCGGACCGCGACTCCGTGGCGTCGCGCGTGCACGCGTGCGATTGCAGGCGCGATATACACGTCGCCGATCAGCGGTGCGCCACGTCCCGTGCGCCCGAGGGCGAAGGCGATGACGTCGGTCGGACCATCCACCCCGAGGTGCGCGCGATTGAGCTGCCGGATGGCGCGCGCCGAGACGAACGTGATCGACAGGAGGGCGGCCCGGATACGCTCGGCGCTCAATACGGCGGTCGCCAGCGCGCGGACTCGGGCCGCTGACAGCGGCGCCCGCACGCGATCGGTGGATACCGCGACGGCGAGCGTCACGCCGGGTCGATCACGCGAGCCGCGTCGAACCGGGGTGCATCACGCCGGGGTCGTCGAGGCGAATTCGGCCGTCACGCCCCCGCTGGCCGACGGGTAGTCGATGCGGTGGTGATACATCCCGATCAGCACGCGCGCGAACTGCTCTTTGACGACCTCGAGCTGTTTCAGCGTGAGCGGCGCCTCTCGGAGCTGGCCCTGTTCGATCCGCTGGCGGACGATGTGGTCGATCACCTCACGGATCTTTTGCGGATTCGCGTCATGCAGCACGTGTGCGGACGCCTCGACCCCATCGGCCAGCATGCAGATCGCCGTCTCGGCGGTCTGGGGCACCGGACCCGGATACTCAAAGTCCATGGGGTCCACGCTGCTGCCGTCGCGTTCCTTGGCTTTCTGCAGGAAGTACGCGATGCGCCCCGTGCCGTGGTGTTCTCGAATGAAGGCCTGGAGTCCAACCGGCAATCCATGTTCCTGGGCCAGTTCGACACCCTCACGCACGTGATT
This sequence comes from Gemmatimonadota bacterium, assembly GCA_003152485.1. GTDB lineage: Bacteria > Gemmatimonadota > Gemmatimonadetes > Gemmatimonadales > Gemmatimonadaceae > Palsa-1248. Next base: position 35,576 of record PMAE01000075.1, on the reverse strand, counting down.
GCGGATGATCGACGCACTCGTCGCGGGTTTGAGCTTGTCGTGCGGGTTTCGCCCACGGGGCTGATTCTCGACGAAATATTCCGGCTTCTTGAGCTTGCCGACGTCGTGATAGTACGCGCCCACGCGCGCCAGCAGGCCGTTGGCGCCCACGGCATCGCAGGCCGCTTCGGCCAGATTGGCGATGCGCATCGTGTGCGCGAAGGTCCCCGGTGCCTCGACGCTCAGCCGGCGAAGCAAGGGACGATTTAGATCGGACCACTCGAGGAGCTTCAGGTACGTATCGATGCCCGTGAACTCTTCGAGTGGAGGCAGCAGCATCAGCGCGAGTGCGACGGAGACGACCGAATTGACACCCCCTAAGAGCACCGCGTGCCAGATGGCCGCCGCGGGCGACCCCGCGGTCAGCCCGATGCCCAACTGGGCCAACGCGTACGCCAGGGCCGTCACCAAGATCGAGTAGTACACCTGATCGCGTCGTCGGATGACCCGCACGCTGAACGCCGCCGCCGCGCCCACGATCAGTAGCAGGAACAACGTGGACGACGCTCGATACGGCGGCTGCAGTCCGACGAGCGTGGCCAGCATGACCGACGCGAACACACTCACGCGCGGATCGAAGAGCACGCTGAACAGCACCGCGACGAGCGCGATCGGGATCAGCTCGGGCCGCGGTGGATCGCTCCGGGCCGCGGCGGCGGCAATCGCGAGGACGACCACGAACGCCACCGCGATCAAAGTGACTGCGCGCAACGAGCGATACACCGCGGGCCGGTAGAACATCATCGTGAGCCCGAGAACCGTCACGACCAGTCCGTTCGTCAGCAGCGCGCCGGCCGCTGAGCGGCCACCGCCCAGGCCTCCGAATAACGCCGTGGCGCAGACTGCGACGGCGAGCAGGATGGCCCACCGCACGAGGTGAGCGCCGGCGGCCGCGGCGAGCGTGGCCCGCGGCGTCAACCGGTCGAGTTGACGCCAGAGGTTCAGCGCGCGGATCCCGAGGTCGGGACCGGAGTCAGGAGCCGGCGTCGTACGCGTAGGCCCGAATGATGTCCCGCACGAGCCGGTGGCGGACCACGTCGGTCTCGTCGAAGTAGTGGAACGCGATGCCGTCGATCCCGGGCAGGATGCGTTCGACCTGCATGAGTCCCGATTCTTCGCGCCGAGGGAGGTCGATCTGCGTCTTGTCGCCGGTGATGACGATCTTCGAATTCACGCCGAGCCGCGTGAGAAACATTTTCATCTGCAGGATGGTCGCGTTCTGCGCTTCGTCCAGGATCACGAACGCGTCGGCCAGTGTGCGCCCCCGCATGAACGCGAGAGGGGCAATCTCGATGGTACGGGTCTCGAGCGCCCGCTGGATGCGCTCGGCCGGCATCATCGTGTCCAACGCGTCGTAGAGCGGCCGCAGGTAGGGGTCAACCTTCGCCTGCATGTCGCCCGGGAGGAAGCCCAGGTTCTCGCCTGCCTCGACCGCTGGCCGGGCCAGGATGATCCGGCGCACCCGCTTGCGCGCCAATGCGTCCACGGCCGCGGCCACGGCGAGATAGGTCTTGCCCGTCCCGGCGGGCCCGATGCCGACGACGATATCGTGGTCGGCGATCTGAGCCAGGTACTCGGCTTGTCCTGGCGTTTTCGGCGTGATGACGGTGCGGATGCCAGGCAATGCGATACGCTGGCCCTCGGCGACCGTGGCTGCGCCCGGACCATCCGCGCCCGCGTCGTCGTGCATCCGCAGCACATCGTCCGGCGTGACTGGCTCCCGCTGGCGCGCCAGCTCGACCATGCGCTGCGCGACCGCGACCGCTCGGTCGACTGAGACGGCGGACCCGGTCACCGAGAGTTGGTCGCCACGCAGAGCGAGGCGGGCACCAGACAGCCGCGCGAGCTCGACCAGGTTGGCATCGTTTACCCCGGCCAACGTCAGCAGATCGGCCCCCTCGGTGGAGACGCGATGGGTGACCGCCTGTTCGGTCACGCCTGGTCCGTCGCTGGTGCGGCCACGCGGATGTGCAGGTCGGCCAAGTCCCCCGCGGGCACCGCGGCCGGCGCCCCTTCGAACAGCGCCCGCGCCGCGGTCGACTTCGGGAACGCGATCACATCGCGCAGCGAGGCCGCGCCGGCAAGCATCATGGCGATCCGGTCGAAGCCGAACGCGATGCCGCCATGGGGCGGCGCGCCGGACCGCAGCCCTTCGAGGAGGAAGCCGAACCGCGAGCGTGCGGTCTCGTCATCGATCCCCAGCAGTCGAAAGATGCGTTCCTGCACGGCGGATTCGTGGATGCGGATGCTACCGCCGCCAAGCTCCGTGCCATTGAGTACGACATCGTAGGCCACGGCGCGCACGCGATCGGGCTCGCGCTCGAGCAGCGCCACATCGTCGGGATGCGGCGCGGTAAACGGGTGATGCGTGGCGCTCAGCGCGCCGCTCGCCGCATCGCGTTCGAACAGCGGGAAATCGAGCACCCAGAGAAATTCCAAGGCGTTGGCCGAGATGAGGCTCAGCCGCCGCGCGCCTTCGTGTCGCACGCGATCGAGCGCCGGGCTCGCGATCCGATCCGGACCCGCCACGAACAGNNGCGCCCGCGCCCTTGGCGATCGCTTCGAGCTCATCGACCTGCTTCCGCGAGAATCCCGCGGCCCCCGGGAGTCGCAACCCGCGTACCCGACCCCCGGCCTCCAGCGCCGCGCGGGCGATCCCAAAGTCGGTGCCCCGAAACGCGTCGCTCGCGTCGTACAACTCGAGCCCGAACCGCAGATCCGGCCGGTCCGTCCCGTACCGCTCCATCGCATCCGAGTAGGTCATCCGCCGGAACTGCGCGGGAACGCTCGCCCCGCTCTCCGCGAATAGTGCGCCGACCAATCCTTCGGCCAGCGTGAGGACGTCCTTACGCTGTACGAATGACGCTTCAATATCGATCTGCGTGAATTCCGGCTNNTCAGAATCGGCGTCTCGATCTCGAGATAGCCGCGGTCGCTCAGGTGCCGGCGCGTCGTCTGCATCAACCGGTGGCGGAGCTCGAGGTTCGCGTGCAACTCGGGCCGCCGGAGATCGAGGTGCCGGTGTCGCAGCCGCAACTCCTCGGCTGCCAACAGCTCCCCCTTGCCGCGAGCAACGGGGATCGCGGGCGTGACCGCCGGGCCGGTGACGCGCAGCCCGGTGGCGCGCACCTCGACGTCGCCACTGAGTAGCTCCGGATTGCGCGAATCCGCGGGACGCGCGGCAACATCACCCTCGATGAGGACGACGCTCTCGACGCCAGTCGCGGCGGCGCGTTGCAACACATCGGGCGGCGTCCACCGCGGATCGAACGACACCTGCACGATGCCCGCGCGATCACGCAGATCGACGAAGACGATTCCCCCGAGATCGCGCGTGCGATGCACCCATCCGCCCAACCGGACCGCCGTGCCCGCATCAGCGGCTCGGAGCGAGCCGCACAGACGCGACCGCAACGACGTCGCCAACACCGAACTGTCAGCCGCGGCGTGCGCCACGCCCGACCCCGATCGATTACTGTTCATTGATCATTAGAAGTGTGGCGCAATCTAACCCAGCCGGGTGCCACCCGGTAGGCACGCCGCCTGCGAAGCGGCCAGAGATCATAACGCGTAAATAGCTGTAAAGACACGCCTTACGTGATCAACCTCGCGTACTCTCTCATGCCAGATCGCGACAACATCCTCGACCTGCGTCCATCTGACGCCGTCGCACGATTGCGCGCCTTCGCGCTCGACCACGGCGTCGATGCGTATCGCGGCAATCAAGTCGCGCGACGACTGTGGACGGCGCCGGTCGCCAGCTTCGGCGACATCGCGGAGCTGCCCACGGCATTTCGTGCAGCGCTTGATGCCGCGTTCGAGATGCCGCGGTTGACGCTCGCGACGCGCCAGCAGTCGGCGGATGGGACGCAGAAATTTCTTTTTCGCCTCGCCGATGGCGAAGCCATCGAGACGGTCGCGATTCCTGACGGGAAGCGCCTCACCGTGTGCATCTCATCGCAGGCGGGGTGCGCGCTGCAATGCGCGTTTTGCGCGACCGGGGCCATGGGATTTGTGCGCAATCTGTCACCGTGGGAGATCGCCGGGCAGGTGCGCGAGCTCTTATTGCTCGATCCCCCGCTGCGCCCCACCAATGTCGTGTTCATGGGGATGGGCGAGCCACTCATGAACTGGCGTCACGTCGACGTCGCGCTCACGCTGCTGAACGACCCGGCCGCCATGGGGATCGGCGCGCGGCACATCACGGTCTCCACGGTTGGCATCTTGCCGGGAATCGAAGCGCTGGCCGCGCGGCCGGAGCAATTCCGATTGGCGATCTCGGTCCATGCGCCGCTCGATGCCTTGCGCCGGCAGCTCATGCCGATCAACACGAAGTATCCACTGGCCGATGTCATTGCCGCCGCCCGCGTCTTCGCGCGGCGCGTGACGTTCGAATATGTCCTGTTGGGCGCGGTCAACGATACGCCGGATCACGCCGTGCGGCTGGCCGAGCTGGCGCGTCAATGTGGCGCGTTCGTCAACCTGATCCCGCTGCACCCGGGCGGCAGCCTCGGGTTCACGCAGAGCTCCCCGCGCGCGACGGCCGCGTTCGCGCGCGTGCTCCGGGCGCGCACCGTCGAAGTCGCGGTCCGAAAGAGCCGCGGCCTCGACATCAGTGCGGCCTGCGGCCAGCTACGGGTAGAACGGCTGGGCCGGCGGTCGCCACCCCGCGCCGACCATCACGCTGACGTCCACGTAGCGTGATGAATCGGGGCGCGACTCTACTCGCGCTCCCCCGAGCCCCTGCGCGATCAGATGCGCGAACTCGGGATGCCCCGACCGGTCGATGACGAGCGTCGTGTCGCGTAGATCTGGGGATGTGCCGAGTGAGACGACGTCGAATCCGTGATCGCGCAAGTACATGGTCGCCCGCCGGCCCAGCCCGTGCGTCCGGGTGGCATTCAACACTTCGACCTTGATGCGGACGCCGTCCGGTGCGTGCACATCGCGGCCCTGAAACGGTGGGGCAACGGCGACCGGCACCGGCGTCGGCCGGCGGCGCACCACGAGCACGCTCACGCCGACAGCCGCGATGACGACAGCCGCCACCGCCACGACCATGCGGCGGGAGCCGCGGCGCGACGGCGTTTGGCTTCCGCCGCGTTCACGCGCGCCCTCGGAGCCGCCGGGATCTATCGCGCCGCGTTCCACAGCGCCACGGTTTGCGGGGCGAGCGGCTTGCCCGCGTTGACCGCCCAGCGGACCCGCATCTGCACGACGTCGCGAAACGCGCCCTCGAAATCGCGCGGGACGCGCTCGGCCAGCGCCGCCCGCTCGGCTCGCGCAAAGGTGCGCCCTGGCTCCAAGAAGTCAGCCATGTAGAGCGCCTGGCCCGTCCGGTCCCAGGTGACCGACCCGATCGTGTGCCACCGCACGGCGTCGAGTACGTCGGCGCGCCGTTCCCCGTCGGCGACCAGACGCGCGGCGGCCGCCGGCCCATGTAAGATCGCGGCGTCCAGTCCGGCATCACGGGCATCATCCCCGAGGATCGCACGGAGCATGGCCTCGGGCGCGTCGCGTAGTGCATCATGCCACCGGGCCGCATCCTCCCAGGCCGCGCGCTCGACGGCGGGGAGCGCGAGTGCCGCCGCCCAGATGGCGATCACTTCGACGACCCGCGCGATGTGCGAGCGACGGCCGTCCGAGACCACAGCCCACGGCGGCAAGGTGATGACTCGCGCGCCGGTGGGCCGGGGAGCCGACGCCACGTCTGGCGGGGGGCGAGGCGAGTCCGCGGCACGACCCGTCACGGGGCCGCCGCCGGTGGCGCGAACGCCACGTTGTCGATCAATCGCGTGCGGCCGACGCGCGCCGCGACCATCGCCACGGCGCCCGCCGCGACCGCGGCGACCGGAGTCAATCGTTCGGCTTCGGTGATGGCCAGATAGTCAACCGTCACATCGGATTCCGCGGCGAGGACGGCACGTCCAACGGCGGTGAGGGCGTCGGCATCGGTCACGCCGCTATCGGTCCACGCGGCGACCATGGCGTGGAGGGCTCGCGGCACGGCGAGCGCGCGGGCACGTTCGGGCGCGGTGAGATACGCGTTCCGACTCGACAGCGCGAGCCCATCCGGCGCGCGCACCGTGGGCACGGCCACGATATCGATTGGCATATCGAGATCCTGCACCATCGCGCGAACGAGTGTGAGCTGCTGCAGATCCTTCCGGCCGAAGGCCGCCAGATCGGGCTGGACGATGTGGAACAGTTTCGCCACCACGGTCAGCACACCGACGAAATGCCCAGGCCGGATCGCGCCCTCCCACTGCGCGTCGAGCGCCATCTCGTTCGAACGCGCGGCCGCCGGCGCGACCTCGACGAGCGGGGGTCGCCGATACATCTCCAACGCGGACGGCGCAAACACGACATCGACGTCATGGGCCGCGGCTTGGGCCGCATCGCGTTCGAGCGTTCGGGGGTACGACGTCATATCGTCGTCGGGCCCGAACTGCAACGGATTCACGAAGACGCTCATCACGACGAATCGCGCACGGGGGCGCACCGCATCCACGAGCGCGAGATGGCCAGCGTGCAACGCCCCCATGGTCGGTACGAAACCCACCACGTCGCCCCGCGCTCTGGCGGCCCGAACCATCGCCCGTACCTCGGCGATCGTCGTGACGATCTGCACCGCCGGTCGGCCCCGCGTCAGAAACTATGGTCGGCGTCGGGATACGTGCCCGCGCGCACGTCGTCGCCGAACGCCCGCACGGCGCCGCGCACATCGTCGGCGAGCGTGGCGTACCGTTTGAGAAACTTCGGCGAGAACGTGTCGGTCAAGCCGAGTAGGTCGTGCATGACCAACACCTGCCCCGAACAATGCGGACCCGCGCCGATTCCGATCGTGGGGATCGAGATGCCAGCGGTGATGGACTCGGCGACGTTGGCCGGTACGAGCTCGAGCACGATCGAGAACGCCCCCGCGTCTTCCAGGCGGCGCGCATCGTCGAGCATCTGCGCGGCAGCCGTTGCCTCGCGTCCCTGTACGCGGGCTCCGCCAAGGGCGTGCTCCGACTGCGGGGTGAAGCCCAGGTGGCCCATCACCGGAATCCCGAGATCGACGACCGCCCGTACTGTGCGGGCGATGGATGCCGAGCCGCCTTCGACTTTCACGGCTTGCGCCCCAGTCTCCTGGATCACGCGCCCGCAGTTGAGGAGCGACTGCTCCTCGTTGATCTGGTAGGTAAGGAACGGCATGTCCACGATGACGAACGCGTTCGGCGCACCGCGTCGGACGGCGGCCGCGTGGTAGATCATGTGGTCGAGCGTGACCGGCAACGTCGTGTTGTACCCGGCGACTACGTTGCCGACGGAATCCCCCACCAGCAGCGCGTCCACCCCCGCCTCATCCAGCAGACGAGCGAACGTCGCGTCGTAGGCGGTCACGACCACCAAGCGCTCGCCCCGGGCGGCCTTGTCGCGGAGATCCGTGACCGTGGCAGGCCTGCCCGTGGTCCGCGGACTCGCACCGCGCCGCGGGCTCACGGGCGCAGTGCCCACGCACGCGTCATGACTGCCCCGCCGTCGGGGGCTGCGCAATGCGCGCCGCCGCCTGTGCTAACTCCCGCCGCCAGAATTCCCGGTGCGCCAATTCGGGATGCGGCACCGCGAGGCGCGACTCCGCGATCTGGCGGGCGCCATAGCACACGATGTCGAGGTCGAGCGTCCGCGCGCCCCATCGCTCACGCCGCTCGCGTCCCCGGGACCGCTCGATGGCGTGCAGGTGGTCCAAGAGCGTCAGCGGATCGATCGATGTCTGCATGGCAACCATTTGATTAAGGTAGGGCCCCTGCCCCGCAGGTCCGAGTGGCGCGGTCTCTTCCACATCGGACATGGCGATGATTTTGGTGCCAGGCAGCTCGGCGAGTGCGGTCCGGGCGGCGGCCAGGTGCGCGTCGCGGTCGCCCAGATTGGAGCCGAGCGCGACATACACGGTGTCGCCGACGCATGGTGAGGTCCGCTCAGTCATCGCCCCCGCGCTCGAGCACGACCTCGGCGTACGTCAGGGGTCCCGGCAGCATAACGTGCGGCTTCCGGACCGCCACCCGGACCCCGGACACGCCCGGCACGTCGAGCGCGCTCGCGGCGACCCGCTCAGCCAGCTCTTCGAGATATGGTGTGTGCTCGGTCCCCACCGCCCGCTCGGTGAGCGCGTACAGCGCGCGGTAGTCGATCACCGTTCCGGGTGGTCCAGGACGCCGCCAGACAGTTAGATCGATCTCGATCGACTGCGGCAGCGTCGCTTCGTGCGGCAGCACACCGACCCGGGCGTGGAACCGCATGCCCTGCAGCGTGACGGCCTCGCGCGTACGCACCGCGTGAACGTAAGCCCGCCGCCAGGCATGTTCAACCGGACCACGCGTGGCGTGGGCCCGGTTCGAGGTCAGCGTGTGGTAGTAATGCGCCGGGTCAGGTCGCCGAGATACCCAGCCACGCTCTGCAGTTCGTGCGTGGCGCTTTCCAGCCCGGCGAGGGCGGATGCCTGCTCCTTGGCGGATGCGGTGACGGCCTCCGCCCCGGACCGGTTTCGATCGGAGATGCTCGCGATGCGACCGACGCGGTCCTCGAGGCGGGCGCATTCCTGCTCCTGATCGCGCGAGACCTGCGCGATCCGACGCGCGTGCGTCGCGCTCTCGGCGGTCGCCTCGAGGATGACGTCGAGCGCGCGCAACGCCGCTTCCGACAAGGTCTCGGCATCCCCCACGATCAACCGTCCGCGTTCCATCTGCTCCGAAATCCGGCGCGTCTCCTCTTCGAACCCGAGGATGATGTCGGCCGCGCGCGCCGATGCGCGCGAGCTCTGTTCGGCCAACTTGCGAACTTCGTCGGCCACGACCGCAAAGCCTCGACCCTCGGCGCCCGCCCGGGCCGCCTCGATCGCGGCGTTGAGCGCCAGCAGGTCGGTCTGCTCCGCAACCTCCTTGATCACGGCTATGAACGCCGTGACCTCGGACGCCGTCCGCGTGAGTTGGTCCACCTGAGCGGAACTCTCGCCGACGAAACTCTTGGCGCTGACGAGTCGGTCGATCGCCGTGGCGATCGTCCCGCGATGTTCGGTCGCGACGTCCGTGGCCCGCCGACTGGCCGCCGCGGCCGCGCTACCGTCGCGCACCACGCTCGTCGTGGCTTCGTGCAGCCGGTGGGTGACCTCGAGGCTACGGGCCAGTTGGTCGGTCTCCTCCATGATCCCGCGAGAGATCTCGGCGACCGTCCGGGCGACGCTCTCCCCGCCCCCACGCAGCGTACGCGCCGAGCGCCCCAGCGTATCGACCTGGCCACCCATACGGGCAACGGCCTCGAGGAGTGGCTTGCGGAGCTCGTAGATGTGCAACGTCGTCGCGAGTTGGTTCGCGACCCGCTGGAGCAGCGCCAACTGCTTGACGCCGTACGTCGCCCGCTTGTGGTGTTCGACTTCGAACAGCCCAACGTTGCGATCCCCAAACCGAAGTGGCGCGACCACGGCGCTCCGCGCCTCGGGACGCGGCGACTCGATGCGTCGATCGCGGAGCGCATCGATCACGATCACGGGCCGGCCGGACTCGAGCGCTAACTTGCGGAGGAGCCCATAATCCGAGCCCGGACCGCGCGTGTCGCCTCGCGATGACTCGGCGGACCGGAAGACCAGTCGGAGTTCCTCCCCCTGGAGCTGCCAGATCCGGAAGTCCGTCCAGTCCACCAACCGATGCGCCAGCCGCTCGATCAAGGCACACGCCTCGCCCAGCGAGACATCGGCCGTGACCACCTCTTCCATATCGTGGATGATGTTCTGCTCTTCGGCGGCGATCGACTCCTCGAGGATCCGTTTCAGCACGTAGCCCGCGGCACATACGATCAGCAGGATCGGCCACGCGCCCCACCCATAGGTCGCGATGGCGATCGTGGCCGCGCACGCAGCCGCGGTGGACGCGCCGGCCGTGACGAGCTCGTAGCGCAGAATGAGCGCGCGTTCGTCGGCGGTCAGCTTATTACGGACGAGGAGACTGAAGTAGAGCAGCGCCCGACTAAGGCTGAAATACGCGACCACGAACACCGCGACGGCAAACGCGGCGTCCGCGCCGAGCTCCTCGGTTCCGGTGACGTGCATGGCGCCCGCGAACAGGCCATAGGCCGCGGCGAGGGCAAGCGTCTCGCGGCCGGAGTTGATCCAGGCAAATTCCGTGGTCTTCCGCAGGACGAAGGCGTCCGCCACGTAGACGCCGAGGTACACGGCTGCGAGCGTGACGGGCGCGCCGGCCACGAGCGCGCCGGTGAGTGCGACCGCGCCGACCAGATTGAGCGCGGAATACTTCGTGAGCGGGATCTGCGCCGACCGCAACACGACGGTCGCCATTCCCAAAATCAGGAGCGTTGCGGGTTCGCCGATCCACCGATGGTCGGCCGTGAGCGCGGCGACCAGCACCGCGGCACCCACGATCCCGAGGGCTCGAGTATAGCGGTGCAGGAAGGCGTTCATCGGGCGAGCAGCCGGACGATCAATCGCTCTGGGTCAGCTGATCGCATCGAGCCCGCGTCGGATGGTTCCGGTGAAGTCGATCGCCGCTTGGACGCCGCGACCGGCGGCCTCGACCAGCGCGCTGCCGACCACGACCCCGTCAGCGACGCGACCAACCGCGGTCGCGTGGTCTGGACGCGCGATGCCAAAGCCCACACAGATCGGCAACGTGGTGGCGGTGCGAAGCCGGGCGATGGTCGCGGGCAACTCGGGGGCCATGTCGGCGCGCGCGCCCGTCACGCCCAACCGGCTGATCAGGTAGACGAACCCGCTCCCGTGACGCGCGATCTCCGACATGCGGGCACTCGGTGTCGTGGGCGCCACGAGCCGGATGAAGGCGAGGGGGCTCTCACCGAACCATGCCTCGCGCGGGGGGTCTGCCCCGACCGGCAGATCGGTCACGAGCACCCCGCTCGCGCCGGCATCGGCGGCCCGAGTGAGCGCACTGGGACCTGCCGCAAGCAACGGGTTGAGATAGCTGAACACGATGACCGGCACATCCACCGCGGCCTCGGCGATGATGGCGAGCGCACGCGCATAGGTCATCCCCTGCGCGAGCGCCTGCTGCGAGCTGGCTTGAATCACGGGACCGTCCGCCAGCGGATCGGAAAACGGAATACCGATCTCGATGCAGTCCGCGCCGGCCGCCGCGACCCCGCGGAGCAGCTCGACGCTTCGGGCCTCGTCCGGGTATCCGGCGGTCAAGTAGCAGACGAGGGCGCGTCGGTTGCGGGTGCGCAGGTCCGCGAATCGTTGCGTGATGAAGTTCTGGATCATACGAAGTAATCTGCGACCCGGATGCCATAGCGTGCGGCGTCGGCGGTCTTGATGATCGTCCGCGCGTAGACCCCGTCGGACGACTCAGTCGTCAAGTCCACCAGTTCTCCTGGGAACAACACGTTCCCCTGCGCGTCCGAGACGATCCGGACGATCGGCCGGGAGATCGACTCGGGATTCGGGTTGGTCGCGTGCACGATCCCGAGCTCGAATGTATCGAGCACCACCACGGTTCCCACCGGATAGAGCCCCAACAAGCTCATGAACGCTTTGACCACGACCGGATCCATGCCCCGTTTCGGATTGTCCCGCATCTCCTGGATCACCGCCGCGGGCGACAGCGGATCGTTTTGGTACGCGCGGCGGCTCGTGGCCGCGTCGAACCCATCGGCGGCCGCGACGATCTTGCTGAAGATGCCCATCGCGCGGGGACGCACCGGACGTGGATACCCGGTCATGTCGTGCTTCATATGGTGCTCGTAGGCGACGACCATCGAGCGGTACGGGAGATCCGTCGCCCCGCGCATCTGGAACAGCGAGAGGACGCCGAGCCACGGGTGATTGGCGATGGACCGCCAATCCGACTCACTGAGTTGGTCGGGCTTGTTGAGCACATCCACCGGGACGCGGGCCTTGCCAATGTCGTGGAACAGGGCCGCCAGGCCCAGATCATAGAGTTGCAGCTTGCTGAGGCCGAGGCGTCGGCCGAGCGCGACCGAGAAGATGCAGACGTTGACGCTGTGCGTGAACGTGTACTCATCGTAATCGCGCAATGTGGTGAGACCGAAGAGCGAGGTCTCTTCATTGAGAATCTGGTCGACGATCGCCTGCACGACGCGCTTGATCTTCTTGATGTTGGGCGCTCGCCCCATGCGGACGGAATGGATCACTTCCTTCGAGACGGTGACCGACTGGGCGTAGGTGCGTTTGGCCGCTTCCTTGGCCTGGTGCCGATCGCCGAGGCCGTCACCGCCGAGTGCGGGTGGCGCGAACTCGAACGACACGACGTTCGCGAGGGTGAGCTTGCCCGTGAGCTGCTGGAACCGATCCTCCGGTTCCTCATCGCCGGGCGCTTGGATCAACGACAGGAAGACGAGCCAGTCGCGAGGTCCCACCGTTTCGGCCACGCGAAGCGAGCCGATGCCCGCGCCGCGAAACAGTGACAGCAGCTGGCTGAAGCTGGCATAGTTGTCGAGATCGAGTCGCAATCGGGTCGAGTTGATGAAGATGAACTCGCTCGCGGTCCGGAACTCGAGATCGCGCTCCTGCTGCAGCAGCGCGTGGGTCACGCTGGTGAGATCCTCGAGCGCTTTGACGACGGCTGCGTTCTCGATGGGATACAGCTTGATCGCTCGCAGCGCGCCATAGAACGCGAGAATGAACGCCTTCCCACGCCGTCGGACCGCCGCGTCCGAGCCCGCATCGTTGCGGTGGGGGTTCGTCACCTCGCGGCTCCGACGGGCGGCGGGAGCGTCTTCGGTCGCGGTGGGCCCCGACTGGTGGCGCGCGCCCGTTCCGGCCGGTGTGGTGGGCTCGGGCCGCGGACCACTCGAGCGGGGCGGAGGCGCGCTCACGTGCCACCACCGCGCAGCGCCTTGTTGACCGCGTTGCGCACGACCACGGCCTTCTCATTCGTCGCGCGCTGGAGACTGGCGATGGCTCGGTCGGTGCCCACCCGACCGAGCGCCATCGCGGCGCACGCCCGGGCTTCGCCGTCTTCGCGACGCCCGAGGAACCCTCGGGCGTTGAGGATCCCGTCGAGCAGCGAGACACCGGCGTCGCCACACATCGATCCGTAGGCCTCGAACATCGCCATCTTCTCCGTCAGATCCGCGTCGCGGACCGCCTTGCCCTTGACGACCGCCTCGACGCGCGGGAGCGCGGGGCGATAGGCGCGGGCGGCCAGCGCGCGCGCGGCGCCGACGCGCACATCTCGGTCGCCATCATCGATCGCCCGTTCCAACCCCTGCAGCGCACCGGCGGACCCGATCTCCGCCAATGCCAGCACCACGGCGAGGCGGACGCCGGCGTCGGGATCGGTGAGGCGGCGGACCAAGGGCGTCACCGCAGCGGTACTGCGCAGGGCACCGGCGCGGCGGATGGCCTCCATCGCGACCGCGAGATCCTGGCTGCCAATGAGGCGCACGAGCTCCGCGGTGTTGGCCACGGTCAGCCGCGTGGCGGCTGACTGGAGCAGCGTCCGGACAGCCGGTTCCTGGATGCGAGGGAGCCACGAGAACACCGTCTCGAGGGCGCGGGGGCGGAGTTGATTGAACAGCGCCGAGAGATCTTCCTGCGGGGGGAGCGTCCGTGCCTGGTCGAGCGACTCCAGCAGCTGAGACAGCGCGTCGTTCTGACTGAGCCGGTCCGGCACCTGGGCGAGTCGGTCCCGCTGTTCCGGCGCGAGGCTTTTGGCGCGTCCCGCCGCCACCTGCGACTCCTGCAGCAGGTACGCGACGGCGCGCAACTCGCCCGCGGACAGGAAGTGCAGCATCAGTGTATCGAAGATCCCGACGATCTCCTCGCGCACGAGCCCGTCGGCCTGGACTTCGAAGATGTCCATGAGGATGGCAAGCACGTTCTGGCGGAGATCGCTGGCGTATTCCTTCTCCACCAGGTCGCGCAGATATGCCACCTCGCTGTCGTCCAGGAAATACAGCGTGGTGTCGAAGTTCTCGAGATTGACCAGTCCCGGGCGCGATTCGAGGAGCGTCTCGTCCGGGCGGGTCGGATCATCCGCGCGCGGGGGCTCGATCGAGTGGGCCTCGAACTGGGGCGTGAGCTCGCCGGCACCGAGCATGCCGTCCTCTGCCAGCTCGACGTACTTGTACCGGAGATAGAGCAGGTCATGCTCCCAGAGCATGACGAGCAGGTCGTCCTCGTCTGGCGAGTTGCGTCGGGCGCGCTGGACGACATCGAGGAAGGTGATCAGGTCCTCCTGCTCGAACCCTTTCTGGAATCGCAGCTCGCGCACGCCGTCTTTGTAGAACACCCACGGGAGGCTATCCGATGTCTTGCTCGCCTCGCGAAGCACGACCGCGCCCTCCCAGACGAAGTCGGACTCGGTCACGACCAGCGTGAAGTCGTCGGTCTGTTCCCACACCGGCCCGAACACCGCGCGCAGCGTCTCGAGCGCGCGCAGGTAGGTCGGGTTGTTGTGCATGTAGAGCTGATGCGCCCGCACACCCTTGACGAGGATCTTGAGCATCTCCTCGATCGGTGCGGTCGGGAATGGCGTCTCGACGGCCTCCGTCTCTGCCGACGCTCGCGCGCCCCCGCCACTGGTCCGGGGTGGGGCGGCGACGCTGGCTGTCACGCGTCGATGATGCCGAGGGCGCTGACTTGCGCCACGTCTTTATCCCCACGCCCGCTGATGCAGATGAGCACCGGCTCGTCGTCGGCCCACCGGCCTGCCTGGCTGTCCACCCACGCTACCGCATGAGCGGTCTCGAGCGCCGGCACGATCCCTTCGATCCGACTCAGCAGTTGAAATCCCTCGAGGGCCGCGTGGTCGGTCACCGCGACGTAGGTGGCCCGCCCGGAATCTTTCAGGCTCGAATGCTCAGGTCCCACGCCGGGGTAGTCGAGCCCCGCCGAGATCGAATGGGCGGGGTGCACCTGGCCCTCCGCGTCCTGGAGGAGATAGCTGAACGCGCCATGCAGCACGCCGGGCGTGCCACAGGCAAGCGACGCCGAGTGGCGGCCGCTGTCCAAGCCCTCGCCGGCGGCTTCCACGCCTACGAGCTCCACGTCGGAGTCATTCAAGAATCCGGCGAAGATNNGCGCGGCAAGCGCCCGGCGCGCTCGAGCATCTGCGCGCGTGCCTCGCGGCCAATGATCGATTGAAATTCCTTCACCATTCGTGGATAGGGAGCGGGACCCACGACGGACCCGATGATGTAGTGGCTGGTGTTGACCGTCGTGACCCAGTCGCGGATGGCTTCCGTGGTGGCATCTTTGAGGGTGCGGGTGCCACTCTCGACCGGTACCACCTTGGCCCCCATCAGCCGCATACGAAAGACGTTTAACTCCTGGCGGCGCATATCTTCCGCGCCCATGTAGACGACGCATTCCAGCCCGAATCGGGCACAAATCGTCGCCGTCGCCACTCCATGCTGGCCGGCCCCCGTTTCGGCAATGATCCGGCGCTTCCCCATCCGACGCGCGAGCAGCGCCTGGCCGATCGTGTTGTTGATCTTGTGGGCTCCCGTGTGGTTGAGGTCTTCGCGCTTCAGGTAGACCGGCGAGCCCACTCGGGTCGAGAAATGGGGTGCGGTGCTGAGAGGGGATGGCCGCCCCACGTAGGTGCGGAGCAGGTCGTCGAATTCGCTGGTGAATGCGGGGTCGTCGAGGGCCGCGCGAAGGGCCTCGTCCAGCTCGTCGAGGGCTGGGATCAGCGTCTCGGGCACGTAGCGGCCACCGAAACGGCCGAACCGGTCGTGTTGGGCAAGAGAGGTCATGAGCGATGCCGGGGGAGGGGTGAGGCGATCGCATGATCGGCGGCCCGGACCGCTTCCGCGAACGCCCGCATGCGACCATGGTCTTTGATGCCGGGGGCGCGTTCCACGCCCGATGAGACGTCCACGATATCCGGACGCAGAGCCGCGATTGCGGACCCAACGTTGTCGGGTGTGAGACCGCCGGCGAGTACCAGCCGGGCGGCCGGTCCGACGGCCGCGCGCACCGCTTGGAGGTCGTCCGCCAGCGCCTGCCACGGGAGCGTCACGCCGGTGCCGCCGAGCATCCCCGGGACGTGGGCGTCGAGCAAGAGGGTCTTGGCGGCACGCCAGAGCGAGGCGGCGACCGCCGGCAGGCGCCCCTCTCGGCATCGCACGACCGACCAGATCTCGAGCGACGGCAGCGTCGTTTGGAGTGCGCCGATCGTCGCGGCAACGGAGTCGCCGTGCACCTGGGCGACGTCGAGCGGAACGGCCCCCGCGATTGCGCCCACCTCGACCGTGTCAGCCGAGGCGAAGACGCCGACTCGTCGCGGAGCGGCGGGGCCGTCCAAGGCGGCAAACAATTGCGCGGCCTGCGCGGCCGCCTGGAGCCGGACGCCGGAGGCGAACACACACCCCACGTAGTCCGCGCCGACGAGCGCCGCCTGGGCCACATCCTCGGCGCGCGTCATGCCGCACATCTTGATCTGCGTCACCGAGATCCCTGGCCCCGTTCGGCACGGGCGAGCCCCGTCAGCGCCCGCACCGCGGCCGCGGGATCTGAGGCGACCGACAACGCGGACCCCACGAGGATCGCATCGGCGCCGAACGCAGCGGCCGTCTCCGCCTCGATTCGACTACTGATGCCACTCTCAGCCACGGCGATCACGTCCGCAGGGATCTCGGGGACGATCCGCGCGGCAGTCGTGGGATCGACGCGTAGCGTCTCAAGGTCGCGATTGTTGACACCGATGACGTGGGCGTCGGCGGCCAATGCGCGGTCGAGCTCCCGCTGGTCGCGGACCTCGACGAGCGGTTCGAGCCCCACTGCGCGCGCCGCCGCGACCAGCACCACGAGCTGACGGGGCGGCAGCGCCCGCGCGATGAGGAGCACCGCGGATGCCCCGAACGCCCGGGCTTCGAGAAGCTGCAACGAATCGACGAGAAAATCCTTTCGCAGCACGGGAATGGACACCGCTTCCGCCACCATGCGGAGGTCGGCGAGGCTACCGCCAAAGCGATCGGGCTCGGTCAGGACGGAGACTGCCGCCGCGCCGCCGGCGACGTATTCCCCTGCTCGATGCGCCGCGTCCAGGTTGGGGTTGAGCTCACCCTTGGACGGCGACCGCCGTTTGATCTCCGCAATGATCGCCAGAGTGTCACCGCGGAACGCGGCCGCGAACGACGGCGGCGTGGCAGCGGCAGCCGCAGCCCGCTCGAGCGACCCCTGGTGGGAATGCAGCGCGCGAACACGATCCATCGCCGCCGCGACGAGGGTTCCCAGAGTACCGGTCGGCGGGGTCCACGTGTTGGAGACTTGCACTTCGGGGCTTGTTCGGCTAACGTGGGCTTCGGATATTGTTCGGGCAGGTCAGCCCCGTAGCTAACGCCGTTGTACCGAGGTCAGCCATGGCGCTCACGAAACGGCAGCGAGAGATCCTCAGTTTCCTCGGCTCGTATACCGAATCCTACGGATACGCGCCGAGCTTCGAGGAGATCGCTGCGCAGTTCAACTATAACTCGCTGGCGACGGTCCACGAGCACCTGAGTAATCTCGAGCGCAAGGGCTACATCCGACGCAACTACAACGAGAGTCGGGCCATCGAGATCTTGCCGTCCGACGCCTACCCGCGGGCGATCGAGTTGCCGCTACTTGGACTGGTCGCGGCCGGGATGCCAATTGAAGCGGTCGAATCGAACGAGACGGTGACGGTACCGGAGACGTACGTGCGTCGGGGCGGCGGCCACTACGTCCTGCGGGTCCGCGGGAACTCGATGATCGACGAACAGATCCGGGACGGGGACTTCGTCGTCGTCCACGAGCGCAAGGCGGCGGACAACGGCGAGACGGTCATCGCGGTGCTCAACGGCGCGGGTGCCACGGTCAAGAAGCTCTATCGGGAGCGGGACGGACGGATCCGGCTCCAGCCGGCCAATGAAACGATGTCCCCGATCTACGTGCACGAACGAGATGTTGCGATCCAGGGGATCGTGGTCGGCGTGTTGCGACGGTACTAACGCCGATCTCCGAATCGGGGACTGCCTGGGTCGAGGATCACCACGTGACACGAGACCAGAAATACCAGGCATTTCGAGCGCTCCATGACCGATCCGGGGCGTTTGTGATCCCGAATCCCTGGAACGCGGGCACAGCTCGAATTTTGACGGCGTTGGGCTTTGAGGCGTTGGCCACGACGAGCGCCGGCTACGCGTTTGCGGTCGGACGCCGCGATTCCGCGGCGGGCCTGACGCGTGATGAGATCCTGGCGAACGCCAAGGCCATCGTCGAGGCCACGCATTTGCCGGTGTCGGCGGATCTGGAGGATGGGTTTGGCCGGGCGCCGGAGACGTGCGCAGCCACCATTCGCCTCGCGTCGGCGGTCGGCCTGGTTGGCGGATCGATCGAGGACGCGACCGGCGATGCGACCGATCGGATCTACGACCTCCAGCTAGCGGCGGAGCGGGTCGCGGCCGCGGCGGACGCGGCGCACGAGTGTCAGTTCCTGCTGACGGCGAGAGCCGAGAACTTCCTGCATGGCCGTCCTGATCTCGACGACACCATCCGGCGGCTGCAAGCCTACGCCGCGGCCGGCGCGGATGTGCTGTACGCGCCTGGACTTCCAAGTCTCGACGCCATCCGCGAGGTCTGCGCGTCCCTCGCCAAGCCCGTCAACGTCGTCATGGGCTTGAAGGGCGCTACCTACTCGGTCGAACAACTGGCGGCGGTCGGCGTCCGACGGATCAGCGTGGGTGGCTCGTTCGCCCGCGCCGCGCTGGGCGCTCTCGTGCGCGCGGCTCGCGAAGTGAAGGACCAGGGGACCTTTACCTACGCGGCGGACGCGATGCCGCATGTCGAAGCGACCAGTTATATGGCGAGCGTCAAGCGGTAGTCGGCCCGCAGGGCGGCAGTGATGTCCCACGCATGCCGTCTACGGGGTGTGCGCTGACGCGGCCGCGTATGCGGCGCGCATACGTTCAAGTGCCTCGAGTCCTAGCCCGCGGTCGAGAGCGTCGAGCGCGATCGTGACCGCCGCGGGAAAAGAGGCGACTCGTCCCGAGACGTAGATGGCTGCCGCGGCGTTGAGCGCGATCGCGCTGCGTGCGCCGGCGGGGCCGTGGCCGGACAGGAGTGTGGTGGCGATTCTCGCATTCGTGGCCGGGTCCCCGCACTGGAGATGGCTGGGGGCGCCGCCGTCAAGATCGAAGTCCCTCGGATCGATCGTCCAATACCGCTCTCCATCGGGCCGGACTTCTACCACCCGTGTCGGACCGAGCGGCGAGATCTCGTCGAGCCCGGGCGTGCCGTGCACGACGAGCGCGTGGGCCACATCAAGCGTGCGGAGCGCGGCCGCAACCAACGCCAGCCGCTCGGGATCCGAAACACCGATGACCTGGCGACCGACCCCCGCCGGATTGGCGAGTGGGCCGACGAGATTCATGACCGTCGCTACCCCAAGCTCGCGACGGACGGGCGCCACATGGCGCATGGCGGGATGCATCGCCGGCGCGAACATGAACACAATGCCGGCATCGGCGAGCACGCGACCGAGCACCGGCACCGGAGCATCGAGGAGTACGCCGAGCGCCTCGAGGAGATCGGCGCTGCCGCAGAGTGACGTGTACGAGCGGTTGCCGTGTTTGGCGACACGGACCCCGGTCCCCGCGGCCACGAACGCGGCCACCGTCGAGATGTTGAATGTGGTCACCACTCCCCCGCCCGTCCCGCACGTGTCCACCAATTCGTCGGGGCGCTCGGCGGGCAGATGCACCATCACTCGGCGTAGCGCGCGCACCGCCCCGGTCAGCTCGGGTGGGGTCTCTCCCCGAGCGCGCATCCCCATCAATAAGGCGCCCATCTGCGCCGGTGTGGCGCCCCCCGCCATGACGACGTCAAAGGCGTCGCTCGCGGCGCTCTCGGCCAGCGTCTCCCCGTCGGCTATCGTGCGAAGCGCGCTGCGCAGCGCGGAATCATCATGCGGGCCCGATGCCACCGCCCCCGCCGTTGGGCCAGCCGTCGCGTTGACCGGCGGCGACGCAATCACGCGACGTGCAACATGCGCATCAGCCGATCCGCCAGTCGTGCATGTAGGACGACGAGGGCGATGACCAGGGCCAGGAGGCGCACCCGCTCGACATCCTCCTCGACGAACACGCCCCGCTGCGCGCGATTGGTGAGATTCACGACGCCGACCAGCTCGTTGTGGTAGATCAGTGGGAAGCTGATGAACGATCCGGTGGTAAAGTACTGGTCGTGCAGCAACGGGTGGGACTTCGCTTCAGCCACGTCCTGCACCAACAAGGGTTGCCGGGTGGCCGCGACCCGTCCGGACACGCCCTCACCGATCGCGATGCGGGACCCTTCGACGATGTGCGGGGCGAGGCCGCGGGCCGCCGCCAGGTACAGGTACCCGGGCTCGGGTGCCCGCAACATAAGTGAGCATCGCTGGGCCTGCATGTCGTCCCCAACCAGTGCGAGCAGGCCGTCGACCAGCTTCCGCGGATCGTTGGCGTGGTTGTCGAGGGTGAGCACCTTGTCGATCAGATACAGTGTGCGCGTCTTCTGTCGGAGCATTTCACTCCGCCGATGGAGCTCCACGTGAGACTGTTGGAGCTGGCCGACGGCGGCCGCGACCTGCTGCTCGACCGCGTCGGCGCGGCGCATCGCGCGGCGTGCGTCCTCGCTCGCTCGGGCCGCCTCGCGTTCAAGAGCCACCATCTGCGCGGCGCCCGGAGAGGCACCGGCGACCGCGGGCCCAACTCGGCTCGCCTCGCCCCGCGCCTGGACCAACTGACGTTCCAGCACCGCTAGCTTTTTGACGTATTCGCCGTGCACGCGCTGCGTGACGTCCTCCAACGTGCGCACCGCCTCGTCCCGGGCGTCTCGCTCGGCGAACCGTACGAAGCCGAGCTCGAAGAGCGCGACCGCACCGGCGAACCGCTCTGCCGCGCGGGTCCCAAAGATTTTTTTTGGCTCGTACAAGGCGACGATGGCCGCCAGGTGCCCGTCGAACAGCACCCCGCGCAACGCCAGCTGGCCGTCTGGCATCGGTGTGAGCCCGAACAACCGCGCGTACTCGGCGGACTGCTCCGCGAGGTCCACGAATTGGCCGCCGTTCGATATCGATTGGCGAATCGAACCGGGCAGGTGGTCGAACGTCGTCTCGACGGGGGAACACGTCACCCGCCCACCTGCCGGCGTGAGGCGGTCTACCAGCATCTCGCGACGACCATCGTAGCGCAACAACACCATGAGCGCCGACCGATCGACCTCGGCAAGCCCTTCGCCAAGCGCGACGAGACTGGCGTCCAGGTCAGGGGCCGCCGCGAGCGCGTGAGCGAGTGAACCGAGGGTGCGTGGGGGCATGCCGGGATGGGCGACGCGCGTGGTACGCCGAATCGGAATCGAGAGATGTCGTACGGGGTCCGCGCGCGTCGGTCAAGGTATAGACGATAGTGCGTCGTGTGCGTGACGGTGGCGCCGTGGAGGCCGGCGTCGGGCACCGGGCGATACCCTGCCGTACGTCGAGCAATAGCAAGCAGTTCCCTCGCCAGTTCCGCCGCAAGAATTCTTGACACCCCCCTGGCGTTTGGTAACTTCACGGTGATGTCGGAGCGCACGGTTCAGCTCGTCCTCCACTACGACGGGGCGCAATTCGCGGGATGGCAGCGCCAGCCGAACACCCGCACCGTCCAGGGAGTCGTCGAGGAGACGCTGAGCCGGCTCTGCAACACGGCGACCAGCGCAGTCGGTGCGGGTCGAACGGACGCTGGCGTGCACGCCCGTGGTCAAGCCGTTGGCGCAACGGTGCCGGCAGCGTGGACGGCGGACAAGCTGCGTCGAGCGCTCAATGCGCTCCTGCCGAACGACGTGTGGGTCGTGGCGGCGCACGAGATGCATCCTGAGTTCCACGCCCGGTACAGTGCCCTCGCGCGTCGCTACAGTTATCGCGTCGGGACGGACGACGCCGCGCAGTCGCCGTTCAGGGCGCGGTGGGAGTGGGCTGTCCGGCGACCGCTCGACCGGGAGGCGCTGCAGCAGTCGGCCGATGCGTTGGTCGGCGACCACTGCTTCCGCGCGTATGCGGTACGGGGCACCGCGCCGGAGTCCGACGATCATCGGTGCGTGGTTCGGGTTGCGCGGTGGGGCGAGCGTCCGGGTGGGCTCACCTTCGAAATCGAGGCCAATCGATTCCTGCACCACATGGTACGATTCGTCGTTGGGACCATGGTCGCCGCGGCGTCGGGTGCGCGGCCACGGTCGGCGGTGCAGGAATTGTTGGGGGCACCGAACAACGACGATGTGTCGCCGCCCGCGCCGGCCCACGCGTTGTGCCTCGAGTACGTCGAATATCCGCGCGCGCTCTATCTACAGATCGCATGACTCCTCGTCGGCGCCCCGACGGTATCGGGCCCGCAGTCCCGCACCATCACAGGCGGAAGCAATGAAGATCTTCGTGTCGACGGCGACGGTGAGGGACGTGCAATGGGCAACGGATGGCGGCCTGGCCGACGGCGTGATGACCTCGCCCGCGACCTTGCGTGACGCGGCCGGCGACGGCGAGGAGCATGAGTTGCTGGCGGAGATCTGCCGGGCGACGGCGGGCCCGGTCTGCGCGACGGTGGGTGCGGTCAACGCCGCCGACATCTACCGCGACGCGCGGGAACTCGCCAAGATCTCGGACCAGATCCTGGTGCAGATTCCGTTAATCGAGGACGCCGTCAGCGCGATGCGCCGACTGCGTGCCGATGGCGTGCGGGTCGTTGTCACCCTTGTCTTCACGGCCGCGCAAGCCGTCCTCGCGGCCAAGGCGGGCGCATTCATGGTGACCGTGGCGCTGGACCAGCTCGATGCCTTCGGGCACGATGGCACCGACGTCGTACGCTCCGTCGGGACGCTGTTCGCGGCCCACGGGATGGAATGCGACGTCCTCGCCGCCCAACCGCAGCACGCGGCCCAATTCGCGCGGTGTGCGGAGGCGGGAGCCGACGTGGTGGCGGTCGCCCCCGATGTCTTGCGCGCGCTGCTGTTGCATCCGTTGACCGACCGCGGGCTCGACCAGTTTCTGCGGGACTTAAGCGTGCACCGTCAGCCGCGGCCCACGGTCTAACAGGCATCCGAATCGTCATGCGCGTGCAGCCCGCGAACGGCCAATCCCCAATCTCCGTCCGACGCCCTCGCGCCGGGATGGCGAGGGTCGCCGTCACCGCCGTGCTCGCGCTGACCGTTGGCTGCGGCCCGGGCGGCCAACTCTCGGCGGACGCAGGCGCGCAGACGGTACCGGCGCCCCCCGCCGCCAACCGTCCGGTCGATACCCTGACCATCCACTCGGCGCCGTCCGGGCGCGCTGGGCTCGCCGCTCGGCGCACGCCCATCACTGATGCCGTGGCCCGCGTATCGCCCGCTGTGGTGACCGTGCAGACCGAAGCGATGTCGCCTGCCACCGACCCCTTCGACGGATTCTTTCGTGGCCGGTCGGACCGCACCACCCAAGGGCTGGGCTCTGGCTTCATCATCCGATCCGATGGCGTGATCGTCACGAACGCACACGTGGTAAGCGGCGCGACCGCGGTCAACGTCGCGCTGCGGGACGGCACCACCTATCCGGCGAAGGTCGTCGGCGTTGATGAGACCAACGACCTGGCGGTCCTCCGGATCAGCGCCCAGCACCTGCCCGTGGCGCCTCTCGGCACCTCGGACGACCTGATCATCGGCGAGTGGGCGATCGCGATCGGCAACCCGTACGGATTCTTTCTTGGCAATACCGAGCCGAGTGTCACGGCCGGCGTCATCAGCGGGACGGGGCGCAATCTGGTGGGCCAGGTCGAGGGCGGTGGGGTGTACGTCGACATGATCCAGACCGATGCCTCGATCAATCCTGGCAATTCCGGCGGTCCACTGGTGAATACCCTGGGCGAAGTCGTGGGCGTGAACAGTTCGATCTACTCGCCGAGCGGCGGGTCGGTGGGGTTGGGATTTGCGATCCCCATCAATCGCGTGCGTCGGGTCGCGGAAGACCTGTTGGCGCACGGCGCGATCCGGCGCCCGTGGATCGGCGTCCAGCTCCGACTACCCGGTGCGAACAATGCACGCGTCATGCTCACGGGCGGGGTAGCCGTCCGCTCGGTGGTCCCCGGCTCCCCCGCGGCCCGCGCCGGGCTGCAACCCGGCGACGTGATTTTGCGCTCCCGTGGGCGCGACCTGCACAATCCATATGACTGGGAGGCCGAGCTCCTTGATCTCCGCGTCGGGGAATCCGTGCCCTTGGCGGTGCGACGTGACGGCCAAGACCTCACGGCCACCGTCACCGTCGCCGACCTGCCGGAAGTGAGCGCGCCCAAGGTCGAGGTGCTCAAGGAGCTCCAGCTGGTGACCCTGACGCCGACGATCCGGGCCGACCGGAGTGTCCGCAGCAACCACGGCGCGGTGATCTTTAGCGTGACGCCCCGCGTATCCGACGAACTCGGCATCCGCTCCGGCGACGTCATCGTGCAGATCAATCGGACGCCGGTCGAATCCGCGGATCGTGCGGCCGAAGCGTTAAATTATTACGGTGGGCGCGGACCCATCCGCATGTATTTCGAACACAACGGCCAGGTCTACACGACGGACTTCAGCATTCAATGAGCGCGCCAACGAGCGGCGCGCCGACGACAGACCGCCAGGCGCGCTACGCCTCCCCACTGGCCGAGCGATACGCGTCGTCCGAGATGATGACGCTCTGGTCGCCCCAGACGCGGCACGGATGGTGGCGCCGGATCTGGCTCGCGCTCGCCGAAGCGGAGCGCGCGTTGGGAGCCGACGTGCCGCAGGCCGCGATCGACGACATGCGCGCTCACCTCGACGACATCGACTTCACGGCCGTCGCCCGCTACGAGCAACGGTTTCGCCACGACGTCATGGCGCACGTGCACGCCTTCGCTGATGTCGCGCCGGCCGCCCGGCGGGTCATCCACTTGGGTGCGACGAGCGCCGACATCACCGATAACGCCGACCTGATCCAGCTTCGGTCGGGACTCGAGATCCTCCGTCGTGGCATCGTCCGGGTCCTCCGGCCGCTGGCGGCGTTCGCGCGGCAGTGGCGGGCCGAGCCCACACTCGGGTACACGCACCTGCAACCGGCCCAACTCACGACGGTGGGGAAACGCGCGACGCTCTGGATGCAGGACCTGCTCCTCGATCTCGCGGATTTGGATCACTGCCGGTCCACCCTGCCCTTCCGCGGCATCAAGGGCACCACCGGGACGCAGGGCAGCTATCTCGAGCTGTTCCACGGTGACCACGACAAGGTGCGCGAGCTCGACCGCCGGGTGACACACGCCTTTGGATTCGACGGCGCATTGGCCGTCACCGGCCAGACGTACTCTCGGAAGCTCGACGCCCGTGTCCTCTCCGTCGTGGCCGGGATTACGGCCAGCGCGGCGAAGTTCAGTGGCGACATCCGGCTCCTCCAAGCGTTTGGCGAGATCGACGAGCCGTTCGAAGCGGAACAGGTCGGATCGTCGGCCATGGCGTACAAACGCAACCCGATGCGCTCCGAGCGCATCGCGGGCTTGGCGCGATTCGCCCAGTCTCTCGAACCCAACGCCAATCAGACCCACAGCGTTCAATATTTCGAGCGGACGCTCGATGACAGCGCCAATCGTCGGCTCGTACTCCCGGAGAGCTTCCTCGCCGCCGACGCGATTCTCGTACTCATGGCCAACATCGCCGCCGGACTCGACGTGCATCCGGCCCGCATCCGCCAGCGGGTGGAAGACGAACTTCCCTTCATGGCCACCGAGGAGCTGCTCGTCCGCGCCGTCCGCGGAGGTGGCGACCGCCAGGTCGCCCACGAAACGATCCGTCGGCATAGCATGGCCGCCGCCCGCGCCGTGAAGAAGGACGGCGCGCGTCACAACGATCTGCTCGAGCGATTGGCGGCCGACCCGACGTTTCCCCTTGGGGCAGACGACTTGCGGCAGGCGGTGGACGCCCGACGCTTCATCGGGCGTTCCGCGGAGCAGGTGGACGAATTCCTTACGACCGTCGTCGATCCCATGCTCGCGGCGATCGCAGAGGAGCCCACATCGGCCACTCCTGCGGCCGGGGTGAGCGTATGACCTCCATCGACCCCACACCGGCGGTGCGCGATACCCAGCTCCCGCTCGCCCGGATCCGACAGGGCAAGATTCGCGATGTGTACGAAGTGGACGCCGACCGTCTGTTGCTCGTGGCCACTGACCGAGTCAGTGCGTTCGATGTGGTGATGCGCGAGCCGGTACCACACAAAGGTGCGGTGCTCACGCAGCTGACAGCCTGGTGGCTCGCGCGCATGGGCGATCACGTCGACCATCATCTGCTGAGCGCCGACGCAAACGCTATCGTCGCCGCCGTCCCTGTCCTGGCGCCGCATCACGCGCTGCTGGTCGGTCGCGCGATGCTCGTCCGGCGAACAACCGTGTATCCGGTCGAATGTGTGATCCGCGGATTCCTGTCGGGGTCCGCGTGGAAGGAATACCAAGCGGGAAAACAGGTCGGCGGCCAGCGATTGGCAGCCGGTCTCCGCGAAAGCGACCGTCTCGATCCCGCGATGTTCACGCCGGCGACCAAGGCGGACCACGGACACGACGAGAACATCAGCGTCGCGCGGATGGCCGATTTGATTGGAGCCGCCGTGACCCAGAAGCTGGAACGACTCACCCGACTCGTATACGAACGCGGACGCGCGCTGGCGGCCCCCCAAGGGATCCTGATCGCAGACACGAAGTTGGAATTCGGCCACGTCGGTGGTCAGGTGCTGCTGATCGACGAGGTTCTCACACCCGACAGCTCGCGCTTTTGGCCGGCCGACGACTACACGCCGGGACGCGGCCAAGCGAGTTTCGATAAGCAACCCCTGCGCGATTACCTCGACGCCGAGCGCCAAGCGGGACGCTGGAATGGCGACGCGCCCGCCCCGCCACTTCCGCCAGCGGTCGTGTCGGCGACCAGCGCCCGGTATTTGGACGCGTACCAGCGGCTGACCGGTGCGCCGCTCGCCGCCGCCGTCGGTGGGCCCGTGTCCGTATGAACTTCGCGCGCGAAGGGTATGTGTTCATGGCGATCGCTGGCGTCCTCACCGCGGCGGCGCTGGCGACAGCACTGGCTCGGCGGTCGTGGCCCCTGTGGTTGATCGCGTTCGTGCTCGCCCTCCTCACGCTGTGGGTGGCGTACTTCTTTCGCGACCCGGAACGGGTGGGCGACCGGGGCGACCGCCTTGTGGTCTCGCCAGCCGACGGCCGAGTGGTGATGGTGACGGACCTGACGGAGCCGACATTCTTTCGCGGGCCCGCGCGTCGGGTGTCGATCTTCATGAATGTCTTCGACGTCCACGTCAACCGGTATCCGGTCAGCGGGACGGTGCGCTACGTCCACTACAACCCGGGCAAGTTTCTCAACGCCGCGACCGACAAGTCCAGCCTCGAGAACGAGCAGCGGTCGGTTGGGATCGCCATGACGAACGATCGACTGGTACTGGTACGACAGATCGCGGGACTCATCGCGCGGCGGATCGTCACCTACAGTCGGGAGGGTGATGCGGCGACGCAGGGGGAGCGCATGGGCATAATTCGATTCGGGTCGCGGGTGGATGTGTTCCTGCCGCCGGGCACCCCGGTTCGGGTGACCGTGGGACAGCGGGCTACGGCAGGTGTGACCGTATTGGCCGAGTTGGCGCCATGACGGTGCCAGCGCCGAGGCCAGCGTGGTGAACCCGGTCAAGCGCGTCGTGGCGCGTCGGCTTCGACGCTCCGATGTCCGTCGCGCCGCGCCGGCACTGCCCAACGGCTTTACGCTGGGCAACCTGTTCTTCGGCATCTTTGCGATCGTCTCCGCCTCCCACGCCGAATTTGCGCGGGCCGTACTCTTCATCGTTCTGGGCGGTGTGTGCGACGGATTCGACGGTCGGATCGCCCGCGCGACCGGTACCGGCAGCCGATTCGGGATCGAGCTCGACTCGCTGGTGGACGCGATCTCGTTCGGGCTGGCGCCGGCGATGATCATCTACTACTCGGTCCTCGACCGAGAGGGCGGCGCGTGGTGGCTGCTCGTGTTCCTGTTCACCGCCTGCGCGGTGATTCGCCTCGCCCGATTCAACGTGATGCAGGGCGGGACGGCGAAGCGCCATTTCCAGGGATTGCCGAGCCCGGCGGCCGGCGGAACGCTCGCGACCTACTACTGGTTCAGCCAAACATCGTTCTACAACCAGACGCGAATCGCCGATCTGCCATGGCCGGACATGGTCAAGGTGCTTATGGGCGGCCTGGCGATCTTGATGATCACCAATGTGCCGTATCCGGCGTTCCCCAAGGTCGGCGTTCGGACGTGGAGCGGGGTGGCCGGCCTCGTCGTCGTGGTTGGCTCGATAGTCGGTATATTTAGGTATGGCCGCGAGTTTTTCTTCCCCGCCGGCATGGCGTATGTCCTCTACGGTCTCACGAGGGCGGTTGCGCTGGGCCTTGTTGACCGCATACCGACCGGCGCCGGCCTTGATGACAATCGCTCCGACGACGAAGACGCCGTCGCGAGCCGACGAGGACGCGACGTCGTGGTCGGACGTCGGCGGCGCCAGGGCGGCCGATGGGTCCGCCTTGTACCGACACCGGAGTCCGACGGTGGGCCCGTCGATTCCGCCGTCGATACCGGAGAGTCGCGCGACGCCTGACGATGGGATGCGCGCCATCGCCGGGCACTACCGCCCTGCAGCGCGGATGCCGGCGTGTCGGACGGGCGGGGTCGCATCGTGGAGGATCGCATGAGCAGGTTTCGCGTGTCGGTGCACATCGTCCCGCGGATGGGCGTGCTCGATCCCCAGGGCCACGCTGTCGCCGACGCCCTGCATTCGCTCGGCTTCGCTCAGGTGCGTGACGTGCGCGTCGGTCGCCACGTGGTGGTGGATGCGGACGCCGACACGCCCGAAGCGGCCGGCGACGCGGTCCGCACCATGTGCGAACGATTGCTCGCCAATCCCGTGATCGAAGATTTCGAGATCGCGTCCATCGCCCGCCCCTGATCCACCGGTATTCTCGAGCCCACAGCCATGCGCTTCGGTATTGTCACCTTCCCCGGGTCCAACAGCGACATTGACGCCTATCAGGCCGTGGTCGACGGCATCGGTGAAGAGGCGGTCATGTTGTGGCACAAGGCGCACGACCTCGAGGGCGCCGACGTGGTGGTCCTCCCCGGGGGCTTTGCGTATGGCGATTACCTACGCGCCGGCGCGATCGCCCGGTTCAGCCCGATCATGCGCGAGGTGTGCGCCTTTGCCGATCGCGGGGGCCGTGTCCTGGCGATCTGCAACGGATTCCAGATCGCGTGCGAGGCGGGACTACTCCCCGGAGCGCTGGTCCGGAACGCGGGGCTGATGTTTCTAGGCGAGTCGATTCGCGTCCGCGTCGCGTCCACCGAGACCGCATTCACCAATGCCTACGCGCCGGGGCAGATACTTCGCCTCCCGATCGCTCATGGCGACGGGCGATATGTGGCCGATCCGTGCGTGATCGAGCTCCTCGAGGGCGAGGGCCGAGTGGTCATGCGGTATGTCGATGCAGCGGGTGACGCGACGACGGCCGGCAACCCCAATGGCTCGACCCGAAACATCGCCGGCATCATCAATGCCGCGGGCAACGTCCTCGGCCTGATGCCCCATCCGGAGCGGGCGGCCGACCCGCTGCTTGGCGCGCCCGACGGTCTGCCCATGTTTGAGTCTCTGGTCGCTCGCGTGGCGGCCTGACCTGGAGCCGCCCATGCGCATCGGCTGTCGCGTCTCACGCATTGCGATCTATCGCGCGCTCCGCCTCGCCGTCGGGGACGCGTCCCGCGGTCTGGTCACGACCCTTGCGGCCGCTGGCCTGACCGTCGCCTTGACGGTCGCGTTGCCCGGCCCGCTCGCGGCCCAAGCCAACGCCGTCATCATCGACCCAGGCATGACCAAGGATCAGGTGATCGACCGGCTGGGCGACCCGAGCGAGGAAAGCCACTCTGGCTCGTTCACCTATTTGATGTACAACAACGAGTGCGGGCAGAAATGTGGCATGGATGACCTCGTCGTTCTGGAACGCGGGATCGTCACGGACGCCGTGTTCCGGTCTGGCAAGCGCACCTACACCGGTCGCAGCTCGTCGCCGAGCGCGCTCCAACCGGCCGCGCCGACCCACTTCGCACCGGCGCCGATCCGTGCCAGCACCCCGGACGACAGCGCCCACCGCGGGGGTATCGTCCTGATGGGCCCGCGCCCGCCCGCGCGACCGTCGTCGTATGTGCGCGTCGTACCCAATCACGCCGACTCGGCGCGCCTCGCGGGCAATGGCCCGAAACCCGACTCGGCGCGGTCCGCCCCCCACGAGTGAGCTCGCCCCAACGCCAGGCGCCATCGCCCCGACCAGGCGATCCATCGATCTCTCCGGCGCTCGTCGCTGAACATGGCCTGACGCCGGACGAGTACGCGCGCGTGGTCAGCATGCTGGGCCGCGAGCCGACGTTCACCGAGTTGGGCATCGTCAGCGCCCTCTGGAGCGAGCACTGTTCGTACAAGCATTCCAAGCCCTTGCTGAAGACCCTACCCACAACCGCTCCCTACGTGCTCCAGGGCCCGGGTGAAAACGCGGGGGTGATCGCGGTCGGCGATGGAATGGCGGTCGCCTTCAAGATCGAGTCGCATAACCACCCCTCGGCCGTCGAGCCGTACCAGGGCGCGGCAACCGGCGTCGGTGGGATACTCCGTGATGTGTTCACTATGGGCGCGCGCCCGATCGCGATGCTCAACTCGCTGCGATTTGGATCGCTCGACACACCACGCGTCCGTTATCTGTTCGCGGGTGTCGTACGCGGGATCGGTGACTACGGTAACTGCGTCGGCGTCCCGACCGTCGCCGGCGAAGTCGTGTTCGACCCCGCGTATGAGGGCAACCCACTGGTCAACGCCATGTGCGTGGGCATCCTGCGGGAAGACGAGCTGATTCGGGCCGTCGCCGAGGGCGTGGGCAATCCGATCATCGCGGTGGGCGCCCGGACCGGCCGTGACGGAATCCATGGCGCGTCGTTCGCGTCGGAAGATCTATCGATAGCGAGCGATGCCAAACGGCCGCGGGTGCAGGTTGGCGATCCATTCACGGAGAAGCTGCTGCTCGAGGCCAGTCTGGAGCTGATTCAGAGCGGACACATCGTAGCCATTCAGGATATGGGTGCCGCCGGGCTGACATCATCATCCGCGGAAATGGCGGCTCGCGGCGATGTCGGCATCACGATCGACGTGTCGAAGGTCCCCGCGCGCGAGCCCGGGATGACGCCGTACGAGATTCTGCTCAGCGAATCGCAGGAGCGCATGCTGGTCGTCGCACGCCGGGGCCGCGAGGACGCCGTCCGCGCGATTCTCGCCAAGTGGGATCTGACGGCCGCGGTGATCGGCGAGGTGATCGCGGAACCGGTCTATCGGGTGACCGAGGGCGATCGCGTGGTGGCGGAGTTCCCCGGCTCGCGGCTGGTCACCGAATGTCCGTTCTATACACCCGAGGCCCGCGAGGATCCCGCCGTGCGCGCGGCACGCGAGACGGATGTGCACGCGATTGCCCCGCGGACCGAAGAGCGCGACCCGGCATGGACACTCGAGACGCTGTTGGCGTCGCCGACGATCGCGAGCAAGGCGTGGGTGACGCGGCAGTACGACTCCTCCGTGCGGTCGAATACGGTCATCGGTCCGGGCGCCGGAGACGCGGCCGTGGTCCGCATTCGTGGGACCACCCGGGCGCTTGGGCTCAAGACTGACGGCAATGGCCGGTACACGTATCTCGACCCACGCGTCGGCGGCCAGATCGCCGTCGCGGAGGCGGCGCGCAATGTGGCGTGCGTGGGAGCGCGGCCGATGGCGATCACCAATTGCCTCAATTTCGGGAACCCGACCCGCCCCACCGTCTACTATCAGCTCCGTGAGGCGATCGGCGGCATCGGGGACGCGTGCCGCGCGTTGGGTACGCCGGTCACGGGCGGCAACGTGTCGCTCTACAACGAGNNCGAGAGCCCCGTGGGCGCGATCTATCCGACGCCCGTGATCGGAATGGTCGGGCTGATCGATTCGTTCGACCATGTGACCCGATCCGGGTTCCGCGACGACGCCGAGGCGGCGATCGTGCTCCTCGGCGAGCCGACCGACGAGTTGGGCGGCAGTGAGTATTTGGTCCGGATCCATGGCGTGGTCGCGGGTGCCCCCCCCCATTGCGATCTGGCGGCGGAGCGCGCACTCATCGATGCGCTGCTCGCCGCCNNGTCGCCGACGCCGAGCGGGCGGTCGGCGCGGATCTCGATCTCTCCCCGTGGACCGCGATCCCGCAGCGCGCGGTGCTGTTCGGTGAAGGTCAGGGACGCATTATCGTGTCAACGCTCAATCCAGCGGCGGTGCTGGCGGTGGCCCGCGAACGCGGGGTGCCGGCACGCCAGATCGGGACCGTGCGGCCGCGAGCCGCTGAGCTTCGGATCACGATCGGCGGCACGCGGGTCGTGGCATCGCTCGCGCGTCTCGCGGCGGCGTATCACGGCGCGATTCCCCGCGCGATGGCGGGATCGGCAGCCGTTGTGCAAGCGGCGGAAGAGCCAACCGCCGCCGGTTCGTTCGTGTAGGCCCAGGCATTCATACTTCGACCGTCTAACGCACATGTGCGGTATTGTCGGCGTCCGCGGACATCCCCAAGCCGCGGAACTCACGCGTTTGGGGCTGTATTCCCTCCAGCATCGCGGCCAGGANNGGTCAACCACGATCGAGAACGCGCAGCCGGCATTGGCTCGGTTTCGTGGCGGCCACATCGCCCTCGCCCACAACGGCAACATCATCAACGCGACGGAACTCCGGATCGAGCTCGAAGATCGGGGCTCGATCTTCAGCTCGACCATGGACTCCGAGGTCTTGGTCCATCGGCTTGCGATGTCGACCTCAGAGCCGCCGGCCGCCAAGCTCGCGGACGCACTGC
The DNA here is from genome assembly GCA_003152485.1 of Gemmatimonadota bacterium. GTDB lineage: Bacteria > Gemmatimonadota > Gemmatimonadetes > Gemmatimonadales > Gemmatimonadaceae > Palsa-1248. The sequence continues at coordinate 2,633 of PMAE01000075.1, read as the reverse complement.
GCGGTGTCGAGGGCGCCTACTGCGTGCTCGTCGTCATCGGAGATACGATGCTCGCAGCGCGTGATCCGCGTGGATGGCGGCCGCTGGTCCTCGGGACCCTCGAAGGCAGCACGATCGTGGCCTCCGAGACCTGCGCGCTCGACATCATGGGGGCACACTACGATCGCGAGGTCGCACCGGGCGAGATTGTGGCGATCGACGCCACTGGTATCCACTCCACGTTCCCGCTGCCCCACCAGCCGCTGCACCGGTGCGTGTTCGAGCATGTGTACTTCTCACGCCCGGACAGCATTGTCTTCGGCGGCTCGGTCGAGGCCTCACGGCGGGCCCTCGGCCGCCGGCTCGCGCGTGAATGCCCCGCGCCGGGCGCCGAGCTCGTATTCAGCGTCCCGGACTCCTCCAATTCCGCCGCCCTCGGCTACGCGGACGAGTCGGGAGTGCCGTTCGAATTCGCGCTGATTCGCAATCACTATGTCGGACGCACCTTCATCCAGCCGACGCAAGCCGGCCGCGACGCCAAGGTCAAGGTCAAGTACAACGCGGTCCGCGATCTCCTGGACGGCAAGCGTGTGGTTATGGTCGATGATTCGATCGTGCGCGGCACGACGACGCGGGGGTTGGTGACAATGGTCCGCGCCGCCGGTGCGCGCGAAGTCCATATGCGTGTGAGCTCGGCGCCGATAACGGGGCCGTGCTACTATGGGATCGACACACCGAACCGCGAAGAGCTAATCGCCGCGAACCTCACGGTCGATGAGATCGCGACCAACCTCGGCGTCGATTCGCTCGGCTATCTGTCCCTCGACGGGATGTTGGAATCCGTCCCCGGCGGCCCGCACGGGTTTTGCGATGCATGTTTTTCCGGAGACTACCCCACGCCGCCGCCGACGGACCCCGACAAGCTGCGGTTCGGATGCGGCTGCTGAGGTAGGGCGGCCCTACGCCCCGGTCGAAGCCCGTGTCTCACCGTTCACCTCCCACGGTCGAGCAGCCGATGTCGCCTGACGCGCCGATCGTCTATTTTTTCGGAAACGGACGGGCCGACGGCACGCGGACCATGGGTGATGTGCTCGGTGGCAAGGGCGCGAATCTCGCCGAGATGACCAACCTCGGGGTGCCCGTCCCCCCGGGGTTTACGATCGCCTGCCGCGCTGGCATCGACTTCCTGGCTACCGGAGCGGCCCCCGCCGCGCTGCGCCCTGCGGTCGAGCGCGCGCTCCTCCGATTGGAGGAGGCGACGGGGAAACGGTTCGGCGATCCGCGCGACCCGTTGCTCGTGTCGGTCCGGTCCGGCGCTCCGGTATCGATGCCGGGGATGATGGAAACGATCCTCAATCTCGGGCTCAACGATCAGACCGTGATCGGGCTGGCCCGCGTAAGCGGCACGGCGCGATTCGCCTACGACTCGTATCGGCGATTCCTCCAGATGTACAGCGACGTCGTCCTCGGCGTGCCGCTCCATCAGTTCGAATCCCTGCTCACCGCCAAGCGATTGATGGCCGGCGTCGCGACCGACTCGGAGCTCGACGAAGCGGCGCTCCGGAATCTGGTCGAGGAGTACAAGTCGGTCGTGCGCCGCGCCACGAACGCGGACTTCCCATCCGACCCCGTGGGGCAGCTGTGGGGCGCGATCGAAGCAGTCTGGGGATCGTGGACGCTCAAGAAGGCGGTGGACTACCGTCGCGTGAACGGGATACCGGACACGCTGGGCACGGCGGTGAACGTCGTGGCCATGGTGTTCGGCAACCTGGGCGATGACTCAGGAACTGGCGTCGCCTTCACCCGCGATCCAGGTACCGGTGAGCGCCGATTCTACGGCGAGTTTCTGGTCAACGCGCAGGGCGAGGACGTGGTCGCCGGCCTGCGGACCCCGTTGCCGATCGAGCAGATGGCGGAGCGTCTGCCGGCCGCGTACGCGGAGCTCCGCGTGACCCAGGAGCGGCTGGAGCGCCACTTCCGGGACATGCAGGATCTCGAGTTTACGGTGGAGCGTGGGCGACTGTTTCTGCTCCAGACGCGGGCGGGAAAACGGACGGCGGCGGCGGCCGTGCGCATCGCGTGCGAGATGGTGACCGAAGGGCTGATCCAGCCGCAGGACGCCGTGGCTCGCGTGCCAGCCGACCAGATCGATCAACTGTTGCACCCCGTGATCGACGGGGAGGTGCGCGTCACGCCGCTATGCCGGGGACTGCCGGCGAGCCCGGGTGCGGCCAGCGGCGTCGCGGTCTTCGATCCGGATGTAGCGGTGCTCCGCTNNACCAGTCATGCCGCGGTGGTCGCCCGAGGGATGGGCAAATGCGCGGTCGTGGGCTGCCAGGAGCTTCGGGTGGACGCCGAGCATCGGCGGTTCAGCGTCAACGGCACGACGGTTCGAGAAGGCGACTGGCTCACCGTCGATGGCGCCAACGGCGCGGTCTACAGCGGAGCGCTGCCCACCGTCCCGAGCGATGTCATGCGGGTCGTCACGGGCGCGATGCGACCCGCCGACGCGCCGCTCTACGAATCCTTCGCCCGACTGCTCGCCTGGGCGGACGAATTCCGCACGCTCCAGGTGCGTGCCAACGCCGACACGCCGCGCGACGCCCGCATCGCGCGCGCGTTCGGAGCCGAAGGGATCGGGCTGTGCCGCACCG
>PMAE01000097.1 GCA_003152485.1 Gemmatimonadota bacterium | reverse complement strand
GCGCAGAGCGATGCGCAGAGCGGATCATCCAAGGGGGGCACGGCCGCGCTGGTCGCGCATCCGGATCACATACAGGTTGGGCTCGTGGCGCAGCGCTCGCTGGCGGTCCTGGTCAACCCACGTGAGCATGATCCGCGCGCGCTCGACGAGGGCAAGCAACTGTTCGTGGCGTACAATTGCGCGGATTGTCACGGCGGTGAGGGCTCGGGCGGAATGGGGCCGAGCTTGCAGGACGGCCGCTGGCACTTCGGCGGCACCGCGGGCGATGTGTACGAGTCGATCAGTGAGGGGCGACCGGACGGCATGCCGTCATGGGGCGGTCGGATCAGCGACGCGCAGATCTGGGCGCTGGTGACCTACGTGCGCACGCTGTCTTCAGGGAAGAACGTGACGACGGAGAGCTTCGAAGGCGCCGGGACCGTCGCGCGTGGCGGACATTAATTAAGTCAATAACAGTCAATGTGTTACATATATAAATGACTGTTCGTTATTTATGTGTGTTGTCCATAGGCGCGCCCCTGATCGGATCACGGTGCCGTGGTGTGCCCCGTCGATCGACCATCTCCTGCGACGAGCGAACGCTGGGTCAGGCGGTGCCGGGAACCTGGAGCGCGGCCGCGTTGCGGGCACGAGCGCGACGCGAGAGGCCCGGAGTCAGGTCGATTGAAGGGGTCGGCTTGGGCGCGGCCTCCTCGGCGTGGAGATACGCGTTGGGGTCGTGCTGCGCTCCACCGGTCGGAAGCAGCGGCATGAACGTACCGAGGTCGGTTCGGAGGCGATTCTCGTAGAACGGGGGCAGCACATCGCTCTCGCCGTCGAAGTAGCGGGTCACCGAGCGATCGGAATCGAGCAGGCCCCGGACAGTGGTGTGGTACGCTAGGCGACCACGACCTTCGCTCGAGAGAGCCCGGACGACGTTCATCCAGCGAGGGATCGCACCTTCGGTGGCCGAGAACCGCCGGGCGACCGCGCGCCAGGAAAATGAATGTCGCGTGACGTCGATGACGCGATCGTAGAACGGCCGCCATTCGTAGTTCTTGGGGCGGACGTTCATCGCCAGGTTGTTGTTCAGGAAGTGGTGGGGGAACGGCAGGACGCGTCCCGCCCGCTGTAGATCGAGGTTGAGCGGTGCGGCTCGGCCGAACGCCGACAACAGCGAATACCCGGGAAAGGCACCGGGTGTCATGTCGATGAAGGTCTTGGTGAGCTCGAACGGCTCGGGCCCCTCGTCGGTGTCGAGGCCGAGCACGAAATTGGTCTGGATGTACGGGATGTATCGAAGCACCATGTTCACGTGATCCGATACCTGGCGCACCTTCTCCATCCCCACGGCCCGCCCAGTTTTGGTCTTATTGCCCAGCGCGAACCATGATTCGATCCCGGGGAGTACGGCTTTGAAGCCGTTCTGCCGGAGACGCGGCAGTCGATCCTCCGACAGCAGCGACAGACTGCTCTCGGCGATGAAGTCCATTCGACCCGGGGGAACCGCATCTTCGATTGCGCTCAGCGTCTCGTCGAATCGCACGCCGAAATTCGGATCGTGCCACGCCACTCGCGGCCGCTTGAACTTTGTCAGCAGGAACCGCAAGTCATCGCGCAACTGGTCCGTATCGAGCGTCTGATAGTCGACGGTCGAATCGATACAAAAGCTGCACGTGTACGGGCAGCCAAGGCTCGCCAACATCCCCACGATCTTGATCGTGGGAGCTTTTTCGAGAGTCTCCTTGATGTACCGCCAGCGGGCACGCACGCCGGGAAGCTGGAGCGGCTGTCGCGCGGCGGTGAGGAAGAGGCCCATCGGACGGTGCGGGGCGCAGTCGCGGAGCACCTCGTCGATGATCGCCTGGTCGGTGAACCCGAGGACGTAGTCGAAATACCGGACCGAGTCTTCCGGATAGCACCGGGCGTGCGGTCCACCGAGCACGGTGACCGTCCCACGCTTCCGATAGAGCGCGCTCAGCGCGTACGCCAATTGCGCCGTCTCGCTGAACGCACCGATGAAGACGATGTCCGTCTCGACGGGAAGCGCGGCGTTCAGGTCTTCGAAGCCCGTATAACACACATACGACACGTCGTGACCTGCTTGCTCGCACCACACGCCGATCACCTGCGGCATAATGCTCGCTAGGTTCGCGTTCATGAGACGCGAGTACAGTCCGTGACCGGGTCCGTTGGTCACGAGATCAATCACGCCGATTCGTAGTCGTCGCAGGGGGCCTCCGCCCTCGGGAGTCAGCAATCGTACGGTCCGGACCGGCAACACGCGAGGGAAGAGCCCGTCGTGTCACTCGGCTCGCACGTAACGATTCGCGAGTCGCGGATCGCGGGGGCGCCCTCGACCGGCGGTCACAGCGGCCGTCGCCCATGGATCGCAATCGTTGCGACCGAGGCTACGCAAGGCCGGTGCGAGCGGATATGTGTTTGGGGTGAACCACCGTCCCGCGCCGGGCCAACGACTGGAGCACGGGGTACATCATGCGTGGCGGCACCCATCATGACGACGTCAACGAGTGCGGCGCCCATCGACCTGCGATGGGTCATGCGTACCCCCAGGCATGTACGGGCCGACCGACCCACGCCTGTCTATTAATCAAGCTCGTCGCCGGCCGGATTGGGGCTCCAACCTCGACCCCATCGTGCGGGTGGACTTACTCAGCCGAGGCGCCTCAGGCGGCCGTGTAACGGGGAGCCGCCGCCACCCGGTAGCAGTTCCCTAACACACGGCAGGAGCTACACTTGCGATTCCTAGTCGGAAATAACGGCCAACCTTTTCGAGCTCAGCATTAACGAACCCGAATCACCTTCGTCCCATGTGCAAATCTCGCGGCCAACTCGTCCGTTGGGCGGCCCTGTGCAAAGGGCACTGCGAGCGACCACACGCGGCACACGCCGCATGGAACCAGGAGGCAGACAAATGCAGCTCGGAACGAAAGCTCGGACCGGTGCCAGCGCGGTGTGCGCGGCGGCGGTGTTCGCGGCGATGGCCGCGTGTAGCACGTCGACCGGCACCACGGCCGCCGCGGTCAGCGACGCCCAAATCAACACCGATCTCGCCGCGGCCGCGGGCATTGCCGCAAGCACGCAGTCAGGGGACTTCGCTACTCAGGACGCGGAGGCGGGTGCCGAAGGCTTTATCGTCGGCCTGCGCGGTGGCTCGGCGGCGCTCGGACTCGGGATGAAGCGCGCGACCGTCGAGAGTGCGTGTACGACCGGATCGTTCAGCGGGACGATCGTGTTCCCGTTTGCGGATCCCCGGGATACCATCTCGATCTCACGCACGTGGGAGTTCTTCGCGGTGGGTGTCTGTGAAAATGCATACGTTGCGGGCACGACCGATTCCATCGTATTCGCCGCGACCGTGTCGTCGGAGCTGCATGGGAAGAGAGGGTTTTGGCAGGCGCATCACGATGACCAGCGCTCGAACTGGGTGACCGGGTCGCTCGCGCTGTCGACTGCCTCGACGCATGTATGGAACGGGTTCGAGGCTGGTGTAGACACCTCCTCGTTCAGTGGGGATATCCCGGAGTCGCGTACGTATAATGCCGCGTCCTCCGATACCGTGGGCAGCGTCACGTTCCCGCATCCTCGCGACGGTGCAGTGTATCCGTCGAGCGGCACGTACACTCGGTGGGTGAACGCGATGGCCACGTTCAGCGGTCCGAGGACGGGCAGCAAGCAGGTGGCCCGCCACATCGTCGTCACGTTCAACGGTACTGAATTCGTGCCGATCGCGATCTTTGACGTCGGGACCGGACAGGTATCACTGACGTGCCAACTTGACCTCGCCATCGGCGAGATCGTCGCCGGTAGCTGCACCGACTAATGGCCGCCGTCGACTGACCGGAGACGACCCGGTCGAGTCGAGTAGTGTTCGACCCGAAGGGTCGGCTGCGACGATCGCAGCCGGCCCTTCGTGCATTTCCCTGGCGATCCTCCGGATGGATCGGTAGGCGGACCACGGACCGCAGGTCGCGGCAATCGGTGGCGCGGCTGAGCGCAGGGCATATACCTTGTTCGGCTCCGCGTCGGTGTCCAGTCGGCGCGTCTACCTTCCGCTATTCGCGGCGTCTGAGCCGCTCGTGGAGTCCGATATGTCATACGTGATCCGCGCGAGCATCGTCGCCGGGTTCGTGCTGTCGTGGGCGGCCGTGGCGGCCGTGGCGGCTGCGCAGCAGCGCGCACCGCAGGAGCGGGCACCGCAGCATGCGATGACGACCGACGACGCATCGCTGCTCCGACTGGTGAGCGACCCGCGGCTGTCGCCGGACGGCCGGACGGTCGCCTATGTGCGCACCCGAATCGACTATGCGGCGGATAGAGCAACCCCGGAGATCGTCCTCATAGAGGTCGCGACCGGCGCGGCGCGTCATGTGATGCCCGGAAGCTCACCACAGTGGTCGCCGGACGGCCGGTCGTTGGCGTTCCTGGATGACCGCGATTCGCACAGTGGCATCTGGATCTATGACATCGCGACCGATCGTCCACGGTTTCTCGTGTCGGTGGCGTCGACCGACGCGTGGCTCGGGTCACTCACGGTCAAGAATTTCGCATGGTCGCCGGACGGCTCCGCGATCGCGTACGTGGGAACCGACAGCCTGGCGCCGGTGGCGCCACTCCCCACTGGTGATGTGCCCGGGGCCGCGGACGTGAAGGTCTATTCGCGCATCATGTACAAGACGCGCACCGGTTTCTCGGACAATCGGCGGACGCACATCTACGTCGTGCCGACTGCCTGCGGGGGCGCGGCCATGTGTCCCCCGCGGGTCCTGACGCCGGGATCGTTCGATGAGCATTCACTCGACTGGTCGCCGGATGGGCATCGGATCGCGTTCGTGAGCGATCGGTCGCCGGACCCCGACAACAGCTACGCCAACGACCTCTGGACCGTGGATGTCGCGACGGGGCAGACCACCCGCTTGACCGACACGCCGAGTGCGGAGTTTGCGCCGGTGTGGTCGCCGGATGGTCGGCAGATCGCGTTTCCGGCGTGGCGACGCCCGCACAACACGAAGGACAGTCCGGCGGAGGACACGCATGCGTGGGTCATGTCGGCCGACGGCGGCGCCCCGCGGCCGATCGCGGCATCGCTCGATCGGCGGGTGGCCCAGGTGAGCTGGTCGCCGGTTGGTGCCACCGTGTATTTCACCGCCGCCGACCACGGGTCGATATCGATCTATCGGGCCAGCGCGGCCGGCGGTCCGGCACAGCGGCTCACGACGTGTCTGTGTCAATCGCAGCAGTATTCGCTCGACCGTGGCGCGCGGTCGATGGTGTACGTGCAGAACGATCTGACCCACCCGTCGGAGGTGTGGGTGGCGGGCGCCGACGGTCGAGGCGCGCGACAGCTCACGCATGACCAGGACTCCTTGCTCGCGCGTGTGCAGCCGGCGGCGACCGAGTCCTTCGAATTCGTGAGTTTCGACGGGACGCCGGTGCAAGCGTGGCTCGTCAAGCCGAGTGGACTGCGCCCTGGGCAGCGGTATCCGCTCATTCTCTCGATCCATGGCGGTCCGCACGGCGCCTTCGGAAACACCTTCACCGCGACGACCCAACTCTTGGCGGGCCATGGATACGGCGTGTTGTCGATCAATCCGAGAGGCAGCAACGGGTACGGGCAAGCGTTCTCCGATGGCTCCGTTCGCAACTGGGGCGGGGGCGACTACCAGGACCTCATGGCGGGACTCGATACCGCGATTCAGCGCAACGCGTGGATCGACACGACGCGGATGGGGGTGACGGGCGGGAGTTACGGTGGGTTTATGACCGACTGGATCATCACGCAGACGCCGCGGTTCAAAGCCGCGGTGTCGTTGTTCAGCGTCAGCAATCTGGTCAGTTTTTATGGCACGTCGTTGTACACCGATCTGATCGAGGCCGAGTTCAACGGACTGCCGTGGGACAACTATCCCTTGCTGTGGCAATGGTCGCCGCTCGCGCACGTGGCGAGCGCGCGCACGCCGACGTTGTTCCTGCATGGGGAAGTGGACCACGACGTGCCGATCACGCAGTCGGAGGAGATGTACGTGGCGTTGCGCAAGCTGGGTGTGGCCGCGACCCTGGCGCGGTATCCCGGGGAGGGTCACGGATTCCATCGTCCGGCGCACATCCTCGATAGCGTGCTGCGAACGGAAGCGTGGTTCGATCACTATCTCGGTGGCGGCGCGGGGGCGAGCGCGGCCGGAGGAAGCGGACAATGAGTGGAACGTCGAATACTGGCGCGACGTGGTATCGGTGGGAATCGATGCCGCGCGAGGTGATCTCGTCGATGATCGAGCGTCGCCTGGTGACTGGCAGCCGCCTGATGGTGGCGCACGTCTATATCAAGAAAGACGGTGTGGTACCGCTGCACTCGCACGACAACGAACAGGTGACCTACATCCTGGAGGGGGCATTGCGTCTCTGGGTCGGCGCGGACGGATCGCCTGACCAGCGGGTGCATGATGTGCGTGCGGGTGAGGTGCTCGTCATCCCGCCCAACTTGCCGCACCGTGCGGTGGCGCTCGAGGACACGTTGGATGTCGATGTCTTCTGTCCGCCTCGCCAGGATTGGCTCGATGGAACCGATCGGTACCTGCGCGGCGAACCAGCGGGGTCGCCCCCAGCGTCGCCCCCGGCCTAGCCGTCGCGGTCGGCGCGTCCCACGTCCGAGACGGCGGGATAGTCACGATATCTGGCCCCGTCGTCCGGGAGAATTAACATTTCCCGGCGATCACGCCTGGCATTGGTCCCTCACGTCACTCCATTTTGGAGCCGAGCGATTGGGGATGACCGGCCGGCCGCCGGCCATCCTTCGTCGCCGTCGCAAACAGATGGCGCTCGAACGTCCAGTAGGCTCACTTCAGAGGGGGATCGTTATGCAGAACACAGCGGTACTGGTGTCTCGCGCGCGTCGACTTGGTGCTCCGACGCGGGCGGCATCGTGAGTTCTTCCGATGTCCGCAGCGGGTGGAGGGTTCCTGGAGTCCGCGGTCTACTCATCGCGGCCGCATTGGCCGTGGTGCCGGGCGCGTGGGCTCAGCAGGCGACACCTCTCACAGGTCGAGTAGTCGATGGGTCGGATCACGCGCCGATTCCGGGCGCCGCGGTCCTGGTGACGGGGACGACGGTGGGGGCGCAGACGAGCGACAGCGGAACGTTCTCGTTGCGCTTGCCGGCCGACGCCAAGACGTTAACGGTCCGCCGCATCGGGTTTCTCCAGGTCACCGTGCCGGTGACCCCCGGGCAGGCTGACGTGACGGTCACACTGCAGAAGGACGTGCTGGAGCTCGAAGCGCAGGTCGTGACCGGCGTGGCGACGACGGTCTCGTCGAAGAACGCCGCCAACGCGGTAGCCGTCGTCAATGCGCAAGACGTGACCGAAACCCCGGTCCCGACGATGGAGAACGCGATCCAGGGCAAAGTGCCGGGCGCGGTGATTCAGTCGAACAACGGCGGCGCGCCGGGCGGTGGCATGCAGATCCAGGTGCGTGGCGTGACGTCGATCAATGGCAACGCCTCGCCGCTCTACGTGATCGATGGCGTGATCGTGAACAACGAGACCATCAACCCCGACATCAACGCGATCAACCAAGAAGGCGGTGGGGTCACATCGACCGGGGCGGCCGTAGGCGGGGCGCCGAGTCCGCAGGACAACGGCGTGAATCGCATCGCGGACATCAATCCGGACGACATCGAGACCATCGAGGTCCTCAAAGGTGCGTCGGCGTCCGCCATCTACGGGTCCAAAGCATCGGCCGGCGTGGTCATCATCACGACCAAGAAGGGCGTGAGCGGCAAGCCGAAGTGGGACTTTGGCCAGCAGGTTGGCCACGCGCAGCTCGAAAACACCCTGCCGATCCGCGCCTTCCCGACGCTGGGCAGCGCGCAGCTCTGGTACGTCAACGACGTCAAGGCTGCCGATGCCGGCACCCCGGCTGCGGTCACGGACAGCGCGTTCATCAAGTCCGTGTACGCTGGTCCGCAAGACTATCAGCAGCAGCTGTTCGGCAACAGCCAACTGTCGTATCAGACCAACATCAGCGTGGCGGGTGCGACGGGCCCGACGCAGTACTTCCTGTCCGGGCTCTCCAAGTACGACAACGGCCTCATGGAGAACACGGGCTACAACAAGCAATCGGCCCGCTCGAACGTCACTGAGCAGTTCAACTCCGCGCTCTCCGTCACGGCCAACCTGAACTACATCCACGACGAGACGCGCCGCGGCATCACGGGGAACGACAACATCGGTATTAGCCCGTACAACGTGCTGTCGTTTACGCCGGCGTTCGTGAAGCTCAACACCCAGGTTGCGGACGGCGCCTGGCCAATCAATCCGTTTAGTCCGGCCAATCCCTTCGCCGACGCGGTCGAGATCCAGACCCCCGAGGACGTGAGCCGCTTCATCGGCGGTGGCAACATCAACTGGGTGCCGCTCCGGGCTGAACATCAGACACTGACCGTGAACTTCCAGGGTGGCGCCGATCTCGCGAGTGTACACGACCTCCTGTACGCTCCCCCCGACCTGCAGGTCGAGCAGCGGATCCCGACTGCTCTACCGGGCGCGGCGGTGGCCAACGACGCCACGATCAACTACTTCAACTACTCGATCAACGTCACGCACCACTATTCTGGCTTCTCGTTTCTGGACGCCACGACCTCCGCCGGCTTTACCCGTGACCGGCGCGATCTGGCCAATCCGGTGACGGTGGGCGTCAATCTGCTCGCCGGCGCCGGCGTGCCGACCGTGGGCTCGGTGCTGTCGAACTTCTACAATCAGACGGAACAGCTCGATCAATCGCTCTACGCCCAGGAGCAGTTGATCATGCTCAACAACCGGTTGACGCTGACGGGCGGCGTCACCGCGGAACGGTCCACGAACGACGGCAACATCAGCAAGTTCTACGCATACCCGCGATACTCGGCATCCTATATCATCCCGCAGTTCGCCAGCTTCCTCGACGAGCTCAAGCTCCGGCTCGCGTACGGACAGTCCGGCAATCTGCCGCTCTACGGCATGAAGTACACGCCGTTCAACACGACCGTGCTCGGCGGAGCGAACGGCATCATCGAAAATCCCAACAACGGCGATCCCAACATCAAGCCGGAGTCCGAGGCGGAGATCGAGACCGGATTTGACGCGACCTTCTTCAATTCACGGGCGCAATTTTCGGCCACCGTCTATCAGAAGCGGCTCAACAACCTGATTCTGCAGGCGGGCGTGGACCCCTCGGTCGGATTCAGCTCCGAGTTCATCAACGGCGGGGAGTTCACGAATCAGGGGATCGAGCTCTCACTGCAGGCCACGCCGATTCAGATGCCGCGCAACGGGCTCACGTGGTCGTCGACGGTGACGTTTTACCGCAACTACAGCGTCGTGAACTCACTGCCGACCGCGCCGTTCCAGGCCGGCAACACGTTCGGCTTCGGAGCCGGCTTCCTCGCACCTGGCCGCTCCGTCTCTGAAACCGTCAATCCAAACATCATCGGCAAAGATGGTCTGCCGCTCCAAGTGGGTGACTTCACCCCCGGCTGGCGCATGAGCTACGGCAACACCTTCACGTTGGGCGCCTTCCGACTCTTCGGGCTGATCGACGTGAGTCGCGGGGGCACCACCATCAATCTGACCGATCTCTATTTCGACGGCAGCGCTCAGCTCTACGGGGACTCGGCGAAAGGGGCCAATCGGCTCAAGCAGTTTGAGGCCGGCCTCACGCCCTACGTGCAAGACGCGAGCTTCTTGAAGCTCCGGCAGCTGTCGCTGAGCTATGCCATTCCGCCGCGGCTCGTCAGCATGATCCCCGGCAATCGGCTGAGCAGCGCGCGGCTGCAGCTCAGCGGATACAATCTCCTAACGAGCACACGGTACGACGGGCTCGATCCGGAAATCAGCGTCAACGGCAATCAAACCATCACTCGGGGCCAGGACATCAGTCCATTTCCACCGGCCCGGAGTTATTTCCTCGGCATCGACTTGGGGCTCTGACATGACACGCTCTCATACAGTGCGAACCGGCGTCGCCGGTCGTCCCAGTCGCGGGGCGCAGTTGCGCAGTGCCGCCATACTGGGCGCGATAGCCCTGGCCGCCATGGCGGCCTGCAAAGATTCCAACGTCCCGTTCTTCACGGCGCCGACGACAGTGCCGAACACGCCGGCCGGTATCGACAACGGCGTGACTGGTTTGTTTAGTGGAACGCGGCTCGACATTGGCACATTCGTGCTCACCATGGCTGGCTTCGGACGTCAGGCGGGCAACTTCACCAATACGGAGCCTCGCTTCATCACCTACAACCTTGGCGTGGCACCCATAGTGGCACCGACGGGGCCTACGGGGGGGGTTTGGGGATTCGAATACACCAACATCCTGCAGGCCAAGCAGATCCTCACGACGTTGCCGCAAGTGGTTCCCGCGTATACCACAGCGCAAGAGGCTGGCATCACGGGTCTCGTAGAGACGCTCGAGGCGTACAACTACATGATCGTGGCGGAGATCCACGATTCGCTGGGCATCGAGATCCAGGGCGCGACCTCGGCGGCTACCCCAACCCAAGTATGCGTGAAGGATGGGTGGGCGTACATCGTCGCGCTTCTCGACTCTGCAAACGCCAATCTGAACATCGCTGGTGCCAACCCGATCGCGGTCGTATTTCCGCCCGGGTTTAGTTCGGTGGGCGTGACTGCTGGGCCTAGCACCGCGCAGGGCTCATTCGCGGCATTCAACCGCGCACTGGCGGGGAAGGCTGGACTAGAGCTCGCGTATGCGATCGCGCGCAACACGCCGGCGTCGACGCCCTCCCCCACCTCTCCGGGCGTGCCCGATGTGGGCGCGTTGACCCGAGCCGACAGTGCCATCACCGCGTCGGCGCTATTTAACCCGGCGTCGCTCGCCCCCAATCCAACGGGTGGCTTTACGACGACGGACAAGTTTGGTGTGTATCTCGACTTCAGCTCGACGTCCGGGGACCTCGTCAACCCCATCAACGGTCTCGCGAATACGCTCTGGCTGTTGAAGGAGATGACGGCTGACCAAGACACGCTCCACGACCTGCGCTGGCTCGCCAAGTTCTCCTCCGATCCGACCCCAGTGCAGCAACCGACGTACGCGTTCGCCGCGGCTCAATGGCATTATGCCGCGTACCCCACGACAAATTCACCGATGCCGATCGTCCGGAACGAGAGTTTGACGTTGATCCGGGCGCAGATCCAAATCGGGCTCGGGAATTTTGCGACCGCCATGACGTTGATCAACGACGTCCGCACGGTCGTTGGCGGGGAGCCGGCCGTAACCGCTGCCGGTTACGTCGCCGTCCGCAACGCGCTCTTGAAGGAGCAGCAGATCTCGACCGTCCTCGAGGGCAGTTCGGACCGGGCGATCGCGACCCGTATGTACAAGCTCGAGGTTGCGCTGGACACGACGTGGGATCACACCCCGGGGTTTACCGACCAGCACACCACCGTGCTGCCGATCCCCGTGGCCGTGACCTCCGCGCATAGCGGTGCGTTCACGTTCAGTTGCAGCCCATGACGTAGCAGGCGATTGGAGCTAGTGGCGTACGAGGGGCCGGTTGCAGAACGCTGCAGCCGGCCCCTCATGCGTTTGGTGGTGACCGCGTGTGCCGGTGGGCCGTGCCACCTGTCGTGCCACCT
>PMAE01000083.1 GCA_003152485.1 Gemmatimonadota bacterium | reverse complement strand
GCGGGCCTCAGGTAGCCTGGCGCGCACCGCCGTCGTGGGGGGCCGATAAGTGGCCATCGAGGGGTCCCTGCGCGAGCTGACCATCCATGACGTGTTCCAGATGCTGGATCTGAGCCGCAAGACGGGCACGTTGCGCGTCACGTCCGAGTCGCGCGAGCACGAAGGGACCATCCTGTTCGAACGGGGTCGCGTGATCTCGGCATCGATGCGGGGCAGCCCAATGCCGCTGGGCCAGCTTCTCGTCCGCGCCGGGCGCCTGTCGGAAGAGGATCTGACTCGTGTGCGGGCGATGCAAGCGGCGGGCGACACCCGTCGGCTCGGGGAGATTCTGGTGGCGCTCGAGCTCGTCGGCGCACGCGAACTCGACCGCCAGGTACGCCTGCAAGTCGAGACGGTGGTCTTCGACCTGATGTCGTGGCGCGAGGGATTGTTCTCCTTCCAAGAGCGAGACATCGGCGCGGTCGCGATCGATGCACCGGTGCACGTCTCCACCGAGTCGCTGTTGATGGAAGGCGCCCGTCGGATCGATGAATGGTCGCGGATCGTGGACAAAGTCCCCAGCCTAGCGGTCATCCCGGTCTTGGCCACGGCGCCCGATGACCATCCGACCCGACTCGATCTCCTACCGAGCGAATGGGAGGTGTTGGCCGCGATCGACGGTGTCGCGGACCTCCGAGGGATCGCGGCTACCCTGGGGCGCAGCGACTTCGAAGTGGCGAAAGTCATGTATGGACTCGTGTCCACCGGCGTCGTCGAGCTCCGCGACGCGCGACCTTCCTACGCGACCGCCGACGGTAGCGCGCATCCCGTGGACCCCACTCGAGAGCTGGCGGTGGCGCGCGACGCACTCACCGCGGGTCGCGCCGACGAGGCACTCGATGCGGCGCGCCGGGCGATCGGGGTTGCGCCGCAGAATGCTGACGCGCGACTGATGGCCGCACGGGCACTTCGTCGGCTCCGCCGGTACGGGGAAGCGGCCGACGAACTGCAGCGCGCGGCGAAAGTCGCGCCCGGGTTGGCCGAGATTCACCTGGAGCTGGGGTATGCGGCGCTGAGTCGTGGCGATCTCCGCGACGCGGTCGCGAGCTGGGAGCAATTTCTACGGGAGGCGGCGACGACGGCCCCCGGCGTGGATGTCGTGCGCCAAGCCATCGCATCCGCGATGCAACTGCATGCCGTGTTGGAGGCGCACGCCGGTGTCTGATGATATCCGGCGGTGGAGCGAAGAGCTGGCGCGCGACCCGGCGAGCTTGGTGTTCATCCCATTGGGCGACGCGCTGCGACGGCGTGGCCAGCTCGATCCGGCGCTCAAGGTGGCCACGCGGGGGTTGGAGCGCCATCCCTATGATGCCGACGCGCACGATCTGCTCGCTCGGATCTGGGCTGATCGCGGGGAGCTGGAGCGCGCGATGGATGAGTGGGGTGCCGCATTGCGGGTCGCGCCACAGCACGCCGGCGCGCTCAAGGGGATGGGGTTCGCATGCTCCCACGCGGGGCGGGGCGTCGACGCCGAACGCTACCTCGTCGCCGCGTTGGCCACCGACCCCACCGATGCGACGATCAGTGCCGCACTGTCTCGCCTCCGGATGCCACCCGCGGCATCGGGCGACGGCGGGCCGCGGCCATCCGGACCCGAAGCCGTGAGGTCGATTCGCGACTCGAGCGCATCCCCTTCGCATCCTGCTCCCGCAGCCGAATCAGTGTCCGAGTTGGAGCTCCCTCCGATGCCCGTGAGTGTCGTGCAGGACGCGCGCGACGTGTTCCTCGACCTGCTGGGGGATGGCGAACAGACGGCGCTGTTGCTCGACGCGCAGGGTTACGTGTTGGCGGGCTCGTATGTGGTCGCCGACGGTCGGGATGTCGGCCAGGACGTGGGCGGCGCGCTCAGCGGCGTCAGCGACGAGGCCCAGCGCGCGATGCGGCATCTCGGATTGGGAGAATGGACATCGATCGTGTTCGAGACCGACGTTGCGGCAGTCGCGATGGCACCCGTGGTACAAGATGGGGAGGCCGCCGTGGCGCTCGTCGCGGCCGCGCGGTCGGTGCCCCTCGGGCTCGTCCGCCGTCTCCTCCGCTCGGTCACCGAGCGCAGTGCAGCGTGGCTCACGGGCACCGTCGGCCCGACCGGAGCGGAACTATGACTTCGGTGTTTCTCGAGATGCTGGATGGCTTCACTCGCCAGCGTGGCGTGCAGGGCGGACTCGTCGTGAGTGAGCGCGACGGTATCGTCGTGGACGCCCACGTTCAGCTTGGCGTTCGCGCGAGCGTGGTAGCGGCGCTGGCTGCGTCCATCTATCGCAAGGCGCGGCTGTCGGCGGAAGCGGCCGGACTCGGCGGGGTGGCGTACGTCGAGCTTGCCGCCGTACAGGGACGGTTGTGCATGGCAGGACGCGGCGACCTCGTGGTCGTGCTCGTCACGGATGGCCGTTCGAGCGTCGGGCTCCTGCGCACTGCGCTCCTCCGGGCGTTGGACAACTTGCCATGACCATCGCCGTCGTCGAGCCGTGGGTCGAGGCGCCGCTGCGGCATTTCGTGCAGGACGCGCAGGTCACGCTCGCTCTGCTCCTGACCCCCAGTGGCCAGGTGCTCGGCCAGCATGGCTTCACTCGAGCGGTGGATGTCATGGCCGCGTGTGCGCTGGCGGCCGCGATCCACGCGTCGTCGTCCGAACTCGGGAAGATGCTCGAGGGCAAGCCGTTCGCGGGTCTTCACCACGCGGGCGCGACGCGTCAGATCTTTCTCGCGCCCGCCGAGACCCGTCGCGGCACGCTCCTGTGTCTCACCGTGTTCGACGACGCGACATCGATTGGGATCGTCCAGTTGTACTTCGACGAGCTGCGGGGACGGCTCGAGGCTGGAGCTCCGGGCGCGCGCACGCCGCCCACGGGAGTCCTCGCCGACACGTTCGAGCAAGACCTGAATCGCAACCTCACGCTTCTCTTCCGCCGGTAGCCCCGTGTCGCTCGTCAACTACGCCACACGTGAGATCACGTGCAAGATCGTCTACTACGGGCCTGGCCGGTCGGGGAAGACGACGAATCTGCATTACATCTACGGTCAGGTTCCGAGCGATCGGAAAGGCCGCATGGTGTCACTCGCGACGCAAACCGATCGGACGCTGTTCTTCGATTTCCTGCCCCTCGACCTCGGCACCATCTCCGGCTTCACCACGAAGATGCAACTCTATACCGTGCCGGGTCAGGTCTACTATCAGACGACGCGCAAGTTGGTCTTGCAGGGCGCGGACGGCGTGGTCTTCGTCGCGGACAGCCAAGCCCGTCAGCTCGAGGAGAACATCGAGAGCCTCCAGGATCTCCACGCCAATCTCGCCGAGCACGGCATCGATGCACGGCTCGTTCCCCTCGTGCTCCAGTACAACAAACAGAACCTGCCGCCGGAATTGATCCTCGACATGCCCGCCATGGAGGAGGCCCTCAACTTCCGCAATGTTCCGGCGTTCGCGGCCGATGCACTCCACGGGCCTGGCGTGTTCGAGACACTGCGCGGGATCTCAGAACTGGTGTTGCGGCGCCTGAGCGGCGCGACCTCCAGCACGCCAAGCGCCACCAGCGGGTCGGCGGTTGGCGTTGACGCTGGTCGCCGGTAGGACGGGGCGGGGCGTGGAGCTCGACGAACGGTATACCTTCGACGGCTTCGTCGTGGGATCGGCGAACCGACTCGCGGTCGCCGCGGCGCTTGCCGTGGCCGAGAGTCCGGGCAACGCGTACAACCCGCTCTTCATTTGCAGTGCCCCAGGACTCGGCAAGACGCACTTGCTGACGGCGATCGGTCACCACGCCACGGCGCTCCAACCCGCACTGCGGGTCGATGCGTTGACCCTCGACGAGTTCGTCCGCCAGTTACACGCCGCGGTGTCGATGGGTGACACGCCGGCGTTTCGCCATGGCTTTCGGGACACCGGCCTGCTCCTGATCGACGACGCGCAGTTCTTGAGCGGCCGGCGGGAGACGCAAGCGGAGCTCCTCCGGCTCTGCGACGAAGTGCAGGGCGACGGCCGACAGATCGTCTGTACCGGCGACCGTCCGCCGGCCGATATCACGGATATCGACGAGCAACTGGCCGCGCGCCTGGCCGCCGGGCTGGTCGTGGACATCGGCCTCCCCGATTACGAGGCGCGCATCGCGATCCTCAGCGCCTGGTGCACGCAGCGCGGTGTCTCGTTCGGACCCGGAGCGATCGCGGCGCTTGGCCGGGTCGATGTCCGCAGCATTCGTGAGCTTCAGGGCGCGTTGAATCGCTTGATCGCGCACCAGGCGGCCGGCGGTCGCGACGCGATGGTCGGGGTCGCCGACGTGCAACGCCTGTTCCCGGAGCTTCGAGAGGCCCCCCGATCCTCGAATGGTCGGTTGGTCAGGCCGAGTGGTGCGTCGGCGCCTGCGCCCGCCGCCGAGTTCCTGAACTTCATTTCCGAAGTCTCGTCCGTCGTCGCCCGTCACGTCGAGCCATGGCGCACGCGGCTCGGGGAGGCGGCGGCGTGGTGGACCAAAGAGGGGTATCGCGTCGACGTGCTCGATCGTGCGCTCCGCGCCGAGACCGATCCCGGCAGCGCGGAGTTGATCGCGACCTACGAGTACCGCGTCGCGGAGTTGCAGGCACTCGAGAACGAGGCGACGGCGATCGATCCCGCACTCGCGGGCTCCGACGCCTTCCACGATCCCGCGAACATCGCTGCGGCGGAAGCGCTCGTCGTGCAAGCGCGGTCCGCTACGGCCGACCCGAGCGTCGCGGACCCGGACGATTTCGAGGATCTCATCGACCTCACGGACCTCACGGACCTCACGGACGACGACGCCCCGGATATGCCGCTGATCGCACCGGTCGTCTCACCGGTCGTCGCACCGGTCGTCTCACCGGTCGTCTCACCGGTCGTCTCACCGGTCGTCTCACAGGTGGTCGCACGGGTTGTCGCGCCGGTAGCTGCGCCGGCTGTCGCGCCGGTCGCGGCACCGGTAGTCGCGCCGCGCCGATCGCGCGCCACACCGCTCTCGACCGTGCTCGCCGAAGACACGTTCTTTCTGGATGACGAGAAAGTCGTGTGGGACTGGCCCGATGCGTCGGGCCGAGTGATCGAGGAGTTCCGCTAATGGCGATCCGGGGAAGTCTCCGCGAGGCCAGCTTGCCGGACGTCCTTCAGCTCCTGGCGATGGGCAAGAAGACGGGGTGCTTGAGCGTGACCCATCGCACCAACTTCGGCTACATCTATTTCGACCGAGGTCGGATCGCGTACGCATCGATCGTCAATCGCCGCGACCGGCTCGGCGATCTGCTGGTCAAAGCGGGACTCATCACCCGGTCGCAGCTCGAGGCGGCCATCAGTGTCCAGGCCACGGAGCCGAATCGGCGCTTGGGTGACATCGTCGTGAGCCAACGGCTGGTCACGCGTGAGGCCTTGCACGACCAGGTCCGTACGCAGATCGAAGAAGCCGTGTACTACCTGTTCACCTGGTCCCAGGGCACGTTCAACTTCGAGCCCGATGTCCGCCCCGAAGAGCAGGACTACCTGGCCGCGATCAACCCGGAGTCGCTGCTGCTCGAGGGCGCCCACCGAGTCGATGAATGGAGCCTGATCGAACGGAAAGTGCCGAGTTTCGACGTGGTGTTCGACGTCGACCGCGAGCACGTGCGGCAGAGCACCGTGAGCTTCACCCCGATCCAGGACACCGTGCTCGCGCTCCTCGATGGGCGTCGCGACGTCCGCACCATCGTCGACGAGTCGGGGCTGGGCGAGTTCGAGGTTGGCAAGGCGCTCTACGGATTGGCGTCGGCAAGCTTCGTGCATCGGATCGGGCGCACGAAAGCGGCCGATCCGGCCGTGTCCGACGCGCGGGTCGAAGAACATCGCAACCTGGGAATCGCATTCTACAAGACCGGGATGTTCGAGGAGGCGATTCGTGAATTTCGTCGCGTCTCCGAACTACGGCCGGCGGACCACGGCGCGCCCTTCTACCTTGGCCTCGTCCTCATGCGGCAGGGCAAATGGCCGGCGGCGGTCGCCGCCTACCAGGAGGCGGCGGCATTGCCCGGTGCTCGACCCGGTGTGTTTCACAACCTCGCGTACGCCCTCGAACGTCTTGGGCGCCACGACGAAGCGCAGACGGCACTGGAGCAGGCGGCCACGCGAGGGGGTCGCGATGATGCCCGGGTCCGGATGTCACTCGGGGTACTGGCGCTACGGCGCGGGGCGGTGGCCGATGCCGACGCACTGTTGGGCGCCGCGCGCTCGCTGTGGGGCGTGCGTCCGCCGGCGCCGGCGTGGTTCCACTATGCCGCGCTCGCGGCCGCGATGCGCGGCGAATTGGATCGCGCGATCTCGCTCCTCCGGGAAGGCGTGGGGCACCATCCCCGCGCCGCCGCGCTCTACAACAACCTCGCGGCGGTGCTCGAACGGCGCGGCAGCTACGCCGACGCGGCGCTGGCGATCGAACGAGGGCTCCAGGAAGACTCGGGGATGGCGCAGCTTCACAAGAACGCCGGGGATTACGCCTACCGGGCGGCGCGATACGACGAAGCATTCGACGCCTATCAGCGTGCCGCCCGCGCGAATCCCGCGTTGGGCGACGACCTGTTTTTCAAGATGGGCAACATCCAGTATCGACGCGGCGACACGGCGGGCGCGGTTCAATGCTGGGAGCGGGCGTTGGAGCTCGACCCCGACAGCGCAATCGTTCGGAGCAACCTCGACACCGTGCGGCGAGCCGCGGGGGCGCAGGCGTGATGCGCATGCCCGGCGACAGCCGTAACGTGGACGACCTCGATCGGGGTGACGACGCCGGTCACGAGCCCGGGCCACGTGTGTCCGAGCGCCCGCGGCCGCCCGCGGTCCCGGAGGTGAGCAACGACGCCCCCGGCTTTGCGGCGTTGTTGGCGAAGATCGCGCACGATCGCGAGTTCGTCTGTCACAGCTACAAAGAGAAGTGTCTGCGCCGGCGGATCGCGGTGCGACTCCGCGCGCGGGGCGCGGCGACCTACGCCGAATACGCACGCCTGCTGGACGGCGACCCTCGCGAATACGAGACGCTGCTCGACACGCTCACCATCAACGTCACGAAGCTCTTTCGGAACTGGGACACGTTCGCCGCGGTGTCACGCACGGTCGTGCCCGCGCTCTGGGCGTCGCCCAGCCACTCGCTGCACATCTGGAGCGCCGGGTGCGCGTCGGGGGAGGAGGCGTACTCGCTGGCCATGCTGTTTCACGCCCATGCGACCGAACACGGTGAGGGCCACCGGGTCGGCCGGATCTGCGTGCTGGGTACCGACATCGACCGCGAGAGCCTGGTGGCCGCCAATCGGGCCACCTATCCGGAGTCGGCATTCGCCGATACGCCGGCGGCGTTCCGGTCCCGGTACTTCGCTGGTGGTCCGCTGGCGGCCGTGGACCCTGGTATTCGCGCGCTCGTGCGGTTTGCCCGGCACGATCTGATGCGCGACCCGGCCCCGCCGGGGCAGCATCTCATCGCCTGCCGAAACGTGATCATCTATTTCGATCGCGCGGCACAGGAGGAACTGTTCACCCGGTTCCACGCGGCACTCGTGCCCGGCGGGTTCCTCGTGCTCGGAAAAGTCGAGACGATTCTCGGGCCCACCCGTGGTCTGTTCGCGCCCGTCGATGCGCGCGAGCGGATCTTCCGCCGCACCTGACCGCGCGATGATCGAGCAGATCCGGGTCAAAGTGGCCGACTACGCGGTCGCCCGTGGCGACGCCGTGATCTCGACCCTCGGGTTGGGATCGTGCGTGGCGATCGCCGTGCATGACGCGGCGACGGCGGTCGGCGGCCTCGCCCATGTGCTACTGCCGAACGAGAGTATGTCGCGCGATCGGGCCAATCGGGCGAAGTTCCCGGCGACGGCGGTCCCACTACTGATCGACGAGATGGGGAAACTGGGGGCGACGGGGCCATTTACGGCGAAGATGGTCGGCGGGGCCAGCATGTTCGCGGCGCTCCTCCCGACGGCCGGCGTGAACATGGGGGAACGCAACGTCGAGGCCGTGCGGAGGGCGCTCGGCGCAGCGGGCATCGGCATCACCGCGCAGGATACGGGCGGCGACTACGGCCGGAGTGTCTTCCTCCACGTGCGGGACGGACGGCTGGTCGTCCGCTCGCTGAATCGCGGCGAACATGTCCTCTAGGCCAACACCGATCGCGCCGCTGGCCGTCGCGCCGCCGCGCCCGCGGGTGCGCACGGTCCTGGTGGTGGATGACAGCGCCTTCATGCGCCGCGTCATCAGCGATGTCGTGGCCACGGCGTCGCAGGAATTCCGCGTCGTTGGCACGGCCCGCGATGGACTCGATGCCCTGCGCCAGATTCACGCCCTCGAGCCGGACATCGTGACGTTGGATATCGAGATGCCGGAACTCGATGGGTTGCAGACACTGGGATACATCATGGCGGAGACGCCTCGCCCGGTTGTCATGCTGAGCGCCGCCGGCGGCGCGGGCACCGCCGATCTCACCATTCGCGCGCTCGAGCTCGGGGCCGTCGACTTCGTGCGCAAACCATCGGGGCCGATGAGCCTCGATCTCTTTTCGGTGAGCGAGCGACTCGTGGGCGCGTTGCGCGCGGCGGCGTGCATGAATCTGGGCGGGGTCAGCGTCCTCGCGCGGCCGCGCGTCGGAAGCGGCACCCGCGGGGAGTCGAATCCCGACGCCGCCACGTGGGCGGTCGTCATCGCGGCCTCGACGGGCGGCCCACGGGCCCTCTCTGAAATCGTGCCCGCGTTGCCGGCGAACCTCGGCGCGGCAGTCCTCATCGTGCAGCACATGCCGGGGGGCTTTACCCAGAGCTTGGCCCAACGACTTGATGCCATGAGCGCCCTCCGGGTGTCCGAGGCGTCACCCGATGTCCGGATCCAGCACAACCGCGTGTACGTCGCCCCGGGTGGATTCCATATGCGGGTCGCCCAAAGCGACGAGGGTCCCAGACTCGCGCTCGACGCAGGCCCGGCGATCTGGGGGGTGCGGCCGGCCGCCGACCCGTTGTTCCGATCGGCTGTACACGCCTTCGGCTCGCGGGTCGTGGGCGTGGTACTTACCGGCATGGGGCGGGATGGCGCCGAGGGGCTCCGGGCGGTGCGAGACGCGGGTGGGCAGGCCGTCGTCCAGAATCAGATGACCTCGATCATATACGGCATGCCTCAAGCCGCGTTGGCGACGGCCGGAGCCGATCGGGTCGTCGGCCTGTCTGAGGTCGCGCCCGTGCTCCAGGAGCTGCTGGTGGCGGCCCGACGCGCGGAAGCGGACGCTAACCGCGGGTGCACCCCATGACGACACTCCACGCGCACTGGGCATCAGTCTCCCGGTCGTCGGGACCGGCGGCAGCGGTGCCGGACGACGTCGAGCTCGCCGCGCGCGAGTTACTCACGTTTCGCGTCGGTGGCGAGCGGTTCGCTATGACGGTCGATGCGGTGGACGCAGTCCGTGACATGCCAGCCATCAACCCACTCCCCAGCATGCCGCCCCACATGCTCGGCGTGTGCGAGTTGCGCGGATCGCTGATCCCGGTGTACTCGCCAGCCATGGCGCTCAATGTGTCGCTGACGTCGCCAACGGTGGCCATCATCGCCTGGGTTGGGCGCACGGGCGTGGCGTCGGGTCGGCGCGTGGCCATCGCCGTCGATGAGGCAGAAAGTGTGACGGCGACCGATGGAATGCGATGGAGCGGGATCGGCGGTGCGCCGGGGGTCGACGGCTTCGTCCGCGGTGTCTCGACACTCGGTGCAGTGCTGACGACGTTGGTGGATGCCGGCGATTTCCTGATGGCGTGTACGGCGGGCGGCGCTGGTATCTCCGGGGAGGTTTCGTGATGCGGAATGGCGCGGCGGCTCCGGCCGCCCGTATGACGCCGGCCGGGATGACNNGGGGGGATGGCAGCGGGTTCGGAGCCAGGCGGGGTGGCCGCGATCGCACAGATCGTGACATTCCGGATCAATCAGGATCTGTTCGCGGCGGACGTGCGGGCGATCGAGCGGGTGCTGCGGTATCAGCCCGCGACGCCGGTGCGCAACGTACCCGCGTGGATCACGGGGGTCCTCGAATACCAGAAGCGTGTGGTGCCCGTGATCGATCTGCGTGCGCGCTTCGAGATGCCGCCAGCGGCGACGACGAACGAGACGCGCGTCCTCATCTTCAACGCGGCGGGAAGCTGGGTCGCCGGCGTGGTGGACGCCGTCCTCGACGTCAGCGTATTGGACCGCGGCCGGCTCGAACCGCCGCCACCGCTGTTTCGGGGACTCGCGGGCGAGTACCTCCACGGCATCGTGCGTCGTGACGGCCAGCTCGTGATGCTGCTCGATGCGGATCGCATTCTTTCGGCGACCGAACGATTGGTCCTCGAGCGTCTGGTGGAATCCCCGTCGTCTCAGACCGCCGCGATCCGTGGTTGAGACGGCGGCACCTCCCACCGCGCGTGTCGGGGACCTCCGGCGTCAGTGCGCCGAGATCGCCGTGCGCCTCGAGGGCGGTGAAGCGACGGGCGACGGGCCGCGGGCGCGGGTCAAGGCGGAGATCATCGCGTTGTATCGATCGGTCGATCAACAGATCGGCGAACTCGCGGCGCTCAAGGAAGAGGTGCGGCGCCTCGTGGACAAGTGGAAGGCCGCGCAACAGACCGACGTGGCGACGTTGGCGCCGCAATTCACCGGGGAACGCCCGGTCGTCCACGTCGATCACCTCGGCGCATCGACATTCGTCGAGAAAGGTTGGAGTCGGATCTCGCTCGGCGATTACGAAGGGGCCGAGGCGGCCCTCACCAAGGCGTTGGAGCTCTCTCCCAACGATCCGGAATCGGAATCGCTCCTCGGGTGGGCGCAGATGCTGCAAGAGAAGTACGACGACGCGCTGCTCAACTTCCAGCACGTGCTCATGCGGCAGCCCGCCAACGCACTGGCGCGCATCAACGTCGGCTACATCTGTCTCAAAAAACGGATCTTCGGCGAGGCGATCGAACACCTGTCGAAAGCGATTCGCCTCGACAACGACAAGAAGGCGACGCTGTACGCCCACTTCTACCTCGGCCTGGTCTACCTCGACCGGGAGATGTACGAAGACGCCGAGACCTTCTTCCAAAAGACGCTCGTGCTGGGTCCGAATCTGATCGAGGCATCGTACGAGCTCGGCCGGGCACGATGGTTTGCCGGGAACCGCGACGGGGCACTCGACGCGTGGCGCGCGGGGCATGCCGCCAACAAGTTCAATCCATGGGGCAAGCGGTGTGCGGAAGTGCTCGACGCGGTGGCCGCTGGAGGCGATCCGCCCCGAGCCGCATGATCCGGCGTGTGAGGGGGGCCGTGCTGGCCGCCTTCATCATGGTGGCGTGGCCCTGTGCCGTGCACGCCGAGCATCCCACGACCGGCCCGACTCCCGATTCCGGTATCACGCGCATCGATGGCGGCCGGTTCTCCGTGCTGGCCAGCCCAGTGGACGCGCGGCTCGCCCGATCGCTCCTCGCGAACGCCATTCGCCGCGACACCTTTCCCGGTCTCCCCCGATCCACGTCGCATGTCGTAATCGTCGTGGCGCCCGATGCCGGCCATTTTCGGGCGTGGGTGGGACAGACGGTCCCCGAATGGGGCGAGGCGGTGGCGTTCCCCGATGCGCAGCGGGTGATCATCCAGGGGGGAGGCGCCTCATCGGCGGCTGGCGATCCAGCGGCCACCCTCCGACATGAACTCGCCCATCTCGCCCTCCACGAATATCTCGACAACCTCGCGCCGCGCTGGTTCGACGAGGGCTACGCCAGTTATGCGGCCCAGGAGGCCGGCCGCGACGAAGTGCTGGCGACGAACGTAGCGCTCGCGCTGCACGGCGTCCCGACGTTGGCATCGCTGGACACGGGCCTCGTCGGTGGCGAAGGCCAAGCGACCGTCAGCTACGCGCTCGCCTACCGGGCGGTGGCGGACCTGGCGGCGCTCGACTCCGCGCGGGGTCTCTCGCTCTTACTTCGCTACTGGAAAGACACGGGGTCACTCGATCAGGCCGTGCGCCACGCCTACGGCGAGCCACTGGACACCTATGAGGCGCAGTGGCGCGCGCGCACTCGGCGGCGTTACGGCGCGCTGGCCGTGGCATCCGATCTGGCGTTCGCGGTGCTGGTATTTCTGACGCTGCTCGCCCCGCTGTACGTGGCACGTCGTCGGCGCGACCGAGCCCGGATGGCGCGGCTCCGGGCGGCGGAAGCGACTGCCGACGCGGCCGCGCGGGCCGCCGTGGCGGCGGCGTTGGCGGGGGC
>PMAE01000089.1 GCA_003152485.1 Gemmatimonadota bacterium | reverse complement strand
TCGCCCCACTGGGTCCCCACCACCACGGTTGCGGGCACGCGTCATCTCCGTTCGCTGAGTCGGATTACGCAAAACTGTAGCGCCCCTGGCACCCCCGGTGGAAAGGGCGGCCGCCGCCGGGTGGGCGGGGCGGCGCGCCGACCGGTGTGGGCCGCGACGAGAGCTCGGTCGCGCCGGTCGCACCCGTGGTGCTGGCCCGTCCGGACGCGTCGCCCGCATCGAGCGCTCCCGCCGCGAGCGCNNCGCCGCGAGCGCTCCCGCCGCGGCGAGTGCCGCTGCGGAGGCCGCCGGTGGGGAGCCAGCCGCGTCGCCCGCAGCCATTACGACCGACGTGGCGGATCAATTCGCGGCGCACTTGGCGGGGCGCGACGCGATGCAGCTCATCGTCGAAGTCGCGCACGACATGCGGTCGCCACTCGGGTCCATTCTGTTTCTGGCCGAGCGGCTCCGGAGCATGCAGAGCGGACCGCTGACCGCGATGCAGGAGCGGCAGATCGGGTTGATCTATAGTGCAGCATTCGGGTTGAGTACGTTGGCCGGGGACGTGATCGAACTCGCGCGGGCGGGTGAGGGGCTGCTCCACCAGCAGCCGATCCCGTTCTCCGTCGCGGACCTCATGGGGTCGGTCGCCGGGATCGTGCAGCCCATCGCGGAGGAAAAGGGGTTGGTCGTCACCCTCATTCCGCCCCCCTCGGACGCTCGAATCGGGCAACCCGCCGTGCTCAACCGTGTCCTCCTGAACCTCACGACCAACGCGCTCAAGTTCACGGTCAAGGGCGGTGTCGAGGTGGCCGCGACACAGCGGTCGCGCACCCGGCTGGAGTTCTCCGTGCACGACACCGGGCGCGGCATCCCGCCGTCGGTGATGGACACGTTGTTCGACGCGTTTCGGCGCCGTCCCAAGCCAGGGGAGTACACCTTCTCGAGTGCCGGGCTGGGGTTGGCGATCTGCCAGAAGCTCGTGGCGTCGTTGGGCGGCGATCTCGCGGTGGACACGTCGGACGCCGGGACCCGATTTCACTTCGAGCTGGACCTGCCGATCGCGTCCCGGATGTAACCGTTGGTCCGCGGTCGCTCGTCCTGCCCAACGTGCCGGTCGTACAGGCCATGCACGGCGCAGCGGTGGGCGCCCCCGATGATTATTTATTCGGGAGTCGCTGGGCGATGACGGGCCACCTATCGCCCCGCGTTGCCCATGGCCTGTCGTGCTCCATTACCGCTCGCTTTCCCTACATCCTCGCATGCCCGACTTCCTCGATATCAAAGACACGCGCACCGGCACGAGCGTGCAGCTCCCGATCGCCGATGGCGCCATCCGGGCGGCAGACCTGCAGAAGCTCAAGGCCGTGCCGGACGATCATGGACTCCTCAGCTACGATCCCGCGTTCCTGAACACGGCCGCGTGCCGCAGCGCGATCACGTTCATCGACGGCGACAAAGGGATCCTGCGCTACCGTGGGTACCCGATCGAGCAGTTGGCGGAACACGCCAGCTTCCTCGAAGTGGCCTGGCTGCTGCGACACGGCGAGCTGCCGACACAACCGCAGTACGACTCGTTCGTGCACGAGATCACGTACCACACGTACGTGCACGAGAACCTGAAGACGTTCCTGTCTGGGTTTCGCTACGACGCGCATCCGATGTCGATGCTGTGCAGCGCGGTGGCGGCG
The DNA here is from genome assembly GCA_003152485.1 of Gemmatimonadota bacterium. Classification (GTDB taxonomy): domain Bacteria; phylum Gemmatimonadota; class Gemmatimonadetes; order Gemmatimonadales; family Gemmatimonadaceae; genus Palsa-1248. The sequence continues at coordinate 26,608 of PMAE01000089.1, read as the reverse complement.
CTGTCGTCGTTCTATCCCGAGGCCAAGGATATCTTCGACCCCGCGCAACGCAACGTGTCGATTGCGCGGCTGGTCGCCAAGGTTCCGACGATCGCCGCGTTCATCTACCGGCACATGAAGGGTCTGCCGTTTGTCTATCCGGACAACGACCTCTCGTACGGCGAGAATTTCTTGTCGATGGTCGCCCGGATGAGCGAGCCGAAATATCGATCGAACCCCATATTTACGCGCGCGATCGAGATCCTCTTCATCCTGCACGCGGACCATGAGCAGAACTGCTCGACGAGCGCGGTGCGTGGCGTCGGGTCGTCGCACGTCGATCCCTATTCGGCCGTTGCGGCCGGCATCGCGGCACTCTACGGACCGTTGCATGGCGGGGCGAACGAGGCGGTCCTGCGGATGATTCAGGACATCGGCGACAAATCTCGCGTGCCGGCGTTCATCGAGGGGGTCAAGACGGGATCCGGTCGGCTGATGGGGTTCGGCCATCGCGTATACAAGAGCTACGACCCGCGGGCGAAGATCGTGAAGCGATTGGCGTACGAAGTCTTCGAATCCGTTGGCATGGACAAAGATCTTGAGATCGCGCTCGAGCTCGAGCGCATCGCGCTGCAGGATGACTATTTCGTTTCCCGGAAGCTGTATCCCAACGTGGACTTCTACACGGGACTGATCTACCGGGCGATGAAATTTCCGACGTCGTTCTTCACCGTGCTGTTCGCCATCGCGCGGACCGCGGGCTGGTTGGCGCAGTGGGAAGAGATGCTCCTCGACAAGGAGCAAAAAATCGCACGGCCGCGTCAGATCTACATCGGCGCACCAGAACGGCCCTACACGCGCGTGCTGACGGGGGGCGTCGGCGGCCGGTAGCTGCCGGCCCGTTGTGAGACGGCGACGCGCAATCGCTGGACGGTCGGGCGACGCGTGGGCGTGCGCTTCGGTACCATGGCGCCGCCGCCGGCCGGGCGCCCGCTGGCGGTCCGACACACGCGCTGGACAGGACACTGCGCACAGTGCGCGACCCGTGCCGTGCAGACGAGTGCACCCAGTTCCATGAGGGCTTGGTTCTGAGTGGACGCGACCGACCCCGATCGAGGTAAGGTGGCTTCGGCGATCGCCCAGGCGGCACGGCGGCCGCGGGACGACCGCGGATCGAGTCGGGGCGCGAACGCGCGGGTCAGGACGCGGGCCACGTTGGTGTCAACCAAGGCCGCGGCACGGTGATACCCAAACGACGCCACCGCGCCCGCGGTGTAGGCGCCGATGCCGGGCAGCGCGCGTAGCGCGAGAGGATCGGACGGAAGCGTCGCCGGTCCGCGGGCGGGCGCGTCGGTCGTGGAATCGGCGCGGGGCGCGGCTGTCGTCAGGGTCCGCGCGAGGCGGTGCAGATTGTGCGCGCGGGCGTAGTAGCCGAGCCCTGTCCACGCTTCCATGACTTGTGTCGGCGAGGCCGCGGCGACGGACTCCAACGTCGGAAATTGTCCTAAGAACTCGCCGTACTTCGGAACGACGCGGACGACTTGCGTCTGCTGGAGCATGAGCTCCGAGACCAGGATGTGATAGGGGTCGTCGGTCCGACGCCACGGTAGGTCCCGGGCGTTCCGACGATACCAGGCGCGCAGGCGGCGGCCAAATTCGAGCCGTACGGTAGCGGTGATCGACGGTGCCGCCGCGCGGGCCCGCGCGGCGCGTGCGCGGCGGCCGGTCACGGCGTGGATCGCACGACCTCGATCCGATCGTACCCCTTGAGTTGATAGACGATGGCCGACACGACCCAGCTCGCGATGAAGACCCCGATGATCAGGTAGCCGATGATGCCGAAGTTGCGGTTCAGCGACTGAATCATGCCCCAGAACCCGCCCTGCAATCGCAGCCTGTCCGCGACCAGACCAAGCGTCTCGATGCCCCCGACCAGCAACGCGACGATGACCGAGACCGCGGTGATGGTCATGTTGTAATACAACTTGCGGAGGGGTTTCACGAACGCCCAGCCGTACGCGCCGAGCATCAGCACGCTGTCCGTCGTGTCGACGAGCGACATCCCCGCGGTGAAGAGCGCCGGGAACACCAGGATCGACCACATCGGCATGCCTTTGGACGCTTCGGCGGCCGAGATGCCGAGCAGGCCGATCTCGGTGGCGGTATCGAAGCCGAGGCCGAAGAGCAACCCGAGCGGATACATGTGCCAGCTCGTTCGAATCAGTCCGAACAGCGGGCGGAAGACGCGCGCGAGCAACCCGCCCCCCGCGAGCAGCGTGTCGAGGTCCTCCTCCACATAGGGACCGCCACGGCGAACGCGATGGAACGTGCGATAGACCGCGACGAGGATGACCAGATTCATGACTGCGATCGCCAGCAGGAACAGCGCGGACGCCAGCGTGCCAATGATGCCGCCCACGTCGCGCAGTGTGGCGAGCTGTTGATTGAAGGCCATCGCGGTCGCGGCGATGGCGACCGACGCGAGCACCACGACGGTCGAATGTCCGAGGGAGAAGAACAGCCCGACGGCGACCGGGCGTTGACCCTGTTGCATCAGCTTGCGCGTGACGTTGTCGATCGCGGCGATGTGGTCGGCGTCGATGGCGTGCCGCAGGCCGAGGCCGTAGGCTAGGAGGGCCGTCCCGAGCACCACGGGATATCGATGAAACGTCGTGAATGCCCACGCCCACGCGGCCAGATTCGCGGCCACGAGCACGAGGTAGATGACACCGATCCTGGCGCGCGGGGACCCCGTGGCGCTGGTCGGCCCCCAGGCGGGCGGAGTCACGCCGCGGGCGTGTCGGGGGACGCGGCTTCGATCGCGGTGAGTGCCTCACTCACGGTCATCACGCGCATGCCCGCCTCGACGGCGCATCGTACGGTATCCTCGAAATACCGCGGTGTGCACCCGAACCGCGATGGACGATCGCGGACATCGTGCGTGTAGAAAATCAACCATTGCCCCGGGTGCGCGGCACCCGCGACCAGCTCCCGGATGCGCGGGAAGGGGACGGAATCGCTGTACATCCGATTCGCGTGGAGGAGGTTCAAATCGGCGACCGGTCCGTTGCATCCGCTGAGCGTGCTGCGACAGCTGCGGCACTGGCGCGCGGCCGCCTTCTTCACGGCGGGGGTCACGGCACCGAAGGGGAACGCGAAGTTGCCCGACGCGGCATCGCCGACCACTCGGTGGAGCGCTTCATGTCCCTTCGCGATCTCCGCCGCGAACTCGTCGGTAGTCAGCTTGCGGCATGAGACGTGGCTAAACGTATGGTTGCCGAGCTCATGGCCATCTCCCACCAGCTCGTGGAGGTCCGCCATGCGGTAGCGATCGCCCGTGGCGGGTCCGCCGTCCATCCACCCCGGGGCGGCGTAGTACGTCCCGTGGCCGCCGTACGCTCGCAGCGTCGCCCCGGCCGAGACGTACGCGGACCGCGGGAAATCGTCGAAGGTAAACGTGACCATCGGCGGCGAGTGGTGCAACGGCACAGCGCGGCGATGTACGGCCGAGACCGCGCCGTAGTACACGCGTTTGAGAGAGCTGCGGATGCTCGCCATGATACGCGGGTGCGACGCTTACGCGTCGCGGGCACCCTCCGGCGAGTCCGCCGGATGGTAGATCACCTGGATGATTCCATCGTCGGGGACGGCCCGCGTGTGGCGAAAGATGAGCGACGAGCCCGCCTCGGTCTCCCCGACGGCCTCGAACCCGACGTCCTCGAACACCCGCCCCGACGGCGCATTACGCGATGTCTTGCGGTAGTTGGCGTAGACGTCGCGGAGGATCGGGTCGCGGTACCGACGCAGCACGTACGACAGCAAGGCGTGTTCGACTCGCTTGGACTGCACCCGGCAACTGAAGGCCAGGTCGGTGATCCGAGGCTCGCGGCTATCCACGATGCAGAAGCCGACGACGCCGTAGTCGCCGAACCGATCGCGACAGTCCATCACGTATGTATCCAGGTACGGCGTGGCGAGGATCCGTTCCAGGACTGGGCGGTCGTAGCGATTGCCGGAAAAGTTCATCTGATTGGTGCGCTGCGTCAGCTCGTGCACGCGTTGCACGTTGGCCGCGGTCAACGGCCGGAGATGCGCTTCGAGATGGCAATCTCGCAGGAACGCGAAGTAGTCGTCGCCAAACCGATCGGCCACGGTCTGCCGCACCGCCTCCATCTGGTACAGCGTCCGGCGGTCCGCGGCCTCGGCGGTCACCGGTACCTGACACTCGGGGAGATCGGGGAGCGACAGGTACCCGGTGGCATTGAGCGTCCGCACCTCGGGGCATCCCGCGCTGACCTGCGCGAGCTCGAACGCCGAGTCATCCACGAACAGCATCGAGTCGAGCCCGATGTTGAGCTGCTTGGCGATGCGTTTGATGCCCTCGCTCTTAGGCCCCCATGAGATGTCGGGGTAGAGAAAGTACTCGCGGATGCCGAACTGCTCCAGCACGTTGAGCGCCTCCCCCGCGTCGTTCTTGCTCGCCACCGAGTGGAGGATGCCGCGTTGATCCAGGCTCTTGAGGATGTCCGTGATCCCCGGCTTGAGACGCAGTGCGGGCGCGCCATCCTCGACGAGGATCCCATCCCACATCGTGTTGTCGAGATCCCAGACGATGCATTTGTACGTCTTGACCTTGGCGACGGCCGGGGTGGCGGCCGCCCCGTTGCCGGCCGCGGCCGCGGGGGCCCCACCGCTCGCCAAGGGCGAGATTGCCGGGGGCGCCGGGACGCCGGGGCTGAGCGCGAGGCCCGCCCCGCTCGCGAAATCCATCATCCCGAAATACAATATCGTCCCGTCGGGCACGTCGTTGGGGATCAGCTCAATGTTGAACGGGGCGCGGACATCGAGCACGCGTGTGATATCGGCCACCTCGACCGCGAAGCGAGCGTAGCCCGGCGCGACGTCGAGCAGCCGCTGGAAGGGGATCAGGCGCGTCTCGTCGAACGAGCGCATGGTGAGCGACAGGCCAATCGATGCGGCGCCGGGGTTGAAGCATTCGACGATGAAGTAGTCGGGCAACTCCGCGGATGCGGGACGGGATTGCGCCTTCTTCTTCTTGTAGTCGTACCGTCTCCACGTCGCGAACCGCTTGACGGAGGCGGGCGCCGCAATCTGGTACAGCGTCTGGCCCAGTCGGCGATCCCACTGCTCGAGTGACCGCGCGTGGGCGCTCGAAACGAGATGGACATTGCCGGGGGTCCAGAGCTTGCCCCACTGCTTGAAGGCGATCTTGAGCAGGTAGGCATTGGGTGTTCCGGGGGTGTCGAGCCGGACCATCCCGTGTACGAAGCGCTGACACTTCCCGTCCGTGCGCGGCGCGTACAGGTCGCACGTCGTGTAGCAGGTGGGCCAGACGCATTCCGTACAGTGCTCCCCCCACGGCAGGACGGTCCGGGCAGTGATCCGGTCGCTTAGATCCTGAAAGCGCTGTCGGATCGGTGCCGGAATCTGGTCCGCGGACTCGACGCGGCCGTTGACCTCCGTCTCATACATCGGGAAGGCTCGAGAGTGGTGTGAGGCGAATGAACTGCGGCTGTCTAATTATATCCGGCCGGTACAGAGTCAGAGTCCGCAATATGGGACAGCATTTTCAAGGTGCCCGCGCGGTGTCATCCTGTCCGGCCCCCCCCTCGACGTGCCCGCGGTTCCCTACGGGCGCGCACGCTGCTCCAGGCCCTAGCTGAGCCCCTAACTGAGCCCCTGGCTGAGCCCCTAGCTCAGCCCATAGCTCAGACCATAGCTCAGACCCTGCGGCGGACGCCGGCATGTAGGCGACGATCGGCCGGCTCCAGAGGTTGCGCCCCGGGAGCATCGGCCGCCGACGTTGCGGCCTCCGTGACTGTCCGCATGCCTCAGCGCGGGCGGGCGTTCGCGCGTAGACACGTCGGGTGGTGGGTTACTTGCGAGACGGGGACGCGGGTGCGTCGATGCACCGGCGTCAACCGGTGGCGCCGGGCACGTACCCGTACACCCGCCAGTCCGCATACATTGCCCGGACTCGCTGCGGCTGGATCGCACCGCCAACATGGCGGTTCCGCGCGCCCGGTCCGGCCGCCCGCGGTGTCTCAGTGGGTGCACTTGCACAGGGGTGATGCACGATGAGTTTCGCGGGCCGACGATACGGTGGACGTATGCTCTGGGTGTGCGGAGTGTTGGCGGCGCCTATGGCGCCGCTCGCGCTCGGGGCACAGGGGGGGAGCGATTCGGCGGCTCGTGCGGGGCAGGCCGGTGCCGCCCCGCGCACCGACTCGACGTCGGCGTCCGGGTTACGTCCCCTCACGTCAGGCTACGACACGACGCGGACCGACAGCAGCGTCCGGTACGCGGCCGTGATGGGCATCGATGAGGTCGTATCCGCGACGTTGCGCAACAGTCCCGCGATGGCGCAAGCCAGCGGCGCGGTCCGCACGGGACAGTCGGGGGAGCGGGTCGCCTACGGCGAACTCCTCCCGTCGCTCACGCTCAACTCGGGCGTCTTCCAGTCCGACCAGCACACGCTGGAGTTGACGACCACCACGGCGGGGGGCACGGCGATCGCGTACCCGGCGCAATCGTATTCCGCTGGACTGGCGGCATCGTACGATGTCTTTACCGGCGGGCGACGGGCGGCCGACATCACGGCCGCGCGCGCGAACACGCGGTCGGCCGATGCCGGGCTCATCGAGCAGCGCTACGCGGTACAACTCACGGCGCGGCAGGCGTTCTACCAGGTCCGCCGATCGCGGGAGCTGGTCGCCGTCTCGCTCGATCGGGTGGCCACGGCCGATCGCGCCCTGCAGTACGCGGACACCCGCATGCGACGCGGGACCGCCACGCGCGCCGACGTGCTGCTCGCCCGCCTCAATCTCACGACGGCGCACCAACAACTGATCGCGGCCCGCGACACGTTTACGACCAGCGTGTACGGACTCGGGCGGTTGGTCGGCGTGGACGGCGCGGTCGGGACGCGGGGCAACGACAGCCTGCCCTCCGCGACGTTGGCGCTCGGCGACTCCGCGCTCATCGATCTGGCGGTGCATGGGAGTCCCGGTGTGCGGACGGCCGACGAGCTCGCGCGGGCGACCAACGCCACGGTCCGTTCGACGCAGACGCAATACGTTCCCGACATCCGGCTCACCGGCGGATACAACTTGGCGAACAGCTCCGCGGCGTTCGGCTCGATCCGCCCGGGTTGGTTGATCGAGCTCGGGACCTCCTACCCGTTGTTCAACGGATTCCAGCGAGAGGACGACGTCACCCGGGCGTCGGCGACGGCGCATACGGCGCGGGTGGTGGCGACGGACGAGCGTCGGTTCGCGCGAGCCGAAGCCGAGCGGCTGTTGGCGAGCGTCCGATTCACCCGCGAGAACGTGGACGAGTCGGAAGAAGCGGTTCGGGTCTCGCAAGAAGACCTGCGCGTGGTCAGCGTGCGGTACCAGAACGGCGTGGACACTTTTCTCGATTTGAGCACGGCGCAACTCGCCGAGGCGCAGGCCGGGGTGGATCTGGTGTCGGCGCGCTACAACTACCTCATTGCCCGCGCCACCTTGGAAGCACTTGTGGGGCGGGATCTCTAAGAGGGCCGACCAGCCATGATGTGGATCGTCATACTCGCGCTGCGGCGACCGTACACGTTCGTCTGCATGTCGCTGCTGATCTTCATCTTTGGCATCGTCGCGATCGTTCGCATGCCGGTGGACATCTTCCCGGTGATCAACCTGCCCGTGGTGACCGTGGTCTGGTACTACTATGGGATGGCGCCGGAGGAGATGGAGCGGCGCATCGTGACCTCGAGCGAGCGGTTCTATTCGTCGGTCGCAAACGACATCGAGCACATCGAGTCGTCGTCGTTCGCGGGCGTTGCGGTGATCAAGATCTACTTCCAGCCCTCGGCCGACGTGGCGGCCGGGGTGGCGCAGATCACCGCCGCATCGGAGGCCATCATCAAAGCCCTCCCGCCTGGATCCACGCCGCCGACCATCGTCCGGTTCAACGCGACCGACGTGCCGATCGCGCAGCTCGCGCTCGCCAGCACGTCGATGTCGGAGGACGAGCTCAACGACTACGGCAATAACTTCGTCCGCATTCCGTTGGCCACGATCCGCGGCGCGGCGATCGGCCCCTCGGTCGGCGGCAAGCCGCGACAGGTGATGGTGGATCTCGACCTGCCCGCGCTCTACTCCAAGGGGCTCTCGCCATCGGACGTCAGTAACGCGATCAATGCCGGAAACGTGATCCTGCCAGCGGGCACCGTGAAGATGGGCGGCCGCGAATACAACGTCCGCACCAACGCGAGTCCGGATTCGGTGCGCGATCTCAACGACCTTCCGATCAAGCAGATCAACGGCGCGACGGTCTACGTCCGGGATGTGGCCCACGTGCGGGAAGGCTCGGGCGTGCAGGTGAACGTGGTGCGACTCAATGGCCGGCGCGGCATCGTCATCCCGATCTTCAAGACCGGTAATGCGTCCACCCTCGACGTGATCGGCGACGTCAAGGCAATGCTCCCCAGCCTCCAATCGATGCTCCCCGAGGGGATGCACGTCCATCTCCTCGCCGATCAATCCATCTTCGTGCGGGGGGCGATCACGGGCGTGGTCACCGAGGCGGTCATTGCGGCGTGTCTGACGGCGCTCATGATCCTGTTGTTCCTTGGGAGCTGGCGATCGACGCTGATCGTGGCGACGTCGATCCCGCTCGCGGTCCTGAGCTCGATCATCTGCCTGAACGCGTTGGGGCAAACCCTCAACCAGATGACACTCGGCGGGCTGGCGTTAGCGGTCGGGATCCTGGTGGACGACGCCACGGTCGAGATCGAGAACATCAACCGCAACGTCCATCAGGGGAAAGAGATCCTGCAGGCCATCGTGGACGCGGCGAGTCAGATCGCGACGCCGACGTTCGTGGCGTCGCTCTCGATCTCGATCGTGTTCATCCCGATCTTCCTACTCAGCGGGCCCGCGGCCTCGCTCTTTCGCCCCTTGGCGATGGCCGTCGTGTTCGCCGTGTTGTCGTCGTATCTCCTGTCCCGGACCATCGTGCCCACGATGGCGCGCTACCTCCTGTCTACCGAAGCGCACCAACTCGCGCTGGTGCGCGAGCGGGTGGGGCACGTCCTCCACGGCGAAGACGAGGCCGCGCTTCCCGACGCCGAGACCTCGCGGTTCCGTCGCGTCCATGTGGCGTTCGACGCCGCGTTCGAGCGCGCCCGACTGGCCTATCTTGATGCCCTCGCCTGGTGCGTGGGCCACCGTCGGCCGGTGCTCATCGGCGCGGGCCTCTTCTGCCTCGCCTCGATGCTGTTGATCCCGTTGATCGGCGAGGATTTCTTTCCCCGGATCGATGGCGGTCAATTCCAACTCCACGTGCGGGCGCCGACCGGGACGCAAGTCGAAGACACGGAGCTGCTGTTCGCCCAGGTCGAGGACGCGATCCGACGGGAGATCCCGCCGTCAGAGCTGGGACTCGTCCTGAGCACGGTCGGGCTTCTCAACAACAGCTCGACCTATCTGGCCACGGGGTCGTCGGCGACCATCGGCCCTCAGGATGGCGACATCCTGGTGTCGCTCAACGACGGACATCATTCGACCTGGTCCTATGTGCGGAAACTCCGCGGCACGCTACAGAAGCAGTTCCCTGGCGTGACGTTCTTCTTCCAGTCGGCCGACATGGTCAGCCAGATCCTCAACCTCGGACTTCCGGCGCGCATCGATGTCCAGGTCCAGGGGCAGCAAAAGCTCGCCAACTATCAGGTGGCGCGGACGCTCGCCAACAAGATCGCGCGGGTCCCGGGAGCTGTGGATGTCCGCGTCCAGCAGGTGATGAACTATCCGGAGTTGTTCTTCACGATCGATCGCGAACGGGCAAGCCAGATCGGGCTCGCGCAGCGGGATGTGGCGAACCAACTCACGATCTCCCTGAGCTCGAGCGGGCAGACGGCGCCGAACTTCTGGCTCGACCCGCGCAATGGTGTCAGCTACTCGGTGAGTGTCCAGACCCCGCAGTACCGGCTCTCGAACATGGAAGATCTGGTGAACACGCCGGTGGCGGTCGCGGGCCACGATCCGCAACTCTTCGGCAACCTCTCTACTGTGGAGCGCCGAGCCTCGATGGGGGTTGTCAGCCACTACAACGTCGCACCGGTGATGGACGTGTACGCGTCGAACGATCAGCGCGACCTCGGCGGGGTGGCCGCGGACATCGATAAGATCGTCGCCGCGGCGAAGCCATCGCTCCCGCGCGGGTCGCAGTTCGTCGTCCGCGGGCAGGTGGCCAGCATGCGGTCGTCGTTCTTCGGGCTCGGTGTCGGCATCCTCGGCGCAATCGTGCTCGCCTATCTCCTCATGGTCGTCAACTTCCAATCGTGGATCGATCCACTCGTGATCGTGCTCGGATTGCCGGGCGGTCTCGCGGGGATCATCTGGATGCTGTACGCGACGGGCACGACCTTCAACGTGCCGTCGCTGATGGGCGCCGTCATGTCGGTCGGTGTGGCGACCTCGAACAGCATCTTGTTGATCGTCTTCGCCGAGGACCAGCGTCGGGCCGGACGCACCGCGGTGCAAGCGGCGCTCGACGCCGGATACACGCGGCTTCGACCCGTGTGCATGACGGCGCTCGCCATGATCATCGGGATGTTGCCGATGTCGCTGGGGCTCGGTGACGGTGGGGAAGCCAATGCGCCGCTCGGACGTGCGGTGATCGGCGGCCTCGGCTTGGCCACGGTCTTTACGTTGTTCATTGTCCCGGTCCTCTACAGCTGGATGCGACGGGGTCCGGCGCCGTCCGAGATCGCGGTACCCACGGTGAGCGCATGACACAGGATCCGGGGCCTCCCTCGCGGCAGAGTCCGGCGTTACCGCCGGCCGGTGCGGCGCCTGGTACGCCGCATGATGCACCACACGATGCACCACACGATGTGCCGCACGGCGTCCCGGGACACGCGGCCAGCGAGAACGCACCTGAGCCACGCCCAATGGCCGGCCGGCGCATCGGCGTCGCGCTCTTGGTCGTGGCGGCGGTGTTCCTGGTGGCGTTCCTCATCGGGACGGTGCCGCGGTTGACGAATGCCAGGGCGCTGGCGGCGGGGATGACCAGCGATTCAGTCCAGTCGGTCGAGGTGCGGCGCATCCTGCGGGCGCCGACGACGACGAATGTCTCGCTACCCGGTACGCTCGAGCCGCTGCACCAGGCCGCGATCTACGCGCGGACGTCGGGCTACGTCAAGCGCTGGAACGTCGATATCGGACGCACCGTCCACGCGGGCGATGTGCTCGCGGTGATCGAGACGCCCGACCTCGACGAGCAGCTGGCGCAGTCGCGCGCGGCCTTGGAGCAAGCGCGGTCAGGGCTCGAGCTCGCGCGCGTGGAGCAGCAGCGGTGGGCGGCGATGGTGAAGGACAGTGTGGTCACGGTCGATGAATACGACCAGAAGACGCAATCCGCGCGTGCCGCGACGGCGGTCGTGGCGGCGGGAGAGGCGGACGTTCGTCGCTTGCAAGCACTGCAGTCGTTCGAGCACGTCACGGCCCCGTTCGACGGGATCGTGACCGGACGGAATGTCGATGTCGGCGCGTTCGTCCAGTCTGGCGGCGGGACCGGGAGCTCAATGCCATCAAACGGCAGCTCGGCGCCGTCGAGCCTGTTCCAGATGGTGCAGACGGACACCGTGCGGGTGTACATCACCGTTCCGCAATCCGACGCCACGTCGATCGAAGCCGGCCAGAGCGCTGACGTCCGGGTGCAAGAGTTCCCCAACCAAGTATTCCCGGGCCGCGTCGTACGTACCGCGCGCGCCGTCGATCCGCAGTCGCGGACGCTGTTGACGGAGGTCCAGATCGTCAACCGGAAGCATGTGCTGCTGCCGGGGATGTACGCGGAGATTCGTTTCGTCGTGAGCCGCACGAACCCGCCGCTCGTCGTGCCCGCGACGGCGCTGCTACCATTGACCGACGGCATCCACGTGGTCGAAGTCGACGCCGACAACCGCGTTCACCACCGCAAGATCACCATCGTGCGGGACTATGGCGACTACGTGGAAGTCGATGCCGGTGTGACGGAGGGCGCGTCCGTGGTGTTGAACCCCGGTGACGGCCTCACCGATGGCACACGGGTCCGGGTCCTGGCTCGCCCGGTGCCGGCCGACAGCGCACCGGCGCGGAAGCTGCAGCAGGGCAAGAACTAGAGGAACAAAGACTCTCGGTTTTGTTTTCTAGTATTTCACCACGTCCGGATCTACGTCGTCGCTCCAGCGGGTGATCCCGCCGGCGAGATTCCAGACGCGGTGGAATCCGGCGTTTTGTAGGACCTGCGCGGCGCGCGCGCTCCGGCCGCCGGCCTTGCAGTGCACGACGATCTCTCGATTCGGGTCGAGCGTCGAGATCGCGTCGGAGACGGTTGCCAGCGGAATCAACCGGGCGCCCTCGATGCGAGCGATCGCGTACTCGTGTGGCTCACGCACATCGATCAGGTCGAAATCGTCCCCACGCGCGCGCTTGGCGGCGACCTCGCGAGGGGTGATCTCGCGGATCGGGGGTGCGGCCAGGCCCGCGGCTGCCGCTCGTCGCAGTCCGCAGAACTCCTCGTAGTCCTCGAGGGCGGTGAGCTCGTGGGTTCCGCAGGCCGGGCATTCCGGGTCGCGGCGCAGCTTCAAGTTGCGGAACTGCATGCGGAGCGCGTCGACCAAGAGCAGGCGACCGACGAGCGTTTCACCGATGCCGAGGATGAGCTTCACCGCTTCGGTAGCCTGGATCGTCCCGACAAGTCCAGGGAGTAGGCCCAACACGCCGCCCTCGGCGCAACTGGGAACGAGGCCCGGCGGCGGCGGTTCACGGAACAGGCAGCGATAGCATGGTCCGTCGGCGGTGGCGAAGACCGACGCTTGGCCTTCAAACCGAAAGATGCTGCCGTAGACGTTGGGACGACCGGTGAGCACGCAAGCGTCGTTGACGAGATACCGGGTCGGGAAATTGTCCGTGCCATCCACGACGATGTCGAACTCACGAATGATCTCGAGGGCATTCGCGGAGGTGAGTCTCGTGTTGAATGGCTCGACGCGCACATGCGGATTGACCTCCCCGATGCGATCGGCGGCCGAGTCGAGCTTGGGTCGTCCGATGTCGCGCGTGCCGTGAAGGATCTGGCGCTGGAGGTTGGTCACGTCCACGACGTCGAAATCCACCAGGCCGAGCGTGCCCACACCCGCCGCCGCGAGATAGAGCGCGGCGGGCGAGCCGAGCCCTCCCGCGCCGACGAGCAGCACGCGGGCGGCCTTGAGCTTCCGCTGGCCCTCGAGTCCCACCTCGGGCAGGATGAGATGGCGGCTATAACGGAGCACTTCCTCGCGCGAGAGCGATGGCAGCGTCTCGTCGCCGGCGGTGTCGCGGCCGTCCGATGCGGATCGACGCCCACTCGGGGGCGCGTCGTGCGGCGGTAGGGGCGTCGGATCTGTCACGTGGATAGCAGCGGGGGAGAGGGTCGCGGACATCGCCTCAACCACCCGCGACGGCGGGAACAATGATTACTTCGTCGCCGTCGCGAACCGGCGCGCCGAAGCCGCCGGCGAAGCGAATGTCCTCGTCATTCAGATAGTACGTGACGAATGGGTACGGGTTCCCACCGTCGTCGACGAGGCGTGCCCGGAGGCTCGGGAACTGGTTGGAGACGTCGGCAACGACATCCCCGAGCGTGCCGCCCGTGCCCGCGACAGTGCGATGGCCTTCGGCCAGCCGGGCAAGAACATTGGGTAGTGTGATCGTGATTGGCATGAGAAGAATTGGGGTCGAGTGTGGGGTGCAGGAGTCAGCTGGTGACCGACCGGATCAGGACGTGGGAACGGTCAGTCGCGCGGTCGCCGCACGTGTTGCGGCCGCTTGTACCAGGGGCTCGAGGTCGCGGAGCCGCGGGGCGATGACCGGTGACTCGCCAAGCACGGGCGCAATGGCTTCGACGGTCTTCAAGCCGTTGCCGGTAATGCAGAGCACGACCTCGTCGTCGGCCCGGAGGCGGCCCGCACGGGCGAGGTCGAGGGCGGCGGCGACCGTCGCCCCGCCTGCCGTCTCGGTAAAGATGCCGGTCGATTCCGCGAGCAACCGGATCCCGCGCACGAGTGCGTCATCGGTGACCGCGGCCGCCCACCCACCCGTCTCGCGCAGGGCGGAGGCGGCGGTGAGACCATCGGCGGGATTTCCGATCGCGATCGACCGGGCGATCGTGTGGGGCACCTCCGGGATGATCCGGTCACCCTGCGATTCGACCAATCGCGCGATCGGCGCGCATCCGGTGGCCTGGGCGCCGTAGAGACGCGGCAACGGACCCTCCACCAAACCCGCGTGATGGAACTCCGCGAAGCCCTTGCGGAGCTTCGTCACGAGGGAGCCGCCGGCCATCGGCGCAACGACGGCCGTGGGCAGCCGCCACCCCAATTGCTCGGCGATCTCGAACGCCACGGTCTTCGAGCCTTCGCCGTAATAACTGCGCAGGTTGACGTTGGCGATGCCCCAGCCATATCGGTCGGCCACCTGCACACAGAGTCGGTTGACATCGTCATACGTGCCTTGCACCCGCACGACATGGGCGCCGTAGACCAACGTCCCGATCACCTTGCCAAGCTCGAGGTCGTGCGGAATGAAGATCCACGCCGGAATTCCGGCGCGCGCGGCCTGCGCGGCGACGGCGTTCGCGAGGTTGCCGGTCGAGGCGCATCCAAACGTGTCGAGTCCAAACGCGGCGGCCGCGTTGATGGCCGCGGCGACGACGCGGTCCTTGAACGACAGCGTCGGGTGCGACACGCTGTCGTTCTTTACCCACACGCGCGCGACGCCGAGCGCACGCGCGAGAGCAGGTGCATCGACGAGTGGCGTGCACCCCGTATCCAGTGACAGCGTCGGTGGGCCGGCGAACGGCAGCCATTCGCGATATCGCCAGAGTGATGCGGGCCGCGCCGCGATCGTGGCGCGGTCGGGGAGCGACCGCAGGGGATCGTAGACGGGATCGAGCGGTCCGAGGCACTCTTCGCAGATCGCAATGGGGGCGGGATCGAACCGCGCGCCGCAGCGGCGACAGGCCAACGGCAGCGGGTCGATCCCACGCCGGGAGCCGGAAGCGATGGTCCGACCGGCGGTGCGCGTGCTGTCGGCCGCCGACTCGTGGTCGGAGGGTACGGCCGAAGCCGAGGGTGGCAATGGTGCGAACGTCGTCGTCATGCGGAGCATCTCCCGCCTCGCTATCGACGGCTGATCAGCGCCAGAACGACAAAGCGTCCCGACGCTAAAAAGCCGCGGGGACGCGAGGGCTTTTTAGCATTTGTTTAGCGTGGCTGCAATACGCCGTAAATCGCCACGTGCCTTCAGTTGTCGATGTGACAATACCAACTACCGTCGGAGTTCGCAAGGGGGTCAGCCGCGGTTACGTTGCGGAATGAGCGGTTCGACAGAAACCATCCCGGCGACGCCAGCGCATCGGGTGGATGCGGCGATCGGGCGGACCGCTATCGCGCGACTCGAGCGAGTGATCGATCCCGGGCTCGCCGAAGTATGGGTCAAGCTCGAGGGACTCAATCCCGGTGGCTCGATCAAAGATCGCACGGCGCTGGGCATGATCCTGGATGCCGAGGCGCGCGGCCTGCTTCTGCCGGGTGGATCGATCGTCGAGCCGACATCGGGCAACACCGGCATCGGGCTCGCGCAGGTCGCCGCCGCGCGCGGCTATCGATTGGTGCTGTGCATCCCGTCGTCGATGAGCGAGGAGCGGAAGCGGACGCTTGACGCGTATGGGGCCGAGATCGTACTGACTGACCCGGACCGCCGCATGCTGGCGGCGATCGAGGAGGCGGAGCGCATCCGCGATGCGACCGGCGCATGGATGCCGAACCAGTTCACCAATCCGGCGAACCCGCGCATTCACTACGAGACGACGGCGCCGGAGTTGTGGGCGCAGATGGACGGCCGCATCGACGCGTTCGTGTACGGCTCCGGCACCGGCGGCACGATCAGCGGCGTGGGACGGTATCTCAAGGAACGCCGGCCTGACACCTTGGTGGTCGCGGTCGAGCCCGCGCGCTCGCCGGTGTTGTCGGGCGGCGAGCGCGGCCCCCATCAATTTCAGGGAATGGGGCCGGGGTTCGTGCCGAAGAATTTCGATCGGTCGGTCGTGGACCGGATCGTCCAAGCGTGGGAAGAGGACGCGTTTCCACTCGCCCGCCGATTGGCGCAGGAGGAAGGGCTGTTCGTGGGGATGTCGAGCGGGGCGATCGTGTGGGCAGCCATCGGTGTGGCGCGCGAGCTGGGGCCCGGCCACCGCGTCGCCTGCATCGCGCCCGACAGCGGGGCGCGGTATCTGACGACTGCGTTGTTTAGCTCACCTTCCGCGTTTTCTTCCGCAGGAAGTCCATCAGAATGAACTGACCGAGCGTCATCGTGTTGGTGAAGTACGCTTTGCCGCGGGAGATCTCGGAGACGCGCTTGACGAATTCTACGAGGGCGCGATCGCGAGCCAACATAAAGGTGTTGATCATGATCCCGGCTCGCCGGCACGCCGCGACCTCGCGCAGTGTCTGGGCGATGACGGTGGCATCGAGTCCCATCGAATTCTTGTAGATCTGCCCGTTGGGCATGGTCAGCGCGCTGGGCTTGCCATCGGTGATCATCACGATCTGTCGCATATCCTTCTTCTGCGTCATCAGGATGCGGCGCGCGAGCTTGAACCCTTCGGCGGTATTCGTGTGGTAGGGTCCGACCTGCGCGTGCGCGAGTCGCGCGAGCGGAATCTCCTCCGCGGAATCGTGGAACAGGATCACCCGGATCGTATCACCCGGAAACTGGGTCCGGATGAGGTGCGTGAGGGCGAGGGCGACCTTCTTGGCCGGCGTAAAGCGGTCCTCGCCGTAGAGGATCATTGAGTGCGAGGTGTCGAGCATGAGCACGGTCGCGGACGACGACCGGTACTCCGCCTGTCGGACCATGAGATCGCCGTAATCCAACTCGAGGGGCACCTCGAGCTTGCCTGTTCGCGCGAGGGCGTTCTTGAGGGTCTCGCTGACGTCGAGGTTCAGCGTGTCGCCGAACTCGTACTGCTTACTGAATCCGTCGGCCTCGATCCCCGTCGCGAGGTACGGAGTATCGTGGCTGCCAAAGCTGGACTTGCCCAATGAACCGAGGATGTGGCGCAAGGTGCGATACCCCAGGAAGTCGACGCCCTTCTCCGTCAGATTGAACTGCACGTCCTTGGCGGCAGCATGGGCGAGACCGCCGGGGCCCATGACCGGCTGTTGGCCACTCGGCACCTGCGGCGGCGCCTGCACGTTGAGAAAGCCTTCCGCGGCCATCCGCTGGATGAGATCATCGAGGAGTTGGGCGAGCTTGGCTTGAGCGGCGTCGTCTCCATCGCCGCGCAGAGCCTCGAGCATCTCGGGGGTGAACTGGCCGCTCTCGATGAGCGCCTCGAGGATCGCTTCGCGGAGTGCATCGAGTGATCGGTCCTCGTCGCCGCCGAACTCACCCCCGTACGGATTGACGTGATGGCCGCCCGCGAACCCGGATTGCAGGAGAAAATCCGCCAGCTTGTCGAGTAGCGCCTGCAGGTCGACGGCGTCGGCGGATTCGGGGCTGAACTTGGCGTACGTATGGAAACGCATGCGGCGGGGGCGGGAATCGGCAGGCGGCGCGACCGGACGCGCGCCGGTCCGGCGTCGGCGCCCGTGCCGTGCAATATACCACGCGTCGGGCGCCGTGTTTCGTCTGCTCGAAACGGCCTACGCGCAGCGGGCCGATGCGTTAGAATGCGCGACCTGCGCGATGGCCACACGGGTCACACGGCGTCGCGCGATCGTCGTCCGTCCGCTACCACCACCCTCTGTCAGTCGCTGCCCGCCGCGCCCGATCGCTGAACCCATTCCGGACCCTCCTGGCGCACCGGAACTTCCGGCTGTTCTGGATCGGCCAGACGCTGTCGCTGATCGGCACATGGATGCAATCCATGGCCCAGGGTTGGCTGGCACTGGAGCTCTCCAACAACGCGTTTCTCGTCGGCCTCGTGGTCTCCGTCGGGTCGCTGCCCATCCTGCTGCTCTCGCTCCCCGCCGGCGTCGTGGTGGACCGCGTCAACAAACTGCGGTTAGTCACCGCGATGCAGACGCTGATGCTGCTCGAGGCGACAGCCTTGTGGTGGCTCACGTGGACACACCACATCACGATCGGCTGGCTACTCGTCCTGGTGGCCGTCAACGGCACGTGCTCGGCGTTCGAGATCCCGGCGCGCCAGGCCATGATGGCGGATCTGGTGGCCCGCGAGGATCTGCACGACGCGATCGCGCTGAACTCGAGTGGCTTCAATCTGGCCCGCGTCGTCGGGCCGGCCATCGGGGCGGCGGTGATCGCGGCGGCGGGAATCGCATGGTGCTTCGCGCTCAACGCGGCGAGCTACCTGGCCGTGCTGGTCGGGTTGGCGATGATCCGGCTGCCCGCCAACCGGGTCGCGACGGCCGCGTCGCCGTCGCCGTCGCCGTGGGCCGCGATGCTCGAGGGGCTCCGCTACATGCATGCGACGCGGAAGATCAACGCGCTCATGCAGGTCGTCACCGTGTTCTCGGTCCTCGGGATTCCCTACATCGTGCTCATGCCGATCGTCGCGCGCGACCTGCTGCATACGGGCGCGGCCGGCTACGGTGTGCTCCTCGCGTGCGTTGGCGTCGGCGGGTTCTGTGGCGCGCTCTTCCTGGCGGCGGTCGGCCGGTGGATGCGGAGAGGTCGGTTACTCCAAGCGTCCGCCATCTCGTACGGCGTACTCCTCATTCTCTTCTCGTTGTCACGGTCCGTGATCGTGGCCTGCATCGTACTCCTGGCGGCCGGGTGCGCGATGATCCTCAGCGGTGCGCTGGCGAACGGGCTCCTGCAGGCAAACGTGGACGACGGTTTGCGCGGCCGGATCATGGCGGCTTACTCGTTCGTGGTCGTCGGCCTCTCGCAGGTCATCGGTGCCTTCTTCGCGGGTGCCGTCGCGCGCGTGGTCGGTGTCGATTGGACGATCGGTGGCGCCGCCGTGCTCATGCTGGCCTATATGCGCTATGCATATTCGCGCTACCCGGAGCTGCGTCGGTTGTGAGGGTTGGGTGAATGGCGTTCGCACCGGGGGAGATTGGGGTTGCGGGAGAGGGGCCGCCCAGCGCGTGGATGAACGCCGTTCGCACTGGGGGAGATTGGTGTTGGGGGGAGAGGGGCCGTTCGCGAACGGCCCCTGCTGCGTATTACCGCGGGGGGGCGCGCAGCAACTACCAATGGTCAATTAACAGCCGCAAACCCGAACCGCGAGCCGCGACCCGCGACCCGCGAGCCGCGAACCGTTAATCGCTACTCGCTAATCCAAATTTGTCGCGCGCGGTGTGGGCGACCAGTTGGGCGGCGCCTTCGATGCCCAGCCATTCAGTATTGACGCAGAGGTGGTAGTGTTCGGGCGCGGACCAAGCGCGGCCGTAGTGGCGTCGGACGGCTGACTCGCGCTGTCGGTTCACCTCGCTGACCATCCGCTCCGCTTCGAGCGATGGCACGCCTTCGCGGGTCGCGATCCGGCGGATGAGCGCGTCACGCGGCGCGTAGCAAAAGACGTGGACCGCGTCGGTGTGTTGGCTGAGTACGACTTGCGCGCCGCGACCGACTACCACGACGGGCCCTCGCGTGACGGCATCCTCCATCACGCGTTTGGTCATCTCGATCACGCGCTCATCGGGGGACACGACCGCGGCGGCCGCGGCCGGACTCATGACCTGCGGAGTGCCGAGGGCCAGTGTGTCCGCGAGGCGCGCGACGAACGGCGGCGTGCGCTCGTCGAGCGCGCGAATGATGTCCGTCGGCACGCCCATCTTCAGTGCGACGGCATCGACGATAGTGGTGTCGAGGAGTGTCCATCCGAGAATCGCCGCGACGCGGGCGGCCACGTCCGAGCCGCCGGATCCATATTGTCGCGTGACGGTGATGATCGGCATCGTGGCGACGGCTCGTTAGCGCTCGACGGGCGCACGGGCCGCCGTGCGCGTCGCGGTCGCGCGCTGACCTGGCTTGCCCACGCCCGCCGTGGCCTGCTCGGCCGCCGGCCGCTTGCTGGGGCGCGGTGGCACGCGGCACACGCGTAGATGCTCGACCACCGTGAACCCGAGCGCGTCCCACGTTGCGTTCGCGGTCGAGGAGGCAGCCGCGCTGTGCAGGCGCATCTCATCCAGCTCGCGATCCCGGCACCATTGGGTGGCGCGGCCGAGCAACGCACGCACGACACCTTTGCGCCGCGCCGAGGGCACGACATAGACCGATGAGACGTAGGCGTACCGGTCGGGTTCGAGGAGGGGGTGGCCGTTGGCTTCCACACATCTGAGGATGCCGATGACCGCGCCGTCGAGCTCGGCGAGCAACGTCAGCTCAGATGGCGATTCGAGCTGCGCCCGGTACAATTGGCGCGCAAGGCGCACGACGTCCGTGCGCAGGCGTCCGTACACCGGACTCTCGTGTGCCTCGTGGAGCAGCGCGAGGCGCAGCGTGACGACGGTATCGAGGTCGCTGAGCGTCGCGGCGCGGACGGGGACCACACTACCCGCCGATCACGCCGACAGCCCGCCGCCGAACAGGTCCTGGCCTGGGCGTCGGCGCGGTTCCTGGACAGCGCGACCGTACTGTCCGGTGTCGGACCGCGAAATCTTCTTGCGGGCCACCAGCGATTCGAGCACGAGCTCGCATGCGGCGGCGCCCATCGCGGCGTCGCCCTGTCGCGCCAATCCGACGGAGCGCACCACTTCGGCGAGACCCGGGACATTTTCGAAGCCTTTGTACACCGCGTCGGCGGAGATGTCGTCGCTCACCTGCAGCGCGCCACCGGCATCGAACCACATCACCACATCGTCGGTATTGACGCCGCCGGCGCGTTCCTTGAACGTGGCATCGGACGCGCGTCGGATGAGCTCGCGGGCGATGACGTTCCCACCTACGAGCTCGCCCTCGTACTCGAGCTCGAGCTTGCCGGTGATCGCCGGAACCGCGGCATACACGTCCGCGATGCGGGGCACGATTTCCGCTTCGCCCGTCGTGAGGGCGCGACGCTCGGCGTTCGACACCACATTCTCGAGTACACTGATCGGCATCCGCTGGGACACGCCGGAGCGTCGATCGACCCGCTTGTCGGTGCGGGCTTCGAACGCGATGCGCTCGACGACCTCGGCGATGAAGTCCGGGATACGGACGGGCGGCCCCGTCCGGGACGTCCATGCCTCCTGTTCCGTGATCGCCATCCCGAGATCGACCGACTCCGGGTAATGCGTCACGATCTCGCTCCCCAACCGGTCCTTGAGCGGGGAGATGATTTTACCTCGCGCGGTGTAGTCCTCGGGGTTCGCGGTAAAGCACAGGAGCACGTCAAGCGGGAGACGCACGGGGTAGCCTTTGATCTGGACGTCCCCTTCCTGCATGATGTTGAAGAGTCCGACTTGCACCTTGCCGGCGAGATCGGGGAGCTCATTCAGCGCGAAGATGCCGCGATTGGCGCGTGGGAGCATTCCGTATTGGATCGTCAACTCGTCCGACAGCAGGTGGCCACCGCGGGCCGCCTTGATCGGATCGAGGTCTCCGATGATATCGGCGATCGTCACGTCGGGGGTCGCGAGTTTCTCGACGTACCGACTCTCGCGATCGAGCCACGCGATCGGTGTGTCGTCCCCCGATTCGGCGATGAGCTGGCGCGCGTACTTCGAGATCGGCCCGAATGGGTTGTCGTTGACCTCGCTGCCCGCGACGATCGGGATGGCCTCATCGAGGAGTGTCGTCAACGCGCGCAGTATCCGGGATTTCGCCTGCCCGCGCAGCCCGAGCAGAATGAAGTTGTGGCGGGACAAGAGGGCGTTGACGAGCTGCGGCATGACCGTCTCGTCGTAGCCGATCACGCTTTCGAACAGCCGGCCGCCCTTGCGAAGACGGGCCAGCAGGTTGTAGCGCATCTCGTCCTTGACCGATCGGCAGGCCAGGTCGGCGGCGCCGAATGGTGAGCGCTTCAGCGCGCCCAGCGTTTGCGGGTAGAGCGGCAACGGGGGACTCCGAAAGGAAAAGGTTACAACAGGCTGGCTCGTCGACGACGACGTTCAGGCCGTGCGCTACGCGGCGGCGAAGCTGCGACCAACCGGGCCGGCCTCGACGATGTGCCGCAGGTCAATGCGATCGCGAGGGCCGGCCCCGGTGACGACCGCGGCAGAAATCGGCGGCGTGATGCGGAGTTGGGCATGAAGGATGCGTGTCTCGGGGTATGCGTGTCCCCGCCGCAAGCTAGCGGAGGCCGCCGTCCGGTGGCACCCGCGTCGCACGATGCGTCGGCGGGGTATCTGCAGTAAGCGCTAACCCCTTTGCAGGGCCTACACTTGGATGCCGGTCTGGTCTTGACATGCCATGCGGTGTCTGTAGCTTTCCGCGCGCCGATTCCGGGCACGGAGGGCGTGCGCGGACCACGGGGTTTAAGCTCACTGGCCCCCCCACTCCTGAGGAGATCGTTAATGAAGCGCCTCGCCGTAATCGCCGCCTTGCTTGCCGTGGCCGCGTGTAAAACGAAGGACACTGGCAGCACCATGTCGGCGGACTCCACGTCGACCACGACCACGCCCGCGATGTCGCCGGCGCCCGCCGACACCGGTATGAAGAAGGACACGTCCATGAAGATGAGCTCGGACACGAGCACGAAGATGGGCGGCATGAAGGATTCTACGACGACGACCACGACCAAGAAGACGAAGAAGACGTCGTAACGATTGACAGCGTGACTCAGTAGTTAACGGCCAGCAGTACCGAACGGGGGCCGGCGGCGTGCGAACGCAGCCGGCCCCCGTTCGATATGGGAGCGATCCCCGCATCACAGATGCGCGCGCGGCGCGAGATCGTCACGTCGCGGCGGCACGCTCCAAGTGACCGGCGAGGGCACTCATGCGCCGGTCGAACTCGACGTCGGTGAGCACGGGAACCGCGTCCGCGACATCGACATCCTGCTCCAACTCGACCCACGACACGCACCCGCGATAGCGGGCCAGTTCGGGTACGTCGGCGGGGATGCGCAACCGCGCCACGCGCAGCGCTACCACATGGACGCCCGGTATTCCGCGATAGTGGAAGCGCGACTCGACGGCGGCCCAGGCCAGCGGATGCTCCCCGTCGATGCTGCGCAATCGGTCCAGCACATCGACGTGCCACACCTGCGCGACTCGCGCGACATGCGTCACGTGCACGACGCCGGCAGTCGGGGTCGTCGGGCGAACCGGCAACGCCACCCGCAACACCGGCGCGAGCTCGGTCGGGTTCTCGTGGAAATGCGTTGGATAGAGGAGGAACCGGTCATGCCGGACGGCGAATCCGGCACGCTGCTCACGGATGCCGCCTTTGCGGACGACGGCGATCAACGCTCCCCGCGCGAGTGCATCGACCGCGACCGCCCACTCCTTGAGCGCCGACCGCGCGGCGTCCGCACCGGCCGCGACGTTCGTCGAGCTCGTGCCGGCAGGTCGTGCATCGGTCGTCGGGGACGCGTGTCCGCTCGACTCTCCCATGCGGACGCCGCGGGCCCTGCTACGTATCCGACGTGACGTCGAACGCCAGGGCGACGACCACGGCGGTCGTCTCGCCGGCGTCGCGGTCGTCGCCGGCGTCCCACCGGGCAATCACCGTCGAACCCGGAGCGACCTCGCGTCGCACCATGCTCAACGCGATCGGCCCGAGTCGCGGTGACTCCACCGCGGATCGCGTGTCCCCCACCGCTTTTCCGTCCGCGTCGGTCAGGACCGCGCCTCGCCGCGGCAGTGTCTCGCCTCCGAGTCGAAGTCGGCGCAGGACCCGGTTTACATGTCCCCGAAAGTGAATGCGCGCGACCGTCTCCTGCCCCGTGTAGCATCCCTTCGTATACGAGATCGCGCCCAACTCGTCGAAATTGGCTTCTTGGGGGATCGTCGTCTCGTCGATGTCGATGCCCCACTCCGGGCGACCGGCTTCCACCCGGCTGATTTCGCACGCGGAGAGGCCCCCGGGAATGGCGCCGGCCGCGACGAGGCGAGCCCACAACGCATCCCGCGCGGACTCGGGGGCAAAGACGTCGAAGCCTTCGACCCCCATGTCGGGCACGCGCGCGATGGTGACCGCTGCGCCATCGACCGTCGCATCCATGTGTCCGTACAGTGGCAACGCGAGCAGCACATCGATGTGGATCCCGGCCGCCGCGCTGACCGCGTGCGCGGATCGGGGCCCAAACACTCCGATGTCGATCGTGGCCGCGGATTCATCGTGATACGGTGTGACACGCGGGTTGATGTATTTCCGCACGATCTCCGCCCACCCGGCCGCCGCGCGCGGCCCGGTATCCACCATGAGCGAGTCGCTGCCGACGAAGACGCGGAGGTCGGCCACGATCTTGCCCTTCGCGGTGAGCGCCGCCGCGTACAGTCCGTGCCCGGGCGCCAGTGCGGCGACGTCGTTCGTCACGAGGCCGGTGATCATCTCCTTGGCCCGGGGACCGAGGAACCGGATGCGTGAGCGATAGCTGCGATCCACCACGATCGCACCGCCGCGAATAGCCGCGTATTCACGGCCCAGATCCCCATGGTCCAAGACAATCGCGCGATGGGCGATCTCTATCACACTGGGCGCCGAGCGCGCGGCATCACTCATGCTTGCAAGTAACACTGGCGCATCGATGGTCGGTAGTCGGCCGTTACGGCCTCGCTTGTCCGGCTGCGCTCGCTCCGCTCCTCGCGCGATCGGCAGCCGCATACGCGGCATCCAGCAGGTCCACGGGGTGTATCGCGCGCGTGCGGTGGCCACCGCGTCGCAAGCCGGCTCCGATCTGCATCAGACAGCCGGGATTGCCGGTTGCGACCCAATCCACATCCACGCCCGCGATTGCCGCGAGCTTGGCCGCGAGTACCGCATCGGAGACCGTCGGCTGAATGAGGTTGTAGATCCCGGCGGCGCCGCAACACTGATCGGCATCCGGCAGCGAGACCAATTCGATTCCGGGAATGGCGGCAAGGACCGCGAACGGCGCATCGCTCACGCGCTGGGCGTGCAGCAGATGACAGGGTGGATCGTACGCCACGCGCTGGCGGCCGCCGAGCGCGGCGCCGATCGGGCCGCCGGGGCGCGGTCCCGCCGCGGCCAGAAGCTCACTGATATCCCGCGTTCGCGCCGCGACCGCCGCCGCGCGGTTCGCCCACTTCGGGTCGTCGGCCAAGAGATGTCCATAGGACTTGATCATCGCCCCGCATCCCGCCGCGTTCACCGCGATGGCATCCGCGCCGGCGCGCTCGAAGGCCGCGATGTTCGCGCGCGCGAGCCGACGCGCCGTCTCGAGGTCGCCAGCGTGCGCGTGCAGCGCGCCACAACACCGTTGGCCCGGCGCATCGACGATTCCATAGTCGTTGACGAGGAGCGTGCGGGCAGTCGCACGGTTCGTCCCCGGGAACAGGCCGGCCATCACACACCCCCGCAGGATCGCCACGCGTTCGCGGTGCCCGTCGCCCCGCGGCCGGTAGGGGTGTCTCGACCATGTAGCCGGCGGTGTAGCCGTCGGCGCCCGCGTCGCGGCAAGCATCGCCATGCCAAACCCCACGCGTCCCGGCAGGCGGCCGAGTGCGGCCGCGAGTCGCGTCGCGCGCAGCACGCGAGCGGCGGTCAGTGCAGCGGCCAGGCGAATCGGACCGGCGAACACCCAGAGAATCGCGCGCGCGATCCATGGGATCGGGTACGCGGCGGACAACGTGGCCCGCGTCGCTTCGAGCAGCTCGCCGTAGGGCACGCCCGATGGACAGGCGGTCTCGCACGCGCGACATCCCAAGCAGCGGTCGATGTGCAGCTGGACGGTGGGGTCGGACAGTGCCAGGGAGCCATCGACGAGGGCCCGCATCAGGACCAGGCGTCCGCGCGGGCTGTCGTTTTCGTCTTCGAGTGCCAGGTAGGTCGGACACGCTTGCAGGCAGAACCCGCAGTGCACACAGGCGTCCAGCCCCCCGCGCGCGCGCGCGAGCGGCGTGTCCGCGCCCAACGCGCATTGCCCTCCGCCACGGCTGGCGCCCTCGCGCAGCTCAGCGCCCGTGGAGCTCATGCCGATCCGTGTCATCTCGGGTGGCTTCACCCAGCACACCAGGATTCAGTATATGCCAGGGATCGAATGCTAGTCGGACCCGCCGCGCCAGTCGATCGGCCGCCACCGTTGAGTGCTCCGCGCACCACAACGGCGCCGGTAAGCGCTCGGCGATGCGCGCACCGACGAATGCGTCCCCACCGCTGGGGCGACCATCGGTGCGCAGGATGGCGGCCACCGCAGCGGCATCGGGGTGGGGAAGAATCGCGCGCACGACGCCCCGGGTCAGCGACGCGTGGATGAGCGCGTCCGGGAATCCGGCACACCGCTGGACGACGTGACGCCAGGTCGCGGACACCAGCCCTGGCAACTGAGACCAGCGCAGCACCGCGACGTCGGAGTCCGGTGGCTCGCATCGGCGCATCGCGCGCCACACGTCGCCATCGATCGCCGCCCAGTCGCCCAGTGCGCCGACGGCCGCGACTTCGCTGGCCACCCGCTCCGCGTTTCCGCCGAGTCGCAGCATGAGGACCGATGTCCCGGTCGCCGTGACACCCAGCCGCGTGGCGAGGGC
>PMAE01000042.1 GCA_003152485.1 Gemmatimonadota bacterium | reverse complement strand
TTCGCCTTGGCCTCGGTCGTCTCGATCGCGCCGTGTTCGATGAGCGAGATCGCGAGGTTGCGTAACAAGGCGAGTCGCTGCTCGCTAGTGCGCCGGAGTTGGCGCCCCGCTTTGCGGTGCCGCATGTCTATCCGTCTCCCTTACTCTTCCTCGTCGTCGGGCGCGTTGGCCGCGGCCCGGCTCGGCGGGGTTCCCCAGTCGAGGATCCGCACTCCATCGGGCGATTCCTCGTACCGCATCCCGAAGTTGAGCCCCTTCCGCTCGAGCAGATCGGCAATCTCCTGCAGGGACTTCTTGCCGAAGTTCTTGACCTGCAGGATCTGACTCTCGGTCTGTCGAACGAGATCACCCAGCGAGCGAATGTTCGAGTTCTTGAGTGAGTTCACCGACCGGACGGACAACTCCAGATCATCGATCGGCGTTTGCAGCTCGGCCAAGCGGACCGCGTCGCCACCAGTCGCTTCTCCGCCGGGACTGACCGGCGCCGAGGTATGCGAGCCAAAGCCCACGAAATATTGGAAATGCGTCTGCGCCAGCGCCGCGGCATAGCTCACCGCTTCTTCCGGCGTGATGGTGCCGTTGGTTTCGACGGTGAGCGTCAGCCGATCGTAGTCCGTGCGCTGCCCCACGCGGGTCTCGGCCACCGCGAAGTTCGCGCGACGGACCGGATTGTAGATCGCGTCGATGCGGACGACATCGATCGGCATCCCCCGCTCGAGCACGTGCTGATCGGACTCCGTGTACCCGCGCCCCTGCTTGGCGTAGAGATCCACGTGGATCTCGCGGTCGTCCTGCAGGGTGAAGAGATGGTGGCTCGGGTCGATCACGCGGACGCCCGCTCCCAACACGATATCGGCCGCCGTGACGGCGCCCGGCCCGGTCTTCTGGATCCGCAGCAGCGCGTCCTCGAGACCGTCATCGAGACTGAGTGTGAGAGTCTTGAGGTTGCCAATGATCTGATGGACATCCTCGACGACGCCGGCAATCGTCTGATGCTCGTGGACGACGCCATCGATCCGAAACGCCCACACCGCGGAGCCCCGGAGCGACGACAGGAGCATCCGCCGCATGGCGTTGCCCAGCGTGTGTCCGAAGCCGCGCTCGAGCGGCTGGAGGCGGAACTCGGCGACGTTTGGATTGTCTTCGCGCTTCGTCGCTTCGACGAGCTGCGGTCGCACGAGGCCCCGGAGATCGATCGTCTGTGCCATTTGGGTGATCCTTGTGTTGGTCATGCCGGGCGCCGTGCCCGGTAACGTTCCACCCCGCCCCTAACGCGCGGTGGCTCCGTACGGGGGTTAAGGCCCCGACCGCGCGGCGTCATGCGCCGCGAGACAGGCGAGAGCAAAAAGCAGAGAGTTGATTCGGTCGGACCCTTGAGCCCGTCTCGTTCGCCGACCCTCGCCCTTCGACTTTCGACTGTCTCGCGGCGCGACGCGCCGCGCTACTTCGAATACAACTCCACGACGAGCTGTTCCTGCGCCGCGATCGGGATGCTGGCGCGCTGCGGCCGCTCGAGCATGCGGCCACTGAACGACTCCCGATCGACCGCCAGCCACGCCAGCGGCGCGCCGCGGGTGGACTGTTCCATGGCCGCCAGAATCGAGACCTGCTCGCGCGACTTCATCCGCACGCGAACTTCTTCGCCAGGCCGAACCAGATAGCTGGGGACATCGACCGCATGGCCGCTCACCTCGACATGGCGGTGCCGAATCAACTGGCGCGCCGCTTTCCGGCTCGCCGCAAACCCCATCCGGTAGACCATGTTGTCCAGCCGGCTCTCGAGTGCAGCCAACAGATTGTGGCCGGTGATTCCGGGCATTGGGTTCACGCGCTCGAAGGTGTTCCGGAACTGGCGCTCGCTCAAGCCGTAGATCCGCTTGATCTTCTGCTTCTCACGGAGCTGTCTCGAGTATTCCGACGATTTGCGGCGGCGAGCGGTGCTCTGCCCATGCTGCCCCGGCGCGTAGGGACGACGCTCCACGGGGCATTTGTCGGTGAAACACTTCGTGCCCTTGAGAAACAGCTTGGTGCCTTCGCGCCGACACTGCCGACAGCTGGGTCCGAGATACCGCACCGCTTAAACCCTCCGCCGCTTGGGCGGCCGGCAGCCGTTGTGCGGGATCGGCGTCACATCCTTGATCGACTTGACCTGGAGACCGGCCGTAGCCAACGCTTGGATGGCGGACTCGCGACCGCTGCCCGGTCCCTGCACGCGCACGTGTACGCGACGGACCCCGAGCGTCATGGCCTCGCGAGCGACCTGCTCGGCCGCCACGGTCGCCGCGAAGGGCGTCGACTTCTTGGAGCCCTTGAATCCCGCCTTGCCCGACGATCCCCACGCCACCGTGTTCCCATGACTGTCGGTGATGGTCACGGTGGTGTTGTTGAACGTCGCGCTGACGTGGGCGATCCCTTCCGCCTCGATGATGCGCTTTGTTTTCTTTGCGGTTGCCATGTCGTGATCAGGAATGAGCAGACGGGACGGTCACGGCCGTCCGTCAGTTACTTCGTAACCTTCTTCTTGCCCGCGATCGCGCGCCGTGGACCCTTCTTCGTGCGTGCATTCGTATGCGTGCGCTGCCCACGGACCGGTAGACCCTTGCGATGCCGGATCCCGCGGTATGACCCGATGTCCATCAACCGTTTGATGTTCATCGCCACTTCAGTCCGAAGCGCGCCCTCGACCCGGTAATCGCGCTCGATCGCCTGGCGCAACCGGCTGACGTCCGCATCCGACAAGTCGCGCACCCTGAGCGCTGCGCTGACACCAGTCGAGGCCACGATCCGGCGAGCCGTCGTGCGGCCGATCCCGAATATGTAGGTCAGCCCCACCTCGATCTTCTTGTCACGCGGGAGGTCGATTCCTGCAATTCGCGCCATCGGTCAGCCCTGGCGCTGTTTGTGCTTCGGGTTGCGCTTGCAAATGATGCGCATCACCCCGTTCCGCTTGATCACTTTACAGTGCTCGCAAATTGGCTTCACGCTGCTTCGTACCTTCACGGCCTAGCTCCTGATACGGCGATCCTGACACGGCGACCGCCAGCGGCCCGCCCTGGCGGACTGCTCGGCGGTCATCAAGAAAATCGGGACAAGCTCAGCAACTTATTGGGTTTAGACAGGCGATGCAAGGCGCCGGTAGCGACCGGAACTGGTACACCCAGGCCGTGATCAACCTCGTTCAGGCCCAGGCCAATCGATACGCTGACACCGCGGCGCTCTTTCAAGCGCTCGGCGGCGGGTGGTGGAACCGCACGGATCTCGCAAAGTCCTAGCCCGATCAAATCGCTCAATCACCGACCACACGCTACCCCAGGTCAGCGAGCACTCGCCGCATCGCGTCGCGGACGGCCGGAGCCGCCGTCACCGTACGGCCCAGTATCACATAGCTCGCGCCCGCCCGGACCGCCTCGCCCGGGGTCACGACCCGGAGCTGATCGTTCGACGCCGAGCCCTCCAGCCGCACCCCGGGGACGAGCAGCTTGAGCGTATTGCCGTACTCGGCTCGCACCGCTGGCGCCTCCGCCCTNNCGACGAGGCGGTGACGCAGGGCTGGGTGAGCTCGGCCAGCGCCCCGTCGGTCCGCACCGTGCCGATGTGGTCGGCGCCTCCGCCCCGCCACACACGATGCCCGTAACACCCGCCCGGCGCGCCATTTCCGCGAGCCGAAGCACTTCGTCCTGCACGTTCACTCCCGGTCGTCCCCATGCCTCACTGATGCGCTCGGCATCGAGCGAGGTCAGCACGGTGACCGCAAACACCTCGCACTCTCCCCCATGCCCCGCCTGCGCCGCCCCCTGACGCGCGCCCTCCATCGCCGCCTCCATCATCCCCCGGCCACCGGTCGCGTGTACCGTGAGGATGCGGGCGCCGATCCGCGCGGCGCTCCGACTCGCCCCCCGGGTCGTGTTCGGAATGTCGTGGAACTTGAGGTCCAGAAAGACCTGGCACCCATGGTCGGTCAGCGAGCGAACGACCGCCGGGCCCGCCCCGGTGAACAGCTCGCCGCCGACTTTGTAGAATCGGCACAGATCACCCAACGCCGACACGATCATCAGCGCCGAGTCCGCGGTCGGCACGTCGAGCGCGACGATCGCCGTTGCCTTGGGGGTCGTGGACGGCGTCGAGGGGCTGGGCGCGTTCGAGGTTGCGGTCACGATGGCCACTCCAGACGCCCGACGACGTCGGCAAGGGATTGGACCCCGTGTTCGGCACACCACGCGCCAAGCGCGTGCACGAGCCGCCCGGGGAGTCGCGGGTCCTGCATCGCTGCGGTGCCCACGCCCACGAGCGTGGCCCCGGCCAACATATACTGCACGATATCCTCGGCGGTCGCGATCCCGCCCACTCCCACGACCGGCACTGGCACGGCGCGCGTGACTTTCCACGTCGCCAGGACCCCCACTGGGAGGATCGCGGGGCCGCTGACGCCGCCCGACCCGTAACCGAGCACCGGACGCCGGCGTTCGACGTCGATCAGAAGGCCGGGCAGCGTGTTGACGACCGTGATCCCGTCCGCGCCCGCGTCCACGGCGACGCGTGCCGTCGCCGCGATATCGGGCAGCATGGGTGACAGCTTGACGAACAGTGGTCGCTGAGTCGCCCGTCGCACGCGCCCCACGAGATCGGCCAACACCGTACGGTCTGCGCCGAACTCCGTCCCACCGCACCGAACGTTGGGACAGCTGACGTTCAGTTCGAATGCCGACACACCTGGCTCGGCGTCGAGCGCCGTGGTCACGGCGACGAAATCCTCGATCGTGCTCCCGATCACGTTGACCAGCACGCGCGCCCGACCCATGTGCGCGGCGAGCCAGGGCAGATGCTCGCGACGCACGGCGTCGAGTCCCGGGTTCGCGAGCCCGACGGCGTTGATCATCCCGCCGCCAAACTCCGCCACCCGCGGCGCCGGCGCACCCGCGCGGGGTTCGACGCTCACCGCCTTGGTCACCAACCCGCCGAGGGCATCGAGATCCATCACATCCGCGAGCTCGCGGCCGTAGCCCGCGGTGCCCGAGGCAAGTAATACCGGATTTTGGAACTCGATGCCCGCCGCCTCGACCCGTAGTGAGGCGAGGACCGGACTCACTGCGCCGCGGTACTCACGCGGCGCTCGTAGCGCGCCAGGTATTCCGTGGTCGCACCCGCTATCGCGTTGGCGAGCGCGGACTGGGACCCCGGTTGCGACAGATAGCGCGCTTCCGCGGCATTCGTGCCGAAACCAATCTCCACCAGCACCGCAGGCATGAACGCCGTCACCAGGACTCGAAATCCGGCCTGCTTGACGCCGCGGTCCGGTCCCGGGTGCACACGACCGAGGCGCTGCTGAATGATCGCGGCCAGCTCCGATGACTCCCGCAGATGCTCGTTCTGATGCATGTCATCGATGATGAAGTTAACCGGATCTTGCTGCGTCGCGTCAGCGCCCGTCTCGAACCGGACGGCCTCGTTCTCGATCCGCTCCACCCGCCGCGCATCCTCGGTCTTGGCCTCGGCGAGGAAATAGGTCTCGAACCCGCGCGCCGCGGCCGGGTCGTGCCACGAGGGATTCGCGGCGTTGACGTGGATCGATAGAAAGAGATCGCCTTTGCGTTCGTTCGCGAGACGCCCTCGGTCCGACAGCGCGATCAACGTGTCGGTGGTCCGGGTCTGGACGACGCCGATCCCGCGCCGGCGCAACGCGGCCCCGACTTTCAGCGCGACTGCGAGGGTGATGGATTTCTCGTTCAGGGTATGCGGCGCCCCAAGCGGACCCGTCATACCGTGATCGGGGCCGCCGTGACCAGCGTCCACGACGACGAGATACCGCCGCCCCAAAACGGGACTGTCGGCAGCGTCGTCCGCGCCGGCGTCGTCCGCGCCCGCGTCGTCCGCGCCGGACAGGAGCTCGTCACCCGACGACCCCACGCCCGCGACGTCGCGGTCGTCCGCCGGTAGCCGCGGCGCCGGCGACGCGTCCCGATCCTGACCATCGCTCGCGACCGCCCGCCCGTCACTCCTGTGCGATCCACCGTACGCGGTTGGCCGAACAGCCACCGGAAGGCGACGACCTGTGGCCGACACCAGCGGCGTGAAGAGCCGCAGCTCGCTGCGCGCCGAGTCGTAGATGACGCCGCTGGCGAGCCGTGGGAGCACGTCGGTCACGATGGCCAACGGGACGTACAGCGCCCCATGATCGACGGAGGCCGGGATCGGCAGCGGAACGGCGCCCGTCCGCGAAACCGCGAACCCACTCTGGTCCGCCATCTCGAGGGTTATACCCGGTACCGACACCGCGAAATGGCCATTGGGGAGATGCTGGATCGCTCCCCCAAGCGCGGCCGTCAACAAGTCCGCCCGCACCACGAGTTGGCCGTCGGCGCGCCGGACGAGCGGGACGCTGACGCCATGCGAGGCACCAGCGGCTCGTACGGTAAGCACGGTCGGCGTCACGCTCGGAGTTGACGCCACCAACCCCTGAAGCGCGCACGCGATCGCGACGCCCAGGATCACCGATCGCGCCCCGTGCGCGAGAGCGCGCGCGCCATGTCGCGCTGATCCGACCGTTGCCGTTCATCGGCCCGCTTGTCGTGCAACTTCTTCCCGCGTCCGAGACCAATCACGACTTTGGCTACTCCGCGCTTGAAGTACATATCGAGAGGGATCAGGGTCAGTCCGTCCCGTTCGACCGCGCCGATGAGCCGCCGGATCTCCTTCTTGTGCAGCAGCAGCTTCCGGGTCCGCGTCGGCTCGTGGTTGAATTGATGCCCCGCTTCGTACGGCGCGATATGCAAATTCAACAGAAAGACCTCGCCCGCATTCACCGTCCCGAAGGCATCGGTCAGCGTCGCCTTCCCGCTCCGAAGTGCTTTGACCTCGGTACCGGTCAGCACCAACCCCGCCTCCCACGTCTCCAGTATCTGATATTCGTGGCGAGCGCGTCGGTTCCGCGCAATTGGCTCAGTCTCCGTTTCGCCCAGGTCGCGGGCCATAGCACCCTCTCTCCGTGACGGGGAAACGTGTGGAGTGGCAACAATATAGCCGCCGCCGGACCCGACGCGTTGACCCCTGCGACGGGCGGTCCTATACTACGCGACCAGCCGGAGTGGTGGAATTGGTAGACGCGCTGCGTTCAGGGCGCAGTGGGCGATAGCCCGTGGGGGTTCGAGTCCCCCCTTCGGCACTGGTGAACTGCAGTAATCTGCGAGATGTGGGAACGAAAAGCATTCGGGGCCAGCTGCGTGGTCGAGCAGTCGGCCCCGATTGCCTTGGCGCTGGTGCAACGACTACCCGCCGCTCTTGATCGCCGACGGCGCCACATCCTCCGGCAACTCGGCCGCGCCGAACGACCGGCGGAGCGCGTCCGACGCCTCACTGAGAAACGACGTCACGATCCCACCCGCCGCCTGCACGTCGGCCGCCGTGGGGTCACGACGACCCGCAAAGCTGAGCAGCACTCGACCAAGTCTGTCGCCGGTCCGTTCGGGACCGCTCTTCTCGACGAGCGCATCCGCGTAAGCGGAGAGCCGGAGATTGAACTGCCGGGCCGACACCTCGCGGCGGCCCGCGGCTACCGCAGGGTCCCGTCGCAACGCCCGGGCGAGCGTAGCCGACACCAGCGACGCCGTCCGATCGTCGAGCGCATCGCGTTGCGCCGCCAGCATCCCCGCCGCCCGCCGCACGTACCGAAGCTCCCATCGCGCATGGTCCGCATCGCCGCCTGTGCCGATCTCCGCCAGACGATGCACGTCGGCCGCCGGCGGATCGACGAGTAACTCGCGCACGAATGTCGCCGCCTGATCGCGGCCCGAGCGCTCGGCCTGCCACCGCCGGAGGAGTTTCATTTGTCTGAGGGCGCGTCCGCCAAGCGTACCGTGCGGGCGACGCGCGTCGCTACGCCTGCAACACCGGGAGACCGACCCGGTCGAGTCCGACGCGCTGCCTCACGACGCTCTCATCCGCCAACAGATCGGACAGATGCACGCCTTCGAGGACATCATCGATCTTCTGCTGCAGGAGCATCCATACGGGGCGGATACTGCAGTGGTGCGACGCGGAGCAGCGCTCCTCCTCCACCGGGTGCGTCACGCAGTGGAGCTCAAACGTGCCCAGCTCCGACGCCGCGATCACATCGCGGACGGACACCTGGTTGGCAGGCCGCGCGAGGACGTACCCGCCGTGCGCACCACGGGTGCTGCGCACCACGTCGGCACGTCGCAACCGGAGCAGAATCTGTTCGACGTAGTCCGCGGGCAGTCGCTCGCTCGACGCCAACTCTCGCCCGGTCAGCGGCCCCTCGCCCGCGCGCCGAGCGAGGTGCAGCGAGCAAATCAGCCCGTACTCAGCCCAGGTCGTGATCCGCATACTTGGAGGTTAGGGGTCACCGGGGACGAGGGCAAGGGCGAAGCCATGGGCCCGGGCGCAATGTCCAGTACGGTGAGTTGGGTCGTCCGGGCGGGCAGTCGGACGTGATTGCCCGGCGCTATCGGGCTGCGCACGTCCGCCCCGGCGTGTCGACCGCGATGCGACTCACCCGCTACCTGGCACGCCGTGGACGCCGCCGGGCACGCCGATGTCTGTCATCTTCCGCAGATCCAGCACCTCGTCGATCTCGTCGGGCGGCAGCACCTGCTCGCGCCGGACCAGGTCCCGAATCAGCACGTTCTCCTTCACCGATTGCTTACTCAGGTCCGCCGCGCGCGCGTACCCGATGCGGGGCGCGAGTGCGGTCGCCAATGCCGCTGATCGCTCGACCCAGTACGCGCATTGCTCCACGTTCGCCTCGAGCCCCCGAACACACCGCTCGGACAGCGCCTGCATCGCGTTGGTCAGGATCATTCCGGCCAAGAGCACGTTGTAGGCGATGACGGGCATCATCACGTTCAACTCCAACTGACCGTGCTCGGCCGCGACGGCGACACACGCGTCGCACCCGATGACCTGAAAGCACACTTGATTGACCATCTCGGGGATCGAGGGATTGATCTTCCCCGGCATGATCGATGATCCCGGCTGCACCGCCGGCAGCCGGATCTCGTCGAGCCCCGTGCGCGGTCCGCTCGCGAGTAGTCGGAGATCACTCGCGATCTTGCTCAGGTCGAGCGCGAGGACTTTGATTTGCGCGCTGTAGCCCGCGATGTCGCCCATGCTCTGCATGAGTTGTACACGATCGCGGCCCTCATGGATCTCGAACCCAACCATCGGGCGCAGGTTGCGCACCATCAGCGCGGGGTATTCAGGCTCGACGTTCACGCCGGTCCCGACGGCACTCCCGCCGATCCCGAGATCACGGAGGTACGCGGCCGCCTGAGCGACCCGCCGGACCCCCCGCTCGAGCGTCTCACCGTACGCATGCAGCTCCTGGCCGAGCCGGATGGGCATCGCGTCCTGGAGATGCGTCCGGCCCGCTTTCAGCACGCCGTCGAATTCGTCACCCTTGTCGCGAAACGCACGCGCCAGTCCATGACCGGCGGCCACCAGCGGCTCCAACTGCGCGAGGCACGCGAGCCGGATCGCCGTCGGGATCACGTCATTCGTCGATTGGGCCATGTTGACGTGATCGTTCGGATGCACCGGCGCATAGCTGCCGCGCGGATGTCCGAGCAACTCGTTCGCGCGATTGGCCAGTACTTCGTTGGTGTTCATGTTGTGCGATGTGCCGGCCCCGGCCTGGTAGACATCCACCACGAACTGGTCGAGGTGCTGCCCCGCCAACACTTCGTCGGCCGCGCGCACGATTGCGTCGGCGCGCTCGGCGTCCAACCGGCCCGTTGCTTTGTGCGTCAGGGCCGCGGCCTTCTTGATCCACACCGTGGCGCGAACGAACACCGGCAGCGGCCGCAGCCCGCTGATCGGAAAGTTGCGGCGGGCACGCTCCGTCTGCACTCCGTACAACGCATCGATCGGCACGGGGAGTTCGCCCAGAGGATCGCGCTCGGTGCGGGTGCGACTGGCCATGGATTCCGCGAGTGTTAGGAGGTGGAGATACGCGGCCGCGCCGCGATGACCTGGAGGACCACGACGACGGCGGCCGCGACAATGGCGAGCCCGAAGACGCCGACGATCGCGCCATGCATTCGGTCGAACGCCACACGACGGGCATCGTCACGCGCCAGCGCGTCGATCGGCCCGCCGATCGCCCGCCGGATCTCGTCGATGCGCGGGGTCATGACATACCGGGCGATTCCGCAGGCCGATGCCCACACCACCGCGAACGCCACCCGCGCGTTTCGTCCGGCAGGGAGACCACCCTGCAGCTCGACGCCCGTCAGGATCACGCCGCCCAGGAATCCCGACACGAACACCGTTCGCAGCACATGGCCGATCACCGCCCCCGCCATCTCCTGCGATGCCAGCGTCCCAAACGCCACCGGCGCCACGGAACCCGCGAGCAACAGCGAGGCTCCGATCCACAGCGATGCGAAGATGAGCGCAAGGAATGATCGCACGGTCGCCTACCGCGTCCCGCCGCCGACGGGTCGCGCGAGCCCGCTNNAGGAATGGGTTGTGACGCAGCTCGCGCCCGACGGTGGTCGATGTCCCGTGTCCCGGATGGACGATCAGTGCTTCCGGCAGCGCGGCCACGCGGGCGAGCGATTCCGTCATCGCCGCGGGATCGCAGTACGGGAGATCGGTGCGGCCGATGGACCCGCTGAACAGCAGATCCCCGCCGAACACGCGNNCGCGACCTCGGCGCCCCTGGCGTACAGCGGCTCATCCAGCGGGTGCATCAACACCGGGACGTCGTACCGGCGACGGATTGCCGCGATCCCGCCCACGTGGTCCACGTGCGCATGGGTCAGCCAGATGGCATCCAACGTGGCGCCCGACCGTCGCAGCGTCTCGACGAGCCGATCGCCCTCGTCACCCGGATCGATGAACACCGCGCGACCGGTCGCCTGGTCGACAACCAAATAGGCATTCTCCTGGAATGCTCCGACGGTCGTCCCGGTCACGATCATCCGCGTCGAGCCGCCAAGTATTTTTCGGCCGCGATCGCCGCCGTCGTCCCATCGCCCGCCGCGGTGGTCACTTGCCGGGTGAGCTGCGCCCGGACGTCGCCGGCGGCGAACAGACCGCCGAGCGAGGTCTGCATGTTCGCATCGGTGCGCAGATATCCCATCTCGTCGTGATCCACGTGGGCTTCGACAATGCTCGTGTTCGGGCGAAAGCCGATGAAGACGAACAGCCCCGTCGCGGCCAATGACCGCTCCGCGCCGGTCTTGAGGTTCCGCAGGCGGAGCGCGTGCACCAGTCCCTTGGCATCGCCTTCGACGGCCGTGACCACCGTATCCCAAATGACCTCGATCTTGGGATTGGCCAACAGCCGCTGTTGCAGGATCCCCGATGCGCGCAGTTCGTTGCGCCGATGGATGAGGTACACCTTGTCCGCGTACCGCGTCAGGAAATCACTTTCCTCCGCGGCCGCGTCGCCTCCACCCACGACGGCGATCGTGTGGCCTTTGAAGAATGCGCCGTCACAGATCGCGCAGTAGGACACCCCCTTCCCCGCGTACTCGATCTCGCCCGGCACGTTGAGCAGCACCGGCGTGCCGCCCGCGGTCACGATCACCGTCGGCGCGCGAAACCGATCGCCCTCCTCCGTGTCCACGTCGAACAGGCCGTCATCGCCCTTGCGCACGCCAGTCACCCGGCCGCCGGTCCGGAACTCCGCCCCGAACTTCCGCGCGTGATTCTCGAATCGCTGCGCGAGGTCCCACCCCTCGATGTGCTCGAAGCCTGGGTAGTCCTCGATGGTTTCGGTCCGGAGCAACTCGCCGCCCGGCACGCCCGCCTCGAGCACCACCGTGCGCAGCATCGAGCGGCCCGCGTACAACGCCGCCGTCAGCCCAGCCGGGCCGGCACCGACGATGATCACATCGTATTCAGCAGTCGTTCCCACGTCTCTCGCCTATCGACAAAACGTTCACCGCACCGTGACAATGAGATACCGTCCCTATCAGCACATCCGCCGGCCCGTGGGTTCCCGCGTCGCGCACGATCGCGTCGGCGCGGACGGCCGCCGCGGTGTCGAACATCCCGACGCCGTACGCGCGGTGCGTACAGTGAAAGATAATCGGACCGGCCAGCCGCCGACCCGCCGCGCACTCGGCGTCCACGTACTCCTGAAGCGCCACCGGCATGGTCCACCATCGCGCTTCGCGTGTCTTGGGGCATGTCGCCGGCTCGATGCAATTGACGGGGCAGACCCACTCCGCGAAGCTGACGTACAGCGTCCCGGTGGGCGCGGACCGCTGCCAGGGCACGGCCGGCGCGCCGGCCACGGGCCGGGTCACCACGGCACGAGCC
The DNA here is from genome assembly GCA_003152485.1 of Gemmatimonadota bacterium. GTDB lineage: Bacteria > Gemmatimonadota > Gemmatimonadetes > Gemmatimonadales > Gemmatimonadaceae > Palsa-1248. Next base: position 3,648 of record PMAE01000042.1, on the reverse strand, counting down.
GGCCACAGCGCGCCCGTTCGGGCCAGCAGCCACTCGTACATCAGGTGGGGCATGAGCGGCGACGGGACGATCGCGTCCCGCGCCACCGCCGTCGGGTCCGTGCACGCGCCGTCGAGATAGGCGCGGAAGAATGCGGTCCAGTCGGCGACCGCGACCCGTACCGCCGGCGTCGCGATCTCGCCCGCCGCCAACGCCTGGGCGACACGACACGACGGATCGCGGTCGACGACGATGACCTCGTCCCACGTCAATGCGCCAGCCTGTCGGGCCCGCCCCAGCTGACGCACGTAGTAGCCGCCATAACACCCGCCGCCCACGACCACGATCGCTCCATAGCTCCCCGCGGTCGTCGCCGTCGGCTCAGACTCGGACATGGCGTCCGCCATCGACCACGATCGTTTCGCCCGTGACGTAGTCCGCCTGCAACAGATACAGCACGGCGCCGACGACATCGTCCGGTGTGCCCAGCCGGCGGAGCGGTGTGGTGACGATCAGATGGGCGGCAGCCGCTTCGTCCCACGCCGCTGGCAGCAGGACCGCGCCCGGCGCAATGGCGTTCACGCGGATCTGTGGCGCCAACGCATGCGCGAGGGCGCGCGTCATCTGAATCACGCCCGCCTTGCTGATGCCGTGCGGGACGTACGCGGGCCATGTCTCGAGCGCGGCCAGATCGGCGATGTTGACGATCGCGCCGCCGCGCGTACCCATCCGCGTCGCTGCCGCTTGCGCGACGAAGAACGGCGCCCGGAGGTTGATCGCGAAGATCGCATCCCAGTCGGCGGCCGTGACCGTCCCCATCGGGGTCTTCCGCATCACGCCCGCCGAGTTGACCACCACGTCGAGCGCGCCCCAGTGGTCGGCGGCCACATCGACCAGTCGGGCCGCCGCGGTCGCGTCGCTCAGGTCCGCGGCGACGGCGAAGGCATCCCCGCCCTGCGCCCGAATCGTCGCCACCACGCTCTCTGCACCGTCAGCGGTCTCGTTGTAGTGCACGGCGACTCGCGCGCCCTGTCCCGCCAGTCCTAGCGCGATCGCCCGACCCACGCGGTGTCCCGCGCCGGTTACGAGCGCGACGCGGTCGCGGAGCTCCATGTCCCGTTCCCGGTTGGTCGGTAGTTGCGCGCACGCTCGGCTTGCAGCGTGGCCCAGGCCGCGGGGACGTTGAGGGCGCCGAGCACCCGAGGGCCCTCGGTCGCGCCATGCCAGTCCGATCCGCCGCTGGGAAGGAGTTGGAGATGCGTGGCCAACGCGCCGAGCCGCGCGACATCCTCAGCCGAATGGCTGGGATGACGGATCTCGACGCCGTCGAGCCCCATCGACTGCAGGGCCTCGAGCCGTGCGCGCGTGCCGTCGCGCCCGGGATGCGCCACCACGGCGACGCCGCCCGCCGAATGCACCATCTGGATGGCGTCCACGACGGACAGCCGCTGCTTCGCGACGTTTGCCGGGCGACCGGCCCCGAGATAGCGATCGAATGCCTCGCGCTGATCGCGCACCCAACCGCCCGCGATGAGCGCGCGCGCGACGTGCGGCCGTCCCACCGCGCCCGTCCCCGCTTCGGCGAGCACCGCATCGAGTGTGACCGGTACACCGGCGGCTTGGAGCACCGACACGATCGATTCGGCTCGGCGGCGGCGCGCGCCACGCAGGTCGTCCAGCATCGCCGCGATCGGCGCGACGTCGGCGAGATGGAGCCCCAGGAGATGCACTTCCTGATCGCCGTCGTTGGCGCTCAGCTCGATGCCAGCGATCACCTCCAATCCGAACGTCGCACCGGCCGCGCGCGCTGCGGTCACCCCATCGATAGTGTCATGATCCGTGAGGGCGATGGCCACGAGCCCGGCAGCGGCGGCGCGTTCGGCGAGTTCGTTCGGCGACGCCGCGCCATCGGATGCCGTGGAATGCGTGTGCAGGTCCACGGTGGGCATGGCCGCGTGCGCGCTCGACGGCGCGCCCGCCGCGCCACTACTCACGGAGCGTAGCCCGCTTCCGGCGAGGTAAAGCTGGGTTGCGATGACTGAAACAATCGGAGCAGGTCCGCATCCGACAGCTCCGCGAACGACAGCTCGCGGGACCGGGCGTGCTGGGGCGAATACCGCGTCACGCGAATGGTACGGTCCTCGCCCGTGCCACGGATGAACAGGATGCTGAATTCGTCGTGGTCATATTGGGTCACGAACCCTGACGGGTAGGCACGCCACGTCTCTCCGGCGGCAATGATCGTACGGGCAAGCATCGGAACGCTCCTGATTGACTCTCGAGCCGCTACAGCTCGACTTCCTTGTAAAGGCGGGCCGGATCGATGACCGGCTCGGGCGCTCCCGCCAACGCGGCGGCCAACGCTGCCACGTCATCGGACTCCGCGAATTCGATGAACGCGCCTGACAGTTCCGTCTCCTCGAAGACCCAGTACCGGCACCGCCGACTGGTGTAGTGCTCACGCCGTTGCCGCGCGCGCTCGATGAACCGCTCCCGTTCTCCAGGGGTGACGATGGTCCGCTGCATGACGAGGGAGCGACCACCACTCACGACACATCCTCGGGGTACGTCTCCAGCCGCTTCTTCACGAAGGCGAGGAACTCGTCCGCGACCGCGCCATCGACGAGCCGGTGGTCGAACGAGATCGAGAAGTAGGCGCAGGTCCGGATCGCGATCGTATCCTCACCATCGGAGCCGGTGATCACCTTGGGCCGCTTCTCGATCGCGCCGACCCCCATGATCGCGACTTGCGGTTGGTTGATGATCGGCGTCCCCATGAGCGAGCCGAAGACGCCGGGGTTGGTGATCGTGAACGTGCCGTCCTGGACTTCCTCGGGTTGCAATCGCTTGCTCCGGGCCCGCGCCGCGAGATCGTTGAGTGTGCGGGTGATGCCGACGAGCGACAAGTCGTCCGCGTGTTTGATGACCGGCACGATCAGCCCCCAGTCGAGCGCCACGGCGATGCCGATGTTGTATTGCTTGCGGTAAATCACGGTGCTGCCCGCGACCGATGCGTTGAGCGCGGGAAACGCCTTGAGCCCATCGACCACCGCCCGGATGATGAACGGGAGGTACGACAGTCGCTGTCCACTCGTCGCCGAGAACTCCGCCTGCTTCTTCGCCCGGATGCGCGCGACGCGCGTGAGATCCACCTCGAAGAACGACGTCACGTGGGCCGCGGTCTGTCGCGACGCGACCATGTGATCGCTGATCAGCTGTCGCATCTTCGACATCGGCTCGACGACGTCACCCGGCCATGCCTCCGCCGAGGGCAACGACGGGACCGCGCCCCCGGGCGCGTCCATCGATCGACCGACCGCCGGCATGGGCGCCGGGCTCGATACGCCCGCACCGGTGGCCGGCGATGCCGCCCCGACGGCTGCACCAGATTCGAGGAGCGCCTCGATGTCACGCTTGGTCACGCGGCCCGCCACACCACTTCCCGTCAGGGACGCCAACTCGATCCCGTGGTCGGCCGCGATCTTGCGCACGAGCGGTGACGACTTCGTCCGAAGTCGGTCCTCGAGCGTGTGGCCATTGCCGGACGGCGCGGTCGTGACGGGCCCCCGCGGTGTCTCGGCGCGCGCGCTACCGACCGCAGGCGATGATGCGGCCCCCGCACCCACCGGCGCCCGCGCTCCCGTACCGGCGACTGCGCCTGCCACGGCC
>PMAE01000041.1 GCA_003152485.1 Gemmatimonadota bacterium | reverse complement strand
CTGTCGTGCCACCTGTCGTGCCCACAGGTATTGGCACGAGCACGTGCAGGCGCCCGCGAGCACTGGCTGCGAAGGCCTGACCGGTATCCGATTGCCAGTCTCCACCAATCTGAGGGGTTCGGCGGGGTTCGATTGTCCTGTACATCGCCCGCTCTTCTGGGTGCGCAGGCGAGGACATCCCGATGGGTCTGGCGATGAGGTCGGACTGTGGGGAGTGGGTTGAGGGTCCGCGCCTGGCCATGGACGCCGCCGAGTACCATTTCAGACCGGAGATGTGCGCATGCATCGATCTCTCCGTATTGCCGTCGGACTTCTTCTCCTGCAACTCCCGGCGCTCGCTAGTGCGCGCGCTCAGGTTGCGACCCGGGTACTCACGGGCCGGGTGACCGACGCCGAGACCGGCCAAGGTTTGCCTGCAGTGGCCGTGATCATCAAGGGCACGCTGCTAGGCACGCATACCGGTGACGATGGGAGATACAGCCTGCCGACGTCGCCCGGCGCGTTGACACTCAGCTTCCGGCGCATTGGCTACATCCAAGTCGATCGCCCGGTCAAGGCAGACGAAAACCCAGTCGACATTGCCCTGAAGCACGACGTGCTCAAGCTGACTGAGACGATCGTCACTGGCCAGGCAACCGGGGTGTCACGGGAGAACGCCGCCAACGCGGTGTCCACCGTCAGCGCCGATGAGATCACGCACGTCCAGGCGCAGACACTGGAGCAGCAGATCCAAGGGAAAGTGGCGGGTGCCGACATCCAATCCAACTCGGGCGCGCCGGGCGGCGGCATGCAGGTGCGTCTCCGTGGGATCACGACCATCATCGGGGCCTCCGACCCGCTCTACGTCGTGGACGGCGTCATCATCAGCAACGCCGCTACCGCGTCCGGCTCCAACTCCATCACCAAAGCCTCCGGGTCGAGCGGACTCTCGTCGAACGAAGACAACGCGTCGAACCGGCTCGCCGATCTCGATCCCAACGACATCGAGAGCATGGATTTCCTCAAGGGCGCATCGGCCTCGGCGATCTACGGCTCCAAGGCGTCCAACGGCGTGGTGCTGATCACCACCAAACGGGGACACGCGGGCAAGCCGCAGGTCAAGCTCGGCCAGCGCTTCGGGACCAGCTCGATTTCGCACGAGCTTGGGTCGCGCCTCTTCTCCGACTCGGCGGCGGTCGTGTCGCAGTATGGCGTCGGAGCGCTGTCCTCCTTCACGCCTGGTGTCAGCTACAACCACGAAGACGAACTGGCGGGCCACAAGCCGCTGTCGTATCAGAGTACGGGGAGCGTGAGCGGCGGGACGGACGCCACTCAGTACTACACCTCGGGCCTCATCGAGCATGATGGCGGCATCATTGACAACACGTATTTCGACAAGCAAGCGCTCAATGTCCATCTCCACCAGACGATAGGTCCCAAGATCGAAATCGGGTTGGGGAGCACGTTCTCGCACACGGGTGACGCGCGCGGACTGACCAACAACGACAACACCACGACGAGCTTTTACACCGCGCTGCCGGCGACGCCGAGTTTCGTCAATCTGCAGCAGAACGCAGCCGGTGCGTGGCCAATCAATCCCTTCGCTCCGAGTAACCCGCTGCAGACGGCGGCGCTGTTGAGCAATGCCGAGGCCGTCAATCGATTCATTGGATCGGGCACCGCGACCGCGCACCTGATCAGCACGGGACACAACAGCCTGAACCTCATTCTCAACGGTGGGGTCGACTACTTCGACCAGGTCAACACCCTGTACTCGCCACCGGAGCTGCAGTTCGAGCAGGTCTACGGCAACCCCGGAACCAGCGTGCTGGGTAACACCAACAACGAGTTCGCCAACGTCGGGGCCAGCGCGGTGCACGTGTATACGCCGACTGGCGGGGGATTCACGGCCACGACGTCCGCGGGCGTACAGGAGGAGACGCGGTACGTCAACGTCTCGCGCGCCCTGGCCAAGAATCTGAGCCCGGGGCTGTCGAACATCGATCGCGGTACCATCAGTAACGTCGAGCAGAACCGGGAGAACACAGTCGACAAGGGCCTGTTCGCGCAGGAGGAGTTCCTCACCCTGCACGACCGCCTACTGCTCACCATCGGCGGTCGCGGGGACGAGAGCAGCAACAACAGCGAGCCGACCAAGCTGTTCTTCTATCCCAAGGGAGCGGCCTCGTACCGGCTTGCCTCAGGGATCGGGTTCATCGACAACATCAAATTGCGTGCTGCCATCGGGGAGTCGGGTAACGAGCCGCTGTACGGCCAGAAGTTCGGCGAGTTGTTGGCGGCGAACATCACGGGGATTCCGACGCAACAGATCGCGGGTGCCGTCGGCAACCCGGCGCTCGAGCCGGAGCGGCAGTTGGAGACGGAGGCGGGATTCGACCTGACGATGTTCAACAGCAAGGCGACGTTGGGCGTCACCGGCTATCAGAAGAACGTCTCCGATCTGCTGCTCGAGCGCACACTGGCACCGTCGGCCGGCATCGACACGGAGTTCTTCAACGCCGGGACGCTGCGCACGCGGGGCATCGAGGTCGAAGCGTCAGTGGCGCCGATCCAGGATCGGCACGTGCAATGGTCGGTGTCGTTGAACTTCGCCAAAGACGCCAGCGTCGTCACTTCGCTGCCGGTCCCGCCGTTCAGCCCTGGCGGATTCCCGGCGGAGTTCGGTGCGTTCGAGATCCAGCAGGGGAAGTCGCCGACGCAGATCATCGGCAACGTCCTCCAGCCCGATGGGTCGGAAGCGATCCAGACCATCGGCGACGCGAATCCCGACTTTCGAGTGGGATTCAGCAACAACCTCACGTACCACCACACGCACCTCTATTTCCTCTTCAACTGGCAGAAGGGCGGTAACGACATCAACCTGACCCAACTGCTGTACGACCTGGGTGGCACCAGCGCCGACTACGCGAAGGTCGTCCCGGTCAAGGTCGGCGGGAAAGACACCACCGAGATGCTCGGCCCCTATCGCATCAACAATTGGTTGCAGAACACCAACCAGTACGTGCAGGACGCGTCGTTCATCAAACTCCGGGAGGTCACGCTGTCGTTCGACATGCCGGACCGCCTCGTCGCGTTCCTGGGCCGCGGCGTCCAGAGCGCGACCCTCAGCTTTGAGGGACGCAACCTTATCACCTGGACGAAGTACCAGGGTCTGGACCCCGAGGTCAGCAACTTCGGTAATCAGGCAATCGCTCGAAACGTCGACGTCGCGCCCTTCCCGCCGAGTCGAACATTCTGGGTTGGCCTCAACCTCGGGTTCTGACGCCATGACACATCCAACGAACGTGCGACGCATGAGCCGGGCTCGGTCCCTCATGTCAGTCTTGGCGATCGGTGCGCTGGTCGCCTGCAGCAACTCGATGGTCCCCGACCTCAACAACGCGGCCATCAGTGACTTTCAGTCCAATCCGACGGGCGCCGCCGCGGGAGCCATCGCGGTCGGTCTCGTGCGCGGCTGTCGTGACAACCTGGCGCTGATCCTCCAGAATATCGGCATCCTGGGGCGTGAAGGATTCGAGATGGGTGTCGCGCAGGGCGATCTGCCGCTGTACGTCACCGGCCCCATGACGCCCGGGACCTTTTTCATCGGGCAGATGTGGAACGGCGAGTATTCGGATCTCCGGGCGGCCAACACCGTGCTGGATGCACTGGCCAAAGTGCCGGATCTCACCACGCCTCAGAAAGAGGCGCTCACCGGGTTCGTGCAGACGATGGAGGCGTTCGACCTGGAGATGGTGGCCGCCACGCGCGACACCTTCGGCATCCCGATCGCGGTGGATGTGAGCCCCACCGGTCCGCCGGTCCCCATCGCCGTCAAGGCGGACGTCTATCAGCACATCCTGAACCTGCTCGACTCCGCGCAAACGCACCTCCAGGCCGGGGGCTCGTCGTTCTCCTTTACGCTGCCTCCCGGCTTTACCGGGTTCGACACGCCGGCGACGTTCTTGAAAGTCAACCGTGGTCTGCGCGCGCGCGCGGACATCCTGACCAACAACTATGCCACCGCGTTGACGGATCTGTCGGCGTCGTTCCTCAGTGAGGCCTCGCCGCTCACGGCGGGCCCGCAGTTCGACTTCTCGAACAATTCGGGTGACGAAGTCAATCCAAATTTCGCGCCCTTCCTGTATGCGAGCCCGTCATTGGTGACCGATGCGCAGTTGCAGGCGGACAACAGTCCTGACATGCGCGTTCAGGTGAAGCTCGTTGCCGTGACGCCGTTCACGCTGGACGGGATCACCAGCGACGTCCAGTTCACGTTGTATCCCGCCAGCAATTCGCCCGAGCCCATGCTCCGCAACGAGGAGTTGATCCTCCTCCGGGCGGAAGCGGAGCTCGAAACCGGGGACGTCGCCGACGCGACGGCCGACATCAATTTCATCCGCACGACGTCCGGCAACCTGCCGCCGATCGCGAACCCCTACGTCGGCACGGTCGCCCTGCCGACGCTGCTCGACGAGCTCCTGTACGAGAAGCGGTATTCGCTGATGTGGGAAAGCGGGAACAACTGGATCAGCATGCGCCACTACAACAAACTCAACCTGCTGCCCAAGCAGCTGACGAGCGAAAAGATCTTCCCAGTGGTTCCCTATCCATTGGCGGAGTGTCAGGCGCGGTCGCCGCAGCCTGAGGGGTGCGCGACCGTCATCGGATCCTGATATGCAGTCACCGCATTCGACGGCGGCATCGGGTGTCCGCCGCGGCCATTCGGTCACGCGTGCGATGCGTGGCGGGACGATCGACAGGGTGGCCGCGACTGCCGCCGCGTTGATGGTGAAAGTGGTGGTCACAGTGATGGTGATGAGCACGTTCACGGCGCCGCCCCTGCGGGCACAGCCGTCTCGTGCGCGGACCGGCACGGACCGGGCGCTCTCGGATGCGCCGCTCTCGGATGCGCCGCTCTCGGCGGAGCAACTGCTGTCGCTCAGTTCCCCGGTCAAGGGCTCGGATGATCCAGTCTGGCAGCCGGACGGATCCCACATCACCTTCTTGGGCGCGTACGGCGGAGCCGTCGGCATCTGGTCCGTCAGTCCGAATGGGACCGGCGCGCCGGAGAATCTGGTCGATGAAGCCCCGTTGGCCGGCCTCGATTACACGGCCGGACAGCATCCACTCTGGTCGCCGAAGGGCGACTACGTGGCGTACGTCTCGACGAAGGGCGGGGACGCGCCGGAGCTGTGGCTCTGGTCGGCCCGCGCGCACACCGCCGCGCAGCTCACGCACTTGGGCGGTGGCATCTATTCCATGAGCTGGTCACCGGACGGCACGCACATCGCGGTGTCGGACGACCGATACGGAAGCCAGGACGTGTTCACGGTGTCGGTGCCGGCGGGCCAGGTCTTGCGGCTCACGGGCGGGCCGCGGTACGCGGTGTTCCCCACCTGGACGCCGGACAGCAAGACGGTCGTGTACGACAGGCTCGACCCCCGGTGGGTGGACCACGATGTCCTGGCCGTGCCGGCGGATGGGAGCACGGCCCCCCGCCTCGTGCTGGCCGATCACAACTTCTTCGACTATCGCGGCGGCGGATCGTTCGGCTATCCGATGGTCTCTCCCGATGGCAAGCAGATGCTCTTCCGATCCCAGCGCAGCGGCTGGGTGAACTACTGGGTCGTGCCATTCGCCGGCGGTACGCCGCGCGCCGTGGCTGCGGAGTCGGCGGAGCAGAGCGACGGGGGCTGGTCGCCGGACGGCAAGTGGATCGCGTACGTCGCAAACCACAATGGTACGCGCGGGTTGTACGTCGTAAGCGCCGCGGGGGGGACGCCGCGGGCGCTGGTGGTGCCCACCGAAGGGGTCGTGTCGAAAGCCGGGTGGTCGCCGGATGGGGCGCGCATCAGCTACACGATGGGGACGTCCACCGCGGCGGCGGACCTGTACACGGTCGATGTGAAGAGCGGCAAGACCACGCAACTCACGACGTCGACGCCCTCCGGCTTTCCGGCCGGTGGCCTGGTCACGCCCCGCAAGATCACGTATCCCAGCGCCGACGGACTCACGATCTCGGCGTATCTGTACGAGCCGCGCGGCCTCAAGCCCGGAGAGAAGGCGCCCGGCATCATGTGGGTCCATGGCGGTCCGACCGGTCAGTGGATCGACAGCTATCAGCCGCAGGTGCAGTACCTGGTCGAGCGGGGGTACGCCGTCTTGATGCCGAATATCCGCGGCAGCGCGGGCTACGGCCTGGCATTCGAAGACGCGAACAACGGATGCTGGGGATTCTGCGACCTCAAGGACGTACTCGCCGGGGTGGATTACCTGAAGCGTCAGCCGTATGTGAACGCTGAGAAGATCGGCATTACGGGGCGCAGCTACGGTGGCTGTCTCTCGATGTCGGCGATCGTCAACGCGCCAGGCGTGTTCCAGGCGGCGATCCCGGAATCCGGCTACGGCGACTGGGAGGCCTTCATCTCGTTCAACGATGAGATGCAGCATGACCAGCTGCTGGCGTACGAATTCGGACCGTATCCCGACAGTGCGGTCGTGTACCGCCGCAACTCACCGATCCACAACGTGGCGCGCGTCACGACGCCCACGCTCCTCCTGCAAGGCGATGGCGCGACCGCAGCGTGGCGTCCCGCGGAAGAGCCGGTCCCGGCGTCGATCGATTTCGCCCGGGCACTCGACCAACACTACAAGCTCTTTCGGTGGAAGTCCTATCCCGGGGAGACGTATTACATCGAAGGCCGCGCGAACATCGAGCAAAAAATGGCGGACATGCTCGCCTTCTTCGATCAATACCTGAAGGACGGCATGCGGACCGCACCGTCGGCTAGCACCACGGCCATGGCCGCAGCGCCGCAGTAGGAGAGAGGTATCAACCGTCGTCGCAGTTCCAATCGTACGGGAGAGTCGCTGTCATGAATCGTCGTATCCGGGTCGCGGTCGTGGGATTGGCACTCGTGAGCGCCGCAGGGTGCAGTCATCCGTCGTCGCCACGATTCGAGGTCAGCTTTCCCTCGTCGCTCAGCGCGCAACCCATTACGGGGCGTGTGTTCGTTACCCTGTTTACGCGGAACGATGTCGAGCCGCGGATCGCCGCCTACCAATCGGCACGCGTGCGGGTCGGTCGCATCCCATTCTTCGCCGCCGACGTCGACCAGCTCAAGCCGGGCGAATGGGCCCCTGTCGATACGAGTGCCGTGGGCTATCCGCTGTGGAACATTAAGGACCTTCCGGCGGGCGACTACTACGCGCAGGCGGTCTTCAACGTCTACACGCAGTACCACCGCGCGGACGGCCATGTGATGTGGGCGCACCAGGACCGTGGGGAGGGTCAGCGGTGGGCGTATGCCCCGGGCAATCTGGTGAGCGCGCCGGTGAAAGTGCATCTCGACCCGGCGGCCGGGTTCAACGTGCAGCTCACCTTTGACCACGTGTTGCCGCCCATCGATTCGATTCCGGATACCAAGTGGGTGAAGCGGGTCTCGATCCAAAGCGATACGCTGACCAAGTGGTGGGGCGTCCCTCAGCACCTGGGCGCCATCGTGCTCCTCCCAAAGGGGTACGATGAGCATCCGAACCAGTACTACCCGGTACTCTACCTCCAATCGCATTACTCCCTCGAGGCACCGTTCGGGTTTACACCGGACTCGGTCCCGGCCGCGGGGTCGATGACGCCGGTTCGTCTGGCGCCGGTCAACCCACGCTCGAACGTCGAAGGCCCGCGCGCGTTCACCGGCAATGGCAAGAAAGAATCCGGGTATGAGTTCTACAAATCATGGACCTCGAACACGCTGCCCCGGATGATCATCGTGACGTTCCAGCATCCGACGCCGTACTTCGACGACTCGTACGCCGTCAATTCGGCGAACAACGGCCCGTACGGCGACGCAATCATGCGGGAATTGATCCCGTATGTGGAATCGCATTTCCGCATCATCAAGAAGCCCTATGCCCGGGTGCTCAGCGGCGGGTCGACGGGCGGGTGGGAATCGCTCGCGCTGCAGCTCTACCATCCGGAGTTCTTCGGCGGCACGTGGACGTTCTTTCCCGACCCGATCGACTTCCGCCGATACCAGTTGACCGATGCGTATGCCGACTCGAATGCGTTCGTCGTGCCAAACGCGGCGCCCGGCGCGCCCGAGCGGATGATGCAGCAGTCGCCGGAAGCGCAGCCCGTCGCCGCGATGCGGTCGATCGCGCAGATGGAATTGGCCTCCGGGACGCATGGCCGCTCGGCTGCGCAGCTCGACATCTGGAACGCCACCTACGGCCCGGTCGGTGACGACGGGTATCCGCGTCAGCTGTTCGACTTCCGGACGGGCGTGATCGATCACACCGTCTCGACGTACATGCGCGACCATGGCTACGACCTGCGCTACTACGCGGAGCAGAACTGGCCGCGGATTGGACCTCAGCTCGTCGGGAAGCTGCACATCCTCACGGGCGACATGGACGATTTCTACCTCGCGCCCGCGGTCTACATGATGGAGGACTTCCTTTCGGCGACGAAGAATCCCTACTACGCGGGCGACTTCCGATACGGGCGGCCGATGAAGGGTCACGGGTGGCAACCGATGACGAACGCCGATCTACTGCGCGAGATGGCGGCGCAGATCGCGAAGGACGCGCCAGCAGGGGAGCCCACCGCGTCCTGGCGCAGGGCTCCCTAATCCAGCCGGCAGCGCAGGGCCGAATCATCAGACAGGAGACAGTATGCAGCGCGTCCTGATCGCGGTTGGCGCGGCCGCGCTGACCCTCGCGGTCGCTCCTCGGGCATCGGCGCAGGCCGGGTCCGATCCGTTGGTGCTCAGCGCCGCGGATCTCGTGTCGGTCCATTCACTGGTCTCTGGCGCAGCTCCCCAGTGGTCACCTGATGGAGCGAGCATCATGTTCGGCGGCGCACTGGGCGGCTCGGACCTGTGGTCAGTGGCACCGACGGGCGGATTCCCACGGTCGCTCCACATCGACATGGGGGACATCGCGTTCCTCCAGACGCATCAGGCCGTGTACTCACCGGACGGCAAGTGGGTGTCGTACATCTCGACGCGGTCCGGGCCGGCCGAGGTGTACCTCCGGTCGCTGCAGGACGGCCGCGAGATGCAGCTCACGAAGCTGGGCGCGCGGATCAATTCCTACTCGTGGGCGCCCGACGGCCACGGGATCGCCGTGGCTGGCGACAAGTTCGGGAGCTTCGACATCTACACTGTCGCGGTCCCAGGCGGCGCGGTCACGCGCCTGACGACCGATGCCCTCAACGAAGTGTTTCCGACGTGGACGCCGGACAGCAAGCACATCGTCTACGTCCAGCTCGACGATCGGTGGGCCGATCATACCGTGTTGCTCATCGATGCCGCCGGCGGATCCAGTCCGCGGATGATCACCAAGGACACGGATTTCTTCGACTACGCCGAGGGGGGGAATTTCGGGTATCCCGCGATCTCTCCCGACGGCGGGACGCTCCTATTCCGGTCGCAGCGTAGCGGGTGGGTCAACTACTGGGCGGTGTCCATGAGTGGCGGGGCACCGCGGGCGATCGCCCCCGAAGCCGCGAATCAGAGCGGCGCGCGCTGGTCGCCGGACGGCAAATCCATCCTCTATCAGGCGTTGTGGAACGGTACGCAGGACCTCCGCGTCGTCGGCGCGGCCGGCGGTGCACCGCGCGTCGTGGCGAAGCCCGAGGACATGGGCGTCGTGAACAATGGCGCCTGGTCGCCCGACGGCATGCACATCAGCTATACCCTCGAGACACCGACGTCCGCCGAGGACCTATTCGTCGTGGCGGCGGCCGGTGGAGCGCCGACGGCGCTCACGAACTCCGCGGGCCCGTCGTACCTCGCACCCGCGCTCATCCATCCCAAGAAAGTGAGTTATCGGTCACCCGACGGCCTCGCGATCGCGGCGTATCTCTACGAGCCCGTGCTGCGCCCGAGCGAGAAGGCACCCGGCATCCTGCTGATTCATGGTGGGCCAACGGCCTCGTTCAACGACACCTATCAGGCCCAGGCCCAGTACTTCGCCATGCGGGGATACGCCGTGTTGCTACCCAACATCCGGGGCAGCTCCGGATATGGCCGGCCATTCGAGGACGCGAATAACGGGTGTTGGGGACGCTGCGATTTGAAAGACGTCGTTGCCGGAGCCGACTTTCTCAAGCGGCAGCCATACATCCAGCCGACGCGCATGGGGATCACGGGTACCAGTTACGGGGCATGCATGACACTTGATGCGGCCGCGTTCGCGCCGGGCGTCTTCCAGGCGGGCATCGCCGCGTCCGGGTACGGCGACTGGCCCGCCTTCTACCAAGAGCAAGAGCTTCGGCACATCAAGCTGCTCGACTACGAGCTCGGGCCGCTTGCCACACATGAGAAGCTGTACCGTTCACTTTCGCCGATCTATTACGTCGACAGCATTCAGACGCCGCTCTTTCTCATCAATGGAGAGGGAAAGCAACTCCCCCGCTCGAACGCCGGGCGCCAGTTCGCCGATCGGCTCGAGTTTCGATACAAGCCCGGGAAGTTCAAGGCGTATCCCAACGAGAACTATTACATCCGGAGCCCCGAGAACATCCGCGTGATGCTCGGGGACATGCTGGAATACTTCGACCAATATCTCAAGGACGGTGTGCGGGAGCCGGAACAGCATACTGTGTCCGCGGGCGGCGCGGGCTCCACGCCGTGAGACTCGATGTCGTGGTCGCGGCGTCCGCCGTACTTCTGACGTCGGCCGCGGGCTATGGTCCGCGCGTGCGTAGCGTCACCGGCCGGCCGGCGATCGACAGCATCGCACTCGAAGCCACGACCGATGCGCGCGGGGCAACCGGCGTCGCGGTCCTGACGCGGACACCGTCGCCGTTCGGGATGTCGCTGTCGGCCGACGGGCACGTCATGTACGACGTCCACCTGCAGGTGAGTGGATTGCCGGCCGACCCGCACGTCTATGACGGCGCGTCATCGTACGTCGCGTGGGCGACGGTCCCCGATCTCAGCATCGCGCGCCGCCTAGGCCCAGTCGGCACGGACGGCTCGGCCGCGGGGCATGTGGAGTGGAACAAGTTCATCGTGCTGGTGACGGCGGAAAAGCCGGGGGTGGCTCCGCACTGGGCCGGGGCGATCCTACTCAAGGGCGCATCACCCAGCACCTGGATGCAGCGGTACCAGAGCCACACCCTCAACAACGGCGGCAATCCGCAGTGGTGATTCGGCAGTGGTGACTCCGCCAACCGGGCGCGGATGATGCGCCTCGGCCGGCTTGGCGCCCCGCTGATCGCGTCCTTCGCTGGCTGGACGATGGCGGTGGCGGCGGCCGCGCAGGCCACCGCGCCCGCGGACACGACACCCCGGGGCGCGGGCACTGCTGGTCAGGGGATGAGTGGGATGGCCGGAATGCCCGGCATGTCCACGGGCTCAGCGGCGAGCGGTGCCCACCGGATGCCGCCGATGCCAAACGACATCCCAATGATGCCGGGAATGGAGGGGCTGCATCCGCAGGCGATTCCCTACATCGCGGGCACCGGAACGGATGTGTCGGCGCTCCCAGCCGGTGTGGCCAGCACGCCGGTGGAGGTCGCCGATGGCGACACGCTCACCCTCGACGCGCGTCTCATCCGCCGCACGATCAAGGGAGCGACGTACGCGATGTACGCGTTCAACGGCCAGTACCCTGGTCCGCTCATCCGCGTCCATCAGAACGCGACGATCTACGTGCGATTCACCAACCACATCGATCTGCCCTCGTCGATCCATTGGCACGGCGTCCGGTTGGCAAATCGCTTCGACGGCGCGGTCGGTGTCACGCAGGACGCGGTGGCGCCTGGCGGCACCTTCGTCTACCAGGTCCATTTCCCGGACGCGGGACTCTATTGGTACCACCCGCACGTGCGCGAGGACATCGAGCAGAACTTGGGGTTGTTCGGCAACGCGGTCGTCACCTCACCCGATCCGCATTACTACAACCCCGTCAACGCGGAAGCGATGCTGCTGCTCGACGATCTGCTCGTGGACAAGCAGGGGATCATCCCGTTCGGCAAAGACGCGGCCGACTTCGCGATCATGGGGCGGTTCGGCAACCTGTTCCTGGTCAACGGGGAACCGAACTATCATCTCGCCGTACACCGAGGCGATGTGATCCGGTTCTTCCTGACGAACGCGTCTAACGCCCGTAGCTACAACGTGAATTTTGGTGGCGCGCCGATCAAGCTGGTGGCGACTGACCTGAGTCGGTACGAGCGTGAGCAGATGGTCAGCAGTGTCGTGATCTCGCCCGCGCAACGCTACATCGCCGAAGTGCGCTTCGACACGCCGGGGACGATCGCGCTGACGAACCGCGTGCAGGCGGTCAACAACTACGCGGGCGAGTATTTCCCCGAGGTGGATACGTTGGGCACGATCACTGTCTCACCCGACCCCACCACGGCGGATCACGGCCGGGAGTTCGCGACGCTTCGGGCCAACCCTGCCGTCACCAGCGACATCGACCACTATCGGCCGATGTTCGCAAAGCCCGTGGATCACGAGCTGGCGTTGACGGTCAACATCCAGGGGCTGCCCAACTCCATCGTGTCGTTCATGATCGTGGACACGATGTACTTCTCGCCCGTCGAATGGAACGATGGGATGCCGGACATGAACTGGGTCTCCACGGCTAAGGAGGTCCACTGGATCATGCGCGACGTGGCGACCGGTAAGGAGAACATGGATATCAACTGGCATTTCAAGCAAGGCGACGTCGCCAAGATCCGGATCCGCAACGACGCCACGTCCATGCATCCGATGGGGCATCCGATCCATTTTCACGGCCAGCGGTTCCTGGTGCTCACGCGCGATGGCATGCCCAATGCGAACCTGGCGTGGCAGGATACGGAGCTCATTCCCGTGGGGTCGGTCGAGGATCTCCTCCTCGATGCGTCGAATCCAGGGACGTGGATGGCGCATTGCCACATCGCGGAGCACCTCGAAGCAGGCATGCACATGATGTTCACCGTCGATCCGACCCCGTAGCCAGTTCGTTCGCGTGTTGTCGTACCTCTCCACAATTCCGAGGGAGCTTATGTTGCAGACACGACGAAACCGTCTTCCCGCGTCGCTCGCGTGCGCGGCATTGGTGCTCGCCGGGGCATCCGCGGCAGGCGCGCAGGACCCGCGCAACGCCACCGCGCCCGGCGCGCCGTTGCTCGAGAAGGTGGGTGGAAGTCCGAACATCCATCTGCTCGGGCACATCCCATTAGGCGGGTATTTCCGCGTCGGGGATGCGGACCTCGAGCAGGAGATGTCGCGACCGTACGCGTACGTGGGCCAGCTCCGCGACCGGCCCGGTTTCACGATTCTCGATCTCAAGGACCTCAACAACATCAAGGTCCTCTACAAGTGGAAAATCGAGAATGCCGCGCTGCATTCCGGAGACGGCGGCCTCCGCGCGAAGTACTTCAAGCTGCACAACAAGTACTACGTGGCGGTGTGCTTCCAGTTCCTTCAGGGATCGCCGGACGCGGAGTTGGGGGCGGTGATCTTTGACGTCACGGGCTTGCCCGACACAAGCAAGGTCAAGGTCGTTGCGCGGATCCATGCCCCCGCGACGCCCGGGGGATTTCATAACTTGTTCCCGTACAAGCACTCGGATGGACGGGTGCTGCTATTCACCACCACGACGTCCAGCGTCGCCAACATCTACGACATGGACAAGCTGCTGGCGGGCGACAAGGACCAGGGGTTGGTGGGCACGGTCCCCATCCCACCGGGTCCGCACTGGGACGAAGCGCTCCCCGGGATGAACAGCTCGAAGCCGCTCTCCATCTCAGGCTACCACGATTTTTACGTCGGCTACGACCCCGCAACGCATCAGGACAAGTTCTACGGCGCGGGCGCGGGCGGCTACTACATCTTCGACGTGACGCACACGGACGCGCCGAAGCTCCTCACCTCGATCGTCGGCGCGGCCGGCGTGAGTTGGGGGCACACGTTCACCCCGACGCCGGACGGCGAGTTCGCGGTCACGGAGTCGGAATACCAGTGGGCGCCGCTCCGGATCTTCGATCTGCGTCCGGGTCTCACGGGGAAAGTCCAGGCGATCACGCAGCCGATCTCAGTGTGGAATGCCGACTGGAACGACCTGGCACACAATCATGAGGTCCGCTGGCCCTACGTCTTCGTATCGGCGTACGAAGACGGACTGCAGGTATTCAACATGCAGGACCCGAAGCGCCCGAAGACGGTGGGATGGTACTACACCTGCGAATGCTCCCACGGGCAGGGCTTCGGTGGTCTGCCCGATTGGCAAGGTACGAGCATCTATAACGGCGCGTTCGGCGTCATGGTGCGCAACGCCGACGGCCTGATCCTGATCACCGACTCAAACACCGGAGCGTGGCTGTTCAAGATGGATGGCTTCAGTGGCTGGAACGGGGACGATTGGTCGATGCCGAACATCTCGAGCGCCCAGGACTGGGATCATGGGCCGCCGGGATCGAGTCATCCGACGGCGCCCGCGACGCCCGCGAAAGCGGCAGCGGGGAATTAGCGCGTAGCGATGGGCGGTCAGCAGTAACACGGACGGGGCCGGCTGCGGTGTAACGCAGTCGGCCCCGTGTGCATGCTCCCGTCACGGCTCCCGTCACGGCGGTCTCGTAACAGGGCTACCGACTAACCGCGAGCCGCCAGCGCTTCCGACGCGACGCGAGCCGATTCCGCCAATACCGCGGCTCCGACGAAGATGCTGTCTTCGGCGGCCGCGAAGTGTGGGGAGTGGGCGGCGATGGGAACGCCGTCTGGTTCGCGGGCGCCGACGCGAAGGAAGCAGCCGGGGATGCGCTCCATGTAGCGGGCGAAATCCTCGGCGGCGAGATTGACGATCCCCAAGGGCACCAGGGCGTGATCGCCGAGTGTGGTTCGGACGGCCTCGCGGGCCCACGCGGTCGGACCCGGTGGATTGACGATCGGTGGCGGGCCGAGCTCCATCGTGACCTTGGCCTCGAGTCGATACGCGGCGGCCGTCGCGGTGGCGATGCGTTCGACCTCATCGCGAAGCAGGCGACGGGTGGCCGGGTCGACGGTGCGTAGCGTTCCCGTGAGTATCGCGCGATCGGGGATGATATTGTTGGCCGTGCCGGCGTGGATGGTTCCGATCGTGACGACGCCCGGTGTCGCCGGGTGGAGTCGTCGGGCGACGATCGATTGGAGGGCGCCGATCAACGCGCCCGCGCCGACGATCGGGTCCGCTGACTCCTGCGGGCGGGCCGCGTGCGCGCCACGTCCCACGAGCTCGATCAAAAACGTATCCGCCGATGCCGCGAGTGGTCCGTCATCCGCGACCACCTGGCCGACCGTGAACCGCCGGTCTACATGCGCGCCGAAGATCGCGGCCACGCCGTCGAGTACCCCTGAATCGAGGACAGCGGCCGCGCCACGGTCGATCTCTTCGGCGGGCTGCAATACGATCAACACATCGCCCGCTGCGGGCGCGGCAATGAGCAGCGCGGCCGCGCCGATCGCCCACGTCGCATGGACGTCGTGACCGCAGGCATGCATCACGCCCGCCACTTCCGAGGCGTAGGGCAGGCCTGTCGCTTCCTGGATGGGCAACGCGTCGATGTCCCCGCGCACGGCGACGACCGGTCCGCCGGATCGCCGCCCCGGGATGCGACCGATGACGGCAGTTCCGATGCATCGCACGTCCGCGGGTCGCAACCCGGCAACATCGGTCAAGGCGGTCGCGAGCCGTCGGGCGGTTTCGATTTCGAGGCCCGACAATTCCGGATGCTGGTGGAGTGCGCGGCGGAGGGTTACGAGTTGGCTAGAGAGCGGTCCACGGAACTGTGACTGCAGCGAAAGCGGCCCGACACCGGGCGTCGCGGTCGTGGGTGGTTGGACCGTTCCGGTCACGCGATGGCGCGGGCGGCCGCGGTCAGGGTTGTCGTGCGCGCGGTGAGGTCATCGACGCGATTCATATCGACAGTGACGCCAATGCCGGGCGCGGAGCGGGGGACGGGTACCATACCTTCCGCATCCATCGTCCATTCTGGCGTCACGAGGTCGCGGGCCCAGTAGCGTGCGCTCGGCGAGAGGTCACCGGGAAGCGTGAAGTTCGGCAGCGAGGCGAGGGCCACGTTGTATGCGCGGCCGACGCCGCTCTCGAGCATCCCGCCACACCAGACGGGAATCTTGTGCTGTTGACACACGTCATGTATCGCGCGGGATGCGGCGTATCCCCCGACCCGACCCGGCTTGATATTGACGATTCGCCCGCTGCCGAGCGCAATCATATCGAGGGCGCGATCCACGCTCGTGATCGATTCATCGAGACAGATCGGGGTCCGGAGTCGCCGTTGCAGCTCCGCGTGCTGCCGCAGGTCGTCGACACCCAGCGGCTGTTCGATCATGATCAGGTTGAAGGCATCGAGCTCCGCGAGGTGGTCGGCGTCGTGGAGTCGATATGCCGAGTTGGCATCGGCCATGAGGTGGACGTCGGCACCGAGCGCGTCGCGAACCGCTCGCACGAACGCCACGTCGGCGCCGGGGGCGATCTTGACCTTGATCTTGCGGTACCCTTGGGCGAGGGCGGCGTGTGCGCGTTCGACGAGGGCCGCAGGGGTCGCCTGGATGCCGAGGGAGATTCCGGTCGCGACTCGGTCCCGGGTTCCACCGATCCGGGTGGCCAGCGGGACGCCGTCGCTGGTTGCGGCGAGTCCCCAGCACCCCATCTCGACGGCGGCTTTGGCCATTGGGTGACCGCGAAAATCACGGTCCAACGCGACGTGCACATCGTCGGGCCGTTCGAACCGCACGCCGAGGACACGCGGCGCGATCCATTGTTGCATCGCGAACCACGCGGTGTCGATCGTCTCCGCAGTGTAGTTGGGTTGTTCTCCGGCAACGCACTCCGACCAGGTCGTCGCGCCGTTGGCGTCGTGAAGCTCGAGTAGGAAGATGCGGCGCTCCGTGACCACGCCGGACGAGATTCGGAACGGTTCCTTGAGCGGGAGTCGGACCTCGCGCAGGATGATGCGATCGACGAGAAGCATGTGGTGCGCGGTCAGCGCGGTGAAGAGTCGTGGGAAGCAGTCGCAGCAGAGCTCAGGATGTAGCCTGCGGTCTCGGACGGCTCGTCCCGGTAGAAGCCCGTGACTCGGTAGCCGTGCTCGACGCACCAGAGGAATGCGCGCTGCGTGTCGGACCGCCAGCGGGCGGCGACGGTGAGGGAATGTCGTTGGACCTGGTCGATGTGCAGGGGGACCGTGATGCGCACCGCTGGGGTGCCATCGGCGATGGCGGGCATGGCGTTGAGTGCGGGAAGGCCGGCGCACTGCGCGGCGGGTGTTTCCGTCCGCGGCCGGGATCGCGCGCCGTCCCCAACGTGCCAGGCGACGATGAATCGGTCGGTGCCCAATCCTTGGTGCAATACGCTCGTGGTCTCGTGCCCGTACATATCAGGTACATATTCGACGACGTCCGCACCCAGGGTCACGAGATTGAGATGTGCGTTCCGGGCGACCAACGGATCAAATGTCCAATAGATGGTGCTGACGCCGACGGCGCGTACGGCTTCCCGTTGAAACAGCTTGAGCTGGCGGCCAATGCCCAGACCACGTGCGCTCGTTCGCACGGCCAGCATGTCGGACCAGTGAACGAAATGCCCGCGCTCGACGCCGGTCATCCCGAATACGAACCCGATCAGCTGATCATCACGATCGAACGCACCGGCGACCACGCCGCCGATCCGCTGGGTGACCATGAGGATCGCGGCGGGGACGCATTCCGTAAACTCGGGACCCCACACCTCGCGCTGGAGTGCGACGCACGCTTCGTATTCCTCCCACGTTGAGATTCGGCGGATGTCCAGCGCGCCTGGGTCGAGGCTGGGAGGTTTGGAGGCGACGGTCGTGGGCTGCGGGTCGCGTCGATGTCCTGATTGCGTAGTTGTGCGTCCGTCCACGTGCTCGGCGAGTAGTGGGAGGTAATCGGGTAGCGGTAGGGCTGGCACGCTGATCAGCACATCGTGATTGCCAGCCGTCGCATACTATAAGGAAGAACGCTGAATATTGCAGGATTGTCGGCGTTCTGCGGGGGCTTCGCCTGGGGCCCCGCGGTCCGGGCGCGCCGATCCGATGCGCCAGATCTGGCTTCCTGGCGACTTGGCACCCGGAGGGTTGGGTGGACGGGACAGGATCGGCCGCCCGGAATAGTCCAGGCGCGGGATTTGCGACAGCACCTCCTATTTTGTGGCAATGGCGTTGGGACTCAGCGACGCCGTCGAACCGGGCTGACTCAGGATACTTATGGACGGCGGTATATCGCGCGGGCGTCGGGTTGCGGCGCCTCCAGCGCGGACGTTTGACGACGTGGCGGGCCTCGAATGGCAGGTGACGGAACACGAGGCGGAGGCTGGCAGCACACTGGTGTTCATGTCGGCATCCGCCATGCGTCGGGTCGTGCATTATCCGGACAATTGGCGGCTGCTGACCGCGAAGGAATTAGAAGCGCTCAGCTGGCGGCGATGATCCGCTACGCGACGCGCGTGCGCGACCCGCGTGCGCGGCGCGCGGCGTCAGTGACCATCAAGGGTCCCTCGACTGCTCCTTCGTACCGCTGACCGACCACGCATGCGTCCGGATCCAGCGGCCGGACCGTCGGTCCCCCGGGTCGTCGTCGGCTTCCATCAGGATTCCGACGGTGACTGGGTTGCGGACCTCGACTGCGGGCATACGCAGCACGTCCGTCACGATCCGCCGTGGCAGGTCCGCGAGTGGGTGACTACTGACGTTGGCCGGGTCGGCCACTTGGGCACGACGCTCCAATGCGTGCTGTGCGGCCGGTCCGACATCGTGCGTGCAGAGCGCTGATACCGGGCCCGATGGCTCGGAGCGAGATCTGGGCTACATGCTCATGGGCAGTCCTGGATCAGGCCCGAATCTCGAGATCCCCGATTTATTCCAGTATTCGCTATAGGGTTTCGAGATCTGAGCCCCCGACCCCGCGTCGCGAATGATATTCGCGCAGAAATCGGCGGTGGGCCCGGGTCAGGAGGGGACCAACCGACCCAGCGGAAACGCCGAGCCGAATAGCAATCTCTGCGTATGGCACATCATCGTGGTGCAGCAGGAGGAGCGATCGGTCGCGCGGCGAGAGTGCGTCGAGCGTCCGGTGCACGGTCGCGGCCCGCTCGG
The DNA here is from genome assembly GCA_003152485.1 of Gemmatimonadota bacterium. Lineage (GTDB taxonomy): Bacteria > Gemmatimonadota > Gemmatimonadetes > Gemmatimonadales > Gemmatimonadaceae > Palsa-1248. The sequence continues at coordinate 73,194 of PMAE01000041.1, read as the reverse complement.
TGGCGAGGAACTCGTCCTCCGGGTTATTCGACTGCGGCGCATCGGTGACGGAGAACGAATCGCGGGCTCGATCTTCCACAGCTCGATGTCGCTCACGGTCTCGGACGAGGTTCCGGGTGACGGTGACGAGCCACGCGAGAGTGTGTCGAGGGGGAGCATCCGGGAGTTGAGCGAGGCGGGCGAACGCCTCCTGCACGACATCCTCGGCATCGTGCGTGTCGCCGAGCCTCGCCCGTGCGAACCGGAGGAGCCGCGGATACCAGCGGTCGAGCAGACCGTCTCGGACGGGAGCGGCCAATCGGCCTCCGGTGAGTGCTCCGGCCAATCGCCGGATCCGCCGCGTAGTCTATGGAGCAGGGCCGGCCGGTGGGAGGGGCTGTGCCGAGGCTGTGCCGTGGGTGTGGACACCAGCGGTGGAGTCGTCGCCGGGCTGATGTGGGGACACCATTAATCGCCTCATGCGACCACCCACGAGCGCCAATCCTGGCGTGTCCCACAGAAATGGATGGCATTGCATAATGGCATAATGCCATTAGATTATGGTATTATGCCACATGTTCTATATGTTGACCGCGCCGGCAGGCTTGTCATTCCGAAGGCGGTGCGCGAGCGATACGGCCTTTGGCCGGGCGAACCCCTGGAGTTAATCGAGGGTGGGGATGAGCTCCGGCTCAGGCTTCAGTCGATGCATACTGCAGTTAGACGAGACGCGGACGGTGGCATTTCCTTTGACGGCGACCTGCCGCCCGACTTCGACATCGTGGGCGCCGTTGATGCGGTGCGCGCAGCGCGTACGCGGACGGGATGGTAAGCACCAAGCGGCGGGGCGCGACGGCCGCCGCATCGCACCACTCGGTGTTCGTGGATACGACGGTGCTGGTAGCCGCCGCAGTTCGCGCGCATCCACACCATGATCGCTCGAGTGCCGTACTCTCCGCACTCGGTCCGAGAACTGGCTTCTGTGCCGCGCATTCGCTGGCCGAGTTGTACGCGACGCTGACCGCGCTCCCAATAGTCCCGCGAATTCACCCGGCCGACGCTGCGGCCGCGGTCCGACATCGTGCGCAATCGCTACACACGGTCGCGCTTTCGGCCGAGGAACAATTGCAAGCGGTACTGACGGCTGCTGCGCGGAGCGCAACGACCGGTCAAGTCTACGACGCCCTAATCCTCGCGGCGGCCGCCAAATCGGATGCCGACATCATCTACACTTGGAACCTCCGCCATTTCGAGCGCTTCGCCGAGGCGTCGACTGCACGCAAACTTCGCCTACCCTGATGGGTTCGGTACCACGCAGGTCGCGGCGACGGCGGTGGGTCGAAATGGGTGGATCTACCGGAGCGCGGCCTCGGCAGCGACAATTGATGCGGCGACCGGTGCCCGCATCACGTATGGGACGCGCTCGCGAGACCCCCCGTACGAACTACCGCGCCACCAGTCGCTCGACAGGCCCAATCCCGACCATGTGTGGGGGGCAACTCTGATGGCGATCATCGAGCACATCTCGGACACGGCGCGCTGGGTGGCGATGTACCGCGCGATGGAGACCGACCGGCCGGACGCCTTGTTTCGTGACCCGTACGCGCGGCGGCTGGCGGGCGACCGCGGAGCGCAGATCGTGGATACGATGCCCGGCGGTCGGGCCACGGCGTGGGCGATGATCGTGCGCACGGCGGTGCTCGATGAGACCATCCTCGAGACGATTGCTCGCCAGAATGTGGACCTGGTCGTGAATTTGGCGGCTGGTCTCGATGCTCGGGCGTGGCGACTGCCACTGCCACCCACGCTGCGGTGGGTGGATGTCGATCTGCCCGCGATCCTCAACTACAAGACCGAAATGCTCCAGGGCGAGCACCCGGTATGCCGCTACGAGGCGATCACCACGGATCTCACGGACTCCACGGCGCGGATGGCGCTGTTGACGCGCCTCGGCGCCGAGTCACAGCGAGCACTGGTCGTGACGGAAGGGTTACTGATCTATCTCACGCCGGAACAGGTCAGCGAGCTCGCGCGCGATCTGTACAGCGTGGGGAGCTTTCGGTGGTGGACGAGTGATTTGGCGAGCCCGCGTCTCTTAAAGATGTTGCAACGACGGTGGGGACCGGCGCTACACGCCGGCAACGCCCCCTTCCGTTTCGGGCCCGCCGATGGCACGCAATTCTTTGTGCCCTTCGGCTGGCGTGAAGTCACGTTCCGCTCGTCGCTCGAAGAAGCCCATCGGCTGCACCGCGAGATGCGCATCGCGTGGGTCTGGCGGTTGATGGCACGACTGTCGCCGAAAAAACAGCGCGAGCAGTACCGTCGGATGGCGGGGTACATATTGCTCGAACGAGCGGCCATCGGCAGCGGCTAACCAGTGCGCCTGAAAGAACGAACGCCGGCTGCGGTGTCACGCAGCCGGCGTTTGCACTCCCGTACCACCACGACCTACTTCTTTCCCTTCTTGTCGTCCTTCTCTGGACGGAGGCGGGAATCGGGGACCACACCGAGTGCGGTCGCGAGGTCGATCTGGTGGTCCTGCTCCTGCGTGATAATCCCTTTCAAGATCTCAGCAAGCGCGATCTCACCGAGCGCTTCAGCCTGGCGGATGCGCTCACGGTAGTTGTTGATCGTATCATCCTCGCCTCGGAGATCCGCCCACAACATCTCCTCGTTGTCTTCCGAGACTTCGATCGGCTTCGGCGTGTGCACTGGATACACGCCCAGGTAGTCGAGCTGCCGCGCGACCGCTAACGCGTGGTCGAGCTCTTGGTGCGCGTGCTCCTTGAGCTGGTCGGCGATGTTCATGTACTGCGCCTTGTCGAGCTTCTGGCTGAAGATGATGTACTGGATCAGCGCCTTGTACTCGCGGGCCAGGTCCTCTTGGAGGCCTTGCACGAGCTGCTTTCGAAGGGCGGCTTCATCGGGTCGGGTGGTGGCCACGCGGTGCTCCTTTCGGGACGGGGTCGGCTCGGAACGATGCAATCTACGTACTACGGGTACGGGGCGGCATTCGGGTGATCCGGTCGAGCCCGGCGGGATGCGGCGGGCCGATCGGGGCGGTTGGCGACAGCGTGGCCAACGCATGAGGGTCGGTTGCAAGCTTCCGCAGCCGACCCTCATCGCGATCGTCGAACGGTCATTACTTACAGGTCGGGCTCACCATGCTCAAGGCGGTGACTGTCATCGGTCCCGTCATTGTCATCTTGTCACCAGACATTTTCATGCCGGTATCGGTCGTCATCTTGTTGTCGTTCGCCGCTGTGGTTCCGGTCAGCGTCACCGTATGTCCGACGTGCTTATCGAGGGGCACCGACGTGCTCGATACCCAGTGCTTTTTGCCAGAGGCATCAGTGACCGAGTACATGTCTTTGCGGTTGCCCTTTTGTAGGCAGCCCGTGACGCTGTCAGCCGCCATGCCGCGGATTGGGGCCGCGCCACTCGTGGTGGAGGCGTGCGCCGAGTAGACAGCGCCCAACGTGAAGACGCCAGCCAGTACAGCGACGGTAGAAACCTTTCGAAGCATGTAGTACCTCCTCAGGTGCGTTCAGTAACGTGATGATACCCGCGACTAGTACGCCGGAATTGTGCCCGTGGGTTCCCTCGAACTCCAGCAGATCAGTTCGCTAAGAAGCGAGATCGGCAGCGAGAGAATACGCCGGGCACGATTGAACGGAGTCGCCATTGTGTAGGAAAGGCTATGCAACGGGCGAGCCGTTCTGTTGGCGACCCCGACGGCCGTCGGATCGCTCAGCCCGTCCGCATGGCGACTCCGCGCGAACAATCGACTGATCATGCAGTCCTAATCCGGCCGTAATCCCGAACTCAGCCATTCGGGGTACGACCCACGAGGAGGGCGCAGACGCCGCGGGCGCAGGCAGGATCGCGAGTAGCCGCGAATCCCCTCGCCCGGCGGCCGCCTAGCGCCGGCAATCATGGATTGGGTCGATCGGTTGGCTCGTTTGGGCGGCTGCGCGGTGGTCACTGGGATCGTGGCGTGCGGTAGGACAGGGGTCCGGTCGCCGTTGGCACTGACGCGTAGCGCACGGGGCGATTCGTGTGCAGCAGCAGCGAGCCAGACTGGCCGGATCGTCGTTGCGATCGCTGCCCCGACGGATTCCGGCGTGACGGCCGAAATGCGTGTCGGCCTTGCGTCGCGCGTGCTCGATCAGGTCGCCGCGGCGCTACGGCCGACGCAGTGCGACAATCGCGCGACCGCCTCGTACGGTGGTCAGAGCCCCGCACCGGACACGTCGTTCGACGTCCGTCAGGTCGTCGAGCGAGACGCACGTGATGCGCTCGACCTGGGAGTCGACGTGCTCGTGACGCGCGATGTGGCGGTGATCGCGTATGCGGCGACCCGTGGCGATCTGATATCGATCCCCCTCTCCTGGGACCGCGCATACCTGCTTCTCGTGCCCGGGACGATATCGGCTGCCGCCGCGCCTCCGTCGGACTCATCGGGTATCACATTACGGTCAGAACTCGCGAGCGACGCGGTGCCAGCCGAATCACGGCCGTTTGCGTCGACGCCTTGGTGGATGGCACGCACGCCCTGTCGGGAGGACTCGGCGCTGCTGTCGCGGCCGGAGGCCGGCTCGCATGTCGTGTCCGAAGGATCGTCCGGGGCGCGGCCTGCGGAATCGCGTGCGGTGTCGCCGGCGGCGTCGCCCGCGGTGACGAGCATCCTCTACCCGCGTGGCGACGCCGTGGGGCGCGCACTCGCTGAGCGCGTTGCTGTTCTCGCCGCGACCGGCAGTCGGTCACTCTCCGCGCTCGCACCGGGGCTTGACCCGATGGCCCACGAGATGCACGTCGTCGGCGTGCCCGCAGACCAATTCACGCGTGCGCTCGCCGCAGGTACAGCGGCCGCATATGTCGTCGCGGTTCCGTCGCGAATGGCGCCGTCATGTCGAGACGAACGGCTGCTCGCGGACGCGGTCCCGTGGCTGCCCCTCCCCGCCGATGGTCGGACAGGCGACATCGTCCCGTTGATCGAGACCCGCGCACGGGCAATCGTGAGCCGCAACGCGGTTGCGTGGATCGGGGCTGGAGGTGACAGTGCGTCGCTCGCCCAGATGCGGGGGCACGGCCCATGACATTCCGGACTCGCCTCTTTGTCGCCTTTGCGACGACCGCGGTCGTGCCGTTGGTCGTCTTGGGCGTTGGCATCGGGCACGAGGTAGACCGACAGCTCACCGCTGCCTATCAGCGCCGCGTCACTGGACTCGCCGCACGGACCCGTGGCGACTTGGCGAGCGCTGGCTCGACCGTCGCGGCCCGGTTGGCGTCGGTGCGCGACGGCGTCGTTGACGACGATCGATTTCGGCTTGCTGCGGTCCAGGACGCACCGTCCGAGCGACGCTATCTCCTCGACTACGCCGTACATGCCATGCGGCTCTCAGGCCTCGCGATGCTCCAGATCGACAACGACAGCGGCCGGATCCTGAGCTCGGGCCACTATCGAAACGAATTCGATCGAATGGAGCCCGATCTCGTCCCACTGCTCGTGTCCGCGCCAGGCGGCACCGCCCTGGTGTCGGCTCGGACGCCAGACGGCGCGATGCTGATCCTCGCGGGTGTTGATTCTTTGCGACTTGGAGGCCGACGCTTCGCGCTCGTCGGCGGGATCGAGGCCAGCCCGCGATTACTCGGCCATCTGGTAGCCGACAGCGAGCTCTCGGTGGCCCTCATCGTGCCCAGCGGTATGGCTGGAGCACCCGCCACGATCGCGACGGGGCCATCACCCGTGTCGCCTCGTACCGCGATCGTCGCATCATTTCCCTTCCCGGTGATTACCGCCGCAGCGGGAGGCGGCCGTGCTGTCGCGTCTGCCCGCTTCGAGGTTACGCAATCATTGACCGGGCTCCACGCATTGCGCGCCGCGATAGTCTGGTGGTGCTTCGCATCCGTCGGCCTGGCCGCTGCCGCGGCGCTGCTCACGGCCAACTGGTTGGCCGATCGCATCTCGCGCCCCTTGCGGTCGCTCGCCGAGCAATCCACGCGAGTCAATCTCGAGGCGCCGGCCGGCGACTTCCCTAATGATCGTGACGATGAGATTGGGGCGCTCTCTCGAGTCCTGGCCGCCATGGTGCGCCGACTCCGCACGAACGCGACGGGATTGCGTGATGCCGAACGGCGCGCAACCGTTGGCGACCTCGCACGGCAGGTGACCCACGACGTGAAGAACGGCCTCGTGCCGATCCGTCACGTCGTCCGCCATCTCACAGAGGTCCAGCACACGCAGCCGGACCGGCTGGCGACCGTCTTCGCACAGCGCCGCCCCACGCTCGACGCGAGCATCGCCTATCTCGACGAACTCGCACGGACCTACGCGCGCCTCAGTCCGCCGCTCGACGTCGGTCCGTGCGATGTCAACGCCGTGGCGCACGCAGTGGCGGCTGGCTACACCAGGTCTGACGCAGACGGATCTTCCAATATTGGCGCGTCCATCGCGCTCCACCTCGACGCCGCGGTCCCCGCGATGGCTGTGGACGCGCTTGTCGTGCGCCGTATCCTGGAGAATCTCGTCGCGAACGCCTGCGAGGCGGCCGGTCAGCGGTCCGATGCGGTGATGATCACGACCGAATCGCTGCAGGGCGGGGTCCGCGTCACGGTCGCCGACGGCGGATGTGGGATGACTTCTGACGAGCTCCGTATGGCGTTCAACGACTTCTACACCACGAAGCCCACCGGCACCGGTCTCGGACTCTCCATCGTGAGTCGTCTGGTTCGCGACATCCATGGTGAGCTTCGAGTGGAGACAGCACCCGGTACCGGGACGCGGGTCATCGTCACGCTTGCCGGTCCGAGCACGTCCACAGCGACACCTCTCCAGACGCGCCCATCCTGAGGATCGATCATGTCTACCATTCTCGTGTGTGACGACAACATCCTGGTGGCCGAACAGTACGCCTATGATCTCCGGCGCCTGGGCGACCACCAAGTCCAAGTCGTCGGTTCGGGGGCCGCGGCGCTCGACGTGCTGAGTCGAGACGCCGTCGACTGCGTCGTGCTCGATCTCGAGATGCCTGGCATGGACGGATTCGGCGTCCTGCAGGCGATGCGGGAGCGTGGCCTGGCGGTTCCGGTCATCGTGTACACGGGCACCGGCAGCTACGACCGGTGCGCGGATGCCATTCGGCGTGGCGCGTCGGCGTTCATCGACAAGGAAGAGCCTGTCGAGCGGGTCGCCCGGGAGATCGAGTTGGCCATCGAGCGGCGGCGGATGCTGGATGAGATCGCGATGCTGCGCCGGTACGCGGACGACGAGAGCGCGCTCCTCGGGTCGAGCCCGGCCATGCGTGCCTTCAAGGATGCCATCGCGCGTGTGGCGCCGATCCCGAGCGCGGTGCTCATCATGGGCGAAAGCGGCTCGGGCAAGGAACTCGTCGCACGTGAGGTACACCGGCTAGGGGCCAATCCCCGAGAACCGTTCGTGGCCGTCAACTGCGCCGCGCTGCCGGAGCATCTGGTGGAGAGCGAGTTGTTTGGTCACGAGCGGGGCGCGTTTTCCGGAGCGATCGCGCAGCGAAAGGGCGCCTTCGAGAGCGCGGGGCGGGGTACCCTCTTTCTCGACGAGATCGGCGACCTGCCGTTGGCGGCGCAGGCCAAGCTTCTGCGCGTGCTGGAGGAACGCGTCGTGGTTCGGCTGGGTAGCACCCGCGGTGTCGCCGTTCCCGCGCGCGTTGTCGCGGCGACGAATCGGGATCTGGACGCGGACGTGCGCTCCGACCGATTCCGGAAGGATCTCTACTTCCGGCTCAACGTACACATCCTGCGCGTCCCGCCGCTGCGCGACCGGCTCTCCGATCTGCCGGACCTGGTGGCACGACTGCTGGCGACGACGTGTGATCGGTTCCGGTGCCGCCCGAAGCGACTGGGTACGTCGGTCCTCCCACTGCTCATGGCGTACGACTGGCGCCAGAACAATGTCCGTGAGCTACGCAATGTGGTGGAGCGGATGGTGATCGCGTCGGATGGCGACACGATCGGTCCGGAGCACGTACCGCTCGAGGTCCGAGACGAGGGCGCGTCTCGGGTCGCTGCGCCGGCATCGATCGGGCGCACCTTTCTCGAGCGGAAAGCCGAAGCCGAGCGGCAGATCATCATCGCTGCGCTCGACCGCCACGATTGGCACGTCACGCGTGCGGCGCAGGATCTCGAGCTCGCCGACCACGCCAGCTTGTTGAAGATCATGCGGCGGCACGGGCTCACTCGGTCATCGGCCGCCTAGCTCGGCGACGTTCCCAGCGGTGGCCCGTGTCCGGATGGACACGTGGCCGCTCCCTGGACGTGTCCGATTCGACACAACGCGGCCCCCGCGGCTGCTGGCCGACCACCGCGCTGCCGTCGTAACTCCTAGCGTACTACGCAGTTCGATGTACTCGTCGGAACGCGGTGTGGCGCGGTCATCCCCTTGCCCTTCTGAGCGTCGTTCACTGCATCACCAGACGAGCGCTCGAGTACCACCGGCGAGCGCGATACTGCAGGAGGATTTATGTACGCGCACACCCAAGCCCGAGCCATCGCGATCACCGTGATGGCAACCCTATTGGCGGCCGCATGCGGCGGCTCGCGCGGCACCCGTCGGCCGGCGGACAGCGACGTGTCGAACGCTGCGGCGACGACCAGTCCGGCGCCGACGTCCACTCCGTCGTCCACGACACCAACCGTCCCCGCAAATGTGTCGTACGCGACGGCGGAATCGGCGTTCACGGCGCATCGGTATGCCGACGCGGTCCCCATGTTCGACGCATACACGGTCCGGCATCCGGAGAACGTGTGGGGCCACTACATGCTCGGCGTCTCGGCCTGGAAGGCGGGACAGCTCGACAAGGCACGCGACGCGTTCGAGGCGGCGCTCGCTCGCGATCCGACGCACGCCAAGAGTCTCATCAACTTGAGCCGAGTGCTGCTCGAAGAGCAGCGTCCGGGCGATGCGCTGGATCGTATCAACCAAGTCCTTGCGACCGACTCCAGCTCAGGTGAAGCATGGCGCGTGCTCGGCCGAGTCCAGGCCGGTCTCGGTCATCGAGACGAAGCCATCGACGCGTACCGGTCGGCCATCATGCTCGACTCGACAGATAGCTGGTCGATGAACAACATGGGCCTCCTATTGATCGACGGAGGGAAGTACGGTGATGCGACGGGACCACTCGCCCGCGCAGTGCAGCTCGACTCCGGACAGGCCGTGTTTCACAACAATCTCGGCATTGCGCTCGAGCGCAGCGGATACGTGACTGCCGCGGCGGCCGCGTATCAGGACGCGCTCAATGCCGACAGTTCCTACGCGAAGGCCGGGGTCAGCCTGGCTCGGGTGGCGGGGCGTCGCGATGCGGCGGATATCCAGCCGGTCGATGTTGCCGCGCTTGGCCAGCAGTTCGCCGACCAAGTCGATGGCTGGCGCGCAGAACGGGATTCAGGCGTGGCGACCGCTGCATGTGGCGCACCCGCGACGTCTGTCAGTCCGGCGACCGGGGGGAGCGGGGCGCGGTCGCAGACGTCGGTCGATCCCGCCGGATCGCCCAATCCGTGAGTGCCGCGGCGGGAACAGGCACGGCGATACGGGAAACGCGGGTCCGTGTCGTCGTGCCTGTCGTCGTGCCTGTCGTCTGGTCTGAACTAGTATACAATGGGCAAAGGGGTTGGTTGTCCGACGACGCTATCCACCCCACGCCATGAAGACAATACGAGTCGCGCTGTGCGCGCTGGTGTGTTCGGCGGCCGGCGCATCGAGTCAATCCGCCACGCCATCCGGACCGCCCCGTCCCTTGCCCGGCGCGGCATGCGCCGTGGTGCCGCCGCAGCCCCGGCCGCCTGAATGTCCGCCGACCACGGGGAACCTCACGCCAATGGCGTCGTCGACTAGGCACTCGACGGGCACGAACCGATTGTACTCCGGCTCGGCGTGGCCCGCTGAATGGCTGCACCGGGAAGCGATGGCCCGGGATGCGGAAGACCAGCAAGACGCGCGGGACACGCTCACGCGCCAGTACCTGGACCAAGTGGGCATCCGGGCGGCGATGGCGCGAGCGCGGGCAGGCACCATCGCGGCACGATCCGCGACCTTCGCACCGGGTCGCCCACCGGGCGACGCCGCGCGACTCGAGATCATCGAATGGCGGCGATCAGCTCTGGAAGCGGCCGAGAGCGCACACCACGCGATCCTCGAACGCATCACCGCGTCATTCGACTCCGCGCAACAACCCCGAGTCAGCCAGAGCGAGCGCCTCAACATCCTGACCAAGCTGGATCGGATCAATCAGGCCAACGAAAGCACCTGGATCGCGATTACGAACGAAATCAACCGGATGGCCGACAGCGTCACGGTGACCAACCGCGGCGTTCCCTGAGCGGCGCCGCGGGGAACAGTGCCGCTGGCCCTCGGTCGGTCAGGGTGAGCCAGTCGTGCTCGACGCTGCGTGTCCCGTCTGCAGATAGTCTGCCGCGAGGTGGGCGAGGACCCGCATGCCTGTCGGAAACGCGTCCTCATCCACGTAAAACTTGGGCGAGTGGTTCGGCGCCGCAGTCCTCCAATTGGAATCCGGCGGGGTGATGCCCAAATGGACGTACATCGCGGGCGCGCGCAGGCCATAGAATGAGAAGTCTTCGGAGCCCGTCACGAGCGGCCCTTGGACCACACCGCTGTCACCGACGACCCGCCGGAGCGTCGGTAGCATTTCCGCGGTGAGCGCGGGGTTGTTGACCGTGACCGGGTAGTGGAGCTCGACGTTGACGTCCGCCGTGGCGCCGGCGCTCTGGGCGATCATCTCGGCCGTGCGTTTGACGCGTTCGCGGATCTCGCGGCGGGCCGTCGAGTCGAAGGTTCGGATCGTGCCCAGCATGACGACGCTGTCGGGAATGATGTTGTCGCGGACGCCGCCGTGGATGCTGCCAATCGTGACGACTGCCGGACCGGCCGTCAGATCGGTCTGCCGGCTGATGACCGTCTGGAGTCCAGTCACGATCTGCGCCGCGACGACGATCGGGTCCACGCCCTTCCACGGTAGTGCGCCGTGCGTCTGGCGACCGTGGACGACGATGGTGATGTGATCGCTACTCGCCATGAATGGGCCCGATCGATAGAGCACGTGGCCCATCACGTATGGGACCACGTGCAGGCCGAACACCGCGTCCGGCTTCGGGTCGTCGAGCGCGCCTTCGCGGACCATCAGCTCCGCGCCGCCGTCCTCACCGGCCGGCGCCATCTCCTCGGCGGGCTGAAACAGAAAGACCACGGTGCCGGGCAGGTCGCGCCGTACGCTGGCGAGCACCTCGGCCACACCCATGAGCATCGCGGTGTGGGTATCGTGGCCACACGCGTGCATGACTCCCACGTCTTGACCGTTGTACGTGGTGCGCACGGTAGACGCGAAGGCAAGGCCCGCGGGCTCGGTGACGGGTAGCGCGTCCATGTCGGCGCGCAGCGCGACGACGGGGCCGGGGCGTCCGCCCCGCAGGATGCCGACGACGCCGGTGTGGGCTACGCCGGTCCGCACGGTCATGCCAAGCGACCGAAGGTGATCGGCGACGAGCTTGGACGTACGGAATTCGCGGTTGCCCAGCTCAGGGTGTTCGTGGATATCACGCCGCCACGCGACCACCTTGGCCGAGACCGCGATCACGGCGCGATCGATCGCGGCGCTCAGCTCGTTCGACGGTGCCGGGGACTGCGCGCGGAGCGCGGGCGGCGCGGCCACAGCCAGCGTCGCCGCAACGGCCATGGTCGCCAGGACGCGGGGCAGCGAGACGAATCGCGCGGGGGCGCCCTTGCAGCCGGCGTAGGGATTGACCCGGGGCGTGGAATGTCTCACAATCTGCGTCACCTGATTCTTCGGTGGATCGATGGTGGTCAAGCTGGCTCCCCGCGTGCGGTGCGGGCGGACGACGCGCAGTGAGGCGTCGGGACGTGCACCATTATATAGCGGGCGGCGGGGAACGATCTTCGATTTGGTGGGCGCGAATGGGCCAGCTGACCTATATGCAGATGCCGCCGCGGCGTATCCCGCCAGTCCTGGTGTATCACAAAGTGGACTGCCGCAGCGAAATCGGGCTGACCCGGCTCTCGCCGCGTCGATTTGCGCGGCAGATCGAAGCGCTCGCCGCCGCCGGGTGGCGTACGCTGACCCTCCGCGAGCTCGCGGGCACGGTGGCGGGGACACGACCGGTGGGTGACCGTGAGTTCGCGATCACATTCGACGATGCATATCGGGGGCTCAGGGACTACGCGTTCCCGGCGTTGGCGGATGTGGGGTTTACGGCCGCATGCGCCGTGATCACGGAGTATGCGGGCCGACTCAACCGATGGGACGTGGCAATTGGTGGCCGGCGCTTCGCGCATCTGGCGTGGCGCGACGTGGTTCGCTGGCAACGACGGGGGATCGAGTTCATCTCGCATACCGCCACACATCCCCGGCTCTCCTGGCTCGAAGCGGACCAGGCGGCCATCGAGCTGACGCGGTCGCGCGCGACATTGGAGGCGGCGCTCGGCACCCCCGTGCTCGCGATCGCCTACCCGTATGGAGCGGCCGGTCCGCGCGAGCGGGCACTGGCTCGGGCCGCGGGCTATCGACTTGGCTTCGTGGTGTGCACGCGGTGGAGCGGCGATGCGCTGGCGGTGCCGCGGACGCCGGTGTACGCATGGTCGGCAACGCCCCCCGTGGTCGGTCGCTGGGGTGTCCTCGAAAAATCTGCCGCTCGACTCGTGACGCGTGGCTCGTTCGTCGGCGCGATGTGGCGCCACGCGCATTCTGTCGATACGCGTAGCTGACCTGAGTGGCGACCCGCGGAGTCGCCGCTACAGCATAGACACATTTTCAAATATCGCCGATCCGCCGCACCGCCTTCAACAGCCGTGTCCGGGTTCCTCTTCACATCAATCACTCGATCCATGCACTTCTACAATTCTGCTGCCCGTTTCCGGTGTCCGGCCGCCGGGTGCCTGCTGGTAATCACGACGGGGTCGGCGATCATGTCGGCCGACGCTCAAGCGCCGGCCCAACCTGCGCCGGCCCACACCGGCGGCACCCGACGCCCACTCCGCGTCGAGGATCTCTATCGGCTGCAGGATGTGCGCAGTCCAGAACGCTCGCCGGATGGGCTGTGGGTGGCATATACGGTCGGCGCGCTCGACTCAGCGCAGGACAAGGCGCACACGCAGCTCTGGATGACGAGCTGGGACGGCGCCACCACAGTCCAGCTCACGACCGACACCGCGAACGAGTCGGAACCTCGCTGGAGCCCTGACGGTCGGTACATCGGATTTCTGTCGGCCCGCGACAACGCCGACGAGACGACACAGCTCTGGCTGATGAGCCGGCAGGGCGGCGAAGGTATACGAGTCACCAACTTCAGCGGCGACGTGGATGACTATAGTTGGTCGCCCGACGGACGGCGGATCGCGCTGGTCGTGGAAGATGACCCCGACGCCGCGAGCACTGACTCGACGCGGACAGACACCAGCGCCGCAAAAGCGCGAGCCGCGGGCACTAAGCCGAAGCCAATCGTCATCGACCGATTTCACTTCAAAGAAGACATCGTCGGATATCTCGGCAAGAAGCGCGACCACCTCTACATCTTCGACGTCGCGACGCACGCGACCCGGATTCTCACACCCGGCGCGTTCGATGAGGGCGACCCGTCATGGTCTCCCGATGGGCGACGACTCGCGTTCGTAAGCAAACGGGCGCCGGCGGACGTGGATCGCGCGGAAAACTGGGATGTCTACGTCGTGGACACGGCGCCAGGCTCGGTACCCGTCCAACTCACGACGTGGGCAGGACCGGATAACCCGCCCACTGCCGGACGGCTGGCGTGGAGTCCCGACGGTGCCGCGATCGCGTACGTGCGAGGCAGCGCCGACCCGAAGATGAACGCCTACGACCAATTCCAGCTTGCCGTGGTGCCCGCATCGGGAGGGGAGCCCCGAGTATTGACGACGCCGCTCGACCGCGGGGCCTCCGAGCCGCAATGGTCGGCTGACGGCCACGCGATCACGGTGCTCGTCGAGGATGACCGGTCCGTCTATCCGGCGCGGGTCGACGCGGGAAGCGGGACAGTGACACGACTCCTCCCCGGCCCGCTCGTCGTCGCGGGCATCTCGCTCGGGCACGACGACGCGCTCACGGCACTCGTCTCGACGGACAGCACCCCGCCCGAGGTGTGCGCCATCGAGCACGGGACGGTACGTCGGCTCACGCATCGGAACGACGCATGGCTCGCCGGGATCCAACTGGGGACCACCGAGGATTTCGCGTCGCGCAGCAAGGATGGGACCGACGTGCACGGTATCCTCGTCAAACCAGCCCGATCAATGGCCGGCCGACGCTACCCCATGCTGCTCCGCATCCATGGCGGCCCGAACGGCCAGGACCAACACGACTTCAGCTTCGAGCGCCAGCTATTCGCGGCCAACGGGTATCTCGTCATCTCGCCGAACTACCGCGGGAGCGCGGGTCGGGGCGCGCAATACCAGCGGGCGATCCTGGCCGATTGGGGGCACAAGGAAGTCGTCGATCTGTTGGGCGCGGTGGATCATGTCGTGGCGGCTGGCATTGCGGATCCGGCCAAGCTCGGCATCGGCGGATGGAGCTACGGCGGCATTCTCACCGACTATACGATCGCGACCGATCCGCGGTTCAAAGCGGCGACCAGCGGAGCTGGCAGCGCGCTCCAGCTTTCGATGTACGGGGAGGATGAATACATCCTGCAATACGTGGCGGAATTGGGTCAGCCCTGGGAACACCCCGACCTCTGGATCAAGCTGTCCTATCCGTTTTTCCATGTCACGCGCATCACAACTCCCACACTGTTCCTTGGTGGCGACAAAGATTTCAACGTGCCGCTGATCGGCGGCGAACAGATGTACCAGGCACTGCGCGCGCGCAACATCCCGACGCAGCTCATCATCTATCCCGGTCAGTTTCACGGCATCACCCGACCGAGCTTCCGCGTCGATCGGCTGCGACGGTATCTCGACTGGTACGCCAAGTATCTCGTCCCCGAGCTGTCGACCGCGGCGCGTCCCAGCCCGTGAGGCCGGTCTGGCGTGGAACGCGGAGGGGATTGGCGTAGAACGCCGCGCGTCGGCGGCGTAGGCGACAGCGTCACGAGTGACCTCGCGACCTGGCTGCGCGTCAGCCATTGTGCGGTGTCTCGTTGGGACTCGGCTAGCGCGACGGTACCCGACGCATCGATCGGCGTGCGCGAGTCGCGCGCCATCACTACGGCGAGTGCGGGTCCCGCTCGTCGCCCTCGCGGCGATGGCGACGCTGGTGTGTTGGCCGCGTCTGGCCATTTCGCAATCCGCAGTCCCCGTGCGTTCGCCATCGCGCGTGACCGACATGCGCGAGATGGTGATGTTTCAGAACGCCAACGTCTACGTGTGGCTTCGGGCGACCGACGAAGGCACCGTGCTGGTGTACGCCTCGTCGGGATTCCGGAACGCCTTTGCGCAGCCGGTGACGCTGACCGCGGAAGAGGCCGACCGGTGGGCCGCGCTCGCCGAGCCACTAATGGCTGACAGCCTGCAGCAAGCCGTCACGCGCCGCGAGCGGCCCGATACCACCTCCACCCGCGACCAACTCGCGTTCGGAGATTTCGTTCTCATCTCGCGGCCGCGGACCGACCCGCCGACCCTTGTCGTGAAGATCGGCGAGTTGGGCCCCGACGTAGTGTCCACGACGTTCTTCGCTCCGGCGCTCCGCCCTGTCGTGCCCGCGATTCGGGAGGCAGCGCGCGCGGCGCGTGAGATGATGGCGAGCCGAGTGTCGGACAGCACGGCGCGAGCCGCTGCGCTCGTCGTGGCAACAGCCCCGCCGCAACCCGCACCATCGCCCGCAACACCATCGCCCGCAACACCGCGCGTGACCGGCAACAGCTCGCCAGCCGCCGCGCCGCCCGCTCCGACCGTACCGTCTGCACCGGTTCGCGTGACGGAGATTGCGTCAGCGGCGCCGTCGTTGGTCACGTTGGCGCCGGCGCAGCCGGTAGCGGGACCACCCGAGCCGCCCCTCGTGCCGGAGTCGGCCGTCGCACAACCGTTGATTGCACCGCCGCCCTCGGTCCCTGCAGCGGTGCTCACTACGGCGACATTGGCAGCGGCACCTGCGGTCAAAGTGGCGGCTCCTGCCGTCCCATCAGTGGATGCCCGTTCACTACCGGCCATGACCGCACCGACGGTGGCCGCGCCGACGACGAACGTCGTACAGCGACCTGTCCCGGCGTCAGCGACCTTGCGTGTCGCCGCTCCTCCATCGCCGCCAGCCGCCGTGACCGCGGCCATTGCGGCGCGAGATACCGCTCGACCGTCGGCGGCACGCACCACTACCGTCAATGTTCGCGCGCCGGTTCGTACCATTACCGTGGGGCTCGTCGCTACGACCACGCCGGTGATCGCGCCCGCGCCCACATCTACCGCATCCTCGAACGTGCCGCCGGCTCCAGCACGGGCCACGCCACCTCCGCCGGCGATTGCGACAACATCTCCATCTCCGGCGATCGCGACAGCACCCGCGTCGTCGCCCCTGACACCCGCACCTGCTACAGGCCCGCCGGCCGCAGCGGCCGCGGTCGATGACGGCGGGTTGTCCGACGCCGAGTTCACGACCGAGACACACCGCCGCGAGTCATCGGTGACCGCGTGCTACGCGCAATACGGCCTGAGCATCAACCCGTCGTTGAGCGGACACGTCACCGTCCGCATCTCACTTAGCGATTCCGGCGAGGTGATGCGTGCCACGGTGGTCGATCGGAGCTGGAGCGCCGCGGTCCCCACGGACGTCGAGTCCTGCATCGTGCACCGCGTATTCGTCTGGCATTTTCCGGTCGCGCGGCGAAGCAGCATCCACGACTACACGGTGTCGTTCGGGCCCTGAGCGTCCGGCGGTCCGCGCGTCGTGCGTGGATCCGAGCGCCCGTCAGCGGTGTGCGGCAGTTCCCTCGGAGCTCGTGAACAGCCGAGCGTACTCGCCGTAGCCGTCCGCGGTCAACTGCTTGACCGGGATGAAACGCATGGCCGCCGAGTTCATGCAGTAGCGCAGGCCGGAGGGTTCCGGTCCATCATCGAAGACATGTCCGAGGTGTGAATCCGCGTGGGCGGATCGAACCTCGGTGCGCGCCATGCCGGCCGAATTGTCGCCCCGGGTTTGCACGTTGGCGGAATCCAGTGGCTTGGTAAAACTTGGCCATCCGGTCCCCGACTCGAACTTGTCGAGAGAGCTGAACAACGGTTCGCCGGACACCACATCGACGTAGATACCCGGCTCGTGATTGTCCCAGTACTGGTTGCGGAAGGGCAGCTCCGTGTCATCGTGCTGCGTCACCGAGTACTGAATCGGCGTGAGTCGCTTCTTGAGTTCCGTGTCGCTCGGCTTGTGGTAGCCCGCGAACTTATGGGCGTGCCCGCTGTCGGCCTGCTCGTGCGTGGCCTCGTCGAGCAGCGTTTGGACCACCTGCTCCTGCTCGTCGTACGCGCCTTCTCCGAAGTGGTGGTACCGGACGCGGCCACGCGTATCGACGATGTATATGGCGGGCCAGTACCGATTGTTGAAGGCGTTCCAGATCCGGTTGTTGCCGTCGAGCGCGACCGGGTAGACGACCCCGTAACGCCGGACGGCGTCGCGCACATTGGACTCCACCCGCTCCTGAGAGAGCTCCGGTGTGTGCACGCCGACGACCACCACACCTCGGTCGCGAAACTTGGACTCGAGCGATTTCACGTGGGGAAGCGCCGCCAAGCAGTTGCTACACTCGAATGCCCAAAAACCAACGACCACCACCCGCCCATGGAGCCCCTCGACGGAGAGTGGCCGCGAGTTGATCCAGCCGGTATTGCCGTCGAAGCCCGTGAATGGTCCTTCGTCGTCGAGCGGTGCTGCTGGGCGGCCTGTCGCGTGCGTCGCGACGCTCGCCGGGTGCGGGGGCGCGATGACCAGTGCCAATCCACCACCGACGGTGAGGATCGTGGCTGCGAGAATCGGGACAAGGCGGTTCATGAGGTACCCCTCCGAATGCGTCCGTCGTGACCGAGTGCTTCAAGTCGTCGGTCCGGCGATGGCCTACACACAGCGAATATGCCACGCCGGTCGAACCGGTTCCCATGATCTTCGGCTCCAGCCATGCCCTCGGCCTCAGGATCCCCGAAACTTCGGGAGTTGGGACCGGTGCCGGTCCACGAACTCCTCATACACCTCAGCGTCACTGTAGTCCTCGAGGGCCGCGATCCGATCCCCGCGAAATCGTAGGACAGAGTACGTCCGTTGATCCATGACATCCGCGGGATCCGATTTGAGCCAGCTCCGCTCGTGAATCTCGACGACCACGCGGTCATCGCCCGGGGCTGACCATTCGCGCTTCAGCTCTTCGTACCCCCAATCGGCTGCCCCGAGCCCAAACTCGCGGTTGGTGAACGCGTGGAGCACGGCGTCGCGGCCGTGCCACGTGCCGCCGATCGGGGGGGCGCCGGCAACCCAATAGCTCACATCTTCCGTCAGGTACTCGGCCAGCTCGTCCATGCGCCCACCGAACAGCGCGCGCTCATACGCGTGGCCGATGGCGAGGCGGGACTCAGGATCGGCAGCGATCAACGATTCGGGTGGTTTGTGATCAGCCATTGGGCATCGCCATGGTATCGGCAACCGAGTTGGCTTTACGGCCGGCTCGCTCCACCGGTTGCACGCCGGTTCCGCGGCCCTGATCCACCATTCGGCCGCCGGCCGTGACGGCTGTGGGCGCCGCCGCGCGCACCTCGGCGACGCCGCCAACTCGATACCAGGTCTCGGTCGTGTCGCCCATCGCGGGAAGGTGTGGCGGGCGCCGCGGCCCCGCAAGTTGACGTCACGGGTGTCGGCGCATTACGTCTCCCAAGCCGACCATTCCGCGAGTGGCGGCGCCCGGTCTACGGGCGCGCGCCGTCCGGCCGCCCCGCGGCGCTCCCTGTTCCTATGACGCCATGACTGCCGACTCGAGGCGTGCGCGCCGTGTTCCGCTGAGTTCGCGTTCGAGGCGAGCGTGATCCGCGACGTGCGCGTCAAACTTCAGCGCATCGACGTCCCCGCGGATTTTCGGTCGCGGGTCGCGCGGCGGTTGGCGGAGCGGAGCGGCGGGACGAGCTAGGCGGCCCAGAGCGCCCGCGCTCCGTAGCGCGCTCGGCGTGGCGATTCACCCCCCGCGAGTGGTCGTCCGCCCCAGCACCGGCGCGGGCCGTCGGCGACCGTCCTACGATTCGGGAACAACCGACATCCTCGGTCGGTGCCACCACCCGAGCGGAGAATTCACCAGGTGTTCACACAACGTCATCGCGGGCCGTCCCACCATCATCAGCGGCAGCGTGCGGGACGTGTGGCGCGCGCAGCGCGGGCCACAGGATGGGTGACCATGTGTGTCATGCTCATCGTGGGCCGCCCAGCTGGGGGACAGCCGGCCGGGGCGACGGCCGACACGACCGCTCATGGGCCGGCGCAGGGGATTCCTGGCGCGGGCTCCTATACGTACACGCTCGTCCCAGACTCCAGCGCCGACATCAAAGCGGCGATCAACGAGACGGTGTCGTCGATGAACTTCATCACCCGGCCGATCGCCCGGTCGCGTCTCAACAAGATCAACCCGCTACCGCACCGCGTGCGCCTGCGGCTCGTCCCGGATACGGTGAGCGTCGCCTTCGACGATGGCGACCCCGTAATGACGCCGGTCGACGGCCATGTCGTGCCCTGGGTCAATGCGCTCGCGAAGGAGACCGATCAGGCGCACGTGGTGGTCGCGGGCGACACCGTGCGTCAGACATTGGTCGCCTCGGACGGCGACCGGGAGAACGCGCTGATCTTCGACGATGGGAGCGTCAGGGTCCGTCTCCGGGTGACGGTGACCAGCCACCGACTCCCTAAGCCGCTGGTATACGAGCTCCTGTTCCACCGCGACTCCACGACTTGACCATTTCTGGCTGAGGGTGCAGTAACGACGAGATCGGGCTGCGCGCGTGCGTCGCGTGCGCCCGGGTTGGGTCGGAGTCATTTGTGTCGGGTCGGTGACACTGAGAGATTACAGATGTCTCTCACCGAGGCGCGTCGCAGCGCGCCACCGCTCATCACCGATGCCCTACCGCGTCTGCTACAGGCGACCCGATGTCACTGGCTCGATCCCATCACCGCCGTCTCGCGCTGGCCACGAGTAGCGAGCTCCCGGATCTGACTGACGACGATGCCCCGCTGATCAATGCGTGCATCGCGCTTGGCATCGCGGCGGAGGCGGTCGTGTGGGACGCATCGGCGATCGACTGGACGTCGTACGCCGGGATCGTGATCCGGTCGTGTTGGGACTATCATCTGCGGCCGGACGCGTTCCTCGAGTGGCTCGACGCAGTCCACGGCGCCGGCATCCCGATCTGGAATCCTCCGGCCCTCGTACGGTGGAATTGTGACAAACGCTACCTGCGTGACCTCGCCGCGCATGGGATACCCGTCGCGCCCACCGAGTGGGTCGAGCCAGGCGCATCCGCGTCGCTTGCCGCGATCCTCCGCGACCGGGGATGGGAATCGGGGGCGGTGATCAAGCCCGCCATCGCGGCCAGCGCGTATGGCACCCGGCGGATCGTGGGCGAAGCGGGCCACCGGGACCAACGGCACCTCGATGCGCTGCTCGCGAACGGTGCGGTACTGGTGCAGGCATTTCTCCCGGAAATCGAACGGGATGGCGAGTGGTCGTTGATGTTTCTGAGCGGGCAATACAGTCACGCTGTCCGCAAGCGCCCGGCGGCCGGAGATTTTCTGGTGCAATCCGCGTTTGGTGGATCAGTCACCTCCGAGACACCCGCGGCGCCGTTGATCGCCGACGCCGCGCGCGCGCTCGGCGCCGTCCCCCCTATGACCCGCGTGGCGGCCGATGACATTCTCTATGCCCGGGTAGACGGCATCGACCGTCAGGGGCGACTATTGCTCATCGAATTGGAATGCATCGAGCCGCAACTGTTCCTGACGACGGATCGCGGCGCGGCGGGACGCTTCGCGGCCGGCATCGCGGCGGCGCTCGATCGTGTGCCGCGCCGATCTCCGGCGCGCGCGCATCGGCTAGAGATTGGAACACGCGGGATTCCCGCGCCTCAGATTGATTCTCTCTGACCACTGGACCAACGCCATGGATCTCGGACTCACGAACAAAGTCGCTCTCGTCACCGGCGCATCGTCGGGACTCGGTCTGGCCATCGCCCGCGAGCTGGCGGCGGAGGGCGCGTCCGTCGCGATGGTCGCGCGACGCGATGCAGAGCTCACCCAGCGCACACGGGAGATCGCCGCGTCGTCGAAGGGGCGCGCGTTCCCGATCGTCGGCGACGTCACGGTGGATGGCGCAGCGAAGCAGTTCGTCCGGGTTGCGGAGGCCGAGCTCGGGCCCATCGATATTCTCGTTGCGAACGCGGGCGGTCCGCCGTCCACGACCTTCGAAAGCACGACCGACGCACAATATCGGGCGGCGATCGAGCTCAATCTGCTCTCCTCGATTTGGCTTGCGCACGCCTGCGTGCCAGGGATGCGGGCACGGCATTGGGGACGGGTGATTTTCCTCACTTCCATGGCCGCGAAGCAGCCCGTTCCGGGCCTGATCCTGTCGAACACCGCGCGCAGTGGACTGCTTGGCTTCGCCAAGACGTTGGCGAGCGAGGTGGCCAAGGACGGCGTACTCGTCAACACCGTGTTGCCCGGGCACTTCGACACGGCGCGCGCAACCGAGTTGGCCGGGATGCGGGCGGAGCGTGAGAAACGCCCGATCGACGAGATCCTACGGCAGCGCACCGGCGGGATTCCGCTCGGTCGTGCGGGCGATCCGCGCGAGATGGCGGCCGTGGTCGCGTTCCTGGCGTCCGATCGGGCGAGTTTCGTAACGGGCACCGCGATCCAAGTTGATGGCGGGCAAATCCAGAGCCTGATCTAACCCGGCGACGGCGTCTCTCGGGCGCCGATCACTCGATCGGCGGGCGGGCGGGCGGCGGCGGGCTGTGCTACGGCGCGTAACGTCGCGTGAACGTGCTGTCCCATACGGCGAGCGCGGGCTTGGGATGCAGATCGGTATCCACAAGCCCGATAGTTGCGAAGAGCGCGACCGTGGCGTCGTCGTGGCTCCCTCCCTACGTGGGTATGCCACCCGCGAGAATCGTCGCCAGTTTGCCCAGGTCGATGTTCGCGCCCGAGATCACGCAGACGATCGACTTCCCCGTGACGGTGCCGGACATCGCTGCGGCGACCGAGGCGGCACCGGCGCCCTCGGCGACAATATGCGCTCGCTCGGCGAGCACACGGACACTGTCAGCGATCTGCGCGACACTGCTCACAACACTGCCGCTCAGCAACGTGCTCGCGAGCGGCCACATCTCGGCGAGGACGCTCCGACCGCCGATCCCGTCCACGAAACTCGGATGGTACTCGATCTGTGATGCGTGACCGGCACGAAGCGACGCGGCGAGGGGCGCCGCGGTCTCCACCTCACAGGCAATCACGCGCGCGGTCGAGCCGCTGGCCCGAAGGCCGAGGGCGATCCCACATGACAGGCCGCCGCCACCATAGGGGACGAGCACCGTATCCACGTCGGGCACATCCTCGAGAATCTCGAGCGCGGTCGTGGCGTTGCCCGTGATGACGGCGGGATCCGACACCGGATGGACGAACAGACCATCGAGGCCGGGATACGAGTGCTCGACGAGCACTTGCCACCACCGTTCGAAGGGAACGCGGATGACCGTCGCGCCGAGTCGCTCGACCGCCGCGATCTTGGTCGCGGGCGCGTGGTCGGGGACGATCACGGTGCAGGGTACGTGCAGCGCGCGTGCACACCACGCGACGCCCTGCGCCATGTTGCCAGCGCTCGCGGTGTAGACACCGCGTGCGAGCACCGCGGGATCCGCCGCGGTCATGGCCGCACCCGCGCCGCGGATCTTGAACGACCCGATCGGCTGAAGCGTCTCGAGTTTGAGGCCGACCTCGTGCGAGCTATCGGGAAGCGTGAGTCGGACGAGCGGTGTGCGCAGGGCAAAGCCGCGCAGGCGCCGGCGGGCGTCCTCGATGTCAGCGAGCGTGATATTCACGCGGAGCAGAGAGAGGGGAAAGCGAACGGAGAGACATGCTGGAGGCGTCGCGGGTCCGTTACGGGGATCCGAGGAAGCGTTCGACGGCGGGCCACACGAGTTGGGGCTGTTCCGCATAGGTGAAGTGCGCGGCACCCGGCACGCGGAGGAGTTGACCGTGCGGGAGCGACGTCGTCCACTCCTCCACGAGGTCCATGGGGATCGCGTCCTGCTCTCCGTGTACGACGAGGACCGGCACCGTGAGTCCGCGTAATCGCGCGCGGAGATCCCAATTGCCATACGTGGCCATCACCACACGATTCGTGACCGTGAGTCCGTATCTGATGCCGGCGGGATCAGAGGCGCAGAGGTCCGACCGGATGAGGGGGAGGGTGCGATCCGGTTCGGCGAGCCGCGGCCGCATCGCGATGGCCCACAGGTCGCGACAGGCTTGGCGGGCGTCGGCCGAGGAGTCGCCGAGTCGACGGTTGGCATCGGCCATACGTGCTTGCTGTGTGCTGTCGAGTCGCGACGCCATGACTTTTCCGAAGCGCGTCCAGAAATCGCCGCGCCGCGGTGGGACCGGACCGAAGAACACCATCCGGCGGACGGCGTCGGGGTGTGCGAGCGCGTAGGTCGCCGCGAGGAGCGGGCCGTAGGAGTGGGCGATCAGCGTCACCCGGGCCAGTCCGAAATGCCGGCGGACCGCGTCGAGGTCGGCGACCTGTTGGTCCGCACCCAGTCGCGTCGTATCGGTCGGCAACGTGGAGCGACCCGTCCCGCGTTGATCGTAGAAGATGACGACGTGGTGCTCGGCGAGCGGCGCGAAGTCGCCCGCAATGCTCTCGAGGTCGACGCCGGGCCCACCGTGAATCGCGATCACGGTGTCTGATCCGCGTCCGATCACGCGATAGTAGAGGCGGGTGGAGTCCGTGGTAGTGATCCAGCCGTCGTGTGCCCGGGGAGGCTGGGCGGTGGCGGCCATGGCCATGGCCATGACGGCGAGGGCGAGCGACGCCGAAGTGCGGGCGGCGGAGATCAAGAGAGCGGGTCTCATGGTTGTGGAGGACGCCAAGTCGGACGATGTGGGGGCGCGGCGGCGGTGCGACGGTGAATATGTGGCCTGCCCTAGGCTGCACGCTCGTGCAGGAACCACTGCGTGACGCTGGGCACTTCTTATGTGGCTTTACTTTACCACATATGAGGTATAATATTACCACATGTTGAACTTGCGGTCAAAGGCCCGTCAGAGGCTGCTAGCGTACTATTTCACCAATCCGACGGTCTCGATCCATCTACGCGATTTGGCCGGGCGACTGGACGTCGACCCGTCGAATCTGTCGAAGGAGCTTCGCGACCTGGAACGAGACGGCTTATTCGTTTCGGTAGTCAGCGGCCGCCAAAAGTACTTTCGTCTCAACAGCGAGTATCCGCTGTACGCGGAAGTTCGCGGCATCGTCGAGAAGACCATCGGAGCCGTGCCGTTGCTCGGGCAGGCCCTCAAAACCGTCGATCGGGTTCACGAGGCGTATCTGTACGGTTCATTCGCGCGCGATCAGCAAGACGCTTCGAGCGACATTGATATCCTGTTGATCGGCACCCCGAGCGCCGAGGAACTCGCGCAGGTGATTGCAACGCTCGAGCGCCGCCTTGGTCGCGAAATCAATTACACGGCTTTTGCGCGTGAGGAGTTCGACTCGCGGCGCGCCCGGAAGGATGCTTTTGTGGAGAACGCCTGGCGTGAGCGGATTCCTCTTGTGCTCCGTCGGGCTTTGATCCACTGATTCCTGGCCTTCACTCTGACCTCTGCTCCCGCTCTCATGACCAGCGTCCTCGGAATCCATCACGTTACCGCGATCGCCGGCGACCCACAGCGGAACCTCGACTTCTACGTCGGTCTGCTCGGGCTGCGGTTCATCAAGCGCACGGTGAACTTCGATGACCCGCAGACCTACCATTTCTACTTTGCGGATGAGACGGGGACGCCGGGCAGCGTCCTGACTTTTTTTCCATGGCCGGGCGCTCGGCGGGGGCGCCAGAGCGCGGGTCAGGTCGCGGTCACCGCGTTCGCGGTATCGCCCGCGGCACTCGGCTTCTGGGTCGAGCGATTGGTCCGCCACAGCGTGCCGTTCGAGGGGCCGACGAAGCGCGAGGTGGGCGCAGCGACGGAGCGCGTGCTCGCGTTTCGCGACCACGACGGGCTGATGTTGGAGATCGTCGCGCACGCGAGCGCGGAGACTCGACCCGCGTGGCGTGGCGCGCCGGGGATCGACGCCGCACACGCGATCCGGGGATTTCATAGCGTCACACTGTGGGAGGAGAAGCACGACGCGACCGAGCGCTTGCTCATCGATACGCTGGGATTTCGCGCGGTCGGCGAGGACCAGACGACCCGGCGATACGCGGTGGGCGATGGCGGCGCGGGGACATTGGTCGACGTGCGGGAGATCGGCGGATTCGCGGGCGGCGCGGGCGGGAGTGGGATCGTCCACCACGTCGCGTTTCGCGCGGCGGACGACGCGGCCCAACTCGCGATCCGCGAGCAGGTGGTCGCGGCGGGCCCCACGCCGACCCCGGTCATCGATCGCACGTATTTCCATTCGGTCTATTTTCACGAACCCGGCGGCGTGTTGTTCGAGATCGCGACCGATGGCCCAGGCTTCGCGATCGACGAGCCGATCGAGCACCTTGGGGAACGCCTCATGTTGCCGCCGCAGTACGAGTCGTATCGGCCGCAGATCGAGGCCGTGCTGCCGCCGATACACCTCCCGGTGACGGGCGCGGAGCTCAGCATCGCGAAGGCGGGGGGCGGCCCCGAAGATGTGAGCGGCGATGCACTCGGCTTCGTCCATCGGTACGTACCGCCCGCGCCCGGCTCGGAGTACGCCGGCGGTACAACACTGCTCCTGCTCCACGGCACCGGCGGCAACGAGGAGGACCTCGTTCCGTTGGGTCGTGCGCTGGTCCTCGGCGCCGGTCTGTTGAGCCCTCGCGGTCAGGTCTTGGAGCGCGGCATGCCGCGATTCTTTCGCCGGATCGCGGAGGGCGTGTTCGATCAGGAAGACCTGGCGCGTCGCACGAGCGAGCTCGCGGAATTCATCACGGCGGCCGCCACGACCTACGGATTGGACCGCGACGGGATCGTAGCGGTCGGGTTCTCGAACGGCGCAAACATCGCGGCAAGCCTGCTCCTGCGCCGTCCGGGACTGCTGCGAGCCGCTGTCTTATTGAGTCCGATGGTTCCGTTCGACGCGGACCCGCTGCCCGACTTGGCCGGGATGCCGGTGTTTATCGGAGCGGGCCGCGGCGATCAGATCGCGAGCCCAGCACAATCGGAGCAGCTCGCTGATCTGCTACGCCGAGCCGGGGCCGAGGTCACCATCCACTGGGAGGAGGGTGGCCATTCGATCACGGAGGGCGAAGTGGCCGCGGCTCGAGCGTGGCTCGAACGCGTGCTCACCAGTGGGCGCAGCGCGCGCTCCTAACTTCCAGAAACGAACAAGGGGCCCGCGTTCGCGGGCCCCTTTACTTGCACGCTACGTCCGGCTCTTAGCGCCGGGCGACGTAGGCGGTCACTTCCATCGTGACTTCTACGACTTCGAATTCAGGCTTGGTCCACATATGGCGCTCCGAGGTTGATCATGATGCAGCATCTGGCCGAATCATTGGATGGCTCGACTCTGCCTCGCATATAAGCACGCCGCATGCCACGGCATTGACGGCCTCGAGACGTCGCCTAACTAGTTGTTGCGTTGCGTCTTATGCGATCTGGCTGGTTGTAGCTGTCGAGTTAGATTTCTGGGGCGGGGAGGGTCATTTGGCTGGTAATTGGGTGAAATGACCCAGCTCGCGAATGTACACCACAGGCGCCGGCGGCGTCCGTCGCGATGACATGAGGATTGATGCATCGGGAAGGTAGGGGCCGTTCGGGAACGGCCCCTGCTGCGTAGTCCATTGGCACCCGGTAGGGGACAGGCGCTAAGCGCGCTGATTCGCAATTCGGAGCCTCTTGGCGGCTGCGGGCTCCCGGCTGACTACGCTTGGATCCCGAACTTCTTCAAACGATAGCGTAGCGTGTCGCGGCTGATGCCGAGTCGGTGGGCGGCTTTCGTTTGGTTGCCGCCGGCTTCGCGCAATGCATGCTCGATCACCGATTTCTCCCATTGGGGGAGGTCGCCGGCGCCGGGCGGAATGCCGAATCCGATATTGGACGCGTCACTGCCGTTCGCAATCGGATGGAGATCATCGGCGGCGGCGGTCTCGGGCGGCGCGGGCTCGGTGAGCGAGAGATGGTCGGCGTCCAGGACCGGGCCGCGGCTCCAGAGCACCGCACGCTCGATCACGTGACTGAGCTCGCGCACGTTGCCGGGCCACGGGTAGGTGAGCAACAGCGCACGGGCGCGGGGACTGAGCTCTCGCACATCCTTGCCGTATTTGGCCCCGAACTGGTGCAGGAACTGCTCGGCGAGTAGGAGGACATCGTCACCGCGCTCTCGCAGGGGCGGCAATCGGAGCAGAATGACGGCGAGCCGGAAATACAGGTCTTTGCGGAACCGTCCGAGCTGCGCGTCGCGCTCCAGGTCGCGATTGGTAGCGGCGAAGATTCGCGTATCGATCTTGCGGTCGCGGATTCCGCCGACGCGGCGGACCACCCGGTCTTCGATCGCGCGCAGCAATTTCCCTTGGAGCGGCAGCTCGATGTCGCCGACTTCGTCGAGAAAGAGATATCCGCCTTCGGCGGCTTCGAAGAGACCGATCTTCGATTCCTTGGCGTCGGTGAAGGCGCCACGCTCGTGGCCAAAGAGCTCGGCCTCCATCAACGTGGCCGGCAACGCGGTACAGTTGACTTCAATGAATGGCTTGGCCGCGCGTGGACCCGACGCATGGATGCTGCGGGCGAGCAGGCCCTTGCCAGTGCCCGTCTCGCCCGTGATCAACACCGGCGGCACATCGTCGAGGACCGCGATCTGTCTCGCGCGATCCAGCACCGCCAGCATCGCGGGCGACTGACCGACGATCTCCGCGAATCGCACCTCGGGAGTCCCACGACGTCGATAGTACGACAGCTCCTGTTTCAACCGCGAGGATTCACGCGCCCGGTCGGTGAGCAATTTGAGCTCGTCCAAATCGACGGGTTTCTTCAGGTAGTCGAAGGCGCCGAGCTTGACCGCCTCGACCGCGCCTTCAATCGTGCCGTAGGCCGTCATCATGATGACGGGCACTGCGGGATCGAATTCCCGGATGCGGCGCAGGAGCTCGATGCCATTCATACCGGGGAGTCGCATATCCGCGAAGATCACGTCCGGCCGGATGCGCTCGAGCTGCTCGAGTGCCTGCTCTCCGCTTCCGGCGACCTCGGCGTCGTAGCCCGAATCAATCAGAAACGCCTTGATCGATCGCGCGAGGGTGCGCTCATCGTCGATGATGAGGACGGTGGAGGCGCTCATGCTGCGGAGTTCATGCTGTGGCGCTCATGCGGAGACGCTCATGCGGAGACGCTCATGCCGTGGCGCTCATACGGTCGGCTTCACGTGGAACTCGTGGACGTGGAATTCGCGGCCGAGATCGTGACTGGCGCTGAGTCGTGGTCTGCCGCCGCGACCAGCCGCAATTGGATAGTAGTGCCGATGCCGGGGGCGCTCGCGATCGCGAGTTGCCCGCCGTTCTGCTCGATGAATCGCTTCGCGACGGCGAGCCCAAGGCCGGTGCCTTCCGGGCGGGTCGTAAAGAAGGGGTCGAAAATCGATGGCATCACGTGTTCCGGGATACCGACGCCGGTGTCGGCGATCTCGATGACGACGCCCGGCTGTCCATCCGTGGTGTCGGCGCGGGCAGCTATTCGCAGATGGCCGCCCGACGGCATGGCGTCGAGCGCATTGGAGACGATTTCGACCAGCGCCTGCTCCACCTGCATGGGATCGACCTGGACATCGGGGAGCGACGGCGCGACCTGGACCTCGAGCGTGATGCGCCGTTCGCGAAGCAGCTCGGTAAAGGGCGGCGTCAGGTCCTCGATCAACCGCGCGACGCTCTCTCGCATCTGATGTACGGGCGCTGGCCGCGAGAAGTTGAGCAGGTGGCTGACCCGCCGATCGAGGCGATCCACTTCGCCGATGATGACGCCCAGGTGCTCTCGCGGGCCTTGGTGCTGGGCCTGCCGGAGGGCGAGTTGCGCGGCGGCGCGCAGACTGGCGAGCGGGTTGCGAATACCATGGGCGACCGCGGCGGCCATCTCGCCGATCGAGGCCAGCCGCTCGGAGTGCACGAGCTGCGCTTGTGTGCGCTCGAGTTGCGCGACCTTGGCCTCGAGCTCAATGTTGAGACGGTCCATGTCTGCGCGCGACTGGCGCAGGTGCTCGGTCATCGTCGCGAATGCGCGCGCGAGATCGCCGATCTCATCCGACGAGCGGGTCTCGATCGGATAGTCCAGTCGTCCGGTGCCGACGACGGCCATCGCTTCCCGGAGTTGGCTGATGGGGCGCGCCACACTGCGCGCGATGAGCCAGGACGCGACGAAGGCGGTCGCCAGCGCGAGCACGAGGATGGCGACCAGCGCGCGGTTCTCATCGGCGACGATGTCCGCCAGATGCGCATACGCACCGCGGACGCTCGATTCACGGGCTCGTCGATAGATGTTGCGATTCAGGTCGTCGAGCACGGGGAGCAGTCGGTCGCGAATCTCCAGCTGTGCCAAGCGATACGCGGCTTCGTGCTGGCCGGAATCGTAGACCGCGAAGACATGGACGACGGTGACGCGAATCTGTCGCTGCACTTCGTGGACATCGTTGGCGAGCCCCATCTCATCAGGGCGGAGCTCCGAGCGCCATCGTTGCTGCCAGTAGTCGATGACCTGTCCGTTGAGATCGAACTCCTGGCGCGCGGTGGGGTCCATCCCGGTCAGGTATCGCCAGACCGTTTCGGTTTGGTTGAACATGGCCGTCTCCAACTCGCCGTAGGTGCGCGAACGCGCCAGATCCTCACCCAGCGCCCGGAGCGCGGCCCGCTCGAGCAGATTGGTGCGGATCGCCTCACCCGCGACGAGGAGCGCGGGCAGGGCCATGAGCGAGAACCCCAGCAGCAGCTTGCGCTGGAAAGTCATGGAGGAGGCGGCCCGGCCAGGGAGGGAGTGAGCGTCGGGGTGAGGTTACCCGCAGTCGTGACAGGCAGCAAGGGTGGCGCGCCGCGGGAGCGATCCCATCCGCGCACGCGAGGCATGCAGCCATCTGGCAGAGCTATGGCACGTGCTATGTCGCATGTGGCGGCGCCAGCGCCCGGAGCCTAGAATCCAGCCGGACTACGTCGCCCGACTCGCCGAAGGTCATCCCCGTACACCTCGTCCGGAGCCTCCTCTCGTGACTACCCGTTGTGCCTTCGCGGTGGCTGTGGTCGGCGTGCTCGCCTGCGGGGCGACGCTTCAGGCGCAGCCGTCGCATTCGGGACCGCCGTACGAGGTCTACATGGTGCGATTCGCCGGCTTTCATTCGTTTCCGGTGTCCGAACTCGTGCGGGGTGCCGATACGAGCCGGCGCACCGACCTGGCGTTCATGGTCGGGGTCATAAAGGGAAACGGACGCAACGTCCTACTCGATGCCGGATTCTACCGGGAGCAATTCCTCACCGCGTGGAAGCCATTTGACTGGCAGCGGCCATCAGCGGCGATCGCCAAAGTCGGACTCAAGCCCGAGGACATCACCGACATCATCATCTCGCACATCCATTGGGACCATCTCGACGGGGCTGACCTCTTCCCCAAGGCGCGCATCTGGATCCAGAAGGCCGAGTACGACCACTATGTGGGGTCGAATGGCGAGCCGCTGGATAACGCCATCGACACCGTGGATGCGCACATGTTGGCGCAGCTGCATCGCGCCGGTCGCGTCCAGCTCGTGGATGGGGATGCGCGGGAAGTGATTCCTGGCATCACCGTGTACACGGGTGGCCGGCACACCTACGCGTCCGAGTACGTCGGCGTCCAGACGGCGGCGGGTGTCGTTGTCCTGGCGTCGGACAACATGTACATGTTCGAGAACCTGGCCAAGCACGTGCCGATCGGCGCGACGTACGTTCCCGGCGATTCGACCTCGAACCTCCAAGCCCAAGACCGGATGCGCCACATCGCGTCGAGCCCGCGGCTCATCATTCCGGGCCACGATCCCGACGTGTTCGTCCGGTTCCCCACGCCGGGCGACGGAGTCGCGAAGATCGAGTGATCGGGGGGCTGGCGTCCGCAGTGCGCACGGCCTGGTTCGAAGCGTCAGCGTCTCGTATGGACAACCGTCGATTCGCCTGCGGGGTCCAAGTACCCATTCGGGCACATTGGTCCACCACGATCTCACGACGAGGAGATGTACCATGCGGCAGCTTGCCAGATCCACGCGGTGGCTCGGACAGCGGTGTATCGCGACGTTGGCGGTCGTGGTCGGGCTGGCCGGCGTTTCGGGGACTGTTGGTGCCCAGGCAGCGCCGGACCGCGATGCCGCCATCTTGGTGCGGAAGGAGTACCTGCTCGACCTCGATACGCTGCAGTCAAAGTTTCTGGCGCTCGCGCAGGCGATCCCCGCGGATAAGTACTCGTGGCGTCCGGCTCCCGGCGTGCGGTCGGTAGGCGAGGTATTCATGCACGTGGCGAGCGAGTACTACGTGTATACGCCGATGTCGTTTGGCGCCGCCCGGTCCCCGGCCATCGCCAAGGGACAGCCGGCCATGGACGCGTTTGAGAAGATGTCGACGAAGGATGACGTGCTCAAACACCTCAAGGAAGGATTTGCGTACGCCACGACCGCGGTAAACGGGCTCGACCCCTCGACCCTCACCGGCACGAAGAAGCTCTTCGGCGGCGACTATACGATCGTGGCCACGTCGGACGGGATGCTCGCCGACATGCACGAACATCTGGGTCAGCTCATCGCGTACTGCCGGATGAACGGGATCAAGCCGCCCTGGTCTAAATAGGTCGCGTGGCGACGGGCGCCGGGATGGCGCCCCAGTCATGCCTCCGTGCACGGGTCCGCCCTCGGGCCGTCGCCGAATATGCGAGCAACAATCGGATAGACCGGCATAGCTCGCCCCCGGTACGTTGGCCTCACCCCTCCCAGGAGTGAGCATGACCGTGTTTCGCTTTCTCGGCATTCCAACTGACGTTGCGACCGCGGTACGAACGACCGGCCATGCGCCGGGATACGGCCATCCTGTGCATCGCGACACGGCGACCGGGTACGGACCGTGCCGCCACTGCTTACGGACGTTCGCAGTCGGCCACGAGGACCGATTGCTGTTCACGTACCAGCCGTTCACCGCTCCCGGGAGCCTCCCTGCTCCGGGACCCGTCTTCGTGCACGCCGCGGAGTGCACGCGGTACGACGCGTCGGAAGTGCCCGCTGATTTCCGGAGTATCCCGCTCGTCGTGGAAGCGTATGGGAACGAGGGGCAGCTGCTCCGTCAACTCCGGGTCGGTGCGCGGGGCATCGAGGAGGTGTTGGAGGACGTGCTCGCGACGCCGGGGACTGAATACGGCCACATCAGAAACGGTGAGGCGGGTTGCTTCATGGCCCGGGTCGAGTCGAGCGATTCTGGGTGCCTCACTCCGGGTCAGGCGCGACCGCTTGCATCGTCTCGCGCCTGACGACGGGGGCGACCCGGGTGCCGAGGAGCTCCGGCGCACCACCGATGATGGCCGGCGCCATGGGCAGCCCGAGCGTTGCGGCGCGTACCACGGAGTGCTGGCGATGACCTCCCCGCAGTGGCGTGTGACTCGCTACTCGATCCACTAACCGTCGTCGCGCGGAGGGTCACCCCCTCCGCGCCGGGTGCTACACGGTACGCGCGACGGCTGACGATGGCGACTGGGCGCGCGCGCGTACATTGCGTTGACGATCTGGTCGGCCGAATGCTGTGATAGCCGCGATTGGAAAGCTAGTGCAGCGATCGCCGAGGGCAACGCACGCGTGGACTAGCCAACGCGCTTCCATATGACGTCGCGTGCCTCGCGACGATCGACGAAACCGACGACTCGACCCTGCGCATCATACTGAAAGATGCGACGCGTGCGCGGCTGGCCCCGCTCGAAAAACGCGTCGCGCGCCTCGGGTAGGAACCCGCGGTCGGGGCGGCCCTGCCGGTGCACAATCAGCGAGTCACCCGCGCACTGGATCGTTGCAACGATGGAATCCGTCATCGCGTATCGGCCTGCGTAACTGCACAGTGTCGCATGATCGAGATGGATCGACGGAGGGTCCTGCTGCACGGCCATCGTCTGCGACGCAACTTCGCGCCAACCCGCGCGTTCGGCCAGCCAGGTGTCGGTCATGCGGAATCGACTGAGAATGACCTGCCCGTGATAGTCGAGATATTCGGCGTCCTCGTGGGTCACGACCGCAACGGTGCCGTGGACCACTACCCTGAAGTCGTCGATCGTGAGATGGCCAACCAGCCCGGGCGGCAGCGGGCTGAGCGCAGCGAGGATTTCCGACTTCCCCCGGACGACATCATTCTCATCCACCTGGATCGCCGCGGAGTCGAGGAGTCGGTTCCACACCGCGGTGTCGCCGGGCGCTATCGCATCGAGTAGGGCCTGGGTGTTGACCCGAAGTTGCCCCTCAATGGCGGACTGTGACGCCCGCGGTTGGCGCGCCGCGAGATTACGTGACCCGGCGCAACCCGCAACCACGAGAGCCGCGAGCCCGGGGACCAAAATTGAGTAGCCAAGGGTTGCCATGGAACTCGTCCAGGGGTATCCAGGGAGGAGCAGGTTCGAACACTATGGTAAGGTGTATTCAAAGTCATAGCTGTGCTGTCCACCGCCATCGATCACGACCACCATCGTCCCATCCAGGCCGGCAAATGGCCAGGGGCGAATCGTTCCTATTGGGCGCTGGCCACAGTGAGTATCATCCTCGTAGCCGGACCAAGCGTCACTCAACTCGGCCCGAGAGGAGCATACGTGGAACTGGTGATCGAGGGGTTGTCCAAGACCTACGCCAACGGTGTGCAGGCGCTCCGCGATGTGACGCTGACCGTCGCGCCAGGGATGTTTGGACTGCTGGGCCCGAACGGGGCCGGCAAGTCCACGCTGATGCGCACCATCGCGACGCTCCAACGCCCCGATTCTGGCGCGATCCGGCTCGGTGACATCGACGTGCTGGCGCAGCCAGCCGAACTCCGCAAGCAGCTCGGCTATCTCCCCCAGGAGTTCGGACTCTATCCCAACCAATCGGCGGAGGCCGTACTCGATCATTTCGCCGAGCTCAAAGGCGTGACCGCGTCCGGGGAGCGACGCGACCTGGTGAGCGCCCTGTTGCAGCAGACCAACCTGTACGAGCTGCGACACAAGAAAGTCGGCGGGTTCTCGGGCGGCATGAAGCAACGGTTGGGGATCGCCATTGCGCTGGCGGGCAGCCCGCGACTGCTGATCGTCGACGAGCCGACGGCGGGTCTCGACCCGACGGAGCGACGGCGGTTCCTCAATCTGCTCGGCGAGATTGGCGAGGGCGTCATCGTGATCCTCTCCACGCACATCGTCGATGATGTCCGAGAACTCTGCCATCGGATGGCCATCATCAATCAGGGCGCCGTCGTGCTGTCGGGGGATCCGGCGGCGGTCATCGAGGAGCTACGCGGGCGAGTCTGGCGAAGCGTCGTGCCGCGAGCGGACCTGGCGGCATTCGCGGCCGCGCACGAGGTGATCTCCACCCGGTTGGTCGCCGGCACGCCCGTCGTGCACGTGTATAGCGACGCGGACCCCGGCACCGGGTTCACGCCCGTCGAAGCGGGGTTGGAGGACGTCTACTTCCATCGGTTGGGCGCGCAGGCGGCTACCGCCTAAAGTACCGCTCGCCCGTTCCACTTCCTCGTCCCGAGGCATCCGTCGTGTTCTGGACCGTCCTCCGTTTCGAGCTGGCCTATCACAGGCGGCGCGCCTCCACCTACCTGTTTTTCGCCACGCTGTTCCTGTTCACGTACTTCGCCATGGCGTCCGACGCCGTCGTCCTGTTCGACAACCAGGGGCAGGTGAATAAGAACGCGCCAGTCGTGCTGGCCCAAACGATGGCCGTCGTGTGCGCGGTGGGACAGGTCATTACGACGGCGCTCATGGGAACGGCGATTCTGCGTGACGTGCAGCTCAAGTCGCACGAACTGCTTTTCACCACGCGGGTGACACGCAGTGGCTATCTGGCTGGCCGGTTCGTCGGGGCCTTCCTCGTCATGCTGTGCGTCTATCTCGCGCTGCCACTGGGGTCCTTGGTCGGCACCCTCATGCCCTGGGTGGATCACGACAAGCTGCAGGCGTTCCACCTGATGAGTTACGTACAGCCATTCGTGCTCATCGTCGTGCCCAACATCCTGTTCATCAGCGCGCTGTTCTTCGCCATCGGCGCCCTTACCCGAAATCTGCTCGCCATCTACGTCCAGGGCGTGGCGCTGCTCGCCATCTGGGCCATCTCACAGAACATCCTCGGTGACCTCGACAAGCTGTCGCTGGCCGCCGTGGTGGACCCGTTCGCGCTGACCACGATCGGCATCGCGACCCGGTACTGGACGGTGGCGGAAAAGAATGCCCGCTTCATCCCGCAGGCCGGCCCGATGCTCTGGAACCGGCTGCTGTGGGTCGGGATCGCGGTCGCGATTCTGGCGTTTGCGTTCGGGTTCGTGCGGCTCGAAGTCGAGGCGCGGACCCTCATCCCGCGTTGGTGGCGGCGGGGATCACGGACGCCGGTGCATCCCGAGGCTCCACGTCGGCCGGCAAACTCGGCGGCGGGACTCGCGCTCCCGGCGGTGACCCTTCGGTACGACGGTCGGGCTCGAGTGAGTCAACTCATCGGGCTCGGGCGATTCTTCTTTGCCTCGATCGTGCGCGAGCCGGTGTTCCTTGCGCTCTCGATCATCGCCTTAGTCAACACTGGCCTGGGTGCGTGGTATTCCGACCGACTCTATGGCACGCCGATCTGGCCGGTGACCGCGGAGATGATCCGCTGGCTCAATGGCGGCGTGGTTCTGTTCGTCATTCTCTTGACGACGATCTACGCTGGAGAACTGGTGTGGCGCGAGCGGCAACTGCGTGCGGATGGTGCCACCGACGCGCTGCCGGTCCCGACGACCGTTGTGGTCGGCGGCAAGCTGCTCGGCTTCCTCGCCGCGATGGCCGTCATGCTGATGGTCGTCGGGCTTTCAACACTGGGAGTGCAGACTCTCAAGGGCTATCACCACTACGAATTCCCGCTGTACGCACAAGTCTTGTTGGGCGTCGTGTGGCCGACCACGGTGCAACTCACGGTGTTGGCGCTCCTCGTGCACACGCTGGTCAACAACAAATACGTTGGCCACATGGTCATGATCGTGTTCTACGTACTGACTGCCGTGCTGAGCGCTTGGGGCTTCGAACGCGTGCTGTATCAGTATGGGCAGCCGCCCGAGTTCATCTACTCGGACATGAACCGGTTCGGCCATTATGCGCCGTTCCTAACGTGGGTCGGTGTCTACAATTCGGCGATCGCCGCGGTGCTGCTGGTCGTCGTTTACCTCTTCTGGATTCGGGGCAGCGACGACGGGTGGCCATCGCGGCTCCGCGAAGCCGGCGAGCGCTGGCGGAGCGGCGTGACTCGCCTGCTCGGCGGCGTGACGGCGGTCGGCGCGGTCGCCGCGGGCGGGTTCGTATTCTACAACACCGCCGTCCTCAATCCCTTCGCCAGCACCAAGGACATCGAGCGGCGCCGGGTGGCGTACGAGCAAGATTACCGGCGCTTCAAAGATCTCGCGCAGCCGCGGATCGTGGGTGTGCGCATCCGCGCCGACCTGGTCCCCGAGCGTCGGGCGTTTGCCCTGCAGAGCGTCTATCGCATCGTCAACAAGCACGGCCGTCCCATCGATAGCCTGTTCGTCGCTCTCCCCGCGGTCGGGTTCGGAGGGAATATCGGCGGCGGCGTTTGGTCATCGTCCGGGTACCGCGTTGACTCGCTGGTGTGGAGCCGGCCAACCCGTGTGCTGGTGACGGACAGCGCGCGCGGCGTCTACCTGTACCGGCTGACGACGCCGCTCGCCCCCGGGGACTCGATGACGTTGACATTCGGCGGACATTTCTCAGCGCCTGGGTTCCCCAACGCGCACCCGAACAACGACATCGTGGCGAACGGAACGTTCCTGAACAACACGTATTTCCCAGGGCTGGGATACGACGATACTCCCGAGCTCGGGGATGATGACAAGCGAAAAGAGCACAAACTCGGGCCCAAGGCGCGCTCGCCGTCGATCAGTGATACGGCGGCGCGGGAAGACAACGCGTTGTCGGGCGATGCCGACTGGATCACCTTCGATGCTGACGTGAGCACCGCGCCAGACCAGATCGCAATTGCGCCGGGCTACTTACAGCGCGACTCCATCGAGAACGGGCGCCGTGTGTTCTCCTACCACATGGACGTGCCGATGGTCAACCTGTACTCGATCCAATCGGGTCGCTACCAGGTGCGCCACGATCAGTACAAGGGCGTCGCGATCGACGTCTACTACCACCTGGGGCACGAATACGACGTCGATCGCATGATCGACGCGACAAAGCGGGGCCTGGACTACTACACGACGAATTTCAGCCCATACCAGTTCCGTCAGTACCGCATCATCGAGTTTCCGCGGTATCAAACGTTCGCCGAGTCCTTCCCCAACACGGTCCCGTACTCGGAAGGCATCGGCTTCGTGGCCCGGGTCCGCGACGGAGACGACGACCTCGATACGCCGTTGTTCGTCACTGCCCACGAGCTGGCTCACCAGTGGTGGGGTCATCAGATCGTCCCCGCCAACGTGCAAGGCGCGGCGATGCTTACCGAATCGCTGGCCGAGTATTCTGCGCTGACGGTGATGGAGCACAGATACGGCGCCTCGCGCGCCAAGAAGTTCCTGCGCTACGAGCTCGACATGTACCTTCGCGGCCGCAGCGCGGAAAAGAAAAAGGAAATGCCGTTGATGCTGGTGGAGGGCCAGCCCTACATCCACTACAACAAGGGCTCACTGGCGTTCTATGCACTACGCGACTACATCGGCGAAGATTCGCTCAACGTGGCGCTCCGCCGGTACATACGGGCCAAGGCGTTCCAGAACCCGCCCTACACGATCTCGACGGACCTGCTGCAATACATCCGCGCCGTCACGCCCGATTCGCTGCAGTACGTGATCCACGATCTGTTCGAGACGATTACCCTGTATGACAACCGGGCGGACACCGCGACGGCGCGCAAGCGGCCCGATGGCACCTATGCCGTCCATCTCGCCTTTTCAGCCCGCAAGTTGCGCGCGGACAGCCTGGGCAACCAGACCGAAATCCCGGTGGCTGACTACATCGACGTCGGCGTGTTCGGCGCACCGGAGCCGGGCAACGCGCTGGGGAAACCACTGGCGGTGCGCAAAGTACACGTGACCAGCGATCGGATGTCGGTCGACTTCGTGGTGCCGGAACGTCCGCTCAAGGCGGGGATCGATCCGTACAACAAGCTGATCGACCGAACACCGGAGGACAACGTGCGAGCGGTCGCGGTCAGTGGGTAGGCGAGAGATCGAATCCCGGGGTTCGCAACTGCACGTAGACAAATCGTGGAGGGACTCGATGGCCAAGTTCTTGTTTACCATGATGCCGGCGAACGACCTCGGTCTGCCGACGCGTCTGGTGCCCATCGCGCGGGCGCTCGCCGATCGTGGGCACGACGTCGCCGTGTTCAACCCCGCGCCGGCGCCGGCCCGACTGATCGATGATGCAGGGCTGGCCAACCTCCCCATACCATCGCGGGCTCTGCCAACTCCCGTGTTCGACTTCGCGCAAGTGAGCGCGTCGTGGGATGCGGAGCAAATGTTTGCCACGCTGTATGGCGATGAGGAGTATGTGCGGGCGGCGACCAATCTCCACGTCGATGTAGTGCGTGATTTCGGCCCCGATGTCGTGGTCGATTCGTTTGGACTGCTCACGTGTCTCGCCGCCCGCATTCTCGAGGTGCCACTCGCCACCGTGCTCCAGGGCAATTTCCATCCGGCGAGCGATGGGTTTCTCTGGTGGAAGGGTGAGCGGCCGGCCGGATTGCCCAGCGCGGTGGCGGTCATCAACAAAGTGGCGGCGGAACACGGCGTGGCCCCGGTTGCGCGCTGCGTCGATCTGCTGGCGGGCGACCTGTCCCTGATCGTCGGCACACCGGAAACGGATCCGCTGCCCGCGACGGCAGCTGTCAGGTACGTCGGACCAATTATCTGGCAGCGCGGCAATGCCACGCTGCCAGACTGGGTCACCACGCTCAGTCGCGACAAGCCCGTGATCTGGGTCTACTCCGGCAATCCCAGATACGGCAGCGTTCCGACTCGTCTGGACTCGGTCGTGGTGATTCGCGCGGCCATCGCAGCGTTGGGTGATTCGCCCGCGCAAGTCGTGCTGACCACCGGCTACCAGGAGGTGCCGAAGGACATTGGCACGCTGCCGTCAAACTTTCATCACGCCGCCTATCTGCCAGGTCGCGCGATGGCTGAGCGCTGCGACCTCATGGTGCATCATGGGGGTCACAGCTCGGTCATGACGGGATTGTCGGCCGGCACGCCGGCGGTGATCATCCCGACCATCACGGAGCGCGAGAGCAATGCCCGCCGTGTGGTAGCATTAGGCGCGGGCGAGATTGTATTGCCAGTCGATGGCGTGGACGGTGAAAAACGCATCGATGTGGCCGACTTTAGCGCCAAGGTGCACCGCGTGTTGAACGAGCCCTGTTATAGGAAGTCCGCTCGCCGGGTCGCCGAATCAATGCGGAGTTTTGGCGGGGCCCGGGAGGCCGCCGAGCGCATTGAGCGGTTCGCAGGTGGTCACGGCTGAGTCGCCCAGGGGCCGAAGTCTGGACTGCGCTCGACTGAGGAGCGCACGCCACAGCCGTGGCCCAGCAGCGACAGGGCGGCGGTCTGAACAACCCCGTACGCGTCCCGCTGGTCTTCGTTGAACGGCCGTAGCCGCCGGCGAACGACGCTGCCGATCAGCGCCGAGAGCCACAGCGCGATGAACGAGGTCGCGAAAACGAGAAGCGGAAAGTCCACGACGTGATTCATATAGGAAGTGGCCGCCTAGGTCCTGAAGAGGTGTTGACTGTCTCGGTCTCAGGCTGAGACTCGAACGTTGTTGGGTCTCGCCTCGAATTTCAAATGTGGCTGGCCCGTGCAGCCCGCGCGTGGTGGCTGGATACTACCAGTTGTCGAGCGACAGCGTGACCGTGTTGACGTACGCGACGAGGTCGGGGCCGGCTGGCGCCCGTGGATACGCGTTCAGCACGTCGATGGGCACCGCGTAGCTAGCTGTGGAGCCTGTGGGGCCCTATGCTTGACCCGCTCCTGATCGTCCGTGATCCGCGCTAGCACCGATGGTGCTAGTAGGTGCAGATTCCAATTCCCCGATCCCCGGTTGTCCTCGTGGCGCTCGCGACTCCTGCGTTGACCGACGCACTCCAAGATCGCTACAGGCTCGAGCGCGAGCTCGGGCGTGGGGGGATGGCGACTGTCTACCTGGCCCAGGATCTCAAACACGATCGGATGGTGGCGCTCAAGGTCCTCCATCCCGAACTCGCCGTGAGCTTGGGACCGGAGCGGTTTCTCCGCGAGATCAAGGTCGCGGCCCGGCTCAACCACACGCACATCGTTCCGCTCTACGACTCCGGTCAGGCCGGCGAGCTTCTCTACTACGTCATGCCCTTCGTGGAGGGGGAGTCACTCCGTCAGCGGTTAAACCGAGAGAAGCAGTTGCCGATCGAGGACGCCGTCCAGATCGCCCGCAACGTGGCGGGGGCTCTCGACTATGCCCATCGCCACCAAGTCGTGCACCGCGACATCAAGCCCGAGAACGTGATGCTGCACGAGGGCGAGGCACTAGTGACCGACTTCGGGATCGCCAAGGCCATCAGTGCATCCGCTGGACAGACGCTGACGCAAACGGGGATGGTGGTTGGCACGCCGGCGTACATGAGTCCCGAGCAAGCGGCGGGCGAGGCTGAGCCTGATGGCCGGAGCGACATCTACAGCCTGGGGTGCGTGCTCTACGAGATGCTGGCCGGGACGCCACCGTTCACGGGCCCGACCGCACAGGCGGTCATCAGCAAGCGCTTCACCGAACCGGTACCCGTGCTCCGTGCGGCCCGGCCCACCGCGTCGGAGGAGATCGAGCACGCGGTAACCAAAGCCTTAGCCAGAGTGCCAGCCGACCGGTTCGCCACGGCCGCGCAGTTGGCGCAGGCGCTGGTGGTGCACGCCGGGAGTACGCCGCCAGCGATGGCGCGATCCCCATCGGTCGCGCCCACGACCGTCGCCGCGAAGTCGATCGCGGTGTTGCCCTTCGTCAATATGAGCGCCGATCCGGAGAACGAATACTTCACCGACGGCATTGCCGAGGAGATCATCAACGCGTTGAGCAAGATTCAGTCACTGCGGGTCGCGTCGCGCACGTCGTCGTTCGCCTTCAAGGGCAAGAGCAAGGACATCGGCGAGATCGGGGCGGCGCTCAAGGTGGCCACGGTACTGGAAGGGAGCGTGCGCAAGGCCGGCAACAAGCTTCGGGTGACGGCCCAACTGGTCAACGTCGGTGACGGCTATCATCTGTGGTCAGAGCGCTACGATCGGCAGTTGGAGGACGTCTTCGCGATCCAGGATGAGATCGCGGAGAACATCGTGCGGGCGCTTCGGGTCGTGCTCAGCGAGGAGGAAAAGCGGGCGATCGAAGCCGCGCCCACCACCGACATCGAGGCCTACGACTACTACCTCCGCGGTCGCCAGTTCTTCCACCAATTTCGTCGGACGGGCATCCAGTTTGCCCGGCGCATGTTCGAGCGCGCAATGGAGATCGACCCCAGTTACGCGCTCGCCTATGCCGGCGCGTCCGACTGTTGCTCGTTTCTCTACATGTATTGGGACGCGAGCAAGGCCAACCTCGACGGGGCCGACACATACAGCAAGAAGGCGCTCGAGCTCGGCCCTGAGTTAGCGGAAGCGCACGCATCCCGGGGCTTCGCCGTCTCCCTGAGCAAGCGGTATGACGAGGCACGGCGCGAGTTCGAGACGGCGATCCGGCTCAACCCAAAGCTGTATGAGGCCCACTACTTGTACGCACGCGCATGCATGCAAGAGGGCAAGCTGGAGGAGGCCGCGCGGCGCTACGAGGATGCCGCCCGCGTGCGCCCGGAAGACTATCAGGCCCTCCTG
The DNA here is from genome assembly GCA_003152485.1 of Gemmatimonadota bacterium. Lineage (GTDB taxonomy): Bacteria > Gemmatimonadota > Gemmatimonadetes > Gemmatimonadales > Gemmatimonadaceae > Palsa-1248. Next base: position 30,977 of record PMAE01000041.1, on the reverse strand, counting down.
TTGATGCAGGGCCCGCTCACCAGCCTGGGCCGCGTGACAGATGCGCAGGCGGTGCTCCGCCGCGGACTGGCCGTGGTGGAGAAGCACCTGGAGCTCAACCCCGATGACGCCCGTGCCTTGTACTTGGGTGCGAGCGCGTTGGTGATGCTCGGAGACCGGGATCGGGGTCTCGAGTGGGTACGGCGTGCGTTCACTATCGACCCGGAGGACTCAGGCGTGCTGTACAACGTCGCCTGCAGCTATGCGATCCTGGGGGAGACCGAGGACGCGATCATGTGTCTGGAGAAAGCGGTCCAGAATGGCTTCGGGCATCGGGAATGGCTGGAGAACGACGCCGACCTCAATTCCTTGCGCGGCGACCCGCGGTTCGAGGCGGTCCGGAAGCAGCTCTGAACAGCGATCGGCGGGGACTCGTGCGATCAGTGACCGATCGGCCAACGGCCGGTGAGCAACCAGCGGTGGCCGTGCGAGCGGAGGATCCACGTGAGGCGGTGCTCCTCGCCTGGAGCGGCGGCAAAGACAGCGCGCTGGCGCTCGAGGCGCTGCGGGCCGACGACGCGGTGCGTGTCGACGCGCTCGTGACGACGGTCACGGCCGGCTACGAACGGATCAGCATGCATGGCGTCCGGCGAACGTTGCTCGCCGCACAGGCGAAGGCGGTTGGGCTCCCGCTGCTCGAGGCGCGCATTCCGGTACAGGCGTCCAACGACGCATATGAAGCCGCGTTCGCCGCGGCGCTCGCGCCCGCCCGTGCACGGGGAGTGACGCGGGTGGCGTACGGGGACTTGTTTCTGACGGACGTCCGTACGTATCGCGAGCGACAACTTGGCGTGCTCGGGATGCGGGGACTATTCCCGTTGTGGTTGCGCGACACCGCCGCATTGGCGCGCGAATTCATCGCGCGCGGCTTTCAGGCCGTGCTCGTGTGCGTCGATCCTGGGCAGCTCGATCCATCGTTCGCCGGGCGGCTCTTTGATGCGGCATTGCTTCGGGAGCTACCCAGCGGTGTCGATCCCTGTGGGGAGAACGGGGAGTTCCACACCTTCGTGTTCAACGGACCCGGGTTCCAGCACCCGGTGCCCATCGACATCGGCGCGGTCGTGCTGCGTGATGGGTTCGTGTTCTGCGACCTGCTGCCAGTGACGGCGACCGGTCCGAGCGCCGCCGAGCAACAAGCGTAGGGATCGCGCCTGCATCGTTCACCATTGTACGCCGAACCGAGTCAACATTTCACGTCGCCCATAGTTCGTGACGGCCAAGATCCGACTGTCGCGATGCTGGAGCACCCATTTTCTCTTCAGCGCGGCGTCCAGTAGGACTGCGCCGAGCGCCCCGCCGAGATGGGGCCGCCGCTCACTCCAGTCCACACAGGCGTACGCGAACCGGCGACGGAGCGGCCGCATGGCCTCGATGTCTATGCGCAGCGCCTCAAACGCCTGCGTCCCATTGACGGTGAGGTCGCATGCATTGTCGCCACCCTTCGAATTGGATGCCAGCCATCCCAGCGTCGTGAACCGGTCATACAGCGCCACGCCCAGGGTGCCCGCGATGTGATCGTAGCAGGTCCGTGCCGCGCGCAGCGGGCCTGGCGTATCGGGCACGAATGCATCGCGGGAGCCGCCGGCCAACACGCTCAGGGCTTCGAGCGTGGCAGCCACATTGGCCCCGTCCAGGCTGTAGTATCGGTGCTTCCCCTGGGCGAGCACCTTCACCAGGCGCTGGGTCTTCAGCCGCTGCAGGTGCACGCTGGCCGTTGACGGGGCGACGTCAGCGACCATCGCGAGCTCGGTGCTAGTGCGCGCGCGGCCGTCCACCAGGCAGTAAAGCATACGAGCGCGTGCCGGCTCGCCGATGGCGGCCGCGATTCTGGACACGGCGGCCTCGGCGTGATGGTCGACATTCATACTTCGATTGTAAACGAAGCGTTCCTGTACGGCAACTCGCATCTTGTCTGGCATGCATCCGAAGGCGCCGTCAACCGAGTAGATCAGCCGTCGCGGGGCCATCGGGGTTCTCGTGGCGACGGGTGCAGCGCTCACGCTTGGCTACGGCGACCCTTCAGCCGGACCGACCACTCAGAGGGCACCCATGACGATCGCGTGCGTGATCCGCTACCAGATCGATCCGTTCCAGCGAGACGGATTCGGCGCTGGAGTATGACGGCGGACATGATCGATGCGCTTCGATCGCCCAACAGCCGGCCTATAGGATGCCTGGCACGATCCGCGGGTGAGCGGTGTCGGCTCGGTAGGGAATTCTGCGATTACCTAGACGACTGCCCCTGCCGTCGAGCCGCGCAGCTGCGTCGTTCGAAGACGGCGCCGAGGGCTGGGTCAGTCCCGTAAACGGCGACGTTAGGCAGGCGGCACGAACGCCCGAGCGCGGTTCTCAGCGGTCGAACGGCGGACAACGTGGCCCCGTGCTGGGCGTCGGCGGCGCGGGTCACCTGTCCTGCCCACACCAAATGAGGAGAACGATCATGACTGCGCACTCGACGATGCTCTCGCCAGAGCAGCTCATCGATGCCGCCAGGGCCCCCCTTCTGGCCTACGGGCACAAGGATTGGAAAGCGGTGGAAGCGAGTATCACGCCCGACTACGTCTACGACGAAGTCGCCACCGATCGTCGGGTTAAGGGACTCGACGCCGTCATGGCCGTGTGGCGCGGGTGGGCCACCGCGTTCCCCGACTCCAAGGCGAAGATCCACAACGCCCTGGTCAGCGGAAATACGGTCGTGATGGAGCTGACATGGCAAGGCACCCACACGGGACCGTTGGTGACGCCCAAGGGCTCGATCGCGGCGACCGGCAAGCGCATCGAGTGGCGCGCGTGCACCGTGGTTGAGATCGACACGGAGCAGGGAAAGGCGAAAATGTCGCGGCAGTACAACGACATCGGTACCTTGCTGCAACAGCTCGGCATCACGAACTAGCAGCCGCGGCGTGCGGCGCATACGAATGGTAGTGTCGCCGCCCGAAGCCACGAATACTCACGTTTGTCACTGGAGGATCCAAAATGCCCCGTGTCATGATCACGCACCCCGTCGGAAACATGGAGACTTGGCTCGCTGGTGGAGAGGAGCGAAAAGAACTGTTCAAGACGTTCTCGAGTTCCTACCGAATCTACCGCCACAATAAAGAGAACAAGATCGCCATCGTGTGGGAAAACGTAGATATGAAAAAGTTCGAAGCCGCGTTGGCGCATCCCGACACGGACAAGGCGAAGGCGAAGCACACGGTGCGCGAGCCCGGTGAGCTTTACGTCGAGGTCGAAGGCGGTCGCTGAGCACTCGGACGCTGACCCGGATCCAACGTGCGCCGACGTTCTCGGCGTGTTTTCACGAAACGGGCATCCGCAACGATGCCCGTTTCCATTCGTACGCGATCGTATTTCGCACTGGTTCCAAGCCGCCTCGTGAGTGGCGGAGTTCCGGCTGGGTGACGTGCTGCCGGATGGTCCCGCGACCGAGTGCGCCCAGTGTTTACCCGGGTACCTGGGTAGTGCACTGGCCACAGCGCTCCGTGATCAACCGGCGACTATCGCGGCCGATTGTCCGTGCCGAGCCAATGAACCAATCGGGCATCGCTAGGCTCGTCGTATTTGCGTGGCCCCTCGCGGCAGTTTCCGGCAGGTGCCAGGCTGTCGTTCGCCCCACCTCTACCGGGAGAACGTTACCGGGGAGTGCGATGACCTCGGTCAAGTTGTCACACGTGCCCGCCATGACTTAGGTCAATACGCCTCACGAATTTGGGGCTCGCGGCAATTGTTCGACGCTGCGTCGCGTCAACTTGCGGCGCTCGCCGATTGCCGCCGGCTCCGCACGGGCGCGGCTTCCCCGCCGCTGACCTCCCTCGACAAACGAATGACGCGACTCTAGCGCGGCGATGGCGGCGCGACGGCGGCGTCGGCCACTGGAACAGCTCTCGGCCCACGGATATTTTCAGTGAGGAGGTCTGTCCCCATGGCTAGCCGAACGGCGGTTAATCAGGGCAGTGACCACCGGTGGCCGATCGCGATCGCCGCGTTTGCGTCCCTGATCATCATTGGCGGTGGATGTTCGGCCGCAACCGACATCCAGACTGTTTCCGCGATCCACGTCCAACCCTCGGCGATAGCGCTGCTCGTCCCTCGGCAGACGACCCTGAGCGCGACTGCCGTGGATGTCGCGGGACGCGTGCTCGCGATGGACCAAGTGTACTGGTCGAGTGAGGACCCGAGCATCGCGACCGTGTCCTCTAGCGGCGTTGTGACCGCTGTAACGCCGGGACGTGCAAGGATCGGGGCGAGCGCAGACGGTGTGACGGGCATCGCCATCGTCACCGTCTCGGCGGTGACCGTCGCCGAGGTCGTCGTTGTGCCCGAGACTCTGACGGTGGCGCCAGACGCTATGGGTCAGCTCCGGGCTACCGCGTACGATGCCTCCGGCAACGTAGTTAGTGGATTGTCCGCGACCTGGGGCAGCAGCGAGCAATCGGTTGCGACGGTCAATTCATCGGGCACGGTGACGGGCGTCAGCCCCGGGACGGCGACCGTGACCGCCGCCATTGCCGGCCGCGTGGCGTCGGCCACCATCCTCGTGGCGACACCGCCGGAAGTTGACATCGCGGGGTGTAACGGTGGCACACTCAGCCAGACCGTTCCCGGGAACTTGGTCGTGAATGGCGACATCGACGGTCAATGCACGGCTACCCTCCGGAGCACGTCGGGCTCCATCGAGATACGCGGCAAGATCGACCATGCGAGTACGGCCGATCTCACTGCGGCGACGAGTATCTCGATTGACGACCAGATCGACGGGGGCAGCCAGGTCCAAGTTACCGCGGGAGCAGGTTTCAGTTTGGGCAACGACGTCACCGGCAATAACATGGGCACGGCATCGACGCTGACCGTGTGGAATTGCAGCTCGCTCACCGTCGCCGGCAACATACAGGGCGGCGTTCAGGTGAAGCTCCACTCTCACGGTTCGATCTCCATCGGGGGTCAACTGCACGACCACAACACTCTCGTGTTGTGGTGGGCGCCGTCCTTTACGGTCAGTGGCGGAATCAAAGCCGGAGCGCAGGCCATCAAACAGAACTGGGGTGACTTTCCGGACAGTTACTGAGTCGAAGAAATTCGCGGGCGTCCGCGCAATAGTCGGCTGTCGGCGGCCGCATCGGAGTCGGACGCGAGTAATGACTGCCGACCAACGGGTTGATCACCGGCGACTCGCTTGGCTAGAGCCGGTTCGACTCGGGTTACCTACTGAAGCAACACGTCGCCTGCAATTAGGGAATTTTGCAGGCTTTTTTGTACAGAACGGGTACCTGCATGGGTACCCGTTCGCATTGGTAAGCCTTGATACTTTAATTTGTTCCAACAGTGGCTAGGGGCGGAATCGAACCGTCGACACGCGGATTTTCAGTGCGGCGCTCGCCCCGGAGTACGCGCCCTAACTGGCCTCGCTTAAACTCCGGCGTAAACCGCCGTCGCCCGTCCGATCCCCGGCGATGCGTTTCCATGGCATCACTCTCCTTTGAAAAGCCAACCGACGCCTTCCAAAGTGCCTCGTCCAATCGGGGTACACAGCAGGAGAAAGATGGCGGCTGGGCGCGAAGGGGCTGGCGGCGACCTAATATGATTCGGCCAGCCGCGCAGTGCCAGCAGTCGCGCGTACTCCAGCACCGCTCTGGCCCGACGCGGCCGCTACTTTTTTGGGAGCGGCAGATCCGAGCTCCAAGCATCGCGGGCGACGCGCCACTTCCCGTCGGAGTCCCGGTGATAGATGATGAGGCCCTTTCCCGTGTCCGTGACCGCGGCGCCACCGCCGGCGGGGGTGTCGTGCTCTGCGTATGAATAGCGCTCGAACGCCCATTCACCGGCGACTATGAATTCCGACACGGTCTTGTCCCAGTGTATGGTGAAGGCCTTAAGGTACGATTCGGACCATGCACGGACCGCGGCCTTGCCCACTATCACGGGCTCGTTGGGCGACAGAAAGACGACATCCTCAGTGACCATTGCGAGTAACGAATCCAGGTTGTTCGAATTGATTGCCGTCGTGTAGGCCTCGTGCGCGTGGCGTGCCGTCGTGTCGGCAGCCGCACCATCGACCGTCGCGTGGGAGGTCGGTGCACCGCAGCCACCGACTGCGGCGAGGATCGCCAGGGTGGCGAGTGTGTGGTGAGCTGTGCGCATCGCGTGGCACTCCCGGTGTGGAAGATGTGAAGATCGTCAGCCTATCCGCCGCCCCGCGCTACTCGAAAAAGGAGGCGGTCGCGCATGCCCAAAGCGGGGTTCCCGAAGAAGCGTGCACGATGTACGAGGTGACGGTCCATTTTTTGGTGACGCCATGGCCATTTTTGTACGGCAGTGAAAGCGCGGTACGCACTGAGGCTGACGGGCGAAAGCACACGATCAAACTCACTTGGACGGACACTTGGCTTAAACGGCGCGGCACTTGGCAGATTGTGGCAGCTCAAGATATGCCTAGCGAAGTGAAGTAGCTGTACGTCGACTAGCTGAGCTGAGGCTCAGCTCAACTGCCCCCCACCCGTCCCGATTCTACTGGCTACCCCCGCCTCGAGCGCTAACAGAGTCCACGCCTTCCCGCCGATTGAGTCGGGCTGAGCAAACAATAAGTCGTGGAATGCCTCAAATGAGCCCGCGCGAGCGGCGCACTCGGCAGCAAGTGCTGCCGTTGATCTGTCTACTACCTTACCGGGTCGATTCGGCCTAACGCATCGACCCTTAGGCATGCGTCGTACGTCCATTTGCGCATCTTGACGGCGGTTGCTAACGGGGCGTCGGGGTGTCGCGGGTTGATCAGGATGTTGGACTCTTCCGGTACGATCACCGACGGAACCTCCGCGAGCAATGTGCCGCGACCTGTCGCCCAGTCGGTACCCCAATCCAGCGAGATCATGCCCGCGGGTTCGGCATCCCAACCCACATGGACCGTGCTATCGAAGACGGTCCGCGCGATCCACGCAGCGATCGGCAGGTCTATCTCGACAAGATACCGGTTGAGCGGCAAATCCGTAGCTCCGAGATGCACCAGCGTCTCTAAGCATGCGAGCGCTCGAGAAGTCGCGGCGTAGACGACCGGCGTCCCCGTTCGATTCCATCGCCCACCGCTCAGCTCCAACTCAGTCTCGCACCGTCCGCGCGCGGTCGAGCAGAAGGGTGCGTTCGCGCGCGTTCCGCGTCAGTGACGCTGCGCGCAGGAACTCCTGCTGGGCCTCTTCGTGGCGCCCCAACTTCGCGAGTAGGTCGCCGCGGACGCTGGGCAGCCGATGATAGTTGGCGAGTGAGGGCTCGGTGCTGAGGGCCTCGACCAGCTCGAGTCCCGTGGCCGGTCCAAACGCCATCCCCACCGCGACCGCACGATTGAGCTCCACAACCGGATTGGGCGTCACCTCTGCCAGCACGTCGTAGAGTGCGACGATCCGGGGCCAGTCCGTTTCGCCGGGTGTTCCTGCCCTGGCGTGGCAGGCGGCGATCTCCGCCTGCAGCACGTACGGTCCACGCGGACGGTCGAGAGCTGATGCGCGCGCCAGCGCCGTCAACCCGCGGCGGATGAGCATCTGATCCCATCGACCGCGATCCTGATCGAGCAAGAGAATCGGCTCCCCTATCGGCCCGACTCGGGCCGCCGCGCGAGACGCCTGGATCTCCATCAACGCGACCAGTCCGTGCACCTCGGGCTCGCTCGGCAGAAGCTCCGCCAGCACGCGCCCTACCCGCAGCGCATCCTCGCACAGCGCTGGACGCATCCAGTCATCGCCCATGGTGGCCGAGTAGCCCTCGTTGAAGATGAGGTAGATCACCTCCAGCACGGATGAGAGCCGCATCGCCATCTCGTCGCCCCGCGGTACCTCGAATGACACGCGTGCTTCGCGAAGCGCGCGTTTGGCGCGCACGATCCGCTGGGCGATGGTCGCCTCCGAGGTGAGAAATGCCCGCGCGATCTCGTCGGTCGTGAGACCGCCGAGGAGGCGAAGCGTGAGTGCTACCCGCGCGTCGGAGGAGAGCACGGGGTGGCACGCGGTAAAGATGAGGCGCAGGAGATCATCCCCGATGTGGTCGTCCAGCGCCGCATCGATGTCCACGGAAGGGGCTTCGATCCTCTCCTCAGCGTCGGCATCGAGTACCTCATGCGTGCGATCGAGCCGCGCCGTGCGGCGCAGGGTATCGATGGCGCGGTGTTTCGCTGTCGCCATGAGCCACGCCCCGGGACTGTCGGGAATGCCGACTTCCGGCCATCGCTCGAGCGCGGCGACGAGGGCATCCTGTGCCAAATCCTCGGCGACCCCGACGTCGCGCACCATTCGGGCAAGCCCGGCGATGAGTCGAGGTGACTCGATCCGCCAGACCGCCTCGATCGTGCGCCGGACGTCGGGTGCCGTCACGCTACCGAGCGCCGGCGCTCTGTGCGCGGCGCTTGGCCTCCTGGGCGGTTCCTTCTTCGTGTATCCGATCAAGCTGCGCGCCCACCTCGGGAGTGAACGACGGCCCGAAATCCTCGGCCTCGGCGACCTGACGGATCTCGATCTCGGTGTCTTCCCGCCAGACGTTGGGGAAGCGCTTGACCCACTCGATCGCTTCCTCCTTGGATCGCGCTTGAATGAGCCAGAATCCCGCAATGAGCTCCTTCGTTTCGGTGAACGGCCCATCGATGACCGTGCGCTTCGTCCCGGAGAACCTCACCCGAGCGCCCTTCGAGCTCGCATGCACGCCTTCGGCGGCCAGGAGCACGCCCGCTTTGACCATCTCCTCGTGGTATGTCATCATCGTCGTCATCTGCTCGGTGGTCGGCGGCACGCCGGCCTCACTGTCCTTCGTCGACTTGATTATCAGCATGAACTTCATTGTCGGCATCCTCAGCTAGAGATCGGGACCACGAACCGGGGATCGGAGGTGTCCCCGTATAGTGGCGTCGAACGAGGGGGGCAGGAATCGACGGGCGAACCGCAACTGGGCTGGCGGCGGGCAGCTCGCGGCGGGCGGCTGAAGACTCTAACCGCAGCCGTGATCGACATTTGCCCGGCACGTGACTCAACAGTGTCGCAGGCCGACGCCTCTAGCCCACCGCCCTTCTCCCGTATCCGATCGTCCGCTCGCCCACAACCTCCGGGTGCTCACTGTAGAGCTGCTCAAGCTGGCCGAGGAGGGACCGCGCGTACTCGGGGAGGCCGAGCACGTTGAGGGAGCGCATGATCCGGGTCAGGCGGAGAAAGTTGTGGTTTCCAGGGCGGAACCACTGGCTAATCCGGGCATCCGCGTCCGGCAAACGTTTCCACAGGACGGCCACGCGGTCGGGTCCTGCACCCCATTCCCGGGCCAGGGGACACGAACTCCAACAACTTGATGGCTCTCATGGAAGGGAGAACCGGGCATCGGTGCCGCAGTTCTCTCGAAAAATCCTGGACCTTGCTGCAAGAAACGGGTAAAGAAACGGGGTTCCCAGAGCCCCACCGCGTGACGGCGGCCTGTGCGCAGACCGTAGGGTGAACGACCACACTTTTAAGAGCGAAGTGTTGGACTTCTCATCCAAAGGACCTTCAACGGTTTTTTCACAATGTTTGAGTCATACCGGCTCATCGAGGCAAGTCTATGGGCTATATCCTGAGGCGAAAGGACGTAGTCTACATGGTCAATCTGAATTGCGTTAATGGGCATGGATTGGGATCCTGCAGATTCGGGTAGCTGGGCCATCGTTACGCCACCGCCTTTCTCTTTCAGAACCTTAATTCCCTCAGCACCATCGGACCCTTCCCCGGAGAGAATAATTCCTATGGACCCATGAACATGGTCTTTCGCCAATGAAAAAAGGAAATGATTTATGACACTATTCACCGGCTTGTTGGGACGCGGCACCAAATGAAGCGATCCCCGCCGAATTTCCATAAATTTATCCGGTGGAAGAACATAGATATGATTGGGGCGAAGATGTATGCCTTCCGTCACTTGAATGACTTGCATCCTGGTCGCGCGGGCGAGAATTTCAGGAAGTAAACTGTTGGACCCGCGTAAAATATGTGTGAGCAAAACAAACGCCATATCCGTATCGACTGGCAAGTTTTCGATGAGCTTCCGAAAGGCGTCTAGACCTCCCGCCGAAGCTCCTATTGCAACCACTCTTGGGTTTTCCACTTTATTCTCCGTTCCAGTCGTGTGGAGTAGGCACTCGTGAGTTGGCATCGGCGAGGCTACCGATGCTTCAGACCCCGTCCCCCCGGCAGTAGCCGCCGGTCGTCGCAGAACGCGGGCTGCGGAAGTTTATAGAGTGTACAGAGAGCCATTACGACCTACTCACTCGAGTTGGCCATCGCCCCTAACAATCTCTGGTCGCGGTAAGAGATAACGACTCACTTCGGATCAGCGGAATAGCCGGGGCACCCGTTGCGCTAAAGCTACGACCCCACACTTCGTCCGGAACGACGCTCGACGCGCGCGACCGCACGAGACCCCCCCCAGCTTCGCATCAACAGCGGCCTTCTCGTCGGCTATCTCGAGTTCTAACCCGCCTGACTCGGGCACGTAATATCCCTGCAGTATTCACAATTTTCGGGTGAACCTCCGCGCTTTCCTCCGCGCGTACTACTACTACAAGAGCGCAGACTGGAAGCAGAACAAGCCGTTTCGGTTGAAGTCGGCATCTGCTGACGAGCTCGCAAAAATGCCCGGACGGCGCGCACCGGAGCGACGCGAGGGTCAGTCTTGCACGGCCGCTGGGGCCGCCCGCAGTAGAGCCGCCATCGTGGTCTTCCGTGGTCGCCGGAACCCATGCCGTAACCGTCTTATTGCGCGCTCAGACAGACCGGTGAGTTTCGCAGCCTCTTTTCTGCGCATTCCCGTCACGACTCGCAGGGCGTCGTCCCACCTCGTTGTTCCGGCGGGACGATAGGTGTTCCGAACGTCGTTTCATTTTGTTTTGGCGAATAATTCGGGAAACCTCGGGCTCGTGAGAGCCGTGCAGTTGCCCGCCGTCGGATAGCTAGGACGTTGCTGCAGAGATGGGGACTTTGATGCAGGACGCGGTCGACTGTGGCCAGCGAGAGCCGTGGTCGGGCGCTGTTCGCGAGCAACGGGTGCGCCGCGTGTCACGGCTCCGATGGCCGAGCACAGATCATCCTTCGGGACGGCAAACTGCACTACGGATTTATCGAGGCCGTCGTCGCGAGGGTGATGGCCGGGCTGCCGGCCCCGGGCCCGACACTGCTCACGTGAGCGCTGGTCCTGCTATTAACGAGACATCGGCTGCCATTGAAAAGCGCGGATTCTGCCTGCCGTTGGTCGAGGCTCTGGCCTGCCTGTGATATAGACGTTGCGAGTCCGAGCGACGACGGACACGAGGGCCGGCCTAGAGGGATGAGCGCCGGCCCTCGTCTGTCATCAATCCCCGTCGTGGTCGGGGACGTGGTTGACATTGCCGGCATCGGAGAAAATGTCGCCGGCCCAGCTGGACAGGCCAGACTGGCCCGCGAAGCCGAGGAAGGGGAGACCAAAGATCTGTTCCACGGTCTTGAGCATCGAGTAGTGATTGTACGGCACGCTCGAGACCGTACCCGGCTTGATGAATCGAGAGATCGCTACGCCGGCCACTCGCCCACCGCCCGGGCCGTTGCCGCCGGCCATTGCGATGTTCGGACCCGGCTGTTCGTTGCAGCACGCGGTCGCGTTCTCGACGCCATTCGGTCCAACGCCCTCGGATTCGTCCGTGGTGATGAAGAGCAGTCCGTCTTCCTTGAACGCCTCGGAGTTCAGGATCACAGGGATCCAGTCGTGCAGCCATTGGTCTGCCGAGACCAACCCACCGGGTTCGCCGTCAACGCAGGGCTGGTCGTGTCCATCGTGGCAGACATTCGGCGAGATGAAGACGAAGTTCGGCGTGGTGGCTTCGGACGACAGATCCGCCTGCATCTCCGAGAGCGGCACGACGTTGTTGCACGACGCGAAGTTCGTGATTGAGTGAAACCACACGAACGGGTCGTGGCGCGCCGCGTACATATCGCCGGGCTCAGCGTCATTGGTGATGTCTTTGGTGCCGATCGGCACGCGTCCGCAACGATCGCCTTCGCGATCGGGGTCGTTTCCCATATCCTCCATGTACGCCTTCCAGCGGAGATGCTTGTCCTCCAACTGGTTTACAACGGTCTTGATCCTCGTGGGATAGACGCATCCCTGTCCAACGGCCAACCCCAGTGGTGCCGAGCCGGTCTGGACAAAGTTGGTGCGGAAGTCGCAATCGGCGTCGAACGCGCTGTCCGTCGGCTGTCCGCTGATCAATGATGTATAGTTGCCCAGGCTCGCATGCGAGGTCGCGAAGTACTGGCTGACGAACGCACCCTTCTTGACGAGCGTGTCGTTGAGGAAGTGCGCGGGGGAGTTTGGCCCGTAGGTCACGGTCGCGTCCTCGTTCTCGAGCAGGACGACGAAGACGTGCCGGATCGGCGGCATTTTGGTGAACGCTGCGTCTCCCGCGCGGTGGGCAGCCGCCGCCGCCACCTCGGTTGGGTTCTGACTATCCGAACACGAACTCGCTGCGATAGCCGCCGTACAGGCCGCGGCTGCGAGCCCCCAGCCCGCGATACGAAAGCGTTGTGCCATCCGGTCCTCCCGAGAGTGACGTGGTGGTGGTGGTTACCGGAAGAATTGAATGCGCGCCGGATGTGGCGATCCCGTGACAGGATGGTCGCGGCTTGGTATCGGGCCGACGTCATGAGCAGCTCGGGGACGTCCGACGGACAAACGATCAGAGCGGGCAATCGGCGCATGCGAGTGATCCGTGTCACCAACGCCTCGGACACTGCTGTTGCGCGCTAAAACGGAATCGCCGTGGGACCCACCGAAGGCGCGGGGCACGCGATACTGACCGCGCCCACCGACGCCACGGGGTTGACCGAGACTGGGCAGTGACTCACAGGATCTGGACAGTCGGACGCACTAGTCTTCGTGGCCGCGCCGCCGGAGTGACATCACCGCCGCACGGCCATAGCTCCTTGGTCTCCGACATCGCGAAGAGCTCAGCGCCGATGTGCATGAGGGCGCGCAGGACCGCGCTCTCAATAGATATAGGGGACAAGTCGCGCCGTACGCGCCGCGTAATCGCGGTAGGAGGGATAGGCATCGGTAAGGACCTGTTCCTCGTAGCGCATCCGCGGAAACTGTGTTGCGACGCTTCCGAGTGCGACTATAAGTGACCAGGGTTGTGCAAATTGCAGCATGACGCCGAACGTTGCGATCTGCTCGGCAACATAAAGCGGATGGCGTACCCACCGATATGGGCCTCGCGTCACGAGCTGCCGCGCTTGCGGGAAGATACTGAACGACCTGCCCAGCCAACTGCCCACATACGTTGAGGCCGCCGCACCGGCCATGACCAATGTGGCCGAGACGATTTGCATCGGACCAGACAGATTCTCCCGCGGTATGAAGAGGAAGGCAGCCGGCGTAAATGCACCAATGATGGCGGCAGCGCGGGGCAAAACGCCGGGCGCCTTGCGCTCTGGTACGTGCCGAATAATGATCAGCACCACTTGGAGCCCAAAGAACACCGTCACGGCCATGTGGGAAAGCGTGGTGATCGCCGCGGCAGTGTGGAACGACCTGGCGAGATCGAGGGATTCGTGACCGACTTGCCACATCGTGCCCGTAATCCCAAGGATGAGCCAACCGATCAATGGCACGGCGGTCGCCAATTCGAAGAGCCGCGCGTGCCGACGTTGTGGCATGGCGAGGTGCGTCGCTGAATGAGACTGGAACGATGACGGCGAGGGGTCGGTATGGGCTGCGCCGGATTCGATGGACCGTGAGTTAAGCTACGGCCACCGCCTGCCCGAATGCGATAGAGCTCATGTTGCCGCGGGTTGGCTGCCTCCGGGCGGGATTGGATGTCGTGATAGATTGCTGCAGGCGTACGTACATCTGCGGTAAGTGCCGGTCGTGCGACCACCGGATAAGAAGCGAATCATCAACCGACCGGTGACGTACAAGCACGAGTGGTAGCGCTAACCTGCTATAGTACCCTGCGGTGGCCGGTTCGATCTCGAACGTGCGCCACATGGTCGCTGCGGTTGCCTTGAGCTGAACCGCAAAACGATGCCCTGACACGTCGCCCGCTGTGGTTACGATCTCCACAGTCCGTCGATGCTGTAGTCGATTGACTCGGGCCGGTATATCCCCATGGCGGAAGCCTTCGTTCGAATGCAATTCGAGACGCGGTTTCGTGCTTTAAAGCCAGACCGGCACTCGTGGTCGTGAGCGCATCAAAGCCCCCAGCGGGCGTTGGCCAGTTTGTTCAGGTAGCGCGCACAACGCGCACCGTCACCAGCAGCTGCCCGACATGCCGCATTCCATGTTCCGCCCCATGCACGAGCAACCCGATAACTGTCGACGGCAGCTGCGCACGCCCAACGCCTCGCCAGTCACCGAGTATTGCCGGATCGATCGTCCGTAGCTCCTCTACCGCCGCCTCGATCCGTTCGTCGAGCGCTCGTATCATCGCTGGGACATCGGCTTGGACTATCGGCTCCTTCTCGCGGCGCATCGCGTCGCGCTGCGTCTCCGTCAATGCGCCGCCCCGCGCGTATGTGTACAACCGGTCCAGCGCGCCGGGAATGTGCCGCGCGTGAAAGGCGGCAGACGCAACGCCGGCCGGCCGTGCATTCCACTGCGCCTCAGTCAGCCCAGGTACGATCTCACCGACACTCTCCCGCACTTGGAGGAGGATGTGCGCGACCGGCTGCAGAATCGGCGTCACGCCGGCGATTGGTCCGCGTTGCCACCACTCTGTATCCGCCATTGTTTGTCCTGTTCCGTGGAGTCGACTTGCGATTGTAAGGGTGCGGGTCGGTCGGTGGTGAGCGGCCGAGGTCGGCAGTACCCGGATCAGGACCGGGTCAGTGCGGCCTCGACGGTGGGTCCGGCGCGGCAAAACTCCGGGGAAAGTTTGCGCCGCGCGCTACTCCTTACTCGCCCACCTGTGCTGGAGGGGGCCAACTGCGCGTGCAGCGGAGTTGGATCTTGCTTTCAATCGTGTGCGCAAGAAGCCACGCGGCCCGATTGGAGATAACGACGTCATATCGCTTCAAGTCTCTTGCGGTGTCGTCGAACGGTACGTGCCGGGGGCGGGTAGGTCGACGTCGAGCGTCGCGGCTGTCGCAACTCCGCTCCTCCCACACAGGCTGACCGGTCTGCGGGTTTGCCTGCCACGCGACTATCTGACCGTAGGGTAACACCAGCGCCTCGATCATCCAGCAAATTCGCACCAAATTCGATCAACACAAGGGCGTTTGTCGGTACGAATCCCGAAAACGCAGCCAACTTCTGCATTGGCCGTTAATGCGGGCGCAATCCGCCAAGGGAACGCGCGTGCATCCATGGGTGCTCAGTGCGAGGAGAAAACTGCATCCCTTTTTTTGCTAATTTTTCGCAAAAGGCCGGGCGTCAAAGAAGATCTCGTTGCGCATGATCAGGCCGTCTTTGAACGTCATCAACGCTGCCGCGCGGCAGACCCCGATAGGTTCGGCAAAATCCATATCATAGGTCAACATCGCCTGGTCCTCGGAACCGAACCTCGCGTGCACTTTAATGCTATTGATGAGGGGTAGGAGGCGCTTGGCGGCTTCAAGAACCGCCTCCTTCCCGGTCAGCTCCTCCATCGGTGTGACAAGCCGAACGTCGGGGTGCAAGTGCGTCGCCACGCCGGCGAGGTCCTTGTCGTTCATTGCTTGATAGTAGGCCTCCGCAGAAGCCACGTTTCTCTGTGTCACAGTTGTCACTGTCTTTCTCCTTTGTGCCAAACGCCCGTCTGACCTTCCCCCCGCGATGAGGAACAGTAATTATGGGTCCTGACCCTGCCTGGGCAGCTCTCCCCAAAGTTGGGCCACTAGGCGCGGATTTTCAGTCCGGAAACGTGAGATTGCTGGAGGCGTTCGTACTTCGTTATAGTTGCCCGTAACTACGGGAGTTACAGGGTTGGTGGCAGCCGTCTCTTCGTGCGAGTTCGCTGACCTACGACGACCATTCAGGTAGTGTCATTTCGGTTTGGGGCGTTATTGGGGAAACTTGGGCCACCGCGCAACGCCGCCGGTGACCACAGCGCCGCCGTCTGCCCTCGCCGCCTCCCTCGCCGGTCGCTACACGATCGCGCGTGAGCTGGGCCGCGGCGGCATGGCCACCGTGTACCTGGCGCAGGATGTCAAGCACGACCGCCAAGTGGCGCTCAAGGTGTTGCACCCAGACGTGGCGGTCACACTCGGCCCCGAGCGGTTCAGGCGCGAGATCACGGTCGCGGCCAAGCTCCAGCACCTGCACATCCTCGCGGTGTTCGACTCCGGCGAGACGCCGGCGGGGCAGCTCTGGTTCACGATGCCCTACATCGAGGGGGAATCGCTCCGCGACCGGCTGCCCGCGCCGACATTTGAGCTCCCGGATCTTATGGGCCAACGAGTATCACTAGGCGGCCTGCTGTCGAGGCGAAGGCCAGTACTACTAGGTACACCTCATCTGAGTTCGTGATAGCGGCAAGCCGTTGGTGGCTGATAGGTCCTTACATGCCATCAAGAACTCAGAGGCGGTCCACTAGCCTCGTCGCGCTTGTTGGCGTGCCTGTAGATCAACATGGCCGCACCCGCGCCTCACGGGTGTGGGCGCAGACTGCAGACTCGACCGCTGCCAGATAACTCCGCGGCGGCGGGTCCTGCCATTGGAGGTCGGTCAGCGGCACCGGTCCGGCGCTCTCCACGGAGCCATCGCCGCGTGCGCGACGGACTTCCACTACTGCAGCGTGCCGCGGCCCGCAGTGGACGGCCACTCGGACCACCACGGATCCTCCGTTCTCCTCCGTGTGTGCCCAGATGAGAAATACCGGCCCGCCCGTGTTCATATCATGTCGCTCGAGCGTGGTCCAGTCGACCGACGTCTGACCGGAGGTGCCGATATCCGTCCAGTGATGCTCGGGAGGTATCTGCTCCTGTCCGCGCGCTGTCATAACGGGCCCTACGAGGATCGGGCCGGCGATGGCGAGGCTGCGGAATACGCGAGCGAAGGGGGAGCGCATGTGCGTGTTTCCTCAGAAGGTCTTGAACCCTGAGCTCCCGTATCGGGTCAGGTGTAAAATGTCGGACAGCGGCATCACGTAGCCGACCGCCGCCAGCACGACGGCGACGGCAAACCAAGGCCACAACCCGTCCCAGATACCGGGTCGCACGCCATCGGCTGGTGTGGTCAGCGGTTCTGCCCATACGATCGGCTCCTGCGCGCTGCGTTGACCAGCGAGCAGAGTCGCGAGCATCACCATCACGAAAAACATCGCGCTCACGAACAGGATGACTCCACCCATCGCCGACACCCATGTCAGCGCTTGCCACATATGCGCCTCGGGCTGTCCGGCATAGGCGCCCTCGAAGATTCGGCGCGGCATCCCCATCAATCCGGTCAGGTGGTTCGATACTCCGAACAGAAACATCCCCGCGAACCAGAGAAATGGCTGAACCCTGGCCAAGAGCCCGAGCTCGAGGTTGCGTCCGCTGACCTTGGGCACGAGCCAATATGCCGTACCCATGAATGTGAGGGCGACAGCGCTGCCCACGGTCAGGTGGAAGTGACCGGGAATCCACGCAGTGTTGTGCACCACTGAGTTGAGGGCGAAGGACGCGTTCACGACGCCCCCAAAGCCACCGATCATGAACAAGAGCATCGCGCACAGAGCGCTCGAGACCAGCGGGTTCTGCCACGGCAGCGCACCGATCCAGCCGAACAAGCCCGTGCCGCCCCGCAACCGCCCGGCCACCTCGAGCGACGCGCAAATCGTAAATGCGGTGACCAGGCTGGGGAACACGATCACCATCGTGTTGAAGGTGTGGAACAGTTTCCATCCCGCTGAAATGCCTGGATCCTGAAATTGGTGATGCAAACCGACCGGAACCGATATGATCAAGAACAGCGTGAACGTCATCCGCCCCAATGGATCGGAGAACAGCTTGCCGCCGGCTTCACGCGGGAGCACGGTGTACCAAATGGCATAGGCGGGGAGCACCCAGAAGTAGACGAGCGGGTGGCCAAAGAACCAGAACAGTGTCCGCGCCAGCAGGGGATCAATGCGCGCTTCGAGTCCCAGCGACCACGGAATCAGTTGAAAGAGCATCTCGCAGGCGACCCCAATCGTCGCGAGGAGCCACAGTAGCGCGTTGACCGCCGTCGCGTGCATCGCCAGGCTGACCGGTCGATCCGGATGGGCGCGGCGAGCCCGCATCCACGCGATGATCACGTTGACGGCCCAGCCCCAGGAGCCGACCACGAGCAAGGTCAGCCCAATGTAGAACGCCGGGTGCGCCTGCATCGGCGGGTAGAACGTGTACAACACGCTCGCCTTGAACGCGAACACGGTGGCGAGGGTCATCAGGGTCCCAATGATTGCGACCGTGTAGGACACGCGGGCCAGTGCTCGGGAAGGCAGGCCTCCGATCTCGGTATCGACCACGACGTCGCCAAGCGCCATGATGAAAAACGTCGTGAACACGAGCGCCATCAGGATCCCGTGCGCCGTGACCGACATGTAATACATGCGCGGAGACCGGTACGGCACGTCGAGGCTGGCGCGACTCAATGCTTGCATCACTGCCATGCACGCCGCCACGCCGAAGGCAACAATTGCCACCCAGAGATTCGTCAGGATCAGATCACGGTCCGCGAACAGCCCAGGGCCGCGCGTGGCCGTCGGAGTGTACGCCGCGGCGCCTCGCGAGCTAGTGGTACTCATTACGGCCTCCAGCTGCGGCGGCCACGGCTCCGGGATACGCGGCCGTGGGCGCGTGCCACTGAGATGGCGGTACGACGGTGAGCTTCCCGAACATGAGATGATGGCCGACACCGCAATATTCATTGCACGCGATCAGGTACTCTCCGGCCTCGAACTGGGTGGTGAACTGGCTCACGTACCCGGGGATGACCATCGTCTGCCCGTTGGTCCGCACGATCTCGAAGCCATGTATCACATCGACCGACGTCACATGGAACGTGACAGGGGTGGCGGCCGGCAGGGTCATACTGCCTGGGAGCCACGCAAATGTCGTCCCGACGACGGTGGCATGCAGGTGTCCTCCAGCGTCCGCCGAGACCCCGGCCTGCCGGAACCGCGCGTCGCTCAACACCGCGCGCGGGTCGATCGTTTCGACATGACTCGGTGGCATCTGAGAATGGCCGATCTCCGCTGCCGCCAGGACAGTGAACATGCCGGCCAGCATGATCCCAACCGCAATCATCCAAATGCGCTCGTACAGGTCGACGTTCATGGGGTGACCACTCCCCGCGCGCGGTAGACGAAGAAGTAGATCACCAACCAGAGCGCGATCAACACCACGGCGTAGGCGCCCACAAAAGCGAAGGTCCCGACGGGGTGCTTGGGCAGACCGGGAGGCATCTCGGACATGTGGTCCTCTCGAGAAAAGAGTCGGAGATCATAGCGATGACGCAGCGCGCCCAACGCTCGTGGCCGCCGAAAGCCGAGTAGACTGTCGGTTGGCAAACGGAAGCGATGACCTGCGAGCCGTGTGCGCCGACATGGCGACGAGTCCGGGACGAGTTGGCTTCGATGATGGCTGGACAGTCAGCGTCCGTCAATCGGGCGAGACCCTGTCGCCGTGTCCGGGAAGTGCTGACGCGATGGCAGGCGGCGTGAGGTCGGCGCGACGTCGGCCACTCGTGATCTGGCGCGGAGATTTGGTCGCGCCACCGTTTCTCCGAGCTTCGCCTCGATTTATAGAACTGAAGGGAGACGGCTCTAGCAATTTGGGGAATATTTCGGGAATACACTGCGAAACGGGCACCCATGTGGGTGCCCGTTCGTTTTGGTAAAGCGTTGTACTTCAATTGGTTCCAACAGTGGCCAGGGGCGGAATCGAACCGTCGACACGCGGATTTTCAGTCCGGAAAAGTGAGATTGATGCAACCGTGCGTAATTTCCTGTAGTTGCTGGTAGCTACAGGAGTTACAGCATCGATGGCAGCGGTCTCTTCATGTGGGTTTGCTGATGTATAACGGTCATTCAGACGGTTTCATCTCGGTTTGGGGAATAATTCGGGAAATGGCGGGCCACCCCGCGCCTAGCTGTGCACCCAAGGAGACCCTATGCTTGACTCGCTCCTGATCGTTCGGGATCCCCGTACCCACGCCTGGTGACCACACCGCCGCAACTCGATCTCGCCGCCTCGCTCGCCGATCGCTACACCATCGAACGGGAGCTGGGTCGCGGTGGGATGGCGACGGTGTATGCGGCGCGGGACCTCAAGCACGACCGCCTTGTGGCGCTCAAGGTGCTGCTCCCGGAGCTGGCGGCGACGCTCGGCCCCGAGCGCTTCCGGCGCGAGATCACGGTCGCGGCCAAGCTGCAGCACCCGCACATCCTCTCGGTCTACGACTCCGGCGAGAGCGCTGCGGGCCAGCTGTGGTTCACCATGCCGTACGTGGAGGGCGAAAGCCTGCGCGACCGACTGGGGCGGGCTAAACAGCTCCCGATCGAGGATGCGCTCCGGATCACCCGCGAAGTCGCGCACGCGCTCGACTACGCGCGCCAACACGGCGTGATCCACCGCGACATCAAGCCCGAGAACATCCTGCTGACGACGCAGGGGGATGCGTTGCTGGCCGACTTCGGGATCGCCCGGGCCGTCGCTGCGGACCCTTCGATCGCCGGCACGCTCACGCAGACCGGGATGACCGTCGGCACGCCGCAGTACATGAGCCCCGAGCAAGCGGCAGGGGAGCGCGACGTCACGCCTCAGACCGACATCTATTCGCTCGGCGCGGTGTGTTACGAGATGTTGACGGGGGAACCCCCGTTCACGGGGGCGACCGCGCAGGCCGTAATCGCCAAGATGATGAGCAGCGCCGCGCCGTCTGCGCGCGTCGCCCGGCCGGCCGTGACCGAGCTCGTGGACGCGGCTGTGCGCAAGGCACTGGCCCCGGTGCCTGCCGATCGATTCGTGACCGCGGCGGACTTCGCCGCGGCGCTCGATGCGGCCGAGCGCATGGGTGCGAGCGGCGCATCAACCCAGACGACGCGCGCGGTGCGTGCTAGTGCCGGCGGATCCCAGTCTGGTCGACGAATTCCGCTCGCGGCAGCGAGCCTCGTACTCGGGCTCCTGGTCGGGGGTGGAGCGCTGTTCGCTTGGCGGTCCCGCGAGAATGCGCGGGGTGCCGCAGACGGCAAGCCAAGTATTGCCGTGCTGCCGTTCGACAACATCGGCGACTCGGCCGATGCCTACTTCGCGGACGGCATGACCGATGAAGTGCGCGGCAAGCTGACCGCGCTGACCGGACTGACCGTCATCGCCGGCGCCAGTTCAAACCAATACCGGCACACGAGCAAGACGCCGCAGCAGATTGCGAGTGAGCTTGGCGTCCGGTACCTGCTGGTCGGCAAAGTGCGGTGGAACAAGCACGGCGCCGGGACGGGCGGTGGGGGTCAGGGTGCGCAGAGCGAGGTCCGAGTCGAGCCGGAGCTCATGGACGTCGGCGGGGCGGCTACGCCCACCAGCAAATGGCAGGAGCCGTTCGACGCGCCGCTCACCGACGTCTTCACTGTTCAGGGGCAGATCGCGGAGCGCGTCGTGCGGGCGCTGCACTTGGCGCTGGACACTAGCCAGCGCTCGGCACTGAGGACGCGGCCCACCGATAGCCTCTTAGCGTACCAGGAATACCTGCGAGGCAACGAGGCCACGCACGACTTCACGAACATCGGGCCTGCACCGTTTCTCGACGCGGCGGAGCATTACGAGAAGGCTGTCGCGATCGACTCAACGTTTGCCTTGGCGTGGGCGCGCCTCGCCCGGGCGAGCATCGACCTCACGTATTTCGGCGGCACGCAGGCGGCTGATCGGTGGACGCGGGGGACGGCCGCTGCAGAGCGAGCGGTCGCCATCGCGCCCGGCCTACCCGCCGCGCACCTCGCGCTCGGGCTGTCGCACATGCGCCACCAGGAGTGGCCGGCAGCGATCGACCAACTCGAGTTGGCGCGCCGGGTGACGCCGGACGATGCCGATCTGTTGGAAAACGAGTGGGAGGTCTACGAGTCGCAGGGGCGCTACGATACTGCGATGACGCTGCTGCAGCGCGCGCGGCGCGTCGACCCGCGATCGGGTCTTGCCGCGTTCAACCTCGCCGTCGCACTTCTCCACCGGAGGCAGTGCGGCGCGATCGACGAGGCCCTGGCGCCAGTTCTTGCGATCGCGCCCAACGCGCCGAACCTGGCCGGTGTGCAGGAGGCCGCACGGATATGTATGGGTGACCTCAGTGGTGCCCGCGAGGTCTTGCGCGCGGCGTTCGCCCGATCGGACTCGGCACCGCTGCTCGCCGCACTGTCATCCTATGCCACAGAAGGCGTGCTGGACGACGCCGGCCAACGCGCAGTTCTGGCGCTCAGGCCAACCGACTTCTACGGCCAGCGGCCTGAATGGGCGAGCGCGCTAGCCCGCGTGTACCGCCTGCGCGGCGATTCGGCACGCGAGCATGCCTACGCCGATACGGCGCGCGCGGCCGCCACCGAGGCGCTTCGGACCGGACCGGCGGAGGCCGGGACACTCATGGCGCTCGCCTTCGCCGACGCCATGCTGGGGCGGCACGACGAGGCGCTCCGGAGCGGGGAGCAGGCGATGGCGCTCCGGCCGATCAGTGCGGACGCACTGTACAACCCGGATATGATGGCCTTATTCGCCCGCGTCGAAACGATGGCTGGACACACCGACGGAGCACTTGCCCATATCGACACGCTGCTGGCGATACCCAGCGTTCTCTCCGTAGGCGAGCTTCGGCTCGACGCGGTGTGGGCGCCTCTGCGCGGCGATCCACGATTCCAGCGGCTGATCGCGCCGCACTAAGTGGCCAGGGGCGGAATCGAACCGTCGACGCGCGGATTCCTAGTCGTTATCGGTGTCGCTTCTGGCGATTTCGGCCGGAGAATGTCGGTGTCTGGCTGTGACAGTTTGGACAGAGCAGCCGCAGGTTGTCGAGTCGATAGTCGTCGTTGACGCCATTGATGTGATCCAGCACCAGGGTGAGCGCGTGACCGTGCCACTCCGGATCCAATTCGCAGACCGCACAGCGGTTGCGCAGTCGGCCGGCGCGTAAGAGTCGGACCTTCAAGCGATGGCGGTTTGTGTAGCCGCCTGGCACAAGCACTGATTCGAGTGGGCGACCGGCTGGCGGTCGGCCGCGGTGCCAGTGGCCGGTGTCGAGACCGAGTCGGGAAACACGTCGTCGGATCGCCAAGTAGTTGCCACCTGACAAATCGAAGCCAAGAGTCCGCAGCACGTCAGCGGCGAAGTATGACGACCGAACGGCAAGTGCGAAGGCTTCGTCCGACGTTTCGCGCCAGCGCTCGTATGAGCGGCGGTAGGCTGCTTGGCGTCCGCCACGGGGAGGTGACTTACTCACCACTGAAAGAGTGGGGTGGCGGCGCTGTCATGGGAGACCGCTACGACGCTACGCCATCATTCGAACGACCGGCTAGGGAGGCGGGGCGCACGGTCAAGCGGGTCGCGCCCTAACGGCACACACAGGTGTGCGGCCGACAATAGGGAGTGGCCAGAAGAGGAATCGAACCTCTGACACGCGGATTTTCAGTCCGCTGCTCTACCAACTGAGCTACCTGGCCGAAGACTGCGTAACGTACCGATTGGCTTGGGGTTCCTCAAGCCGCGACTCACTGCCAGAGCAGTCTACCACCGTACGACCGGTGCTAACGCTCGTAGCGCAGCGGGATCGCGAGACGCGCCTGCAGTGGCGGGAGCGGCCGACGGCGACCGGGGCAACAGTATGATGCGACACGGCACGCAACCCGATGGGTCGCGTGCCGTAATCGAACTCAGCCCAGCGTCGCGCTGGACTCCGCGTCGTCTGCGACTACTTCTTTCGCAGAACCGGCATGAAGCCATCCGACGCTCCGGAGATCGAGCCGTCGTCGTGCATCGTCAACGTGAGCGGCCCGCTCGCATCACCTTTGCACGTCAGCGAGAGCTGATCGCCCTTTGTCGTGTACGTGCAGGTCGTCTCACTGTTCGGTATCGCGAAGTTGGCCTGCCCGCCGGACTTGAGATCGAGTACAAAGGCGCCGGACGCGTCGGCGTACTTGCCCTTCACCCCGCCGCAGGCCGTAACCACTAATGTCACAGCCGTCACGACGATCGTGCGTCGAAGAATTGCGCGTTGCATGTCAGGGTGTCTGGCCGGTGGACGGAGTGGCCGGCGGATTCTTAGTCAGTGCCGGAGTGGGCGTTGCGCTCTTCACGGTCGTCGCGGCGGCCGTCGTGGCCGGTGCGGTGGCCGGTGTCGTCGCTGGCGTGGTCTGCGCTTTCGGCGCGGTGGCCGGAGGCGTCGCTACGACAGCGGTCGTCGCGGCTCGCGATGAGGCGGCTGCAGCGGGTGCGACGTTTGAGACTGACTTCGTATTCACAGGTGTGACAACCCGTCCCGCCGATGCAGCCGTCGCCGCGGCCGGTGCAGCCGTCGCGGCTGGCGCTGCGCTCACACTCGGTGCTGTGCACGGCGCGGCAGCCGCGCTATTCGCGGCGGGCTTCTTCTTTCCGAAGAGCGAGCCGATGCTCGAGATGGCGTTCGACGTATTGGTGGCGGCGGTCGCTGCACTGTTGGTGGCGCCCTGAACGGTCGACGAATTCGTCGCGCCCGCAACCGACGTGGCCGTCCCCGCAGGACCGCACGGCGGCGGCGATCCGGCTGACGCGACCTGTC
The DNA here is from genome assembly GCA_003152485.1 of Gemmatimonadota bacterium. GTDB lineage: Bacteria > Gemmatimonadota > Gemmatimonadetes > Gemmatimonadales > Gemmatimonadaceae > Palsa-1248. The sequence goes on along the minus strand of PMAE01000041.1, from coordinate 6,248 downwards.
CAGCCGACGTGTACGTCACCGGCCCGGGTGCGGGGCCCGTGGAGCCGTTCACAAGACTCTTAAACTGCAGTGGGAACTCACCGCCGAGCGTGAATTGATTGCCCTCGACGGCATTGAGCTCGTTGACCGTGAGATCGAGCTCGTACGTGAGACCCAGCACCGCCTGGCCCGGCGAGAACAACAGCTCGAATCGGGCATCGGCGTATCCGCCAGGCCGCATCACCATTTTCGCGTCGAATGTGTTGCCGGAAACGGTCCCGATGCCGCGGGATCCGTTCGCGCCGCCGACGGCGTAGCGGTTCCCGCGATCATCAGTGGCCATTCCAGAGCCGGTCGCGTACGCGAGCGCCAACGGGGTCGTGCTCTTGTTGGTGAACCGCACGCTCACATCAATGATCTTGTAGTAGCCCTGCGTAGTCGTACGAAAATCGGTGACCGTCGCGGCGAAGTCAGACGCTTCATAGCAGAGCGGCTGGTTGCCACAGATCGAGTTGGCGCTAGCCGCAGCGGCGACTGGCGTTGCCGCGGGCGCCGCTGCGGGCGCCGCGGCCGGAGCTTGTGCCGCGGCTGTCATTCCAATGCCCGCCACCGCGAGGGCGGACATCACGGCCGTAAGACGGCGAACTACTGATGGAGCGGACGTCATCTCTCACCCCCCGCGTAGATGTGGCTGGGTCCCGGTACGCAGTGCGCAAAAGGGGATGAACGACCGTCATTGCCCCGCACGATGGCTCTCGACCCAGCGCCACGGGCGGTTCGCCACGCGTGGGGGAACTCTGTATTAGGGGGCGGGCTGCGCGACCCGGCGCCGGCAGGCACCGACGGTACGCCGCGCCCAACCGGCGGAATAACCGCAGTGGGGGCCGTTCGGGAACGGCCCCCGATCCGCGATCAGCGGCTGGTTCTACGCCGCCGCGTAGGACTTCGCGGATTTCTCGCGGACGGTGCGGCGGGTCGTCGCGTCCAGGACGGTGCGAACAAGCGCGGCGAGTTGCTCCGCGAAATCGCGAGCGGGACCGAACAGGTTCGGCAACAATTGGCGCACGTCGTCGCCGTATTCCTCGAGAATCGCGCGCTGAGACGGGCTCAACGTCCGCGTCGTGACGAAGCTCTCGGTCATACGCGTCACCGCGCCGTCGAGCAAGAGCAGCTCGGTATGGTCGATGTGGTGCGTGGCTTGTGCTGGTGTGGTTGACGTCTGCAGCATGATTGGGTCCCGGCTGTCGGTGGGCCGTCGGGTCGACGTCATACGGCGCCGACCCAGCGAACGCCCGTGACTAAAGCAAGGGGCGTTCCAATCGCTTGGATGTCGATTTCGAGGCCTAACGATGCTTTTGTAGCGACCTCATCCGCTAGCTCCGTCCTCGAATTGGGGCGAATCACCCAGAAACGATACCCTGACTACTACTCCCTATTCCCTACTCCCTTACGGGACGACGAGGGTCGCCGCCGGTCGGGGTAGCGAGCGACGCACGATAGACGTCGTAGTTCCCGAGAGAGCCGTTGGCCTCGACATCGTGCATCGCGAAGACGATCATCGGCGGCGCGGCGACGCGCAGCGTGGTGGTCGTCGTCAATGCGCCCACGCGAGCCGAAATGGACACGGCGCCGCTGTCGGCCAGCACGGCCGTATCAGGCTGGATGAGTCTCACCATCGCGCCGGACGTCGTGGTCCACGTGACGTCACCGTCGGTCACGGGCGCCCCGTTCCTGGTCACGTGAAGGGTGATTGCCGCGCCGCGCTCGAGTCGCCCATCGGTCGAGATCTGCAGAGGGGACTGTCCGCCCGGGGCGAGCGAGGACGGCGTCTCGCAGGCGGCGATCGCCAGCGCCACCGTGGCCACCGCGGCGCACATCCAGGCCCGCGATCGGTTGGATGGCTGCGACCGATCACTGCTGTCCCGACGGTCAGCCCGTTCGACCAACTGCGGGGCTTCAAAGACGCCGATTGCGAGACCCTTCGACACCGCGAACCCGTTGCTGGACTGACGCATAGCGCGTCTGTCCCCCGCTACGGGAAGGACGCGTCAGAAAGGGTCCAGAAACATTAGTTTATTCTATTCTGTCACGCGTAAGTGATTGTGAATGAATATCTAACACCACCACGTATCGAACTGTCGCATTTCGTGACACCTACGCACGACGACGATGCGGCTGCGACTTAGCGGCGCTCTGACGGTCCAGACGGCGCCCTCTCGACACGGTGGAGGACTCGTCGAAGAACATGATCGCGGGCTCGGTCGCGAGACCCATCGACTGAACGACCGATTCCAGGGCGCCGGCCAAGGCCAAGCGTCTCCCAGGCGCCAACTCATTGATCGCGGCGATCAGCCGCATGTGGGCGGGCAGAGGCGCACGGTGGAGCGCTCTCCGGCCGGCCGGCGACACGGCCAAAACCAACCGACGCCTATCAACCGCGGACCGAGACCTGATAACCAGTCCCCTGATCACGAGGCGCTCCACCACGACGGAGACCGTGCTTTGGTGCGTGAACGTATGCGCGGCGAGCTCGTTGAGCGATTGCGCCGGAGCGTCGTGCAGCACACGGAGCACGAGCAGCTGCGCGCCGGTGACGCCGACAGAACGCTCGGCGGTGCGTGCCGAGATGCCCAGCGCGCGCACGATGCGGCGCAACGCGTCGAGCGCGCGGGCACCGTCGCGGTGAGCGGTTGGACGGAACATGGCGGCGATTGCCTTCGGTGAGCTCACGACGGCGGGCTCGGAGCGGCGCCCCGCATTTGTTGAGGCGACAGGTGCCGCTCGACATCATCGTGAGCGGCCAATCGGCGCGCGTGTGCGCCCAGCAGATCGCTACGAGAGACCATGCCGACCACCTGATGTGGCGACTTCCGCGTGACGACCGGCAAGCGACCCACCTCCTCACGCACCATGTGATCGGCCGCGTCCCGCGCCGAGTTGTCGTCGTAGATCACGACGGGCGGACGGGTGATGAGGTCGCGCACCAGGCTCGTGACGGGCAACTCGAGGTCGAGCAGGTCGCGGCGGGTCACGACACCGACGAGCGCGTGCTGCGCATCGACGACTGGGTACCCCTGATGCGAGGAGCCGGGAGCGCGGGACACGATCCAATCTCGGACGTCTTCGACAGCGTCGGTCGCCTGCAGCACGACCGGCTCACTCGATGCGATGTCGCGCACCAGGATCTGACTCAGGTAATCGGCCTGATATTCGGATTGGATCCGCGTTCCGCGCCGGGCGAGCTTTTCGGTCATGATCGAGTGTGGCATGAGCCGCAGCGACACGAGATACGCGGCACTGCATCCGGCGAGCAACGGTAGCAATCCCATCGGCTGCCGGGTCGTCTCGAACGCGAAGATGACGGACGCGAGGAGCGCGTGCGATGCGCCGGCGAAGATGGCGGCCATCCCCACCAGCGCGGCGATATGGGCATCCACGTGCAGGAACGGTGCGGCCCGTTGCAGCCACGCGCCGATCAATGCGCCGAGGCCGCCGCCGATCGTGAAGAGCGGCGCGAGCGTGCCCCCGGACGTCCCGCTCCCGAGCGCGATGACCCACGACAGGAACTTGAACACGACCAAGGCGAGCAGCGCGCGGCCGGCGAGCGAGCCGGCGAGCGTCTGTTCGATGTTGACGTAGCCCACACCCAGCGTGCGTGGCGCAACCCAGCCCACGAGTCCGACTACCACGGCGGCAAGTGCGGGCCACCACATCCAGTGGATTGGCAGGCGCTCGAACCCGTCCTCGATGGCATAGAGCGCGCGCGTGATGCAGACCGCGGCGACGCCGATCACGGCGCCCAGCGCCACGTAGGTCGCGAGCGCGGCGCCACCCGGCGGCGCCACGGCCGCCATCGGGAAGATCGGGTCGGAGCCGACGAACGCCATCCGTACCACCGTCGCGGCGGCCGCGGCAAACGACACCGGGATGAGGGATCGCGCCCGATACTCGAACAGCAGCAACTCGACGGCGAGGAGCACCGCGGACACCGGGCTCCCAAACGTCGCGGCCATGCCGGCCGCGGCGCCCGCGGCCAGCAGAACCTTGCGTTCGTCAGCCGAGGTTCGGAGCAGTTGCCCGATGACCGAGCCGAGCGCGCCGCCGGTGGCGATGATGGGCCCCTCGGCGCCGAATGGGCCGCCGGTCCCGATCGCGATGGCGGCCGAGACCGGCTTGAGGAACGTCACTCGTGGTGCGACTCGACTCTGATTGAGCAGGATCTGCTCCATCGCCTCGGGGATGCCATGTCCCCGGATGGCGCTCGATCCGTATCGCGCCATGAGGCCGACGATGACCCCGCCGATGACAGGGACAACGATGACCGCGGCACCGAGATGATTGTTCGCGGGCGAGGAGAACGCCGCCGACCACGTCCCGTAGAACGCGAGGTTGGTGATGAGTCCGATGAGGGCGGTGAGCATCCGCGCGGCGACCGCGGCCAGGATGGCCACCACGACAGCCAGTCCAGACAGCAGCAGGATCCGCCCATTCCGCTCCGGGGGGCGCGGCAGTCGGAGTTCCGACACAGTCGCCGCGAGCGAGGGCGCGACCGGGACCGGTGATCCGTACGATGCCGGGCCCATTGGTGCGTCGCTCACTCGGGTGGACTCATGGGTATCAATATAATATTCGACCGAGGTCGCCGACGCAGGCGGTTGAATCCAACGCGTGAGGGGCGAGCGTACACCAGGTGGTTGCGGCGACCCGGCGGCCGCGCGATCGCGGTCGCAGATAGCCGGAACCTCGGTGTGGTCTTGTGCATACGTACGGTCGGTGGCGGGCTCGTGCCCGCGACTCGCCCGCTCCGGCGGCGCCCTCCTTCAATCTCGAGTCTCGATGCGTCTTGGTATGCGACGGACGGTGACGTGGCAGGTCATCGCGGTGGCCGCGGCGATGGTGGTGCCCATGCGCTCGCGGAGTGTCGCGGCGGGAGTGGAGCATGGCGATCTGGAGATCGCGACGTTCGCGGGCGGCTGTTTCTGGTCCATGGTGTACCCGTTCGATTCACTGCCGGGGGTGGTATCGGTGGTCGCGGGCTATACCGGTGGCACGCTCGCGAATCCCAGCTACTCGCAGGTATCCTCCGGCGGCACCGGGCACGTCGAGGCGGTCGAGATCCGATACGATCCACGGAAGATCGGGTATGCGGCGTTGCTCCAGGTGTTCTGGCACAACGTCGATCCCCTCGATGCGAACGGTCAGTTCTGCGACCACGGCGAGCAGTACCGAAGCGAAATATTCTACCACGACAGCGCGCAACAGCGAGAAGCCGAAGCGTCGGAGGCCGCGATCACGCACGGCCGCCGGCTGCCGAGTCGTATCGTGACACAGATCCTGAGCGCGGGTCCGTTCTACGTGGCCGAAGACTCTCATCAGGGGTATTACTCGAAGCACCCGATCGCATACGGCATCTACCGATGGGGCTGTGGCCGGGACCGGCGATTGCAACAGCTGTGGGGCTCGAGCGCTGGGCAGGGCGCTGTCCCGCCAACCGAGGGTTGAAGGTCATGACGAGAGCACAGCAACGGAGCGCGGTGAAGTGGGGCGCGGTCATCGGCGGCGCGTTGGCGCTCTTGACGGCGGGTACGGCGGATGTCGTGCACGCCCAGGCGACGGTGCCGCCATCGCCTCCCGTGTCCGCGCATCCCGCGAAGGCCGCGACGACCGGCATCGACCGATGGGCGACGTACCACAAACCGGACGCCGCGACGCTGCGCCGCACGTTGACGCCGGAGCAGTATCAGGTCACGCAGGAAGCGGCGACCGAGCATCCGTTCGACAACGCGTACTGGAACAACGAGCGCGCCGGGATCTACGTCGATGTCGTGTCGGGTGAGCCACTATTCAGCTCGCTCGACAAATTCGATTCTCACACCGGGTGGCCGAGCTTTACGAAGCCGCTCGAGGCGGCGAACATCGCGTCGCAGGACGATCGCACCTTGGGTATGGACCGCACGGAGCTCCGATCAGTGCACGCCGGGTCGCACCTCGGCCATCTGTTCGACGACGGCCCCGCGCCGACGGGTCTCCGCTACTGCATGAACTCTGCATCGCTGCGATTCATCCCCGTCGATCAGCTGTCGGCCGGCGGCTATGGGCAGTACGCAGCCCTCTTCAAGCAGGCGGCGAAGTAGGGGAACTCTGACGTAAGGGAACTCTGCGGTTGCTCGCCATACCGACCGCGATCGGGTAGCGTTGGGGCGTCACCCATTCTTCGTGTATGCCGTCCCACGCGACGCCAGAGCATCCAAGACGCTCACCCCGATTCT